>NZ_CP160205.1:4688187-5357928 GCF_041080815.1 Mucilaginibacter yixingensis | reverse complement strand
ATGTCTCTTTCTAAAATACTGATATACAATCCCAACTAATCCGGCAAGATGTGCCGTCTACGGAACATCGAAGATTAAAAAAAAAAGCCGTTAAAAAAACTAAAATTTTGAAAAAAATATCGAACCCTCAAACGGCCCTGAAAAGGCCATTTTTGCCCTGTTTTTTTGCAGGAAAATTCGAATCAAAAAACGAATGTTATTGTATCGACGAGGAATGTTCATAAGTGATAATGCTTCTAAAACAACCATTATACGCTATTGTTTGGGCTTTAGTTTTATTTGTTCAAGAAAAATAAAATACTGTTTTAAAGCAAAAAATTACACAAAAAAATGATATTCCGAAAGGTTTTAGAATAAAATTTTGCGAAGCAAAATGTTAATAACCAATGTGGAAAACGCACATTATCAACACTTTTTGCGCTTTTTCAGTACTCTCCAAACACATTTCTGAGAGCATTTGCCACCTCTCCGAGAGTGGCATAATTCTGCACAGAATTGAGCAAAAAAGGCATCAAATTTTGGCTGTTTTTTGCCGCATTTTCAAGGTCGTTTAAACACTGTTTTACGGCCGCATTATCACGGGTATTTTTGAGCTGATCAAGGCGCTCGGTCTGCTGCTTCCGTACACTATCATCCACCCTGAAAACGTCTCCATGCGGTTTTTCCTCCTGCACAAATTTGTTTACGCCAACAATTACGCGCTCGCCACGCTCTACTTCATTCTGGTATTCGTACGACGCCCGGGCAATCTCCTGCTGGATGTAATCCTGCTCAATAGCTTTAACCGACCCGCCCATGGCATCTATCTTATCTATATAGATTTTGGCGGCGGCCTCCATCTCGTCGGTCAGCGCTTCTACAAAGTACGAGCCGGCCAGCGGATCAACCGTATCCGTCACCCCGCTTTCAAACGCAATGATCTGCTGGGTGCGCAGCGCAATGCGTGCCGCTTCTTCTGTAGGGAGCGATAAAGCTTCGTCATACCCATTGGTATGTAACGACTGTGTGCCGCCCAACACCGCAGCCATGGCCTGCTGCCCTACGCGTATAATATTATTAAGTGGCTGCTGGGCCGTAAGGGTAGAACCGCCCGTTTGCGTGTGGAAGCGCAGTTTCTGGGCCTCAGGCGTAGTTGCCCCCAATTCTTTGGTCATATGGGCCCACATCCGGCGCGCAGCGCGAAATTTGGCAATCTCTTCAAAGAAGTTATTATGGCAGTTGAAGAAAAACGACAGGCGAGGTGCAAACACATCTATATCCAACCCCTTCTCTAGCGCCGCCTTTAAATAGGCCTTACCGTTAGCCAGGGTAAAAGCCAGCTCTTGCACTGCGGTAGATCCTGCCTCGCGAATGTGATAGCCCGATATAGAGATGGTGTTCCACTTGGGCACCTCTTTGCTGCAGTACTCAAACACATCGGTAATGAGGCGCATAGACGGCGCAGGCGGATAGATATAGGTGCCACGTGCGGCATACTCCTTCAAGATGTCATTCTGGATGGTGCCCGATAGTTGCTTTAAATCTGCCCCCTGCTTTTTTGCTAACGCGATGTACATGGCCAGCAGGATGGGGGCCGTAGCATTGATGGTCATGCTGGTGGTGATGTTCTGCAGTTCGATACCTGCAAACAGCTGCTCCATATCTTTCAGCGAGTCTATGGCTACACCAACTTTGCCCACCTCGCCTTCGGCCATGTGATGGTCTGAGTCGTAGCCAATCTGCGTGGGCAGGTCAAACGCTACCGACAGGCCCGTGGTGCCCTGACTGAGTAGATAATGGTATCGTTTGTTTGATTCTTCGGCGGTAGAGAACCCGGCGTATTGGCGCATGGTCCACAGGCGGCCACGGTACATATCTTTCTGAATGCCCCTGGTAAACGGAAACTCGCCTGGCTGCTCGCTCATGGCCGACGGTTCTGTGTAAACTTCTTTTATTTCTATTCCCGATGTGGTTTTGATCTGTTTACCGTCTGCCATATATCATAGATGTTTAAAATAGCTCTGTCACATCCGCCCTAATCAGTTGTGCGGCGGCATCGTAGGGGTCAATCTCAGCCTGACTCAGTTGCGTGAGGATGGCCCGCCCCAGGTCTAACCCCGTGGCATCGCCCGGCAATGTACGGGCTACGTTGTTGACCAGGTTGGTGGTATCTGCCTTAATGCGTTTGGCCACCGTCCATGATGCCGGCGATACATATAATTGCTGCGTTACGTTATGCTGATACTCGTTGCGCACTTCGTTTATAATTAAACTGTGCAGCTCGGCAGCACTATAGGCGTTTGCATTTAAGCGGATGAGCATATTTGCGGGGTTGATACGATCAATCAGCAGGATCAATCGCTCATAAGCCTGCAGGCGCATAGGCAGCGTTTGGGCAGCCTGCGCTCTCCTGAATTCTATCAGCTTAAATTTCTCCTGATTATTAAGATACGGCTTAAACAGGTACAAAGCCGCAAAAAGTACAAGGATGCCGGCAACGGCATATTTAAAAACCTCAACTAGAACAGAAAAAAGCATCATCGTACAAATTTATAAATGTTAAGCAGAGGTCATTAATTGGGTTAGCGACGGTAAAGTTGTGCATTTTGCGTTATATTTGAAAACACATTAATTTGAAATTAAGATGAGTAACGCTGTTGAAACTGCTAGTGCCCCGGTAACTTTTACCGATGGTGCGGTTAAAGAACTACATAAACTAAAAGATCAGCAGGAGCTTAGTGACGACTTTGGCCTACGCATAGGCGTTGAAGGTGGTGGCTGCGCCGGCATGAACTATATACTGGGTTTTGACCAGAAAAAGGATGGCGATAACGAATACGATATTGAAGGCATCCGCGTGTTTATGCACAAAGCCCACGGCCTGTACCTTGCAGGCATGCAAATTGATTTTCAGGACGGACTGAACGCCCGCGGTTTTGTTTTCAACAACCCGAATGCGGCCAGTACTTGTGGTTGTGGCAGTTCATTCTCGGTGTAACCAGAACCAGGATTCAACGAATTTTTAGGATTAATAGGATTTTATAAGATATAAAGAAAGGCATCTCTAAAAAGGGATGCCTTTTTGTTTGTCTTGAACCGAGATTTTTAATATTTACACGATATCATCTAAAGATCAAGGGGTGTCATGTTGAGCTTGTCGAAACACGTGCGCGTGGACTAATTTGGCCTTCGCGCGCCCTTCGACAAGCTCAGGATGACAGTCAGCCCACTTTTAAATACACTCCTTATATCCTTTTAAACAAAGAAACCACCTTGAGTGCCGATAAATCAACTTACGAAAATCCGTTAAATCCTGGTTCAGACAACCAAACTCAAATAAGCATAAACCAGCGGCGCGGCCATCAGTAACCCATCAAAACGATCCAGCAGACCGCCGTGTCCCGGCAAAATACCGCCTGAGTCTTTTACGTCGATGCTGCGTTTAAACATACTTTCAACCAGATCGCCAAGAGTGCCGAAACAGGAAATGATCAGCGCAATTACCACCCAGTGGCCCCAGAACAATTCGGTATAATAATGGCTCAGCAATAGACCCACACCGGCACTGATAATGACGCCGCCAATAAAACCTTCCCATGTTTTTTTAGGCGAGTGACGTTCAAACAATTTGTGTTTACCAAAGAACCTGCCGCTCAGGTAAGCGCCGGTATCATTAGCCCAAAGCATCACCATAAAACCCAGAGGCAAGTGGAAGCTATAAGTCATCTGGGTAAAGCCCAGCGCATAAAAACAAATGAACGGCGCAATAACAAATATCAGCCCAAAGTAGGTATAAGCCAGATTGGCAAACGGCGCTACGGCTTTGCCAAATAACTCCTTGATGAAAATGAGTGCCGATAACACGATGGCTACACCCACCAGTCCTTTGACTACTCCAGGCGACAGGATGACTGTATGCCAGCCAGCTCCCAGTACAGGCACATTAATTAAGGCAAACAATAAGTAAAGCGTTATAGCCAGGGCAATGCCGCCAATGGCATTGGGTTTAGCACCGCTAGTTTTAATCAGTCCGTAAAACTCGGCTAAGCTTGCGGCAGAGAGGAGCAGAAAAAAAGCGCTGAACACATACCAGTTAATCAGCACCGAGGCCAGCATTACAATTACGAAGAAGAAGCCAGTAATGGCACGTGTTTTCATTGATGATTAATTTGATTAAGGATCATTATTTCAACTGCCGCGCTGAAATCGTCCTTGTGTATATAAACAGAAATATCCCCGAAGGTGCGATGCGATGAATCTTGTTTGTTCATAATCACCGTATCAATCAGGTTCTCGGTAAGTACCTGTTTCACCATTTCGGCCTGATAAAAGTTGGTGGATGTATAAAACTTAATCCAGTTCTTCTCCATCTTGTCCGGGGTTTGTTGCTATTGCTTTTTTACGATAATAGACTAAAATAGATACAGATATCAGTAAGCAAAACAAATAGACAATATAATGACTAAACATGGGGGTATTACTATCCGGATCAATCTTTACCTGCTGGTGCTGATACAGATAGGTAACCACCACCGCAAAACCATTGTTTAAAAAGTGGCAGAACACCGATGGCCAGATGCTACCGCTCCATGCACAAAGATAGCCAAGCGCACCGCCTAACAACATCCGTGGAACAAAACCCAGAAACTCAAAGTGCATAAAGCTGAATATAAAAGCAGCCAGCCAAACGGCACTGTGTACGCTCATATCCCAACGTCTGAAGATGGTTTGCAGGCATCCTCTGAATAAGAATTCTTCTGAAATGGCCGGCAGGAAACCAACAACAAACAAGGTTACCAACAGATCACCACCAGAGCGCATATTCATCACCTCCTTAAAAACCGCCTCGTTCTGGTTTTCCAGATCATGTATCAACTTATCTACTCCTTTAAAAGGCGCAGGCAATGAAAGATGCTGATTCCAGTAAATGGTGATATCCGTAACGGGCGTAAAGAACACCATGAACAGCAGCCCGTAGACCAATAGAACGGGCGAGAAATGCGAGTCGAACTTTAAGTAAGTACGTGGTTTTCTGACCACTAAAAAGGCAAACACCAGGGCAGGTGTCCAGAAACCAAGGACGGTATTGCCTAGCCCCAAAAACATACGCATGGCATATACGTAGGTTGCAGAATGTACGGGCCGCATCTGCACTACCTGATCGGATATCGTTTTTCCGTAGATCATGGCCACCGCCTCTTTGCCAATAAACAAACCAGCCACCATACAGCCAAAACTTATCAGCAAAAGGTAAAAAAGTTGAAGTACAGGCGATAAAGGTTTTACGTATCTCTCGGGGGTATCCATCAAACTTTAAAAAATCGTATTTTTGCAGGGTTAAATATAAGCATGTCTGTACAAATAGGAAATATTGATTTAGGTGATTTTCCGTTGCTGCTGGCCCCGATGGAGGACGTGAGCGACCCGCCTTTTCGTTACGTGTGCAAGCAGAATGGTGCAGATTTGATGTACACCGAGTTCATCAGCAGTGAGGGCCTCATTCGTGATGCCGCCAAAAGCCGCCAGAAGCTGGACATATTTGAGTATGAGCGCCCCATAGGTATTCAGATCTTCGGCAGTGATATTGAGCATATGCGCGAGGCTACCGAGATTGCCACCGCGGCTGGTCCCGATCTGATGGATATCAACTACGGCTGCCCGGTTAAAAACGTGGCCTGTCGTGGTGCCGGCGCCAGCCTGCTGCAGGATATCGACAAGATGGTGGCCATGACCAGCGCCGTTGTTAAAGCCACCCACCTGCCAGTAACGGTAAAAACCCGCCTGGGCTGGGATGATAACACCAAAAACGTTTATGAAGTAGCCGAACGCCTGCAGGATGTAGGCATTCAGGCGCTTACCATACACGGCCGCACCCGTGCGCAGATGTATAAAGGCGTGGCCGACTGGACTTTGATCCACCAGATCCGTAAAAATCCGAGGATCAAAATCCCCATTTTTGGCAATGGCGACATCGATTCGCCACAAAAGGCTGCTGAATGGCGCATGCAATATGAAGTGGATGGCATGATGATCGGTCGTGCGGCCATTGGCTATCCGTGGATTTTCCGCGAGGTGAAACATTATTTTAAAACCGGCGAAATGCTGGCCCCGCCAACTATTGCCGAACGTGTAGACGTTTGCCGCACACATTTAGAGAAATCAATAGCCTGGAAAGGCCCCAAAACGGGCATTTTTGAGATGCGCCGCCATTATAGCAATTACTTTAAAGGACTGGATCATTTTAAAGAATATCGCATGAAACTGGTGGTGGCCGATACTTTTGAGCAGATTGACGAGATATTGCACCGTGTTACAGAACACTATAGCGAGCAGATGGCTTGATTTTTGTGTAACGGTTCTATATATTTGAAAAAAAGGAGATTGCTATGGTGACAACGATTACAGAAGGTGTTAAAATTACGGTAGAAACCCAATACCAGCCCGAGTACTCAAATCCGGCAAACGAGCACTTCATGTTTGCCTATCGCATCAGTATTGAAAACCTGAGTAGTTACACCGTGCAATTAATGCGCCGCCACTGGCACATTTTTGATAGCAACAGCACCCGCCGCGAAGTGGAAGGCGAAGGCGTGGTTGGCATTCAACCGGTTATTGAGCCGGGCCAAACCCACGAGTATGTATCTGGCTGTAACCTCAAAACCGATATGGGCAGTATGAAAGGCGAGTACCAGATGGTGCGCCTGCTGGACAACACTACTTTTAACGTGCAGATACCAGAGTTTTACCTGGTGGCATCGTATAAGCTGAATTAAGAATTATTAACGATGTCATCCTGAACGAAGTGAAGGACCTTTTCGTAGCGATCAGCCGGGATGTATGATCGAGAAGATTTCTCCCGTTGGTCGAAATGACATATGGAAATAACATGTAGAGCCACATATTTGTGGCTCTTTTGCTTTTAGACCATATCTATGGGAGCCAAAAATATGTGGCTCTACTTTAGGATTCTACAGGGCTATCTCCCCCAACTTCCATAACGCATAAAACAAGCCGGTGCAATGCAGTGCCTGGGCAATTTTGTTTTCGGCTAAAAGTTGCTTTATCTCAGCCAGGGTGTATTCTTCAACCTGAATGTCTTCGGTAGGGTCAAGTTCCTGCTCCTGTACTTTTTTGCCGTTGCGGGCCAGGTAGCAATAGGTGTGATTATTAGCTGTTGACGGATTGGCATAAACGACTGAAATCAGCTCGATATCATCAAACTGGTAACCTGTTTCTTCCAGCAGCTCGCGACGCATGGCTACTTCCGGGGCCTCGCCATCATCAATTACGCCGCCGGGAATTTCCAGCGATACGATGCCCGCAGCATGGCGGTATTGACGAACCATCAACACTTTACCTTCTTCGGTTACGGCTACGGCGTTTACCCAATTAGGGTATTCCAGCACATAATAATCTTTTACCTGCCGGCCGTCAGGCATTTCGCAATGATCGGTACGCAGGGTGGCCCATGGGCCTTTGTGGATGTATTCAGAAGCGCAGACTTTCCATTTCATGGGATGTAGTTGATTTTGGGAGTGGTAATTACGAGTCAATATCCTTACGTCATTGCGAGGAACGAAGCAATCTCTGCTTAGGACAGTCCGATAGGCAAATCGGCTTTGCATGTACAGAGATTGCTTCGTTCCTCGCAATGACGTGTTTTAATGACGTGAACCCACAATTAGGGTTAATGTATTTTTCAATTCAAAAAGCGCAAAATATCATTACGCCTGGCAATGTTTTCAAACGCCTGAAAATGGTGTTTTCTTTCTAAAGCATCAAATATGATGAGTACTTTTTTCAGCAGCAGGCGGGTGTCATCGTTCTGCTCCAAAGGTTCGGCATAAACGTAGAGTAACTGGCCGAGGGCATTTAGTTTTTCGGGGCTGTAGGTAGCATTTTCAATGTGTTGGGTAAATGCATCTTCGTCAAGCGTCAGCAGGGTTTCTGCCGCAATATCATACTCGGCTTGCAGGGCAGCGTTGAACTCTTGCCGAAAGGTCACGTCATCGCCATCCACCTTCAGGCCCATTAACCGTGCCAGCAATTGGGCAAACTTGCGCGCTTCGTTTAATATATAATCGCGTTGATACATTCTTTAGGGAGGTGAAAGAATAAAGGAAAAAGGCGAAAGGTTTTATTATCAGAAGTAAAAACCGAAAGAATAAAAGCACCTTTTACCTTTAACCTTTCAGCTTTTACCTTATAAAAAACTACCAGCTACCGGAAGAACCGCCGCCGCCGAAGCTGCCGCCGCCAAAACCACCGAAACCACCGCCGCCGCCGGATGAACCGCCGCCGCCGCTCCAACCGCTGCCAGATGAGCCACCGCCCCAACCGTCTCCGCGGTTGCCGCCGTTCATCATTGAGCCGGCCAGGAACCACCAGAACGGACTAGCAGAACCGCGACCACCGATGATGTTGCCACCACCGCCGCCACGTCTGCGGAAAACCATGATCAGTATAAAAATAACAATGATGATAATGAATCCGGCCGGACCGCCATCGTCTTGCTTTACAGCTTTTTGACGCGGATGATCGTTCTTGTACTCACCTTTGTTATAACGGATAATATCATCTACAGCAGCATTCAAGCCGCCAAAGAAATCGCCCTGTTTAAAATTGGGCTTCATATCGTTCTCAATAATCTGATGGGTAATAGCGTCAGGCAGCATCCCTTCAGAGCCATAGCCGGTTTGGATGCTCATTTTGTGGTCTTTAAGCGCCACCAGCACCACCACGCCATTGTTCTTATCTTTCTGCCCCACGCCCCATTTACGGCCCAGCAGCGCGGCATATTCATTAATATCATAATCGCCGGTAGATTGCATCATCACTACCGCAACCTGCACCGATGTTGAATCATCAAAAGCTACAAGTTTTTGTTCCAGCTGGGTTTTCTGTTCGTCGGTAAGGGTGTTGGTATAATCGGCAACCAGGGTAGACGGTTTGGCCGGAAACTCCTGCCCGAAGGCCGCCCCAATGGCCAGCACCAACGCCAGGCTCAATATCAGTTTCTTAAACATTGTGTACACAATTTAGTCTTCGCCATCCATAAAGGCAATATCGTCCGGCAGTTCATTACGGTCGTTATCCTGGTGGGGGAAGTATTTTTTCAGTTGTTGGCCAGCCATCTGTAATCCGGTTATGATACCCTCTACCAGTTTGCCGTATTTAAATTGTTCCAGCATGGCCTCTTTGGTACTGTCCCAAAAATCGGCTGGTACCAGCTCATTGATCCCGCCATCGCCAATTATGGCAAATTTACGATCAACCGTAGCCAGGTAGATCAGCACACCATTGCGCAGACGCGTTTTGTGCATATTTAACTGCTCAAAATACTGTGTGGCACGCTCCAATGGCTCCACATCGCATTTTTTCTCAATGCAAACACGTATTTCGCCGCTGGTGCTAGCCTCCGCCAGCTCAACGGCTCTGCGAATCTGCAATTGCTCTTCTTCGGTAAATCGGGCCATCTTTTTTGAATGAGTGAAGGATTGAATTTTGAATGAGTGAAGGGTTGAAGAAGCGAATAATCTTAAATATCACTCATTCAATCCTTCACTCATCCACTCATTAGCTATTAAAATTCTACTTTCGGCGCTTTGTCAGAGCCGGCTTCGGCAGCAAAATAGCCTTTCTCTTTAAAGCCGGCTATACCTGCCACAATGTTAGCCGGAAACGCACGGATCTTGCTGTTATAATCTTGCACGGCATCGTTAAAATCTTTACGGGCCATGCCAATACGATTTTCAGTACCTTCCAGTTGGGCGCTTAATTGTTTAAAGCTGTCGTTAGCTTTAAGATCCGGATAGCGTTCTGATGCAACTATCAATCGGCCCAAAGCAGCGCTCAGCTGACCTTGTGCAGCCTGGTATTTGGCAACGTTTTCAGGAGTCAGCTTGTTCGGATCAACCTGGATAGAAGTTGCCTTAGCACGAGCCTCGGTAACGGCAGTCAGCGTACCTTGCTCAAACTTGGCTTCGCCTTTAACGGTAGCTACCAGGTTCGGGATCAGATCTGCACGGCGCTGGTACTGGGTTTGTACTTCGCCCCATTTGCTTTTCACGGTCTCGTCTTTCTGTACCATGCCGTTATATGAGCAACCGCCCATTAAAGCAATAACTACAACAATGCCAATTACTATCAGTAAGTTTTTCATTTTTCTATGTTGATTAATTTAGGTGTTAGATGTCAAATGCCATACCGATGTTACAAAACACGTTTTAAAATGACATAATGGCAAGTTAGGTATTTGTTTTGATTTAAAACAGGGATGTTGGTGACTGGGATGGTTACTTGATTATGCAGGTCATGCCGAACTTGTTTTGGCACCCCATACGCTTAGCAAGCGTGCTAAACTGTCCAGTGGGGTCCCGAAACAAGTTCGGGATGACTTATAAAAACAAAAGCGTCGCTGGAATCCAACGGCGCTTCTTTATACTATCACTTGCAGCAGATTAAGCTTCTGCAACCTTAACCTTCTTCACATTCACTGGTTGCGGCACTTTTACATAGTAGCCGGTACCGTCATACACACGCTTGCGCGGGTGGGTTTGGCACTCGGCGCTGCAGCAGCCTTCCATTTGGGTGCCGCACTCTTCGCACTGGGTAAAGTGTTCGTTGCACTCCGGATTAGCGCAGTTTATCATCTTGTCGGTGGTTTTACCGCAGTTACGACAGGTTGAGATAGTTACCGGGTTTACCGAGTTTACGTCTACCGCTAAGCGATTATCAAACACGTAGCATTTACCCTCAAAATCTTCGCCACCGGCTTCTTTGCCGTATTTAATGATACCGCCGTGCAGCTGGTATACATCTTCAAAACCTTCTTGCAACAACAAGGCCGATGCTTTCTCGCATTTAATACCGCCGGTGCAATAGGTCAGGATTTTTTTGTCTTTATACTGAGCCAGCTCATTGATCTTGTCCGGAAAATCGCGGAAGTTCTCAATATCCAGCGTAATGGCATTCTTGAATTTGCCTAAAGAGTGCTCATAGTTAGAACGCACATCCAGTATCACCACATCATCACGGTCTTTCATCGCCAGAAAGTCTACCGGCTCCAGATGTTTCCCGGTACGGATGTTCGGGTTGATGATCTGCGGATCACGCAAGCCAGAGTGTACGATCTCTGATTTATAACGCACGTGCATTTTCACAAATGAAGGCTCGTCAACGTTATCAATCTTAAACTCGGTTTTGGCAAAACGCTCGTCGGCCATTACGGCATCCATATAAGCCTGACAAGCTTCGGGTGCGCCGGAAACGGTACCGTTCAGGCCTTCATCGGCAACAATGATCCTGCCGGTTAAGCCAATGCTTTTACAAAATTTAAGGTGATCTGCGGCAAATTGCTCCGCGTTCTGGATGGTTGTATAGCAGTAATACAACAGGGTTTGATACTTGCTCATAAATTCATTGATACCGCTGCAAACGGCGTTTAATGCAGCTGCAAAGATAATAAAACAACTCAAACTATTAAAGTCCAAGCGTTTTGCCAATATGGCACCGCAATGTAAAAACAGAAAAAAGTTAACCCACGCCCGGTGTGTTACAGGCGGTAACGCTATATTTGCCTGGTATAAACAGCCTATAAAAATAAAATGAGTATATCTAAACTGGCTCAGAACCTTAGCGGCTCTGAGATCATTAAAATAGCCGGCGAGATTAACGAGCTGAAAAAACAAGGACAAAACATTGCCAACCTCACCATTGGCGATTTTAATTCTAACCTGTACCCCATCCCAGCACCATTAAAGGCAGGTATTGTTGATGCTTATGCCCACAACCAAACCAACTACCCGTCTGCAGATGGCGAGCTGATTTTGCGTCAAAGCGTTTCTGCTTTTTTAAATGAGCGCATGGGCTTGGAGTATCCGGCTAATCAGATTCTGATCTCTGGCGGTTCACGTCCGCTGATTTACTCTACCTTTCTGGCCATTGTAGATCCGGGCGATAAAGTGGTTTTCCCTGGTCCGTCATGGAACAACAACCACTACTCAGATTTAACCAGCGCCAACGCAGTGATGGTGCAAACCAGGCCCGAAAATAATTTTATGCCTACGGCGGATGAACTGCGTCCGCACCTGAAAGGTGCTACGCTGCTGGCCCTGTGCTCGCCGCTGAACCCGACAGGCACCATGTTCAAAAAGAAAGACCTGGAAGAAATTTGCGACCTGGTAATTGCCGAAAACAAAACCCGTGCCGCGGGCGAGAAACCGCTGTACCTGCTGTACGATCAAATCTACTCGCAACTAACCTTTGGCAGCCACGAGCACTTCAACCCGGTAACCCTGCGCCCGCAACTTAAAGATGTTACCATTTTTGTTGATGGCAGCTCTAAATGCTTTGCCGCTACCGGCGTGCGTGTGGGCTGGGGCTTCGGTCCGGCCCATATTATTGAAAACATGAAGGCCATTGTGGGCCACATGGGTGCCTGGGCGCCAAAACCAGAGCAGGTGGCCATGGCCGAGTTTTTAAAACATGACGACCAGGTAAACGAATACTTAGAGGACCTGAAAGCCAAAGTACAAGACAGCCTGACGGTACTGCACGAAGGTTTTCAACAAATGAAAGCCGACGGCCTTCAGGTTGATTCTATCGAACCAATGGGTGCCATCTATTTAACCATTAAAGTTGATTACGTGGGCAAAACCACACCAGAAGGTGATTTACTGAAAGACTCGACCGATGTAAACTTCTACCTCATCAAAGAAGCCAAAGTGGCCCTGGTGCCATTCTCGGCCTTTGGTACCGGTCATGACGTTTGCTGGTTCAGGGCATCGGTAGGCGCTACCTCGCTGGACGATATTAAAGAAGTACCGGGCAGAATTAAAGCTGCGCTGGAGAAATTGAAATAACTACCCCTCCCAACCCTCCCCAAAGGAGAGGGCTTTAAAATACAGCAAGTCGATGGCATCAACACAAAATATTCACTCATTAAAAGGAAAGTCCTCCCCCTCGGGGAGGATTTAGGAGGGGTTTATGCCTGGAACTTTATACCTCATTCCCGTCCCCCTAGCCGACGATGCTGCGCGCAAATCTTTTACGCCCTACCTGGTTGATACCATCAATCAGCTAAGTGAGTATATTGTAGAGAATGAGAAAACCGCCCGCCGCTTTCTGAAAGAGGCCGGGTTGAAGATTCCGCAAAGTGAACTTACCATTCACGACTACGGCAAACATCAACGCGATAAAGGCTTAGGCGACTTTTTCAGCGGATTGGTGGTCGGCAAAGATGTTGGCCTGATGAGCGAAGCCGGCTGCCCCGGCGTGGCCGATCCGGGTGCAGATATTGTAGCCGAAGCGCATCGACGTAATATTAAAGTGGTGCCACTGGTTGGCCCAAGTTCTATTTTGCTGGCGCTGATGGCGTCAGGCTTTAACGGCCAGAGCTTTACTTTTCATGGCTACCTGCCGATAGATAAAGTGCAGCGCGCCAAGCGACTGAAAGACCTGGAAGGCCAGGCAGAGCGTTTTAAACAAACACAGCTTTTTATTGAAACTCCTTTCCGCAACAATCAACTGCTGGAAGAAATTTTGCGCAGCCTCAAGCCGGCAACCCGTTTGTGCATTGCCTGCAACCTGACCGCGGCCGACGAAATGGTACAAACCCAAACCATAGCAGCCTGGAAAAAACAACTGCCAGATTTGCATAAAAAGCCAACCATATTCCTCATCTTCTGTTCCTGAAATAGTTATGAAGATCACCGCGCAACATACACAGGTACTCATTATTGGCGCGGGGCCGTCGGGGTTAATGATGGCCGCACAGTTGCTGCGTTACGGCATCCAACCCCTAATTATTGATAGCAAGCAGGGACCAACCACCCACTCTAAAGCGCTGGCTGTGCAAGCCCGTTCCATGGAAATTTACCGGCAGATGGGCATCGCCGACAAAGTAAAGCAAGAGGGTCGGCCGGCCATGGGCGTAGAGATTTGCCTTTATGGAGAACCGCGCGCTCAGGTAAGATTAGACCAGGTTGAGGGTGCCGATACGCCGTATCCCTATGTGCTGATGTATCCGCAATCGCGCAATGAACGGGCGTTGTTAGATTATCTGACCCAAAACTGTTGCCCAGTTTATTGGAACACTACTTTCGAGTCTATTAGTCAGACCCGGGAGCAGGCCACCGTTGTTCTTGAGGCCGATGGAGAATCTCAAACCATCACTGCCGACTGGGTGGTTGCTGCCGACGGTGCACGCAGTCCGGTACGCAAGCAACTAAATATTTCCTTTGGCGGCGATACTTATAAAAACCTGTTCTACCTGATTGACGGCAAACTGAATATCCATTTTGATAGTGATCTGGTGCGATTATTCCTGTCAGACAAAGGCCTGGCTGGATTTTTCCCCTTACCAGGCGACCCTGATTACTTCCGCATAGTTGGCAGTCTGCCTAAACAATATCAAGATAGAGAGGACGAGCTTTCTCTGGAAGAAGTTACGCCTTGGCTGAAGCAGATTACAGGCCAGGCATTCGAAGTTACAGATTGCCGGTGGATTGACACTTACAAACTACATCACCGCATGGCCGAGCATTTCAGATCAGGCCGATGCTTTCTGATTGGAGATGCGGCACACATCCACTCGCCCGTGGGTGGACAGGGAATGAATACCGGTTTACAGGATGCCTATAACCTGGCCTGGAAACTGGCCGGTGTAGTGAATGGCCAATCTAAACCGCGCGTATTGGACAGCTATGCAGATGAACGCATGCCCGTGGCCAAAAGGCTGCTTAACTCTACTGATAGGGTGTTCAAGTTTGCTATGTCCAGTAATCCGCTATCGCGCTTCTTTAAGAAACATGTAATGATCAGGCTGCTGAATTACGTTTGGGATAAAGGCGGCGTAAGAAAACTATTCTTCAAAACGGTATCGCAAACAGGCATCAACTATCGCGACAGCAAACTCAGCCTGCACCTTAGTCACGCCAAAAGCATTAAAGCAGGCGACAGGCTGCCTTGTCTTTCCATCTACGACGAAAAGAAACAAATCACTACCGATCTGCATGAATGGTGCGCCAAACCCGGCTTCACTCTAATACTAATGGGCAAGGTGATAGAAGAAGAATTGTTTATAGTGGCCAAATGGCTCACCCAGCATTATACCGGACTGATCAATTTTTACTACCTCCCGCCATCAGAAAAAAACCAGCAGGTGTTTGATGCTTTTGAGATCAACAAAGGGCAGCATAAATCGATGTTAATCCGGCCCGATATGCACATCGGCTATCTGAACGATGCCATCGACCTGGATCGGATGGATCGATATCTGAAAGAGATTTTTTAGGACATACCCTCATGTCATTGCGAGCAGGGCTGTGGGCACGGATGGAGCGCGAAGCAATCTCGTCGCAGGACTATTGCATGCGACGAGATTGCTTCGTTCCTCGCAATGACAAAAATTGCTACGTCTATCGCATATCACCGCACAATCGCCACCCATCCGGCAAACACATTACCGTTCTTCAAATCAATCTTGTAGTAATAAGTTCCCTCGGGCACGTTCTCACCGTTCATGCGGCCATCCCAGGGTTGGGCGTAGCCGGTGCTGGCAAAAACCACTTTCCCGTAGCGGTTAAACACCTGCGTGGTTGAAGTGGGGTAAGTAATCAGCCCTTCAATATCCCAGATATCGTGCTTACCATCGCCATTAGGCGTAAAAGTATTGGGGATGGTTACTTTGGTATACACGCGCACAAAAACATTGTCTGTAATCTCCGTTCCACAGCCATTTACCGGGACGGCGTGCAGGGTATAGGTAATATCTGATGGTGGCGTGGCTATCGGGTTTAAAATATTAGCATTGCTCAGGTAATCAGCGGGCGTCCAGTAATAGGTTGCGTAAGTGGCCTTACCATCCAGCGTAACGCTTTGCCCCTGGGTGATCTTCTTATCCGCACCCGCATCCACCGTAGGTTTGGGGATCACATTTATGGTAGCACTGGCCGTATTGCTGCAACTGCCATTGGTAACGGTAACCGTATAAGTAGTGGTTTGCGCCGGAGTAGCCACCGGATTAGCCACATTGGCATTTGACAAGCCCGTAGCAGGCGACCAGCTATAACTGCCACCCCCGGTTGCCGACAGTGTGGTTTGATCGCCCTGACAAATGGTTGTTGCAGCGGCTGATGCGGTGGCAACCACCTGTGGATTAACTGTTACCGGCACATCAAAACTAGCCTCGCAAGTATTTTTTGTGGTCTTTAAATGATAGGTACCCGAGTTAGCCGTGGTGGCATTAGTAATGGCCGGCGATTGTTGGCTGGACGTGAACCCATTGGGCCCCGTCCACTCATAGTTATCCGCAGATACTGCATTTAAATTAATGGTACCGCCATAACAAACCGGACTATTAACCGTGGGCGCAGTAGCCACACTACTGTTAATAGTTAGCGTCAGCACGTTGGATACTACCTGGCAATTAACCGAACCTATCTTATCGGCCTCTGCACTTACCAATCTATATTGATAGGTGCCTGCTACCGCTGGCGCAAAATTAAGCGTATAGGTGGTTGAAGTAGCGCCGGGAATATCGGTCCAGCCACTGGCAGCATTGAGCACCTGCCATTGATACGCGGGATTGGTATAGCCCGATGACGGATCGCCTTTTAACGTATAGGTTTGATTGGTGCCCGCACAGCCCGTCAACGCAGTTGTGCTGGTTGCTCCAAAAGTGGACGTAATAATTGGGCCGCAGGGACGGAAGGTGATATCATCAAGCGCCAGGTCATTGGCCGGGGCTCCGCCCGAGCTGTTGTTACGCATCCTGATCACAATGTCAGACACGCCGGCCGGCGTGGTAAACAGCATGCCTTCGGGGACCCAGTGCGGGCCATCGGTAGTGAGCGGTATAGACCCCGTGTTAAGGCTTTTAATTACCGTACCATCTGGTTTTTCAATCAAAAAAGTAATATCGGGCGGACTGATATCACGCGAGCGTAACAAGTTAACCACCCAGGCTTTAAACTCATAAGTGGTACCGGGGCACAAGCCGGTAATGGTGCTTTTATAAAAATAGTCTGTTGTTGAAAGGCTGGCGTTAACTACCATCATGTAGCCGCCGGTGTTGCCGGTATGATCGGTAGTGCTCCACCAGGTTGCGCCGGCCCCGGCAGTGGTATTCTCTACCGTATAAGAACCATCAATGGGGAAATCTGCCGATGAGTAGGTGTAGCTGGTAAAATCACTCCCCAAGGCTGCAGCATGCGTTGAAGTACCCGATCCAAAGGTTATGTTCACCACCGGATCGCCCAGGCTCCCTGTACACAATTGCGCCATAGCCAGCTTGCTACCCAGCATCAAGCCCATCAATAAGCAGCATTTACGTAACATTTGGTTTAAGTAGTTTAGATTTCTTAAACAAACAGTCAGCCTCACCTAAATCATCTCCTCCAAAGGAGTCCTTCCGGAGAGGGGTTTGGGCAGTGGCCTCACCAGCTTGAGGTATTGTTAAATAGTTTAATGTGCAGCGCCTTCAAGTAAAACCAATAAAAAAGACCGGCCACCATAAAACCGGTCTTTTTACAAGAGCCTTTAACCCTTTTCGACCAAATCACAAACACATACTGATCTCGAAACGGCTCTTGCTGATATAAATGTGCGCGGAAAAAATGCGCTTTTTATCGATGTATCGGTGAACGGGGATTTTGTGTCGATGAAAGAAAAAAGACAGGGATATTATAAGTTTACACCTTGTTAAGGATTGTTATCAGCACATCAGGCAATGTGCAAGTTATGGCATATCAATCAAAAAGAAACGCCCTTTATGGTTGTTTTAGGGCTATCCATAAGCCTCGCCCTCACAAAGCGATCGTTACGGATATATAAAGTATTATGTTCTTTATTATGGGGAATTTCAACAACACATCGTTCAAATGGCAGATACTTAACAGACTTAAAGCCATTTTTCAATAATTCCAAATGTATTCCATCATCATTAAAACCGTACCGATTACCAGAGCCATTAAGTTCAATAACAATTGCTTTCAGGCTCTCCTGCTTTAAAACATCTGCCGATCCTTTTAGCACTTCAGCTTCAAACCCCTCAACATCTATTTTTAGCATGGTGGGGTTTTTGTCTTTCAAAATATCATCAAGGCTGTTAATATCTACAAATACACCATCAGCGGCATCATCAACCACTACATGATTTCCGGTATCAAGCAAATTGGTAAATTTTAATCTCCCTTTTGTGCTACCCACGCCAGCGTTCAGCGCACTCACTTTACCGGCTATATTATTCAGGTCAATATTCTTCAGAAGATATCCAAAAGTTTGTGGCACAGGTTCAATAGATACCGTTCTTGCGCCAACGTGTGCAGACGCCAATACGGTGTAACTACCAATATTGGCCCCAACATCAACAAACAGATCATCTTCTCGAAGAAAATGCAGCAAGAATGCCATATCCTCAAACTCATGCAAGCCGCAATAAACATTGCCCGTAGCGCCTGTTAATCCGTTCCAAACCCACAGCTTACTTTTAGAGGTAAACTGATAAACAACCGGCACCTTACGTAAGCGCGATGTAATTTGCCACCTTATGAACCCCCATATATTACGTATTGGCTTTGCACCACTTATGGGGTGCTGCGTAATATATTTGATGGTTTTTAACACCTTGCAATTTATCAATTTTAGCGGCTTCTACTAACCGGCCTTTTGCACTATTACACAATTTTATAAATTTGTTTATAACAAACTTAGGTAAATACGCATGAGCGAAACGATACTGGTGATTGGAGCAAATGGCCAGATTGGGACCGAGCTGGTTAATGCTTTGCGAGGTGTCTATGGCACGGAGCGGGTTATTGCATCGGATATTAACAACCCTACGTATGCCATCCGTTACAGCGGGCCTTTTGAATTTGTGAACGTGCTTGACAAAGACAACCTGCATCACATTTTTCAAAAGTATCAGCCCACGCAGGTTTACCAGCTGGCGGCCATTTTATCGGCAGTCGGCGAGCAAAAACCACGCATGGCCTGGGATCTGAATATGACCGGCCTGATCCATGTGCTTGATTTTGCCGTAGAGTTTGGTGTAAAGAAAGTATTCTGGCCAAGCTCTATAGCGGTTTTCGGGCCACACTCACCACAGTATAATACGCCGCAATATTGCGTAATGGATCCCAACACCGTCTACGGCTTCAGCAAATTGGCCGGCGAACGCTGGTGCGAGTATTATAATCGCAAGCACGGACTGGATGTGCGCAGTCTGCGTTATCCCGGCTTGATTGGCTGGCGGGCAAACCCCGGCGGCGGCACTACCGATTATGCGGTACATATTTTTCACGAAGCGCTGAAGAACGGCAGGTACGAGAGCTTCCTCTCGGCCAATACAGCCCTGCCTATGATGTATATGGACGATGCCATCCGCGCTACGCTAACGCTGATGGATGCCCCGGCGCAGCAGATCTGCATCCGCTCCAGCTACAACCTGGGTGGCATCAGTTTTACGCCCGCGCAACTGGCCGATGAAATTAAAAAGCATCTGCCTGATTTTGAGATCAGCTATGCCGGGGATGATCCGCGGCAAGCCATTGCCGACAGTTGGCCCAAAAGTATAGACGACAGCCAGGCACAAACCGACTGGGGCTGGCAATTGGAATTTGATCTGCCTAAAATGACGGCAGACATGCTGGAGAATTTGAAAACAGTAATTTAGCCTACTTATATCCCTAAAGGGGAAACTATTATACCACAAATGATAGTTTGTTTATTTAGCCGGGTAAGTTAAATTTGCAACTTAATATTAATCACATAATTAAACACACTGCCCTTGGCAGTATAAATCCTCCTCCTTTAGGGGATCGGGGGGCCTTGAGATATGGGAAGAGCATTTGAATTCCGTAAAGAAAGAAAGTTTAAACGTTGGGCCAAGATGGCCGTACAGTTTACCCGTTTAGGTAAAGAGATTGTAATGGCGGTGAAATCCGGCGGTCCGAACCCTGAGACAAACTCGGCTTTGCGTACTGTAGTCCAAAACGCCAAAGCAGTAAACATGCCGAAAGACCGTGTTGAAGCTGCTATTAAACGTGCATCGAGCAAAGACTCGAGCAACTACGAGGAGATTGTTTACGAAGGTTACGCCCCACATGGTGTAGCTGTACTTGTAGAAACCGCTACCGATAACACCAACCGTACTGTAGCCAACGTCCGCAGTTATTTCACCAAAACTAACGGTGCGTTGGGCAAAACCGGTTCGCTCGATTTTATTTTTACCCGCAAAGCTGTATTTCGCTTTGATCCGGGCGAGCGTGACCTGGAAGAGTTAGAGCTTGAACTGATTGACGGCGGTCTGGAAGACCTCTTTGTTGAAGCCAACGAAGAAGGTAATGCAGAAGCTGTGATCCACACCGCATACGAGGATTTTGGCAAAATGCAGAAAACATTGGAAGAGATGGGTATCGAAACCAAATCGGCCAAGTTAGAGCGCGTTGCCCAATCATTCAAAGAAGTAACCGAAGAGCAAGCAGCCGATGTAATGAAGCTGATTGACAAACTGGAAGAAGACGACGACGTACAGGCGGTTTATTATAATATTGCCGAGTAGTCACTTTAGTCCGAAAGATAAAAAAGCGATGGGGAAACCTATCGCTTTTTCTATTTGTGAAATGATCAAACACCAGCGCGCCGGGTATCATCCTGAGCTTCGTCGAAGGGCGCATAAAGCCCAAACAAGCATGCTGCCAACTGCAATCCCAACTGGCCGCACCTACGGCGCTCGATCTATCTCATCAACGATCTTCTACAAAAAGTTCGCTCCTCTGGAGCACACAAGTATTGGAAAGACGAGAACAAAGCGAGGGCTGAGCGATTCCCCTCTTGAGAGGGGTGGAGGGGTGTGTCCTTTGTGCGTGCGAAATGACACACCCTGCAGCCGCACATTCAACGCGCCCCCTCTCAAGAGGGGATCTTAACTCATCCCAACACCTGCGCACTGGAGCCGAATCCATGAGACATATTCATTACCTTACGCACCTTTTAGCACAACACTCCGCTAGTTCAAAACATGAGCCGTAAATCTCAATAAACAACCGGAAGAAAGGCATCACCAAATGCCATAACAAAAAGCCGCAACCTATTTCAGGCAGCGGCTTTAATATTTTTGACACCCGCAATCGGAGGGTGTTGCAGAGAATTAAACTCTTTTTGATTTGATACGGGCAGCTTTACCGGTAAGAGCGCGCAGATAGAACAATTTAGCTCTACGTACTTTACCATAGCTGTTTACGTCAATTTTCTCGATGTTTGGAGAGTTGATTGGGAAAATACGCTCAACACCTACGCCGTTTGATACTTTACGAACTGTGAAAGTTTCGCTAGCACCAACGCTGTTGCGCTGTATAACCACACCTTGGTAAACCTGGATACGCTCCTTGTTACCTTCTCTAATTTTATAATGTACACTTACAGTGTCACCAGCTTTAAATGAAGGAACCTGCTTATTTTCTACCGATTGCTCTTCAACAAATTTTACTAAATCCATGATTTTTAGCTCTTAATGCGATTTTTAGCCCGTAAAAATCGGATTGCAATAATAGAGATTATTTTTCAGAATAAAAAACTGATTTTAAAAATTTCCACATTCTTCAAATCATTTTCAAAATGCTGAGAATTATCTGGTTGCATTAAAGCTGTCATTTCATCAGTATAAACCTATCTGGGGTTATCAACATTGTTAAAAAAATACTTTGTGCTGTTTAAAATCAAAAAAGGTCTGTCATTTCGACGAACAGCGCGTGGGGCTGTGGGAGGCGTGAGGAGAAATCTTATCCCTCATGCTTGCCGTACGGCCTTGCAATCGTACATGATTTCTCCTCACTCCCTGCTCCACCTCCGCTTGTTCGTTCGAAATGACAACGGTATGCGCCACCCTACTCAAAAACACGCCCCGCATTCCACACATTTTCGCCTCACCTGCATTATTGTTAAAATCTTTAACGTTAAATTGTCGTTAATCAAATTAATTTTGCTGAACCGTCTTTATGAATATGGGAAAAACCGCTGAAGAATTTTTGACCGATGCAGAGCAGAAGGTGTTTGACCAAAGGCACCGCCAGATCATCAACTTTAATATTGGCCGTTATGATACGGCTGTTGAGCGCGGACTGAGTCGCCTGGCCAATTTGGAGAACTCCAAGCGCAAAGGTCATGTCATTAAATGGCGGTCAATGGAAAACCTGGACAAGTACCTGATTGAGTTTGAGGCCAATTTTCAAAAACGTGGCGGCAAGGTAATCTGGGCAAATGATGTGGAGGAAGCCCAGCAGGAGATTTTGAAGATTATGCAACGGGTGGGCGCTAAATCGGCCATCAAATCAAAATCAATGGTAACTGAAGAAATTCATTTGAATGAATTTCTGGAAGCCAACAACATAGAAAGCCTGGAAAGTGATCTGGGCGAATACATTGTACAATTGCTGGGGCAAAAGCCATACCATATCATCACCCCGGCCATGCACCTCAGCAAAGAGGACATTGCCAAGCTGTTTCACGAAAAGTTTAATACCCCGCCAGACTCAACCCCGGAGTTTTTGGTGGCAAAGGCCCGCGAATTATTGCGCGAAAAATATCTGCAGGCTGATGTAGGTTTCTCTGGCGGCAATTTCCTGCTGGCCGATACCGGCAGCATCTGCCTTACCGAAAACGAGGGCAACGCACGTTTGTGTACTACTTTTCCAAAAACACACATCGCTATTGTGGGTATTGAGAAGATCATCCCATCCATAGCCGATCTTGATATTTACTGGCCCATGCTGGCTACACACGGTACGGGGCAAAACCTTACCGTTTATAATTCCATCCTGAGTGGCCCGCGCCAACCTGGCGAAACCGATGGACCGGAGGAGATGTACGTCATCTTGCTGGATAACGGTCGCACCAACCTGCTGGCACAAAAAGAACAGCGACAGGGTTTGTACTGCATCCGCTGCGGAGCCTGTTTAAACGGGTGCCCTATTTATCGCAATGTGGGCGGCTATACCTATAATACTACCTACAGCGGGCCCATCGGCTCTATCATAACCCCGCACATGAAGGGCATGGAAGAGTTTAAACACCTCAGCAATGCGTCCAGTTTGTGCGGTAAATGCACCGAAGTGTGCCCGGTTAAAATAGAGATCCACAAGATGTTGCTGCTTAACCGCCGCGACTCCGTAAATGAAGGACTGGTGACCGGTATGGAAAAATTTGGCTGGAACTGGTGGAAACGCGCCATGAAGAAACGCAAACTGATGGATTTCTTCGGCGGCAAGATGAAGAACTTCCTGCTGAAAAAGCTCTTCAAGAAAACATGGGGACATTACCGCGAGATGCCACAGGTAGCCGAAAAATCATTCTCGCAACAGTGGAAAGAGCGACATAAAGAAGAATAAATGCGTAGAGTTATCTTAAATGTGGCCGTGAGCCTGGATAGTTTTATTGAAGGCCCCAACGGCGAGTATGATTGGTGCTTTGCCGATCAGGATTATGGCATGACCGAGTTTTTCAGCCAGATCGAGATCATTTTTATGGGCCGCAAAAGCTATGACCTGATTAAGCGTACGGGCGATATCAATGCTTTCCCGCAATACAAGTTTGTATTTTCAGACACGCTGATGCCCGAAGAAAATCCGGCAGTAGAAATTATTCGCAAAGCTGATTTTCTGAGTGAAGTGCAAAAAATCAGAACAAGTCCTGGTGGTGATATCTGGTTGTTTGGCGGGGCCGAGCTGGTATCTGCATTTGTGCAGGCCGGCCTGGTTGATGAGTTGCTGCTATCTATTCACCCTATTTTATTAGGCAGCGGCAAGCCATTGTTTGAGCATATCGATCGTACTAGTTTACAATTTATGGGTTCGAAGAGTTATTCGAGCGGATTGTTGCAGGCCAGGTATGGATTGGTGTAGGGATTAGGTTACACGCTAATACATTGCTGACGGCGGCCAGAGGCCGCGAGATAGTAGTCACTCGCCAGGAGGCGAGCGACTGCAAATGGGATTAAAGACAAAATGCGGCTTTGCCGCATTTTGTCTTTAATATATATAAATCCGCAATCGCTCGCGTCTCCGCGAGTGACTACTATCTCGCGGCCTCCGGCCGCCGTCGGAATCCAAAGTCCATTACTTTAATAAAGTAAGAGCAGAATCCGGGTGCATCAATACAATATCAATCCTCATCATCCCTATACTTGGAAGTCCTCTCCTTCGGAGAGGATTTAGGAGAGGTATTCCCCATCACGCAAATCACAAACTCCCCTTTTACGGGATGCGTTTCAAAATGAGTTTTCACCTCGGCAACCGTGCCGCGCACCGTTTCTTCGAACATTTTAGTTAGCTCGCGCGATACGGAGATCAACCTGTCGGCGCCAAAATAAGTAGCCATTTCTTCCAGCGTTTTCAGCAGGCGGTGTGGCGACTCATATAATATAATAGTGCGGTCTTCTTCAGCCAGTTGCTTATAACGGGTTTGCCTGCCTTTTTTCAGCGGCAAAAATCCTTCAAAACAAAACTTATCTGTAGGGAAACCGGAGTTAACCAGCGCAGGGACAAAAGCAGTCGGGCCGGGCAGGCATTCCACTGCAATGTCATGCTTCAAGGCCTCGCGCACCAGGTAAAAACCAGGATCGGAGATGGCGGGTGTGCCAGCGTCAGAGATCAGCGCAATCTGTTTACCTTCGTTTAAAAAACGGATAATCTCGTTACTGCTCTGGTGCTCATTATGCTGATGGTGTGCAAAAACACGGGCGGTAACGCCAAAGTGTTTAAGCATGGGGGCAGAGGTGCGGGTATCCTCGGCCAGTATCAGGTCGGCTTCTTTCAATATCCGCACAGCCCGAAAGGTCATGTCTTCCAGGTTGCCAATGGGGGTGGGTACTAAGTAGAGTTTGCCGGGTTGGTTCATAGATGATAGTTCATGGTTCATAGTCAATCGCAGCAACTGAGTAAATGGCTATATAGACTATTGGGCGACGCTGATCAGTTCATGACATCCACAATAAAACGGTGCTACAAAACACCATCAACTATGAACCATTAACCACGAACTTTATATCTTTGCTTCGTTTTAAAAATAAAATAATGCTGCAAGTTAATTATATCCGCGATAACCGCGAACAGGTTTTGGAACGTTTGGCTGTAAAAAATTTCAAACAGCCCGAGTTGGTCGATGAGATCATCAGTCTTGACAAAGAACGCCGCCGCCTGCAAACTTCCAGCGAAGAACTGCAGGCCAAAGCCAATGCCGAAGCCAAAAAGATTGGCGAGCTAATGAAAAGCGGCCAGAAAGACGAGGCCGAAAAGCTGAAAGCTTACACTACCGAGCTGCGCGAAATCATCAAGGTAAACACTACCGAGCTTACTGCTATTGAAGAAAATCTGCAGCAAAAAATTGTATTGCTGCCCAACCTGCCGCACTCATCTGTACCAAAAGGGCTAACACCTGAGGAAAACGAGATAGTTTTAGAAAATGGCGCCAAGCCAGAACTGCCTGCCAGCGCGCTGCCGCATTGGGAGCTGGCTGCCAAATATGATTTAATTGATTTTGAACTGGGCGTAAAAATTACCGGCGCCGGGTTCCCTGTTTATAAAGGCAAGGGTGCTAAACTGCAACGTGCCTTAATTGCTTTCTTTTTAGATGAAGCCGAAAAAGCTGGTTATAACGAGGTGATCCCACCGCTGGTGGTAAACGAGGCGTCGGGCTTCGGTACCGGTCAGCTGCCGGATAAAGAGGGACAGATGTATTTTGTAAATCAGGATGGTTTATACCTGATCCCAACTGCGGAGGTGCCTATCACCAACCTGTACCGCGATGTGATATTGAAGGCCGACGAACTGCCGGTGCGTAACTGCGGTTATACCCCATGTTTCCGTCGCGAGGCTGGTTCATATGGTGCCCACGTGCGCGGACTGAATCGTTTGCACCAGTTTGATAAAGTAGAGATTGTACAGGTGGTAAACCCTGAAACATCATACAATGTACTGGAAGATATGAGTGCCCATGTGCAAGGCCTGTTGCAAAAGTTGGGCCTGCCATACCGTGTGCTGCGTTTGTGCGGCGGCGATATGGGCTTTGCATCTGCCCTGACTTATGATATGGAAACCTGGAGCGCAGCACAACAACGCTGGCTGGAGGTATCATCCGTATCAAACTTTGAAACCTTCCAGAGCAATCGCCTCAAATTGCGCTTCAAAAATGCAGAGGGTAAAACTCAGCTAGCTCACACCTTAAACGGCAGCGCACTGGCCCTGCCGCGTATTGTGGCTACATTGTTAGAGAACAACCAGACCGAGAATGGCATCAAAATTCCTGAAGCGCTGGTACCTTACACCAGATTTGAGTGGATTGGCGAATCCAACTAATTCAATTGATGAATTAAACCTCTCATAATAACTAAAAAACAAGGCGCCTTGATCTCTGGTCAAGGCGCCTTGTTTTTTACCAATCAATTCCCCATCTTCGTTTTGCTAAAATTTTTATCAAAATGGAACTATTCGTTTTAGCTGCCGGGGCTATAATGTTGCTGGCCGCAATCATCATCATATTAAAACGTCCGGCCGGCGGTACTGACAGCGCCGAACAACAGCGTTTATTGGCAGAAAACAATCAATTAAATATTGATCTGGCCCGCGCTACCGAGCGCAGCGAGTGGTTGCTTAATGAGCGCGACAATACTGCCCGTTTGCTACAGGATGAACGCTTGCGTTTTGAAAGTCAACTTAAAGCTTACAACGATGAATTGGGGGCCGAGCGCATGCGTACCACAGCGGCTGAACAATCGCTAAGAGCACAGCGTGAGCGACTGGCCGAGCAGGAACTTTACCTGCAAGAGCTACAACAAAAGTTACGATTAGAATTTGAAAACGTGGCTGGTAAACTGCTGGAAGAAAAATCGCAGAAATTTGCCGATACCAACCGCGCCAGCTTAGATCAGCTGCTCAATCCGCTGAAAGAGAATATCAAGCTGTTTGAGGAAAAGGTAGAGAAGGTTTATAAGGCCGAATCAGACGAGCGGAATGTGTTGAAAGGAGAGATCTCCCGACTGATGGAACTAAACAAGCAGATTAGCGAGGAAGCTAACAACCTTACCCGCGCCCTCAAAGCCGACACCAAAAAGCAAGGCAACTGGGGCGAGGTAATCTTAGACCGGATACTGGAGGCATCGGGCCTGTTAGAGGGCGAGAGCTACACCAAACAAGGCAAAGGTATGGGATTGGAGGATGAGGATGGCAACCGTTTCCAACCCGATGTAATTGTGAACCTGCCGGATAATAAGCATATCATCATCGACTCGAAAGTGTCGTTGCTGGCTTATGAGCGATTGGTAAACAGCAATACCGATGAGGAGCGCGATCTGCATCTGCGCCAGCACATTATCTCTATTAAAAACCACATCAATAACCTGGGAGGAAAAAACTATCAAAGCTTATACGGCCTGCGCTCGCCAGATTTTGTATTGCTGTTTGTGCCTATTGAATCGTCGTTTGCTATAGCTATTCAGCACGATATTGATCTGTTTGAGTTTGCCTGGAACAAAAAGGTGGTACTGGTAACCCCTTCAACTCTGTTGGCTACGCTAAAAACCGTTGCCAGCATCTGGAAACAGGAGCAGCAAACCCGCAACGCCATTGATATTGCCACCAAGGCAGGTGCGTTGTATGATAAATTTGTAGGTTTTATGGACGACCTGCAGGGCATTGGCGATCATATTGACCGGTCTAAAAAAGCTTACAATGATGCTTTTGGCAAGCTATCTACCGGCAGCGGTAATTTGGTTGGCCGGGTAGAGACGTTGAAGAAGCTGGGCGCAAAGGCAACAAAGCAGCTGGATGAACGGTTGATAAGTGAAGAGTGATGATTGGGTGATGACTGCTTTAATCTTACCCGTCATTGTTTCGTTCCTCTCAGCAATGACGGGTATATGTTCTACACTGACAGCACGTCGTTATAAAACTTAACCAGGTGCTTGTTAATGGCAGTAATATCATATTGTTGTTCTACCAGTTTACGAGCATTACGGCCAATGCGCGTGCAGTATTCCTCGTCGCTAACGCAGCGGTTAATGGCACGCAGAAACTCCTCACGGGTATCGGCAATCAGAATATCCTGCCCCTTGGTGTAGGCAATGCCCTCGGCGCCGAGGGTGGTTGAGATAATGCATTTTTGCATAGCCATCCCTTCCACAATTTTCACACGCATACCACCACCAGAAAGCAACGGCACAATCATGATTGACTTGCTGTTTACAAACTCCAGTGCGTCATCTACCTCGCCTTGTATAAATATTTTGCCCAGGGCCTCGTATTCGTCAAACTGTTCGGGGATATCGTTACCGGCAACATAGAAACGGCAGCGCAGGTTACCATCCACAAAATCCTGGTGAAAGCTTTGCAAAAACCACTCAATACCTTCACGGTTAGGCATCCAGTTCAAAGAGCCGAGAAAAAACAAGCTGGGAAATTCAGTTTGATGCAAATTGGGGCGATATTTTGACATATTGATACTCACCGGTATCACTTCAATTTTACCCGTTGCACCATATTGAATCATGGTTAGCCGGTCCTGCTCGGTAAATACCGACATAGCATCAAAGCTATTCATGTGCTGCAACTCGTAGCGCTTTACACGACCGGCAATCAGCTTTAAAAATAACTTCTTCAGCGGATCGCTCTTTTGATGAGCCAGACGCTGCCAAACCTGGTGCTCAATGTTATGCGCCCGGTAAACCAGTTTGGCTTTGGTATGCTTGCGCACTTCTTCCAGATAAGGCGCTACAAATAATCCTTCAAACTGAATAATATCATAGGGGTTATTGCGCACCTCGCGGATGAGCAGACGCTCAAAAGCCGGATCATAATAACGATTGATATTGGCCGAATCATGACTAAACAGGTTGAGCAACGCGTCCATCAGCGATACGCTGGTATCAATATCATAAGAGCGGTATTGAATTCTTTGCAGCAGTTCGTCATCAGGTGGCGGCGAGTCTTCGTAGCGCTTTTCTGTGTTTAATGAAACCAACGATACATCGTGCCCGGCATCCACCAGCCCGCGGATGGTATTGCCCACCACAATGGGGTAGCCGCCGTTTTGTGGAAACGGAATACGATGTGTTAGAATCAATACTTTCAAAACGACAGATTAAACTGGTTATGGTTACCAAACAAAAATAACCAACAGGGGTGCGCAATCAAAATGTAGCGACTAAAAAATAGTCAGCTGAGGATCAGAAACGCGAAATGAACGACGGTGATACGGTGTATAACCCAACTCCATCACCATTTTACGGTGTTTAATGGTAGGGTAGCCCTTGTTGCTGTGCCAGTCGTACTCAGGATGCTCGGCTGCAATCTGCTTCATAAAGTCATCGCGGTAGGTTTTGGCCAATATTGATGCCGCCGCGATGCTGAAATATTTACCGTCGCCCTCTATAATACATTGGTGCGGAACGGCTTGATATTTATTGAACCGGTTGCCGTCAATAATCAGAAACTCAGGGCGTGTGTGCAGCATGTCTAACGCACGGTGCATAGCCAGAAACGAAGCATTGAGAATATTGATCTGATCTATCTCCACATTATCAACCGAGGCCACGGCCCAGGCTACGGCCTGCTCCTCTACAACTGCGCGCAGCTCATAACGGTCATCCTCCTTTAGCTGCTTGGAGTCGTTCAATAAATGGTGATCAAAATCTGCCGGCAAAATAACGGCCGCTGCAAAAACAGGACCAGCCAGGCATCCGCGCCCCGCTTCATCGCAACCCGCCTCTATCAATTCATGCTGAAACCTGGCTAATAACATATTTCAAATATGCTGATTTTAACGTGGATCAAGAACCGGGATTTACCGAATTTGTAAGATTAACAGGATTTTTGTTTAAAACGCAGGCGTCATCCTACGCGCATTGGATCCTGTCAATCCTATAAATCCGTTTAATCCTGGTTTTCTAATAACTCATCTCATCCAGCTTCACCTTGCCTTTAAAAGTCATAAACACAAAGGTAGTGTAGCCAACCACCAGCGGCACGCCAATGGCGGCAAACGTGAGCATAATGCCCAACGTTTTTTCTGACGATGAAGAGTTGTAGATAGTTAAATGGTTAGCCGGCGATTGGCTGCTTAACAGCATGTTTGGATAAAGCTCAATCGCAACCAGGATCATCAGCAGGCTAATAGTTACTGCCGATGATACGAAGGCATAGATATACTTGCGTTTGGTTATTTGGCGGGTAATGTTGGCAATGGCCAGCACCATCATTACAGGGATAACAAACAACTCTGGGAAACTACGGATTACCTTGGCCATATGCGGCTCGTAAAGCAGCGTGTAGAATGAGGTAAGCAAAATCATGATGACAAAGAAGATGGTAGTATCGCGCACCAGGATGGTGAGTTTGGCGTAAAGTCGGTCTTCGGTTTTCATTACCAAATAAATGGCGCCGTGCATCATCAGCAGGGCCAGCGTGGTAATGCCCATCAGGATGGCATACATGTTAAAAAAGTCCAGGAAACTACCGTGAAACACATGATCGGGACCAACATTGATGCCTTCAATTACGTTGCCCAAAATCAAACCTAACAAAAACGCAATCAACGCGCTGGAGCAGGTATAGCAGATATCCCACATGCGTCGCCACCAGAACATGGGCTCTTTACTGCGAAACTCAATGGAGATGGCCCTAAATATAATCCCCAGCAAAAACAACATAAAGGGAACGTAAAAGGCAGACAGCATAGTGGCATACACCACCGGGAAGCCGGCAAACAGCGCGCCACCGCCAATAACAATCCACACCTCGTTACCATCCCACACCGGCCCGATAGCGTTGAGCACAATCCTGCGGCTTTGCTCTTTCACAAAGAACAAGTGCAGCGCCCCGGCACCCAAATCAAAACCATCAAGAATAATGTAGCCGGTAAATACGGCGCCTATCAGCAGGAACCACCATGTTTGATAATCTATGCCTAAAAATGTCATATACCCCCTCCAACTCCCCCGAAAGGGGGAGCGCTTTTTATGCTTTGTTACGATGGGTTTGAAACCCATCGCTATTTATTAATTTATCTTCCCGCAGTCGCTCGCGTCTTCGCGAGTGACGACTATCCCGCGGCCTCTGGCCGCTGTAGACGAGCCTTCCCTCACTCTAATACACCTCCCTTTCGGGGAGGCCGGGAGGAGTTTACGACAGCGCGTCTACCATCTCAATATGCCGCGGACTGTGGTCAAGGTTTTCCTCATCATACGGTCCGTGTTTAATCTTTTTGTTCAGAATATAGATGAACAACACGAACAGCACCAGGTACACCCAGCTGAACAGAATGAGTGAGAAAACAATCTCGCCTGCCGTTACCGCTTGCGATAGTGCTTTTGATGTACGCAACAAACCATACACCACCCAAGGCTGGCGGCCCACTTCGGCACTGTACCAACCTACCTGGTTGGCAATTTGTGGTAGCAGTACCGAAAAGGCGAATATGCGCATCAACCAGCGTTGCTCAAACAGTTTACCGCGCCACCACAAATAGCAGCCCAGCAGCGAAAGACCAATCATCAGCATACCGCAGGCCACCATCAGGTGGTAGGTCTGAAATACAAAATTGACGGCCTTCGGGCGATCCTCGGGTTTAAAGTTATTCAATCCGGTTACCGGCTTTTTAAAATCGCCTTTGGTCAAAAAACTCAACCCGCCGGGAATGGCTACACCTTTTACCTGTTGCTTGTTCTGATCTACATAACCAAACAGATACATATCGGCCACGCTATCTTTAGGATAATGCCCCTCAAGCGCCGCTAGTTTTGCAGGCTGATACTCGGCCACCACTTTGGCAGATTCATGCCCAGCCACCAGTTGAAGCAGTGAACAAACAGTAGCCACCACTAATGATATTTTAAAAGCCGCCTTTGAAAACTCCAGGTGGCGTCTTTTAACCAGGTAATAAGCGCTGATGCTCAACACCAGGAAGGCTCCGGAAAGGAAAGCGCCCAGCCATACGTGCGTTAAACGCTGTACTGATGATGGGTTAAACACCATGGCCCAAAAATCGGTAATCTGTGCACGGGCATTCAGGCCGGTACCTACTATATGGAAACCTGCCGGGGTTTGCTGCCACGAGTTGGCCACCACAATCCACACGGCCGAAAACATAGAACCCACGGTTACCATCAGCGTAGCCAGAAAATGCACCCAGGGGCGTACCTTGTTCCAACCGAAGAGCAGCACGCCCAGAAAGCCTGATTCCAGCGCGAAGGCAAAAATACCTTCGGCTGCCAGTGCGCTGCCAAACACGTCGCCCACATATTTGGAGTAAACGGCCCAGTTGGTGCCAAACTCAAACTCCATTACAATGCCGGTAGCTACGCCAATGCCAAAAATGAGTGCGAAGATGCGCACAAAAAACTTGGTCATCTGCTCATACAGCTTTTTGCCGGTACGCAGGTACATGGCCTCCATGATAACCATGATTAAACCAAGACCAATACTTAACGGTGGATAGATATAGTGGAACGCAATGGTAAATGCAAATTGCACGCGGGCCAGGATCTCGACATTCATAATATGCGTCGGGGTTAGAGGTGAAAAACTGCTGTAAATTTCGGCATAGAAATGCCTCGGTGCTCAGCCAATCAAGATAAATATTTTATTTAGAATGAATATGGATTTATATTTTTTTTGTTACAGAAGGGAGGGAGTAAAGAATAAAGAAGCAAGATTAAAGATGGGTAGGAGGAAAAAAGTAAGGCGGTCTGCCAATCCATCGTGTCATGCTTCGTAATAGAATCCCGGCGGCGGGACTGTGAAAGTGAAATGACAAACGAGAGGGTTGTCAGTCTGAGCTTGTCGAAGACTCGCGCGGAAAGGCCCACCCACCATGCTTCGACGGGGCTCAGCATGACATGACGGAAAGCACGGCCTAATGCTTTGTATTTACTGTTAACAAACCCTTCTCCAGAACATCCCCGTAACAAATATGTTATGTTTGTGGAAATCAAAACCCACCTGCATCATACTAATAAAAACAAAAAATCATGAAAAAGTTAAGCTTTATTATAGCCCTGCTATTATTGAATACTGTAGTATTTGCGCAAAGTGTAGACCTGCGCCGCAAAATTGAAGTGACGGGTATTGCCGAAAAAGAAGTGACCCCCGATATCATCAATGTATCCATCTCGCTCAAAGAGTATATGGATGGCAAGAACAAGGTGAGCATCAGTCAGCTGGAAAGCCAGTTGGAAAAAGCCATTGCCGAGGCGGGCATCCCGAAGGCTGATTTTACCATTAACAATCTGTCATCATACAACTACGTGATCCAGAAAAAAAAGAACCCAGATTTTCTGGCCAGTAAACAGTATAACATTCGCTTTCATGATCTGAATAAGTATAACGAGATCTTGAGCAAGGTTGACCCAAAAGGTATCCAATCAACCAATATTGCCGGTTACGATTATTCAAAAATGCCGGAGCTGAAGAAAGAGTTAAATGTACTGGCCCTTACAGCCGCACGCGATAAAGCTACTTATATGCTGACCGCCCTGAATGAGAAATTAGGCAGCGTAATCAACATTACTTTAAATGATATGAGTGGCGGTGATGTTGTTGTGCAAGCGCGTGTTTTCAAAGCTGCTAATGTATCTGCCGGATATATGGACGGATCTTCTGCAGACGATTCTGATCTTAGTATCAGACCTATGAAATTCACCATGCAGGTGAACGCCGTTTTTGAAATTGGGAAATAAGCCACGATAATAACAGACGTTTTCAGTATAATATTGTAACCTGTTGTTAATCTTTTATTTAACTAAAAAGCCGCCACTGAGCGGCTTTCTTAGGTTTTAAGCAATATTAAATCTATGTAACACAACGGTTAATTTACAACCACAGATTCATAAACACTTGACAAACTGTTTTTTACAGGTATATTTATAGTGCGAAAACTATTGTCACACTCCGATGTTCCGTATTAAATCAGGCAAAACTATTTTTATTTCTTCGTCGCCCGTTATTCAACTAACAAGTAAAAACGAGGTGATGCACGTCACCACGGCTATGCGCATTTTTCCGGCCATTAATGAGTTTAAGCCGGCATCGGTAATTTTTGATTATGATTTTCTGGGGAACGACCTGGAAAAAATTCTGCGCAGATTCAAAGCCAACGCCTATTACAGCAAAATAAAGGTTTACTGTTACAAACAAGCCTGGCATATCAGCACAGACGCATTATTGCAAGCACTGGGTGTTGATGAGTTTATTTATGCCGAGGCTTTGAAACCTGCAGCCACTAAGCCATCAGCAACTATTACAGCTATCAATAACATGATTGAGAAAACCGTAGCCGGATCATTAGAAGCAGCGGTATAGATTTATCCCTTAACTTCACTAAGATTTCTGGTTCAATAGCCGCCAGTAACTTATTACTGTTTCTTTATTTTTAAGGGTGATGTTACGCGTGTGTTATTATCCTTCACAAAAGCCTCCCAGCCAGAGTAACTAACTTTACCGCCACGCCCGGTGCTAATTTTTTGGAAGCTATGGCAAACGGCAACGGCCAATCCATCCGTTGCATCCAGAAACTCAGGTGTTTCTTTAAATTTCAACAAGGTTTGCAGCATGGCGGCCACTTGCTCTTTGGTGGCATTACCATTTCCGGTGATGGATTGCTTGATCTTGCGTGGTGCATACTCGCAAATAGACAAACTGCGCGATAGCGCCGCTGCTATAGCCACCCCTTGTGCCCTACCCAATTTTAACATCACCTGTATATTCTTGCCATAAAATGGCGCTTCAATAGCCAGGCAATCAGGGTGGTAATTATCAATCAGGGCTACCGTTTTCTCAAAGATGCGTTGCAATTTCAGATTGTGATCATCAAGATTGGCCATTTTTACCACACCCAGGCTTATCAACTCCAGCTTGTTACCGGTTTCTTTTACCAGTCCGTAACCCATAACGGCCGTACCTGGGTCTATACCTAAAATAATACGCTCTTTAACCGGGACTGCTGACTGCATGGTACAAAGCTAATTATCTTTAACCAATATTTTTAGCATTTTGGTTTAAAAATCTAAATGCCCGCAATACTCCTCCCGGCTAATCATCCGTGCACCCATTGATTTCAGATGTTCGGTATGCACCTGGCAGTCAATCAACCTAAAATCTTTATGAGTACACAGCCAAATGAGGGCCGCTTTAGAAGCATTACTTGCCTTACTGAACATGCTCTCGCCGCAAAACACCTGGTTTACCTGTACGCCGTACAAACCGCCCACCAATTCATCACCTTGCCAAACCTCTACCGAGTGCGCGTGACCGGCACGATGCAGGTTAAGGTAGGCCGCGCGCATATCAGCGGTAATCCAGGTACCGTCCTGGTCTTTACGACCAATAGCAGAACAATTGCCAATCACCCCTTCAAAATCCTCATCAAAACTAATGCGGAATTTGCCCGAGCGCAGCACCTGCTGCATACTTTTAGAAATTTTCAGTTCGGCCGGGAAAAGCACAAAACGCTCATGCGGCGAGTACCACAAGATGGGCGTTTCATCACTATACCATGGAAAGATCCCGTTTTGATAAGCCAGTAACAAGCGCCCGATAGACAGATCTCCACCCACGGCCAACAGGCCGTCGTCTTCGGCCAGCTCGGGGTTGGGGAATATCAGGCGCTTGTCAAGGGCAAATATCATGAGGGCTAAATTAGCTCTTTCTTTTTATCACCAGCTTTCTGTTTTGCGCTTTGGCTATATTTTCCATATAAGCCTGCATTTCGGCATATTTTGCTGCTGGTACTACCTGATCATTTAATTTAAAATGGGTGGTGCTGGTAACCTGGTTCTTAGCCGTGTCATATTTATATGATGCCTGATAATCGCCATAAGTAAATTTAAGGCTTACATCTGCCGGTAAACTTTCCACATCAAAATCCTGAGGCAGATCTATAATGGTTACGCAGCTCTTCTGCATAGGGTAATCAAAATAGTAATCATATTTACGCTTCTCGGTATCCTTCAGCGTGTTACTCCATAAATCCAGCACGCTTGGGCGGTAGAACTGCTTATTGCCTGCCAGCAGATCACAAAAACTATCATACTCCAGCTCAATATCCGTCTCTTTAACGCCGCCTACGTCTGGGGCATCTTTAAGTTCAAAAACAGATGGTTGCTTGATCTTGAGATTTTTCATCAGGTAACTTTTCTGAAAATCCGCCTTTTGAGCGGCCAGCTCCGTGTACAACTCCCTGTCGTCGCCGGTAGCCTGTAGTTTAATATTGGCCTTGGCGCTGCCATCGGCAAAAAGCCTTAAATGCACTAGCCCATCTAAACTATTTTCGGCCATCTGGCTGCGTGGGGTGTTCACCAGCTTGCCGCCATCTTCGGTAATCAATACTGCATTACGATTTTCTGTAAATGAGCCCAATTTTCCGAAGGGTTGCTGCATATTAGTACATTCCAGCCAGGTGGTATCACCTTTCATGGGCATGCACAAAATAATATGGTTAAAAGAGTCATAAGTAAACGCCGGATCGGCAGGCTGCCCATTAGTGCCAGCCTGTACAACTGCATAATAAGACGGTATACCAGCTGCCTTTAACAGGGCATACATGTAGTTAACCAGCGCTTTGCAATCGCCATATTTTTTCTCGTCTACAAACGTAGCAGGGAAAGGCTTTAAACCGCCAATGCCCAGCTGCACGCTTACATATCGCATATTTTGCTGCATGTAATGGTATAAAAAGCGGGCCTTGTCTTTGTCGTTCTTTATGGTATCGGTCATGGCTTTGACTTCTGCAGCTCGTGCCGGACTGAGCGAATTAACATCGGCGGTAAGTCCGCCTATCCATTTACCATAGTTTTGCCAATTGTTCATTTGGCCGGGGATGCCATAATACTCAAACTTATCGGCAGCAAATTCTACGCTTTTAGTAGAAAGCCAGCCTGGCACGCCTGATTCTTCAGTTTTTTCGGCTTTAAGGTTTTGCACCTGCCAGGTATATACATCCATGCCGTCTTGAGTGCTTTTCTCGGGCTTTATATCTGTGTTTTGATTTTTGTACCGAAAGCCGATAGCCGGGTTTACTACAACCTTGCAGATACTTAACTGGGTGGCGTTATCATCGGTAGCATCACTGATCTTCCAGCTACCTACATTCATGTAACTGTTGTTATCTTCTACATACACCGTTTCTATTGTGCAGGGGTATGTAGCTACTGTATGTTCCAGCAACAATACTCTGTCATCAGTATAAACTGTTTCTCCGCCAACGGCAGAGTGATCATACATATCGCTTTTTTTATACTTTTTGATCAGCTGACCGTTTGCATTATAAACGCGCATTTCTACATCGTCTATCGTGCCAAATTTTTTATTGTAAGGCAAAATCATCTGCGCGGCTTTATCGCCTTTCTCATCCAGAATGGTAGTTATATCATGCGTTTTTATCACCTCGCGTCCGGGTGCCTTGATTACTATTTCCTGGTATGAATAACGGGTAACCACATGCGCATCCTTTTTCAATGAATCAGGAATGGCCGCTGCCTGATAATACTCTTTAGGCAAATTTTTGTCCTGAGCAATAGCCAGGTAAGGCAATGCCAGTACACCCGCAAAAGCAAAGCCTTTTATTAACCTTCCTATCATTATTCTGCAGCTTTTTTAAGGGCAATGGGTTCGTTAATCAGCTCTCCCATTTTTTTGTAGAACTCATGGATACCGGCATAATCCTCCTTAAAATATACCGTATTTTTCAGGTCGATAACATAGCGCACGAATATGCTGTTATTCTGCTCGCCAACAATACGGCGGAAACTAATGCTATGATCGGGCATTTCAAGGGAAACTGATTGTGGCAACGTTTCTGACTTATAGCCCGCCGGTAGGTTGTAAACACCGGTCAGGCTAAAATTATTGCGGTAACCAAAATCAATGTCAGACCAACGCTCTTCGTTTACAAACGGGTTATTGCGTAATGGAACAAACACGCTTGGTACAAAGTAGATGTAGTTACCGTCAGAGCCGGTAAGCTCCTTTTTAAAGTCGATATTTTGAACCAATGGCAACGTATCTGTTTCCATGTTCTCCAATTTTAAGGAGGCTATTTTTAACGTATTATCATTATTACGCAAATAGTCTATAAACTTCTGTTCGCCATCGGTCTTATAGCGTTCAATACCGCTCAGGCGATTATAGCTGTAGCTTTTAATCATTGCCATTCCGGCCATGCTGCCATCAGCTTTAATATCAGCCTGAACATTAACCAGCTGCAAAACCGGGTTAACCTGGTTTAAAAATACCAGGTCAGAGGTTTTGCTTTCCTTATCTATATAAAAACCTTCAGACCCCAACAGGTTATCGGGCACCTCGCAGTAACTGTTATACTTGCTGGTCGCATCTAGCACATATCTGTGCAGGCTATCTACTGGTATATAAACCACACCGCGGTTAAACTGATTGATATCGGTAAACGCCGGATTAACTGCCCCGTGAGACCGCGTGCTTACCACCATTGGATAGGCCTTTACCCCCGATTGTTTGAGCAGGTGATACAGGATCAGATTAATCTCTGTAGAGTTACCTGATTTTCTGTCCCAGGCTTTAACCGTACCATCGTTGGTGTACCAACGGTCATAGCCGTCCCATTTCATGCCGTTTTTCACCTCATTAAACAGGTAGCTAATTTTTTCCTGGTCGGTATGCATCCCTTTCGCCTTGGCTATAATTGCTTCTTCGCCTGCCAGTTTGCGTTTTAACTGTGCGCCAAAGTCTTCATCATCAGTCAGGCCTGTACCAACTTTATCCCAGGTATCAGAAAAGGTTTCAACAAAACCCACCGGTGGTTTAAACGAAACAAACTGAAAGCTGATTCTCTCCAGATTGTCTGTTAACGAGCGCATATATGGCTCAGTAGGCATAGAGCGCACATTAACTGCTACGCGGGTGTCTACAGAGCAGTTAAAGGTGAGTGGGTTTGAGCCGGAACCCAGTGACTTGGTTTCGGCAGAGTTTTCATTCACAGCAAAAGCATCGCGCATCCGAAGTTGTGGCCTGAAATAAAAATACTCAGGGATTGACGTGCGCAGCTCGCTGTAGCGTACCGGCAACGTACTTTGAAAATACCAGGCGGGGATAGATGACATGCTATGACGGTTAAGCGTGTATTTGTATTCAATTACCGAACCTGGCTTTACGTTAGGGAATGAGAACACCATGGCCGAGGTGTATTTATCTACCGTTTCATTATACAGAACCTTTTTATCCAGCTTGGTAATCTCTACCTCGCCCTTATCATTCAGGTTGATGGTTTCTGCCTGCAGGTTGGTAATAAATTCATAACGATTGCTGGTAATATAAGTAATGCGGATGTTGGCTTCCTTTTTACCATTCTCATTAAAAATTTTTATGCGTTTATGCACATCTTCGGTAATATTCAGCTCCTGGTCATAATAAAGGTCGCCCTTATCAATAAGCACCATGGCATTGGCATCTTTTTCAAAGTCACACCCGGTCATTGTCAGATCTGCTTTATCAATTTTACCGTAGGCTAGAGGTTTGGCCACAGGAGTTTGGGCCTGCACGGAGGTAACACCCAGCCATAGTATGGCCGGCATAATAATTCTTTTCATTGCGATTAAGATTTGGTCAATCTGTATTAAAAGTAATACTAAACAATAAATTCTGACTGATTTATTAATCAAAATTTTTCAAACTTTTTCTAACATACAGAGTCTTAGTATTTAATACCCCTGCATCTATGAACAATTCCAGGCAAATAAAACACCTATATGCCCGTGCTGGCTTTGGTATCCGGTTTGAAGATTTGCATCAGCATGAAAATTGGTCTGTAAAAAAAGCCGCAAAAAAACTTTTTGAGGCATCTGTGCAGATACAAAACATCAAGGTGGTGACAGAGAACCTGGATTTACGTTACCATCCCAATCAATCAGAAGACGAAAAGAAAGCCATACAAGAGGAGCGCAACAAGCAGGAGAAAGCCCTTAACAATACATGGATGCAGCAAATGTCTACCAGTGATGCGCAGCTGCGCGAGAAGATGACGCTGTTTTGGCACAACCATTTTGCCTGTAACATTGGCAACTCTTATTATGAGCAACAGCTGAATAATATTGAGCGCGCCAATGCACTGGGAAATTTCAAAACCATGCTCATCCAGGTATCACAAGCACCGGGCATGCTGCAGTTTTTGAACAATCAGCAAAACGTTAAAAACCACCCGAATGAGAATTTTGCTCGCGAACTGATGGAGCTTTTCACCATGGGGCGCGGCAATTATACCGAGCAGGACATTAAAGAGTCGGCCCGGGCATTTACCGGCTGGCAGTATGATGGCAAAACGGCCTCGTTTGTTTTCAGGCCGGGCGTGCATGATACAGGCGTTAAAACTTTTTTGGGTAACCAGGCCAATTTTTGCGGCGAAGACATCATCGATATCATCATCAAAAACCCGGTTACGGCAAAGTATATCTGCACCAAGCTGTACCGTTATCTGGTAAATGATATACCAGATGATGGACACATTAGCCAGATGGCCGATCTGTTTTACAAAAACAACTACGAGATTACGCCACTGTTGGAATTTGTTTTTACGGCCGATTGGTTTTATGACGATAAGAACATTGGCAACCTCATCAAATCGCCGGTGGAGTTTCTGGTGGGATTGAATCGCCAGTTTTATGTGAATTATCAAAACCCTGATGTGCTGATGCAGTTTCAGCGCACATTGGGGCAGGTATTGTTCCGGCCGCCAAACGTGGCCGGCTGGCCGGGCGGGCGCAGCTGGATTGACAGCTCATCGCTCATGTACCGCATGAAGATACCCAGCACTATACTTAGCGCCGGAATAATTGATTTTAACGGCAAGCCAACACCCGAAGACCAGGCATACCTGGCCGCCACCAAAAGGCAGCAGTTCAATGTAATTAAACGCACGCTTACGGTGCCAGACTGGGACAGGTTTTTCCAGAAGATCCCGCTAAAAACACCGCATCCGGAGATCGCCCAGTTTATGCTGGAACCAACCATGTCTGCCCGGGTATTAGACGAAGTAAACAGTGCACCAGATATAAAAACCATGTTGATACAGGTGGTATCAACACCAGAGTATCAGTTATGTTAAGCGAATGAGTGAATTCAATCAATGAGTGAATTGTGAATGAGCGAATGAGTGATTGCTTTTATTCACTCATTCACAACTCACTCCTTCACTCATTAAATATAAAATTGCATGGAAAGAAGGGAGTTTTTAAAGAAAACCGCGCTGGCGTCAACCGCTTTAATGATGCCGGCTTTTCTAAAGCCATTTGAAGCTTTTGCTGCCGATGGCTCGCAACTCAGCGGTTTTAAAAATCTGGTGGTTATCCAGCTTTCAGGCGGTAACGACGGACTGAATACCGTTGTGCCCTATTGCGATGATATTTACTACCAGAAACGCAAGACTATTGCCATACAGCAACCCAACGTTATAGCGCTGAATGACATGCAGGGCCTCAATCCTAACTTAGCCGCCCTAAAGGAATTATATGACCAGGGATGGATGAGCGTGATCAATGCGGTAGGCTACCCAAATCCGGACCGATCACACTTTCGGTCTATGGATATCTGGCAAACAGCCAGCGATGCCAACCAGTTCTTAACTACCGGATGGATTGGCCGGTATCTCGATGCAAATAACAAAGCGGCACAAACGCCTTACCTGGTTATTGAGGTAGACGATACGCTCTCGCTGGCCATGAAGGGCGAAAAGCTCAAAGGCATTGCCGTGCAAGACCCTAACCGTCTTTTCCAAACCACGCGCGAGCCCTTCTTTAAAAACCTGATCCAGCAGCAGCACGCTGCCGAGCACTTAAGCGAAGACAACCTGGGCTATCTGTATAAAACCATGATAGAAACCTACTCATCGGCAGATTACATACAGAAAACATCAAAAACTTATAACGTTACCGCCACTTACCCGGCCACTGGCTTTGCCAATGAATTAAAGAATGTTTCGAAATTCATCAACTCCGGACTAGATACCCGGATTTACTACGTTTCATTAGGTGGCTTTGATACCCACGTGGGCCAAATGGACCAGCAGGGCCGTCAGTTGAAGGTTTATGCTGATGCTGTAGCCGCCTTTGTAAAAGACCTGAAAGCCACCGGCAAACTGGACGATACACTGATTATGACTTTCAGCGAGTTTGGTCGCCGGGTAGAGCAAAACGCCAGCAACGGCACCGATCACGGCACAGCCAACAACGTGTTTGTTTTTGGCGGCAAACTAGCCAAAGCCGGTATTTATAACGATGCCCCCAGCCTGACCGATCTGGACAGCGGCGACCTTAAATTTAAAGTAGATTTCAGAGATGTATACGCCACCCTGCTTACCAAATGGCTGGAGGTAGATAACAGCGCCATACTTACCCGCAATTTTGCCGGGTTAGATTTTATATAATCTGTTTTATAGTTTTAGTTTATTGTTTTAAAAAAAGAGCCCCTGCAGTATTACCGCAGGGGCTTGGCATTTTTTTATATATCCTGAAGTCCCGGTTTTGAGTGATAATTTACCAATTTTCGGCGAAATTAAATTACCGAATTAAAATCATTACCCAACTACAAATATCGGCACTATAAATTCCTGTAAAACAATAATTTGTAATTAAATTGTAAATAAATTTCCCCTATAGAAAGGAGCGAATAAAACAACCTTACCAAATATGATACCTGCGCCGGTACCAGGCCATGGTAAGCCGGATCATGCGGTTGTAGGTATGTAACCCGTGCGGCTGATTGTTCATTTTCAAAAACCGGTCATAAAACAGTCCCGATACCATTGAGGCATTACCCTGATATTTTGCCCAATGCGCGCTATCGGCCTTAAAATCCAGTATTACCAGGGGCGAAATTCGTTTTACCAACACCTTATGTGCAATGGTATCGCGCAGGCGCAGGTATCGCATAAATTCTTCAATACCGGCGTAATAGCTGGAGTAGCGCAGCAACTTATCGTTTGATTGCGTGCCGGCCAGGTATCCGGCAAAATTAGCTTCATCCTCGCGCCCCCAACCGGTTTGGTGGCTCAGCTCATGGCAGGCCACAAACGGCTTTTCAAATGATGGCATCAGCGTATTGATCTGTGCTTCTGAGGTGAATGGGTTATAATAGCCGGATGTACCCATATAGCTAATTATCAAACTAATCATCGAGGGTTTTAATCGCGGCAAAATGGTTTGAAATTTTGGAGAGATGGCCGATAAATTCTTAACCGCCACCAGCGATGTATTATAGAAATTATTGTCTTTGTCGGCCAGTTCGGCTGGTGTTAGCTGGGCGCGACAAGCGTTGGCGCTGTCAATAATCAGACTAGTTACTTTAACCACATCCTCCATCCGGTAAGAAGTATCCTTCAGATCGAGCAGCTCTGCCGCCGCCGGACGGTAATAATTCATCCCCCAAAAACAGTAAAAAGCCAGCCAGGCCAATTCAAAAACCACTACGCCTTTTAGCAGCAGCTTCCTTAGCTCAGCGTGGCGTTTAGTGAACAAGTATCTAAAGAAGTGGACTATGCCGACCATGATATAGAGTATCAGCACCACATAAAACACATCGCCCAAACTAAAAGGAAAGATACAGGTAAGCGGTCGCAGCACCCAGCAAAACAAATGATAGATACCGTTGGAGTAAAGCTGCTCTGTAAGCGACGGACTTTGCATTAACAACACCAGCGCCAAAATAACGGCCAATAATATCAGTGCCGTTTTTGCCGCTCGTGGCATTTTACCTTTGCCGGTTCTTTTCTGCATAGTGGTAAAGATAAGGCTTGCGCTTGTTTAAATGACGCGAAAGTGATACTTAAACGCCGTTCCGTGCCCGTTCAGCCTTCAATTTTAGTAGCATTTGGCGTATATTAGCGGCCTTATGTCTCACCAGTATCAACGCGTTATCATTAAAATAGGCTCCAATGTGCTCACACAAAAAAATGGATTGCCTGATGGTGCGCGTATCAGTCACCTGGTAGATCAAATTGCTGCCATTAAAAAGCAGGGGCGCGAGGTGATCCTGGTGTCGTCAGGAGCTGTAGCCTCAGGCCGTAGTTTGATTACAATTGATGAGAAAGTAAACGCCGTGGCCACACGCCAGTTGCTGGCATCAATCGGGCAGGTAAAGCTCATCAATACCTACTCGCATCTGTTTGAGAAATACCAACTGCTGTGCTCGCAGGTGTTGGTAACCAAAGAGGATTTTCGTGACCGCATGCATTATCTCAACATGAAAAACTGTTTGGAGATCTTGCTGCAGCATGGCGTAATCCCGGTGGTGAACGAGAATGACGTGGTATCTGTAACCGAGCTGATGTTTACCGATAATGATGAACTGGCCGGTTTGATTGCCTCTATGCTGAACGCCCAGGCACTTATTATCCTCAGCAACGTGGATGGCATTTATGATGGCGACCCAAAAACGCCTGGCACCAAGGTAATTGAACGGATTGAAGGCTCGGCAACATCGCTGGCCTCGTTTATTACCTCGGGTAAATCGCAGTTTGGCAGGGGCGGCATGCTCACCAAATCGCACATGGCGCAAAAAGTGGCGCAGCTAGGTATCAGCGTACACATTGCCAATGGCACCCGCGATGGTATTTTGACCGACGTGCTGGCCGGTAAAGCTACTCACACCCACTTTGTTCCTAATAAAAACACCTCTGGCAAAAAGAAATGGATTGCCCATTCAGAAAATTTTGCCAAAGGAGTAGTAAAAATAAATGATGGCGCCCGCGAGGTTCTAACCTCACAAAAAGCCACCAGTTTACTGCCTATTGGCGTAATAAATATTGAAGCCGATTTTCAAAAAGGCGACATTATCAGGCTGATTGATGAGCAGGGCAGGCAAGTGGGTTTAGGCATAGCCGAATATGGCGCCGACAAAGCCCGCGAGCGCATTGGCCAGAAAAAACAGCGCCCACTGGTGCATTATGATTATTTGTATTTGAACGCGTAACTGATATGGACTACAGGAAATATTTTGAGAACGCGCAACAGGCTGCACGCAACATTGCCGGCTTAAGCAACGAGGTGATTACCGCCGTTTTGCTTGACGTGGCCGACGCAGCCGTAGCGCAAACCGACCGACTATTGCAGGAAAACCAGAAAGATCTGAACCGCATGGACCCGGCCGACCCGAAATATGACCGCCTGCAGCTAACCCCCGATCGCATTGCCGGCATTGCTGCCGAAATACGCAACGTGGCCGACCTGGAAAACCCGGTTGGCGAACTGCTGGACGAAAAAACCATGCCTAACGGCCTGAGCATCTCGCGCGTGCGGGTACCGCTTGGCGTTGTAGGGGTAATCTATGAGGCACGCCCGAATGTTACCTTTGACGTCTTTACGCTATGCTTTAAAACCGGCAACGTGGCTGTGCTGAAAGGCGGCAGCGATGCGGAGTTTTCTAACAAGGCCATTGTTGAGGTAATCCACTCGGTATTGCAGCAACATGGCATTGATGTTAACGCAGCAACCCTGTTGCCGGCCGAGCGCGAAGCCACCGCTGCCCTGTTGGATGCCATTGGGTTTATTGACGTACTGATTCCTCGCGGAAGCCAGGGATTAATCAACTTTGTGCGTCAAAACAGTAAAGTACCGGTAATTGAAACCGGTGCAGGCATTGTACACACTTATGGTGATGACAGCGCCGATATAGCCAAACTGGCACCTATTGTTTTCAACTCTAAAACCCGCAGACCAAGCGTTTGCAATACGCTCGACTGCCTGATTATTCATAAAGCCTTACTACCATCGTTACCGCAAATCACACAGCCGTTAACAGAGAAAGAGGTAATTATTTATGCGGATGACCGTGCTTATGCAGCGCTGGATGGTGGCTACCCCGCTGCCTTGTTAGAGCATGCCGAGCCGGAGCATTTTGGCACCGAGTTCTTGTCGCTAAAAATGGCTATCAAAACTGTAGATAGCTTTGAGGAAGCGCTGGAGTACATTGCCATCAACAGCTCTAAACACAGCGAAGCTATTGTATCTGAGAACCCGCTGCATATTGCCGAATTTTTAAATAAGGTTGATGCCGCTGCCGTATACGCCAACGTATCTACCGCCTTTACCGACGGCGCCCAATTTGGCCTGGGTGCAGAGATCGGTATCAGCACCCAAAAGCTCCACGCCCGCGGCCCAATGGGTCTGGCAGAGCTGACCAGCTACAAATGGGTGGTACTGGGTGACGGGCAGGTGAGAGGGTAAAATATCTGCATTATATATAAAAAGGAGAAGGCTGCCAATGGCAGCCTTCTCCTTTTTATTTCTTTACACCGTGTCATTGCGAGCAGCAGCGTAAGGCCTGAGCAAAGGCGCTGCGAAGCAATCTCGTCGAAGGACATTCAGACACGCCTATCGGACTTACACGCGACGAGATTGCTTCGTCTCCCCGGCCCACCTTCTCCGCAGTTCCTCGCAATGACAAGGAGCAGTAACGCCCCCAAAACAAAAGGGATGATACATCCCTGTATCATCCCCCTCATCAACAATCACCTTCAAAAAAACGCTACATCAAATCTTATTGTTGTAAACCTTCGCTGGCTGTGCCGGCTACACGGTATATTTTGCGGCCGCTTTGATCGCGGTCTTCCTGGAAATAGTAACCATCTTGAGACAGGTAGTAGGCTTGGCCATCAATCTTCACTTTTGAAGTTCTTGGTGGCAAGCTGCCCACTACATCACCTACCCTAAGCGGGCCATCAACATTTTGCTGTTGTTGTGGTTGCGACTGGGGCTGCGACTGATATTGGTAACCATTATCATCTTGCTGATACTGACCATTGTCATCATACTGACCGTTGTCGGCTGCGCCGGTGGTTAACTGGCCGTCTTTACCGGCAACCTGATAACCGGTAGAACCGTCGTCTTTAGTTACCGCCTGGTAGTAAACACCATTCAGCTCGTAGTACTGTTCGCCATCAATCATCAGTGATTGGGCACCCGCAGGTAACTGGCTCAATATTGCACCCAGCGGCGGCTCTACTACGGTATACTGGTCATTGTCATACTGGTAATAATAACCATCGCTGTAGAAGTACTCTGCGCCGCCCCACCAAAATGGGTAGTAACCGTATGGCAACACTCCCAGGTGGAAACCTAAGCGCGGATAGTAATATCTGCTAAAGTAGTTATAACGATAGAACGGGTTATACGGACGGTAATAAGTACGACCGCCATATGAATAAGGACGATACCTGTAACCGTAAGAACCTCTTACGCCAACACCGCCTCTGTAAGCACCACGGTAAGCCGGACCTGCCGGACTGCCATTAATGCCCGGACGCGCACTGTAGGCCCGTAAGCCGGCTCTGTTTTGTGGCGCTACACTCATAGTACGTGGACCAACAGAACGTGGGGCGCCATAATGTGCCGATGGTGCAGTACCGCGGTTAAACGAGCCGCCGCCGTGGAACGAACCACCACCTCGACTAAATGAACCGCCGCCGTGAAAACCGCCGCCACCACCGTGAAAACCGCCGCCGCCATGGAAACCACCACCACCGTGGGAGCCTCCGCCGCCACCGCCATGACGTTGTGCGCTGGCAGTAAATGCTACCATCAACACAAATAAACCACTCAGGGCAGCGCGCATCAAATATCTACTTTTCATAATCTGTTTCAGTCTATTTATTATCATAGACGGATAACATACTCAACGGTTTAACAGCGCGTAAATTATTTATGAAATGCAGACAATAAGGTGACAATGATTAGTGATTGCGCGATTAAACAATAACAAAACGCAGAAATAAAAAACGTCATCCCGGCCGTAGGGAGAGATCTTTTCGAAGCGATCAAACGGGATGCAAAACCGAAAAGGTCCCTCACTTTCGTTCGGGATGACATTTCTTTGTAAAGAGGTCTTTTTCTTAGCCGCTACTTCTTCGTAATCGTCTTAGTAAACCGGTAAGCATACGTCAGCAGGAAATATCTTTTCAGCACCAGGCTTTGCACGTCGGCAGTAATGTTGCCTGTTGCGTACCGATAGGAACTAACATTTTGGTCAAACAGGTCATAGCATGATAGCTTGATCTCCCCGCGATCTCGAAACTGGAACAAACGGGTAACAGCTATATTGACGATGTTCATGGTGCGCTGAAAGCCCTGCGTAGCCAGCGGGTTGTACGTATAATCATAATTAGCCTCAAATACCCAGTGCTTAACACCGCGCACGTTAAGCGGTAATGAAAAACCGCGCGATACATAATTTACCCGCGGATAATCTACGTCCTGGTACGTAGTGATGCGGGGAGAAATATTGATACTCGGGTTAAGATCAAACTTATTATCATAATTAAGATAGCATTGCTGATAAAATTGGGCAGCGTAAGTAAGTGTGAAACCCTCCTTGTTATTAACCTGGAAAAAGCTGCGTTGATAATTAAAGAAGATGCGCGGAGAATACCTGACCTGCCATTTGTTTATTTTCTTAAACCCTTTGCTAAATGCCACACCGGCATAAGCATAGTAAGCGCCATTGCGGTTAATGGGTCTGGTGAAACTGGCACCCTGCGCAGTAATTACGCGCTGACTAGAAATGCTGTTCTCATCAATAGAGAGGTTGCCGTAAATATTATAGTTGATGTTTTTATCGCTGTTGCTGGCGTAATAGCTGGCGTAAAAACTATGGGTGCGCGTAGGCTTCAAGTCGGGGTTACCGGCCGAGCTGGAAAGCTGGTTGTAAACCAGTGTATCTGGCATCAAACTATTAATATCTGGCTGCCTCACATAAGTATTGTAATCAAAACTAAAGTTACCGGTGTACATGCTGAATGATGGCATCAGGAACACGTCATGACGGTTAAGATCGGGCAGATTGCGATGGAAGATGTTGTAAGTTTGCATCAACTGTACATCCAAACCGGCCGTGAGGCGGGTTTTCTTAGTTACCTGGTACTGTAGTTCGGGGTGCAAAGTCTCCGTCATTTGCCTACGGATCATGTTGCGGCTCAGGCTGTCTATATAAATAGTGTACTGGCCGGTTTTCAGATCCTCGTCATAAATAAAATTGCGCCCGTGGCTATAGCTATAATTAGCATTGGCATTAACCGTACCGGTAAACTTTTTATTAAACGGATAGCGGTAGTTAACACTCAAATTACCACTGCTGCTTTCGTTAGCATCATCGCTTAGCCTATACAAATTGGCAGAGGGCAGTGCAGACGTATAAGACGTAATTAAATTGGTGTTATAGCTTTGTCCGCTACCCGGGTTGACAGACAAGCTATGGTTAATATTAAGCGATGGCCCATCCTTACCTTTTTGATGGTAATAACTCAGGGTGTGCTGAAACTGAAAGTTATTGTTAGCGTTGCTTGAGGTGTTATCAGACTGGTTTATTTGGGGAACAAAATTATTATAGGTAAAGCTATTACTATGGCTTCCCCCATTACTATTGGTAAAGGTAACCTTAGGCTGATACCTGATCTTGGTGGTAGTATCAGGGTTCCACTCTACCAAACCGCTAATGTTATGATTGTTGGTAACGTTGTTACGTGTGTAGCTGTTTCTGCCAAAAAGTGTGGTATCTGAAAAAAGTTGTTGATTAAACTGAGATGAATTGTTCTCATCCTTAGTGTAGCTGTAATAATAAAGCAGGTTAACTTTTAACTTCTTGCCATAATCGTTATTGAGGTTAAGACCGCCCGACGCTACTGTTTGTATGCCAGATGGGTTGCGCCCTCCGGTAGCTATGCCCGTGTTATAACCACCATTTGAACCATTGCTACGGTTAAAGCCCCCCATAGTGCCCAGATCATTGCTGTTAAACCCGGTACGGTTTAGGTTGTTGCCAACCAATATTAAACTGGCCTGCAGCGTATCGCGCATTTGGTTATAGAGCAGGCCCGCATCCCAACGGTCACGCGTACCGGCGCCGCCGTGCAGTTTGCCAAAAGTGCTCTTCTTAATAGCAGCTTTTAGTTTCAGATTGATAATCTTATTTACTTTCGAGTCTGGGATGAGGTGGTCTGGGTCATCCTCCCGGTCATCATATACCTGTACTTTAGCAATCAGGGCTGCATCAAGGTTTTTTGATGCTATGCGCGGGTCGTTGGCAAAAAAGCGTTTGCCATTTACCATCAGCTTGTTTACTGTTTTACCGTTGTAGGTGATATTACCATCCATATCCACCTCAACACCGGGCAAGCGGCGCAACAACTCTTCAACTACGGCGTTGGGCGGTGTTTTAAAGGCCTCTGCGTTAAACTCAATGGTATCTTTCTTTGCCATAACAGGCGGTGCATCAGCTGTTATTTTCACTTCGCTCAGGCTGGCAATTTTGCTGCTTAGTTTGATGGAGCCAAAGTCGTGCGTCTCGCCTTTGTCCAGCATAAACTCTTCACGATAGTTCTGGTAGCTGACAAATGATACCACCAGTTTTAGCGGTTTACCCGCCGGCAGGTTATGCAATGCAAAAGCCCCTCCTTTTGTGGTAAGCGTGTAAGAAATTAATGATGAATCTTTAGGGTTTACAGCGGCAACAGTAGCAAAATCCATTGGCTCGTGGTTGGCGGAGTCAATAATTTTCCCATGAATGTTTCCGCGATTTTGCGCAGATGCTGACACAATAAGGCACAGCAAAGCACACAGGATTGCGATAGATTTGGTCATTTAGGTTTGGTTGATATAGGTTTCAGTTTGGCCGTTTGTGATCGGTTGCGGTATATGACGAAAAATTTAGTTAAATATTACATGGGCAGGAAAATAAATTTAAAGTGGTGATTTTGTGAGGAATGAAAGAGACACGCTTGTTCGAGGCAAAACAGAATACTGATAAAGTCGTCTTTCACCAGGCGTTCCGCTGGGACGTTCTAGACAGATACGGTTGATAGCAACTGACCAGCATTCCGCTGGAACGAATCTCGTTTTTCATCCCGGAGGGATGTTTGGTGGGTAGCAAAGCGGCATTGTCCGGATACGTTCCGGAGGAACGTCTGGTGTTTACAAAGCCGTTGTTGATGAATGGCCCCGCACATTATGCAGACCAGGAAATTAAATTTAAGCTAATGGTTTCACCGCCTTTACCACAATATATGGCGATAATGATTTGGTCTCCACAGGCACCAGCTTAGTAAACACCTTACCGGCCAGCCAAATGGTTTTTACCAGGCCTTTTACCAGGCCACTCTGTTGCGCGCGGTTCTCCAGCCAAACAGAGAAACGGCCATGATAGGTGCTTTCCACCTCCTCCAAGCCCAGCTCTTTGCAAATTCGGGTAAGGCGTGGCAAATCCATACTTTCGATGAAATGCTTATCGTAATTAGCGCGGTCAAACCTGCGTTGCACCCAGCCGTTTACGCCTTTAAAGTTGGGGAGGGTAATAAACAGCACGCCACCGGGTTTCAGGAAGTTAAGGTGACGGTTGATGATATCTTTGGTATCGCTAAAATGCTCAATCAGACCAAACGAGGTCACCATATCATACAGTTTTTCTGGCTGATAAGTAAACAGGTCCGATTCGATGATCTGTACATCGCCCGGCTTCAATCCGTTAAACGTGAGCAGTTCATCAATGATGGGTTTGTGAATATAATAGTCAAACAGCGTGGTTTCCAGGTGCTGGTATTTCTTGAGATAAGTGGCATAATAACCAGGGAAACCACCCAACTCAATAGCGTTTTTGATGCCTTTATCGGCAATCAGTTTGCCCATCATATCGCCAAAATAATAATCGGGCTTTATGTGAAAAATCAAGTCTTTCTTTGATTCCCAAAAGGCTTTCCAGAAGGCGCGGTCGGTTAACCCCCCCCCCCCCAAACCCTCCCCGAGGGGGAGGGCTCCTGATGGCGTGGTTTCTTTGCCTTTATCGACATTTAAAGAATCGGTCTGATTATTATTCTCACTCATGATTAAGCTTCAATTAGTTCTAAAGCCCTCCCCTTCGGGGAGGGTTGGGAGGGGTGTGGAACTCAGGATTCTCCCCGGGTTTCCTACCACTGTACAATTATCCGGCACATCTTTCACCACTACCGCACCGGCACCAATAATAACGTTGTTGCCGATGGTAATATCGCCGATGATGCAGGCGTTAGCACCAATATCTACGTTGTTGCCTATACGCGGGCAGCCGCTCAGCGTGCCGTCGGCCAGCTTTTTATGACCAATGGTAACCGAGTTACGCAGTACGCAGTTCTCGCCAATAATAGTTTTAAAATTTACCACCAGTGCCTGACCGTGATAGATAATCAATCCGCGGCCTACCTGTGTTTTACGGGGTAGTTCAACACCCAGCACCCACTCCACAAAAAAGCGGTAAAACATCAGGTACGGAAACAAGATCACCTTCAGGATCATTGAGCGGTTAATCAGCATCACCAACCGAAATAAGAACATCACCAGTTGCCCCTTAAAGTTGCCCCGGTTTGCCTTTTGGTCCTGAAATAGATTATAGCTAATGTTGTTTGCCATTGTTGCTGAGCATCAAAAGTAAAATTTTCATTTTGATGATATAGCGGCGCGCACAAAATTATTACGGGCAAAGGTAAATGGCAACTGTGGCTATTGGCATATAATCATTATCATTGCCCTAAAAAGCAATGCCTGCCATGAAAGTTACCCTAATTAACACTGCCGACGCCGGTGGTGGCGCTCCTGCCGCCTGTATGCGCCTGCTAAGGGCATTGCGCAAAAAAACACCTGAGGCGCGTTTACTGGTACAGGAAAAGCGCACCGATAATGAAGCAGTTGTTTCAATAAATAATGGGCTGATCGGTCGCCTGCGTAAAAACCTTAACTTTTTTGCAGAGCGCATTCCGTTTATGCTGTTTCACGAGGCGGATAAAACTGTGCGCTTTGCGTTTTCAACAGCATCTACCGGTACTGACATCAGCAAAGAACAGGTGATTACCCAGGCTGATGTTTTGCACCTGCACTGGACCAATCAGGGCTTCCTCTCCATCAAAGATCTCAAACGTTTGCTGCGCCTCAACAAGCCAGTGGTGTGGACCCTGCATGATATGTGGACCTTTACCGGCGGCTGTCACTACGCCGGCGATTGCAACCATTTTGAGCATCATTGCGGCCACTGCTGGATGCTGAACAGCAACCAAGCCAAAGATCTGTCTTCATACGGATGGAAACACAAGAACCGCTTGTATGAGCGTAAAGACAGCATCACTTTTGTAACGTGCAGCCACTGGCTGGCAGATATGGCGCGCAAAAGTTCGCTGCTCTCGGGCTTCCGTATCGAGACCATTCCTAATCCTATCGATTCCACCGTTTTTAAACCGGGAGATAAAGCCGCCTTGCGCAGCAAATGGGGCATAGGTAATGAAAAACATATTATCCTTTTCGGCGCAGCCAACATTATGGATCGCCGCAAAGGTTTGACCTATTTAATTGAAGCGCTGGAGTTATTAAAAGAGCAGCATGTTGATGCCGATGATATTGCCGTGGTAATTTTTGGCAAAAACAAGGCTTTTGGCACCACGATGCTGCCATTCAAGGCTTATGAGCTGGGCATCATCAGTTCAGAAAAAGATATTGCTGAAATATATGGTCTGGCCGATGTTTTTGTAACCCCTGCCATTGAAGATAATCTGCCCAACACTGTGATGGAAGCCATGGCCTGCGGCGTGCCGGTGGTAGCTTTTAACACGGGCGGCATTCCGGATATGATCGATCATCAGCAGAACGGCTATCTGGCTAAATATAAATCGGCAACAGATCTGGCTGCGGGCTTAAATCACGTATTAACAACCGCAGATCGTACCCAACTGGCACAAGCCGCCCGCCAGAAAGTGCTGGCAACGTTTAACGATGAGGTAGTAGCCTCTAAATACATGGCCGTTTATCAATCCCTGTTAAAATAATGGCAACGTTTCAACCCAAATTATCGGTCATAACGGTGGTGTATAATGATGCCCGGCATATTGAGCGCACCATGCGTTCGGTTATCGGGCAAACGTATACCAATATTGAATATCTGGTGATTGACGGCGCCTCTACCGACGGCACGCTGGATAAAATAAAGCAGCAGGGCCATAAAATTGCTCAACTCATCAGCGAAAAAGACAAAGGCATTTATGATGCCATGAACAAAGGCCTGGCCAAAGCTACCGGCGATTACGTGATCTTCATGAACTCTGGCGATGAGTTTTATGATAACGAAACCGTGGCCCATGTTTTTGCCGCCGCACCCGATGCTGATATTTATTATGGCGAAACCGAGATGATTACCGATCAACAGGTGAGCCTGGGTCAGCGCCGGCACAAGGCCCCCGAGCGGTTTACCTGGCGCGGGTTTAAATACGGCATGAGCATTAGTCACCAGGCTATTTATGTGCGCCGCAGTATGGCCGAGCCGTATGACCCCAAATATCAGTTAAGCGCAGATATCGACTGGATTATCCGCGCAACTAAAAAAGCTAAAACCATTGTGCGCGTACCCGGCTATGTAGCTAAATATATGGTTGGCGGCATGTCTAAAACCAAACACAAACAAAGCCTGATGGAGCGTTTTGATATTATGAAGCGCTACTATGGACTAGTACCAACCATATTCAATCACTTTATTATTGCCTTTAACCTGGGCTGGTACTGGTTAAAAGAGCGACGGACGAATGATTAACTATCTCTTCGGCCGCACTATAGGTCATCCCGAACTTGTTTCGGGACCCCACAGGACGGTCGGCACGTTACCAAGCAAGTGGGGTGCTGAAACAAGTTCAGCATGACAAGGACATCCATCCCCACACCTATCCACTGCCGCTGTACATACCCTCATTTCTACCTTACGTTAATTTGCTTAATTTTGCGCCTTTAAAAATTACACACCGGTTCAATGCTGTTTAATTCTCTTCCGTTTATTCTTTTTTACATCATTGTAACCATAGCTTATTTTAAGCTACCTTATAAATTCCGGTGGATCTTGTTGCTGGCAGCCAGCTGCTACTTTTATATGGCCTTTGTGCCCATCTATATCCTCATTCTCGGTTTCACTATCGTGATTGATTATTATGCAGGCATCTACCTTGAAAAAATAACCGATCACCGTAAACGACGCCGTTTCCTGGTGATGAGTTTGGTGGCCAATATTGGTGTGCTGGCCGTTTTTAAATACTACAACTTTATTGCCTTTAACGTTAACGAGCTGTTTGATGTATCGGGCCATACGCCGCCACTGGCTTACCTGAAAATCCTGTTGCCTATTGGCTTGTCGTTCCACACGTTTCAGGCCATGAGTTATACGCTGGAGGTTTACCGGGGTAACCAAAAAGCAGAGCAGCATTTTGGCATTTATGCGCTGTATGTCATGTTCTACCCGCAGCTGGTAGCCGGCCCTATTGAGCGCCCGCAAAATGTACTGCACCAGTTTCATGAAGAGCACGACTACGACTTTGAAAACCTGAAAGCCGGCCTTATGCAAATGGCTACCGGTTTCTTTAAAAAAGTAGTAATTGCCGACAGAATTGCAATCCTTGTCGACGGCGCTTATGCACACCCACAAACACAATCAGGCTCGTCGCTTTGTGTGGCCGCATTGTTTTACGGCTTTCAGATTTACTGCGATTTTTCGGGATATTCTGACATCGCCCTGGGCGCAGCCCGCACGATGGGCTATAACCTGATGATCAACTTCGACAGGCCGTTTATCAGCACCAGCGTTACCGAGTTTTGGCGCAGGTGGCATATCTCGCTCTCTACCTGGTTTAACGATTATTTATTTACCCCCATTATGATTGCCCGACGCAACTGGGGCAAAAACGCAGTGGTATTTGCTTTGATTGTCACCTTTGCCATCAGTGGTTTGTGGCATGGGGCGGGGTGGACGTTTGTTATTTTCGGCCTGTTGCACGGTATTGCCATGGTGTATGAGTTTAAAACCAAGAAGTTTCGTAAAAAGCTCTCCAAATCATGGCCGCATTGGCTGTATAACAACCTGAGTATTGTCATTACCTATCTATTTGCCTGTGTTACCTGGGTGTTTTTCCGCTCGCCGTATGTACACGAGGCGTTTTATATTCTGGGTAAGATAGTGCACATGAAGCCGTTCGGGCCGGCATCATTCGCCATGAATACAACCGAGATCTTCTTTTCTATCGGCCTCATTGTGTTGCTATGCATTAAAGAAAAATATTGGCTCACCATCCCTACCAAAAACACCTTTTGGTTTTTTGTAATCTTTATCCTGATGGTTTGTAGCTGCTACCTGTTCGGCGTGTTTAACAATAAACAATTTATCTATTTCCAATTCTAAGTTATGAGAAAAGCCTTTGGATATATTGTTTTAATACTCACGCTGGCCGTGTTCATCATCAGTTCGGTTGATGACCTGACCCACTTCCCCGCCCAGGCTAAATATGCAAGCGAGAGCTGGTGGGGATCTGATAAATACAATCACGGCGATTTATATGGCATGAGTTACCTGCCCCAGTTTAAAAACACGCCTCATGGCCAAATAACACCCGCCAAAGCAGCCTGCGAGGGCACTGCCCGCAACCTGCATGTTTACGCGGTGAGCGACAGTTATACCTGGGATGTATTTAAAAACCCGGCCAATTTATGCGGCGCCAGCCAAAGTGGCTACGCAGCATCCAACTTTTTCGATCAGCTACCGGTGCGATTTGACCCCACAGCCCGAAATATTATTGTTATTGAGGCTAATGAGCGCAACGTTTTACCTGTATTGAATAACGTTGAATACCTAAGCAAAGCCATCCACGTGCTGAAGCCAGGCGAAGATACCTCGCTGCTGGAAACTGCCAGTCGCCGCAAGAAAGGTTTCCACTTTAACTTTAACATGAAGGATGCAGACGCCAACTTTGAGTTTAACCTGTGGGACTACCGTTTCCTTACCCCGATAAAAGAATTTAAAGCCTGGATAACCTACAAATGGTTTAACCGTACCGCACCCGATGTGGTGGTAAGTCCCGATGAAAAATACCTGTTCTACAATACCACAGCTGACAGCACCCACCGCGAAAGCTCCTTTAAAAAAGTAACCGACGCACAAGTGAACGACGTGGTGAGCAACCTGAATAAAGTTTATGAAAACTATAAGCATCAGGGTTTTGACGAGGTTTACCTGGCCATTATCCCTAACCCGGTAAGCGTGCTTTGTCCTAACCTAAACGGAATGACTTACAACCACATCATCCAGCGCGTGCAGGGTAACCCGAACCTGAAACTGCGCGTGTTTGATAGCTACCACCTGTTTAGCAACAACCCGGATAAAGACAAGATTTACAGCCGTTCTGATACACATTGGACGCTGTTTGGCGAGCATGTTTGGCTAGATGCGTTTAATAAGGAGATGGCACGGGAGAATGCAAAAATAAGCAACTAATAAACTTTGTCATTGCGAGGAACAAAATGGCCCCGTGGGGAAGGGTGACGAAGCAACCTCGTCGCTCACTTACACATGCGACGAGATTGCTTCGTCGTCCCTGACACGCATCCTCACCCTACTCCTCGCAATGACAGACGGACATACCAACAAAAAAGGGTGACCCAACCGGCCACCCTTTTTTGTTGCATTAAGCTATTACTTATGCGTAAGTAACGTTTAGCGTAATTGGCACACTCAGTGCTTTTGAAATGATACAGTTTGCTTTTGCACCTTCTGCAATTTCTTTGAATTTAGCTTCGTCAACACCGTCAATGGCAGCGCCGGTAAGTTCCAGGTGAATGCCGGTGATGGTCAGGTTAGCCATATCCAGGTCAAGGATAGCCTCGGTGTTCAAGTCGCCAGGGGTAAAGCCTGCCTGAGTTAGAACAGCACCTACAGCCATAGTAAAACAGCCTGCATGTGCAGCAGCAAGCAGCTCTTCAGGGTTGGTGCCCACGCCAGATTCAAAACGGGTTTTGAAAGAGTACTGGGTGTTGTTTAAGGTAGTGCTTTGAGTGCTCAGTTCGCCCTGGCCGTCTTTCAGGGTACCGTTCCAATGTGCTTTCGCGGTTCTTTTCATGGTTCTTGAGTGATTTAAGATGTATTTGTTATAAAGATAAGTGTTTAATGCCACTTAGCGCGCTCATATTGCACCGGCCATTTAATTTCTGCACCAAGCTGATGCGCTGCACGCAGGGCAAAGTGCGGATCGCGCAGGGCCTCACGGGCAATAAAAACCAGATCGGCCTGACGGGCCTTTATAATATCCTCGGCTTGTTGCGCGCTGGTAATCAGGCCTACAGCACCGGTAGCAATGTCTGCACCATGGCGCACCGCTTCAGCAAAAGGCACCTGGTAACCGGGTTTCACATTAATTTTTGCACCATACACGTTACCCGCGCTTGAGCAATCAATCAGGTCAACACCCTCGGCTTTTAACAACTTTGCTAACGCGATGGACTCATCAACGGTCCAGCCGCCTTCGGTCCACTCGCTCACAGAAAGGCGCACCAGCAGCGGCAGGTCTGCCGGCCATACTTCTTTAATGCCCTCTACAATTTCCAACAGCAAACGAGTTCGATTTTCAAACGAGCCGCCATACTCATCCGTACGATGATTGCTGATGGGGGAGAGGAACTGGTTGATCAGGTAGCCATGTGCGCCGTGTAGTTCTATCAGCTTAAATCCAGCTTGCAACGCGCGGGATGCCGCCGCCTTGAAATCGGCCTTAACTTTTTCTATGCCTGCTTTATCCAGCTCTATGGGCGCTTCGTTTCCTGGCTGGAAGGGGATAGCGCTCGGTGCTACATTTTTCCAACCATTAGGCTGGTCTGACGGGATTTGTGCACCACCGTTCCACGGCTGGTGATGGCTGCCTTTACGGCCGGCATGTGCCAGTTGTATACCAGCCACCGCGCCGTGCTCATGTATAAAATCAGTAATCTCTTTTAGTTTGGCGATGTGCTCGTCTTTATATATCCCCAGATCGGCAAAGCTGATGCGGCCCTCGGGCGATATGGCCGCCGCCTCTGTAATAATCAGTCCGGCGCCGCCGGTGGCAAATGCACCCAAGTGTACCAGGTGCCAGTTATTAGCGAAACCGTCAACAGACGAGTACTCGCACATAGGCGATATCACTACGCGGTTGCGTAACTGTATCGATTTTAAGTTAAAAGGAGTAAATAGATGCGATGTCATGCCGCCAAAGGTATCTGTGTGATGTTGATTGTGTGTTAAATGTTTGTCAAAATGCCCAGGTAGCCTCTATCCATGACAATCAAATTACCAGCCCTAGTCATCAAATCTACTTTTCTTCTTCTTTTGGCATCGGCACAACAATTACCGGTACGGGCGAGTAGCGCACCACATGCTCGGCTACGCTCCCCATAAACAGACGGTCTAAACCGGTGCGGCTGTGTGTACCCACCACAATCATATCGGCATGAAACTTCTTGGCGCAATCAACAATACCCTCGGCCGTTGGTCCAAATTCGGTAAAGTGAGAGATATCCTCGCCATGACCATATTTTGTTATTACGCGGTCAATCATGTTTTCAGAGCCCTGCTGTTGCAGGTCCATTAACTCTGGGGCCACGTAGTTCACAACGCCCTCTATGGGCATGCCCACGCCTGTATCTGTTGCTTCCATCATTGGCACTGGTTGTATCACATGCACCAACCCTACCGCAGCGCCCAATTTCTGAGCCAGTTCAAACCCGTATGCTATGGCATGGTCGGCAAACTTGCTATCATCCACGCCTATTAAAATCTTTTTCATGTTTAGGCTATTATATACTTACCTGAATAAACAATAAAAGCGCAATTTGTTTGCATAGGCACACTGATAATCAAGCTGCTTTTTTATTCAACAGTTTTAGGGGTGAGCCAACGTTGCGCGCTATAAATACCGGTATTGCCGCTAAAAAAGTAGGCTGTAAAACAGGCTACTGCATAAAACAGCGCATACTCGCCGCCAAACAACTCAATACCCATAATAGTGCAGGCCAGCGGCGTGTTGGTTGCCCCGGCAAAAACCGCAATAAAACCCAGCGCCGCAAAAAGACTTACCGGCGCACTCATTAGCGTAGCCAGCGTGTTGCCCAGGGTTGCACCAACGTAAAACAACGGGGTTACTTCGCCGCCTTTAAAACCGGTACCCAGCGTAATGGTGGTATAAAGCAATTTCCACAGCCAGCTGAAGAAATCGGCACCGCCGGGCCGGAAGGCCGATACAATGGTTACCGCGCCAGGATACTCGGGGCTTACACCCAGGCTCAGATAATCGGGCTTACCCAAAATAACCGTGAGCAGGATGATGATAACACCACCGCAAACCGGGGTGAGCCATTTAATTTTAATGTATTTGTTAGAAATGCCTTTAACGGCATGCGCTGTTTTGGCAAATGTATAAGCCGCCAGCCCAAATACCGCTGAGGCTACAATGGTTTTTAACAACAACCATACGTTTACATGCAGTTGGTGCCCGTAGAATAACTGACCGGCCTCTACATTACCAATATGATATTGTGTGTGCATAATACCCCACGCAGATACCGTCGCATCGCCCACCAGACCGGCAATAAGACAGGGCAATAGCGAATCATACTTAATGCGACCGATGGTCAGCACCTCCAGGGCGAAGATGGTGCCCGTTAACGGCGTACCGAAAACCGCCCCAAACCCTGCGGCAATGCCAGCGGTAAGCAGCATTTGTTTATCAGCCTGATTGAGCTTGAACCATCCGGCAAACAAATTAGCCAAACTGCCGCCAATTTGCACGGCCGTACCCTCGCGCCCGGCAGAGCCACCGAACAAGTGGGTAATTACTGTAGTAACCAAAATAAGCGGGGCCATGCGGCGGGGCACGCCTGCGCCGGGTTCGTGAATCTCGTCGATGATCAGGTTATTGCCTTTCTCTGCCGAGGCACCGTAAAGCTTATACAAAAAATGGATGAGCACACCCGCAACCGGCAGCAAATACAGCAGCCACTTATGCCCAAACCTAAAGTTGATGGCCCAGGTAAGCAACCACAAAAACAGGGCTACCATGCTGCCAATGGCAATGGCAACGGGGATGGACAACAAAGTCCAGCGGATGAGATAACGAAAAAACGGAAGATTTTGGTTGATGACTTTTTTAAACATAACGCTACTTGCAAATAAATGAAAATTTATCCGGGTAGGCGCATTAGCTTTTGAGGGCGGTTCAATTAGGCGGCAACCATCGCCTTGTTAGTACGGTGCAAAGATGATTTTTTTATTTCAGATTTCGGATGTTCGATTTTGGATTTATTAAGAGCATGTCATTGCCTGGTCGATACTCCTTGCAATGACAACTGATTAAAACTAATCACTAAATTAGTATATGGACATTACGCCTGAAATTGCCGAACGTCTGGCCCAACTGCAACAGAAGTATGAGGCTATGGGGCAGGATATGACCAGCTATCTTGACGGGTTGCTGCATGCCGATTTCCTGACTTATTGGGATTACATCCACCTGGATACCCTGCTCAGTCTCCAAAACCCTAAAACACCGTTCCCTGATGAGGAGATCTTCATCATGTATCATCAGATTACAGAGCTGTATTTTAAGCTGGTGCTGCATGAGTGCAAACAGATTGCCGGCAATGAGCAATTAACAGCGGAGTTTTTTACCACACGGCTAAAACGCGTCAACCGTTATTTTGATGCGCTTACGCAATCGTTCAGCATTATGGTGGATGGGATGGAGAAAGAGCAATTTCTAAAATTCCGCATGTCGCTACTGCCGGCCAGCGGATTTCAGTCGGGCCAGTACCGGATGATCGAGATCTACGCTACAGATTTCATCAACCTGATAGCTAAAGACAAGCGACAGGAACTCCGCGTAGCCACCATTGAAGAACAGTTTGAATACATCTACTGGAAATTTGGCGCTACCGAACTATCAACCGGCAAGAAAACACTCACAATCAAGCAATTTGAAAAGAAATACGCCCAAACATTTATTAATCTGGGCAAGGCCAACATCACCAGCAATTTCAATAAGCTTTATCAACAACTGGCCGCCAATGGGCAGAATACTCCTGAGCTAAAAAGCCAGCTGCGCAGCTTTGATGTGCATGTAAACGTAAACTGGCCGCTGGTGCATTATAAATCTGCCGTTCGCTACCTCCACCGCGAGCCCGAAGAGATCAAGGCCACCGGTGGAACCAACTGGCAGAAGTATTTGCCGCCGCGTTTCCAGAAACGTATTTTTTACCCTGACCTGTGGAGCGCAGAGGAAATAGAAAACTGGGGTAAGGGTTGGGTGGAAGATGCTTTAGCGCTCTAACCCCCTGAAGGGGGAATTACTGAGCATTGTTGCAAGGGGGCTTACTAGAAAAAGTTCTAAATAACACCATATACGTCATTATTTACTAAAGGATTACAAACCTTGTGGCCAAAAAATGCTACATTGCCCATCTCATTTATTCACATCTTTTTTCATAAAGTCATGACTGATACGCTGGACATCAAGATCACGAAGACGCAACAATCGCGTTTAGCACAAACAGATTTCAGTAACCTGCCTTTCGGGCAAATATTCACCGACCACATGCTGGTCGTCGATTATGCTGATGGCGAATGGAAAAATTTCCAGATTGTCCCTTACGGCCCGCTGGAACTGAGCCCTGCTATTTCTGCCCTGCACTACGGACAGGCCTTTTTTGAAGGACTGAAAGCATATAAACACGCCGACGGAAAGGTCACCATTTTCCGTCCGGACAAAAATGCCTCACGCTTTAACAAAAGTGCCGACAGGCTGTGCATGCCGCAACTGCCGGAAGATATTTTTGTGAACAGCATTGCTGCCCTGGTTGATTTGGAGCGCGAGTGGATCCCTACGGCTCCTGGTCACTCGCTTTATATCCGTCCGTTTATGTTTGCTACAGACCCATACCTGGGCGTGTCGCCATCAAAAACGTATAAATTTATTGTGTTGTGCTGCCCAGTGGGTGCTTACTTCTCAAAACCACTGCGTGTGAAGTTTGAGAGCCATTATACTCGTTCTGCCGAAGGTGGTTTTGGTTATGCCAAAGCAGCCGGCAACTACGGTGGTTCTATGGAGCCATTTAAAAGAGCGGCCGAAGAAGGTTTTGATCAGCTGATCTGGACCGATGCCAAAGAGCACCTGTACGTAGAAGAAATGGGCGCAGCCAACGTAATGTTTGTACTAGACGGCAAGTTGGTAACCCCATCAACCCGCGATACCATTCTGGATGGTGTAACCCGCGACACGGTAATAGCCCTGGCCCGCGATTGGGGTATGCCGGTTGAAGAACGCCGCGTATCTATTGCCGAGGTGGTTGAAGGCGCCAAAAACGGCAGCCTGACAGATGCCTTTGGTGCCGGTACTGCTGCTACCATTGCCCCGGTAGGCGCTATGCACTACGATGGTGTAGATTACCCGATGAGTGATCCAAGCACCCGCGAGTTCTCTCAAAAAGTATTAAAAACCCTAAACGCCATCCGCTACGGCGAGGCGCCTGATACGCACAACTGGAATTTTCTGGTTGGGTAACCTCAGGATTTGAAATAAAACAAGAAAGGCGCTTCGTTGAAGCGCCTTTCTTGTTTTTATATATCTTTTGTCATTGCGAGGAACGGCAGAGGAAAGCGGGCAGGAGTGACGAAGCAATCCCGTCACATGCATGGCCGTTAATCATGGCCAAATGTCCTCAGACGAGATTGCTTCGTTCCTCGCAATGACAAATTGTTTTTTACTCCGCAGGCGTAAATTTCAAACAAGACGGATTACCTACACTGATCTTATTACGCGTCAGCGTCAGTTTACCGGTTGCTTTATCGCGCTTGTAAACATAAATATCGTCACTCATCTGATTGGCTACCAGCAGGAAATTACCAGTTGGATCAATCACAAAGTTGCGTGGGGTTTTGCCCATGCTTGGTTTGCGTTCAACAAAGGTCAGGCTGCCGGTATCAGGATTAATCGCAAAAACCACAATCTCGTTAGCGTCACCACGATTGGTGGCATAAAGAAACTTGCCGTCGGGCGATACATGGATATCCGCCGCGCCTACTGCACCTTTAAAACCATCGGCCACTATGCTGATAGCTTCAAGTTGTTTGGGCTCACCTTTGTTGTAATCGTAAACATAAATCACGCCACCCATTTCGGTAATCAGGTACATAAACTTACGGTCGGGCGTAAAATCAATATGTCGCGGACCATGACCGCCTAGCACTTTCACAACGGATGGATCGGCCGGGGTTAACGGTTGCGGTTGCGACGGCTTGTAGCGATAGATGTTCAGCTTATCGGTACCCAGATCGGTATACAGCAAATACTTTTCATCTGGCGACAGCACCGCCGTATGCACGTGCGGTCCTTCCTGACGGGCCTTGTTAGGACCTGTACCAGCATCCTGAATGGTTTGCACCACCGGCAGCAAGGTACCATCTTTAGCAATCGGCAATACAGAAAGCGCACCGCTGGCATAGTTAGCCACAAAAACATGCTTCTGCGCTTTATCAATAGAAATGTAGCACGGACCGGTACCGGTAGACGGTTGCTTGTTCAGCAAGGCGATGCGTCCTTCTTTCGGGTCGAAAGAAAACGAGCTCACGCTGCCCTTACGCTCGGTACCCACCTCGTTCACCGAGTAAACAAAATGATTATTGGCAGCAACGCACAGGTATGATGGATTATCAATACCATCCACTTCATTCAAATAAGCCGTAGCGCCGGTTTCGGTATAAAAACGATAAACGTAAATGCCTTTACTCTCGCCGGTGGTATAAGTACCGATGAGCAGATCGAATGATTTTGGGGTATTGTCTTTAGGCTTTTTCTGAGCAAAAACAGGCACGGCCGATAAAAGCGCCATTGCCAGCAGGATTCTTTTCATAACATTATTGGTTTTGCAAACGCAAGGTAGGGATTTGTAGTGAGTTGTGAGTAGTGAATTGTGAGTGGTCGACTGGTGAACGGGCAGGGCAAATCGTATCCCGCATAAAACCACTCACTCCTCACCATTCACAACTCACTAAATAATTATCTTTGTACTATGACGACTGCTGCCGGGCTGGAGATTGAATTACAGGGACAAACACTATCACTTTTACCGCAAAAAGCTATTTACTGGAAAGAGGAACGTGCGCTGATTGCGGCCGATGTGCATCTGGGTAAAGTTGGGCACTTCCGTAAAGCAGGCATTGCCGTACCGCGCGATATGGAACAGGATGACCTGGCTTGTCTGTCTGACCTGATCGAAGAATATCATCCAGAGAAGATTATCTTTCTGGGCGATCTTTTCCACAGTGATATGAACAGTGATTGGGAGTGGTTTGCCCTTTGGCGCCGTCACTTTGCACATTTGCAAATTGTCCTGATCCGCGGCAATCATGATATTATTCATGACAGGCATTACATCCAACTGGATGTGGACTTACATAATGAATTATTGGTTGGCCCATTCCTGATGCTGCACCACCCGTTAGTTGATGAACAACTGGAACAGGCCAAAGGCTATGTATTCTGCGGACATATCCACCCGGGCGTTTGCCTGAGTGGTCGCGCTCGGCAAAGTGTTACCTTGCCATGTTTTGCCTTTGGCGAGCGACAAGCCATTCTGCCATCATTTGGCAAGTTTACCGGCAGGGTAGCCTTGCGCCATCGGGAAACTGACCGCATCTTCGGAGTACTAAAAGACAAGGTGATTGCGGTCTGACATCTTCCTATATACTACTAATTCATTTTCTAACTAACTTTGCATCAACATGGGCGAGTATAATTTACAGGTTACGATAGATCAGGATTCAGGTTTTTGTTTCGGAGTGGTATATGCCATTGATATGGCGGAAGATATACTGGCCGAAGACGGCTACCTCTACTGCCTGGGCGATATTGTGCATAACGATGAAGAGGTAGAGCGCCTGAAAGCAAAAGGACTGCGGATTATAGATCACAGTCAGCTGAAAGACCTGTATAACGAGAAAGTGCTGATCCGTGCCCACGGCGAAGCACCGGAAACCTACCGCCTGGCCATGGAGCATAACATTATGCTGATTGATGCCTCATGCCCGGTTGTACTGAAACTGCAGAACCGCATCAAAACATCGCATGATAATGACGAGCAGATTGTCATTTTTGGCAAACATGGCCATGCCGAGGTAATTGGCCTGGAAGGGCAAACCAACGGCGAAGCTCTGGTTTTTCAAGACATCACCGAACTGGACGCACTGCCATTGCCGCAAAGCTTTACCCTTTATAGCCAGACCACTAAAAGCACCGAGAAATTTTATCAGATCAAAGAGCATTTACTGGCCAAAGGCTACGAGGTTAAGGCTAACGATACCATCTGTCGCCAGGTATCTAACCGCGACAAAGACCTGCCCAAGTTTGCCAACCGCTTCAACAAAATTGTTTTTGTATCGGGCAAAAAGTCATCAAACGGCAAAGTACTTTACGAGGTATGCCGCAAACATAACCCCGATACTTACTTTGTATCATCTGTTGACGAGCTGGACAAAAACCTGTTTGCTCCGGGCGATACCATCGGCATAGCCGGCGCAACCTCAACTCCAATGTGGTTGATGCAGCAGGTAAAAGCCGCTTTGGAAGCTTTTTAGCCCCCAGCCCCTAAAGGGGAGTTTAGTTTCTTATGACGATTATTGGGTGTCATCCTGAGCTTTGTCGAAGGGTGCGCGAAGGCCTCCCTCTCTGCAAAGCGTATTGATGAGGGGCACCGCGCGTGTCTCGACTGGGGCTCATTACATCACCCTTTTTTATACTCTGGCTCCCCTCAGTTCCCTACCATAAACACCGCGTTACTAAACAGTAATTTACCGTTCTCCCATAACTCGCGGAACAGCGGATCATCTACCATATAAACTACCGTGCCCCGGCCAAGAGGTTGTACGCCCAGCAGCATACCGTCCATTATTTTATTCTTGCTGGTTTGCCCTACAAAGCCGGCCACAAAGCCGTCTTTTTTTATAGTGCCTACGCTCCAACCATCATCGCCCAGAGGGGCATAAATCTTATCATCCAGCTTTAGGGTATAATAGTAATCGGGCAAGCCATAGGCCAGCGGGTGGGTATTATCTAACCTCATTTTGTAGATGGCGCCGGGCACACTGGTTTTAAGCGATTGCCGCTCACGCTCACCGTAAACCCGGGTATCATCGATGGTCTTCTTTTTTTTGTCTTTATCGGCTTTTTGATCCTTATCGTCTTTGCCGTCTTTATCCGAGTCTTTCCCGCTGATGCGGAAGCCTTTTTTATCTTCCAACGTTGCTGCCCCGTCGCCTATGGCAATCAGCTTGCCGCCATCATGCACCCAGGCCTGTAGTTTATCAGCAGGCAAATCGGGGTAGTTGCCATCAGGCAGAATGAGCACATCAAAGTCTGACAACTTTACCTTTCCTAAATCCTGGTAACGCACCAGCGTGAGCGGGTAGTTAATCTGCTGTTCAAAGAAATGCCAGATCTCGCCCACATTTGATGATGACGTACCTTCATTGCTGAGCAGCATCACTTTCGGTTTGGCTATCAGGTGCACTTCTTTAGAGCCAATGTCTGCCCCCTTATCTACAAAGCCCGATGAGAGCGCTGTGAGTTCGCGCTTAAACTCCTTAGCCGCGCCGCTCACCAACTGCTCAAAATCCGGGCGACTGTTGCCCGCACGGGTAATAATGATTGATCCACGGCTAAACTTTTTCCCCGCCGCCTCAAAAGGCATCTCAGCATACCGCACGCGGATGTTTTTCTTCATCAGCGCCGCCATAAATTTCACATCCTCTACCGACTGCCACGCACTCACATAAGCATAAACCGGCGATCCTGGTGCCGGCACATTTGCCTTCAACGCGGAAATGGTTTGTTTGCCATCAGCAGCTTTTACCTCTTCTTTCAGCCCATAAGCCTTTAAACCGTAAGCATAAGGTAAAGACCAGGCGGTGATATCATAAGTATTGCTATCGGCCACAAAGGTTTTAGGCTCCAACAATACACTGGCCAGAACAGATTTGGGTTGATAAGCGTCAATCACCATATCATTAGGGCCGATGTTAAAGTTCTCCGTCTTCAGATTAAAATAATTGAAACCATTGGCCGGGCGACTAACCCCAAAGCCATATTGAATGCCGTTACGATCCAGTAGCTGCCCCAGTGCATTGATCTTATCCTGATTATCGTTCTTAATTACATAAGTCTTATAATCACCCGGCGGATTGCTGCGGCTGTTATCATAAAACTTTTTAAACTCATCCACCGCTTTCTGGGCGTATTTGGAGGCCGTCTCTATCGTACTCAAACTATTGGCATGGTGATGGGCGATGCGGTCTGCGAGGGTAAGCGTATCGTTACCGGCCGTTATCACCGCCAGACCGCCGCTAATACCGCCCTGCTCATAAGTCATCCCGATGGAACCGTTATACAACGGATAGGTATCGCCATAGGATGGATACAGCAAATCAAACTCCTCATGTGTAAAATACATCCAACCGTTCTGATCAAACAGTTTGGCGTTGTTTTTACCGATGATGGTTTGAAACTCGCGCTGCCACGCAGTAATTACCTTATGAAAAGGCTCGGCTGCGGGTGCAAAATAGTAGGGACTGTTATAGCCCTGCTCATGAAAATCAACATGAATCTGCGGGAGCCATTTATTAAAAAGACCTACACGGGCCTGAGTTTCTTTCTGTGTTTGCCAGGCCCAGTCGCGGTTCAGGTCAAAGTAGTAGTGATTTACTCTGCCACCGGGCCAAGGTTCGGTATGCTCGCGCGAAGCAGGATTGGCGTCTGGGATGCGGTCGCCCACCATGTTGTAGTAGTTTACGTAACGGTCGCGCCCATCAGGGTTAACACAAGGGTCAATGATGACCAACGTGTTTTTAAGCCAGGCCTGCGTTTTGGCATTCTCTGGATTAGCCACATCATACAGCGTCCACATGGCAGCCTCGCTTGATGATGGCTCGTTACCATGCACATTATAGCTCAGCCATACAATTACGGGCGGATTGTTGATAGCGACACCATTGTCCAACCCGGCAAGCGACAAATTATACTTGCGGACTACCTCAAGTCGGTTAACATTTTGTTCAGACCCGATAAACGCTACTAAAAGCGGCCGCCCTTCGTTAGTGGTGCCGTATTGTTGCAGCTTAACGTTTTTTGACGCCTGTGCCACATATCTAAAATAATCTGCAATACGCGAGTAGAAAGTAAAATGCTCACCCAGCCGGTAACCCAAAAACTCAGCCGGCGATTGCAGCTTTTGCGCCTGCACGGCACAAAAACAAAACAACAATACTATCAGGAGATATAATTTCTTCATGATGCGGATACTCTAATTTAATAAAGATTTGGCATCATACCTAACTTGTCATATCGACCAACGGGAGATATCTTATACCGATTGCAAAGCAGAATTGCCAAGTCGTCTACATCACTGCAGGTATAAGATCTCTCCTCACCGCAACACACAACCCATTCTGGTTCGTTCGGGATGACAATAGTTAATTTAACTGACTTTCACCTGCAGCCATATGTCCATGCCTGCACGATATTCAGCAAGAACGCTGAATGCTTTTGGTTCGGTCAAGCGCAGACGCTTGACCGGGCGCAGAGGTATTGGATGCAAATTCACGCCCGCTCAAGTCCCTATAAAAACAAAATGTCATCTCGACCAACGGGAGAGATCTTTTCGGAGCGATAAGCTTTAATACTTGATCGAAAAGACCCCTCACTATCGTTCGGGATGACATTTTTATATAAAGTTTTGTAGAATTACTTAGCCTTCTCTATCCTCAACCCAACGTCACTTACTTCGCGCAGCGGGTTATCGCGCATGTTCTGCTCAATAGCGAAATGGTAAGTGCCCTTGGCCGGGAAATGATAGTTGGTTTTAAAAGGAATACGGAAGCTGTACAGGTTGCCTGTGCCGCTACCCAGCCAGGCGCCTTCGGCGTTAGCCAGCTTGAGCTGATAGCGCATTACGCCAGACTTCATGTTAGGGCCCGAGGTATGCAGCAACACGTAAAGGTTGGAATATTTATAATCGCCCGTTACACGGACGTTAAAGTAAAGGTTATAAGCCGCAGACGGATCATCAATAATTGGCTCAAACCGGATTTGGTTGGCGTATGACCAATTGCGGCTGGCAATCTCTGTGTTGTCATCCATCACCCGGTTAGGGTCGTTACAGGCGGCCGTCATCAGCATAAATAATAACAGCGCGGGTAAAATAAATTTAAGCCTGGCTAGTTTCATTGCTGCTGTTACCGGTGTTGCCGCCCTCTTTATTATTACGGTTTTTATTTCTGTTGCCGCGGTTACGGTTATTACGCTTGTTACGGCTCTGACCTTCACCGCCGCCCTGCGCCTCTGGAGCACCTTCTGCCGGAGCTGCTACGTTTGGCTCGCGCTGTGGGCGCTCGGCTTTAGGTTGCTGCTGGGCGTTCGGGTTATTTTGCTGGTTAGGCTGTTGTTTTGGCCTGTTTTGCTGCTGCTGTTTGGGCTGATTGTTTTGCCTGTTGCGGTTCTGATTTTGATTCTCGCCCTCGCCGCCGCGGTTGCCCTGGTTGTTTTGTTTATTCTGCTGCTGCTCAGGTTTGGCCTGCGCATTTTGCTGCTGATTATTTGGCTTGCCTTGCTGCTGTTGCTGCGGCTGGCCACCTTTGCCTTTGCTCTTGGCTTTCTTTTTATTACGACTGCGCTCGTCTAAACGGGTAAGGCTGTCTTGACCAACTACGTTCTCGTAATCGAGTACTTTGGCCGGCACTACCGGTTTTTCTTCCTGCACCTCGCCAAGGTCTGGCGGTAATACGCCCTCCTTGTTCATCCGCTGAATTTCTTTTACGCGGTTAATATGCAGCGGTATCCAGCTCTCGGCCTGCGGGAAGCTGAACCACATCATGCGTTTAAAAATGTCGGTTTTTTGCAGACGGGCATCGCCTTTTTCAGTCCTCAACACATTAACGTTATCCGGGATGTGTTTCAGGGCATCCATATAGGTATCCAGCTCGTAGTTAAGGCAGCATTTTAGCTTACCGCACTGTCCGGCCAGTTTAAGGGTATTTAACGACAGGTTCTGGTAACGTGCAGCAGCGGTAGATACGGTCTTAAAATCAGTCAACCAGGTAGAGCAGCATAACTCACGCCCGCACGAGCCAATGCCACCCAAGCGGCTGGCCTCCTGGCGCATACCAATCTGGCGCATCTCAATACGGATACGAAATTGCTCGGCCATCTTCTTGATCAGCTCACGAAAATCAACACGGCCTTCGGCAGTGTAATAAAAAGTAGCTTTGGTTTTATCGCCCTGGTAATCCACATCGCTCAGCTTCATGCTCAGGTTAAGATTGAGCGCCAGCGTACGGGCCTTGTGCATGGTTTCCCACTCCAGGCCTTTGGCAGCTTTCCATTTATCTACATCGGCAGGTGTTGCTTTGCGGTAGATTTTTTTGGTTACATCGGCCTCTTTAACGTGGCGCTTCTGCATCTGCATACGCACAAGTTCGCCGGTGAGCGATACGTGGCCAATATCATAACCGCCGGTGGTGGTTTCTACCGCCACCAGTTCGCCTGCTTCCAGGTAAAGGTTATCCTGATTGACATAAAAATCCTTACGCGACCCTTTGAATTTTATTTCAATGATCTGGAAAGGCCTATAATTTGCCGGCATGTCCATATGCGACAGCCAGTCGTAAACATCTAATTTACTGCAGCCGTTGGTGAGGCAAGAGCCATTACTTTTGCAGCCCGCAGGCGTACATCCACCGCCTGTAGAACAACTTCCACATCCCATAATTAAGTTGGTATATATTGAGCCCCTGTGGGGAACGTTTTAAAATACAGTATTTTGATAAGCTGTAAAGATACATCTAAAAATAATATTTTGGGATTAGCGTTTCTCTCCACATGATAATGCGCTTTCTCCAGCTCATCCCCAATGGCTTCGGCCATGCGGGCGGTTATTAGTTTGGCCATTTTTTCGGCCGTTTCCAGTTCGGCCGGCGGCAATTTTACCAGGTTGCCTGCACCTGATACGATCAGACAGATCTCGCGGATAAAACTAATGCCATACCGCAAAAAGTTCTTCTGATTCTCACGGCCCAGCTTGGCCAGTCCATCGGTAAAGCCAATTACTTCCTGGCCTTTGTTGGTTACGCACAGGCGCAGCCATTGCACAAATTGCTGATGGTAGCCGTTATCGTCCTGCTGCAGCATATTGAGCGCTTCGGTCAGGTTGCCGTTGCTCAGGTAGGCAATCTCGCCGGCGGCATGCTCGGTTTGATGATGGGCCGATATCAGGAATGATTTCACTTCCTCATACCCTGGCGGCGGTATTTTAACCAGTTGCGTGCGTGACAGGATGGTATTCAGTATCTGATCCTGATTTTGGGCCACCAACAGGAATAGCGTATTAGGCTGAGGTTCTTCAATAATCTTTAGCAGTGCGTTGCCTTCTTTGTCCAGAAACTCCGGCAACCACATGATCAGAATTTTATAGGCCGATTCAAACGGTTTCAGGCTCAGTTTTTTGATTACCTGGTGGCATTCGGCTATGTTGATGTTGGCCTGCTTGTTCTCGGCTTCCAGGTACCCGCGCCAAATATCAAGGCTCAGGTATGGGTTAGCCAGTAGGGCCGCGCGCCACTGTTCTATAAACGTAAGCGCGGTATCGTCTTTATGTTTGGCAAAGAAGGGGTATGAAAAATGCAGATCGGGGTGTGCCAGTTTCTGGTATTTACGGCACGATGCGCACTCGCCGCAGGAGTCGTCTGCCAGGCGGTTTTCGCAGCTAACATATTGTGCATAAGCCACGGCCAGCGCCAAACTACCCGACCCTTCCGGACCCAAAAATAGCTGCGCATGGCTCACCCGGTTCTCTTTCACCGAGTTAAGCAGACGTTGTTTAACATCATGCTGGCCAACTATTTGTTTAAACTGCATTGGTGCAAGGTAATAATTTACACTGAGTGGTGAATAGTGAGTAGTGAGTTTTTTGCGAGTGATATTTTATTTTACAATTAACCAACTCTCATTATTAAGAAATACATTTGCATATAACTACTCACTATTCACCATTCACAACTCTCTATGCCCCGCATCATGGCCTTTGATTATGGCACCAAACGCATTGGTATTGCGGTGACCGACCCGCTGCAAATTATTGCTACCGGACTAGATACGGTGCACCCCAACCAGATCATCGAGTATCTGAAAAAATATATGCAAGCCGAACCTGTAGAACGTTTCATTGTTGGCGAGCCCAAGCAGATGGATAACACACCATCGCAATCGGCCCAACACGTGCGTGGCTTTGTGAACTTATTGAAAAAGACTTTCCCGGAGATTCCCATAGAAATGTTCGACGAACGTTTTACCTCTAAAATGGCCACCGCCGCCATACTGCAAAGCGGCGCCAAGAAAAGCCAGCGACAGGATAAAGGACTAGTGGATACCGTATCGGCCACGATTTTGCTGCAGGGCTGGATGCAGAAGTTTTGATCTGATAAAGACTAACATGATATAACGTAGAGCCACATATTTGTGGCTCACATATCCAGACAGGGTGCCATCCTGAGCATCGTCGAAGGGCGCGCGAAGGCTTTTATAACGTTGTAATCATCGAACTAAATCTGAATCCGCGTACCCAACTGCTCTGCGCGAGTAACAACGATAGCAGGCCTGCCTTTATATTTACTAACCACTCCGCCGAAATGCCATTTGCCACGGCGTGCGTTTTTACACTCTCTGTTGGTTTCAGATCCTTTTATCAGTATTAATATTTGTTCGGTCCGGCGCAAACCACCAACCGTCAAGACAGTTAGAGAATCATTGATCGTTCTATAACTCCTAACTTCGTCATATAGGTAAACGTCCTTACCCATCATCTTCGCAGCCTCTTTGGCAGTAATGGCTTGTTCTTCCTGATTTAGTATTCTATGTCCTAACAAAGAATCAACGGACCTTTTACTTTGGGCAGAAATTTTTGATAACTGGCAGAAAAATATAAAGCAGATCAGGAAAAGGTATCGATTCATAGATATAAAACTACTTAAATATTTAATAACGCTAGCCGTCGCACACCCTTCGACGATGCTCAGGAGGGCGCTCTGTTGCGTCAATGAGCCACAAATATGTGGCTCTACATTATATCCTGTTAATCTTAAAAATGCGTTAAATCCCAGTTCATTTTTTTTTCGCATTTTGCAGAAGCACCGCCTAACGCTTCGCGCCAACCGCCGTGCCATAATCCTATGCCATTATTATTTGCCATTACATGGGGCTCTGTTTCTGGTTGGTGGACGCCGGTCTGCCTGCTGTTGGGCGTGTTGTACGCCTGGTTGCTCTATCGTAACCCGGTAAACCTTACCCGGCAAATGCGCAATCTATTGGCCGTACTTCGAGCGGTAGCCGTTGCCATTGCGGCCTGGCTGCTGGTATCGCCCATGATTAAGGCCGTAAACTATGAGCCGCAAAAGCCGTTGGTGCTGATTGCGCAGGATAATTCATCATCCATCAAAGATTTCCGGGCGCAGGGCTTTGATCCGCAGCAAATGGAGCAGCAACTATCAGCCTTGAAAAAAGATTTGGGCGATGATTATGATGTACGTACGTTCAACTTTGACGGCAACCTACATGATGACTTCTCGACCACCTACAACGGCAAACAGACGGACATTGCCGCCGCCATCCATCAACTGAATGATCGTTTTGTGAACCAGAATATCGGTGCGCTGGTATTGGCAACCGATGGCCTTTATAATCACGGTGCCGACCCACAATACGAGGCGCGCAACCTTAAAACCAGTATTTACACCATTGCCCTTGGTGACACCATTGCCCGCCGCGATTTATTGATTGCCAACGTAAATTATAATAAAACCGCTTTTCTGGGGAATGATTTTGAGGTAGAAGTACTCACTGCCGCCAACCAAAGCAAGGGCGAGCAAATGCATTTGATTATTACTGAAGACGGTCGCCCTATTGGCAGCCAACAAATTGCAGTGACCGACAACACCTTTCGCAAGGCAGTAACCTTAAAATTGAATGCCGATAAAAAGGGCGTGCACAAATTCACTTTCAGCATTGCGCCGATAAAGAACGAAATTTCCACTCAAAACAACACCGAGACCATTTATGTGGAAGTGCTTGACGCCCGACAGAAGATTTTGCTGGTATACAGCGCACCACATCCTGATATCACGGCAATCAAACAGGCCATCGAGAGCAATCAGAACTACGAACTGAAAACCCTGCGTGCTGACGAGGTGACCGCTGCCACCAAATGGAACGACTATAGCCTGGTGATTTGCTACCAACCAACCGGAACACTGGCCGCACAGGTGGCTAAAACCCGCGTACCTGTTTGGTACATAGCCGGCACACAAACCGACCTCAGCACACTCAATAATTCAGAAAAGTTATTACAGATTAACGCTGATCGGACTGATGTACAAGAGGTTTTTGCCCAACCGGCTGATGGTTTTGCATTGTTCACCCTGGCCGACTCTACGCAGCAAAAGCTCAAGCTTTTCCCTCCGCTGCTGGCTCCTTTCGGCAGTTTTAAAGCTGCTGGTGGCGCTACGGTGTTTATGAACCAACGGATAGGCAACATCGTTACCAAATACCCGCTGCTGGTTTTTGGTGATGAGGGCGGTCGCCGCGAGGCAGTGCTGGCCGCCGAGGGTATCTGGCGCTGGCAGCTGTCAGAGTTTCAGGCCTACGGCAGTCACCATGCGGTGGAAGACCTGTTTAGTCAGGCGGTGCAGTATTTAACCGCCAATGCCGGTCAGCAGCGGTTCAGGGTGTATCCGGCTAAAGCGGTATTTGATGAGGGAGAGAATGTATTGATCAATGCAGAGCTTTACAATGATGCCCTTGAACTGACCAATACCCCTGACGTGAAAATCAACCTGCAAAATGATGCAGGCAAGAATTTCAGTTTTCTTTTCAGTCGCGCGGGGCAAAGCTATCAACTCGATGCGGGCGTACTTCCAGCTGGCGAGTATACTTATACTGCCACCGTAAAACTGGGCGATAAACCACAAACCGCCCGCGGACAGTTCACCATCAAAGCCCTTAACCTGGAAACCCGTCAAAGCACCGCCAATCATCAGTTGCTTTACGCGCTGGCCAAACAATCTGGCGGACAAATGCTGCAGCCATCGCAAATCAGCGAGCTGGCCAAACTCATCCGCAAGAATGAGAACATCAAAACGGTGGTTTATGAAGATAAACGCTACAGCGATTTGATTGACTCCAAACTGGTTTTCTTCCTGATACTGGCACTGCTGAGTGTAGAGTGGTTTTTGAGGAAAAGGGAAGGAATTTAAACCAGGATTTTTAGGATTTACAGGATACAATGTAGAGCCACATATTTGTGGCTCATTAAGCTCGTTTAGACCACCGTACGAGTTTCGACAGCGCTCAATATGACACCCTCGCCTTTCTTTGATTCGATTTTATGCGCATCGGATGTCATCCTGAGCTCCGTCGAAGGGCGCGCGAAGGCCCAATTGCACGTTTAGGCCGCCGCACATATGAATAAGAGCCACAAATATGTGGCTCTACGAGGTATCCTGTAAATTCTAAATTTTCGTTAAATCCGGGTTCTTTAAAATACCCGGCACAACAATCCCTTCAAATACTCCCCTTCAGGGAACGATGAGCGCACCGGATGGTCTTCTGGCTGGCAGAACTGGTAGATAAACTGCACCTGCTTGCCAGCGTCCAACGCGGCCCAGGCCAATACCTGTTTAAATGCCTCCATATCCATAGCGCCAGAGCAGGAGTAGGTAGCCAGCAGGCCACCCCTGTTAAGGAGTAGCATGCCTAATCGGTTCAAATCTTTATAAGCACGTGCAGCGCGGTCTAAGGCCGAACGTGATGGTGCATATTTAGGCGGGTCGAGCACAATAACGTCAAACGTTTCGCGAGCCTCGCGGAAGGCGCGGAGTTGTTTGTTGACGTCTGATTGGATGGCGCGGTGTTTATCGGCAGGCAGGTTATTGAGGGCGATGTTCTTTTTCAATGTATCAATGGCCAGGGCAGAGCTATCTACGCTGGTTACTGATGCTGCCCCCTGGTGCAAACTATTCAGCGTGAAGCCGCCGGTATAGCAAAAACAATCCAGCACAGATTTGCCTGCGGCAAAGCCGGCCAGGATGCGGCGGTTATCACGCTGATCGCAATAAAAGCCTGATTTTTGTCCCTCGGCAATGTTGATGCCGTAGGTGATGCCATTCTCTTTTACCTCCACCAGTTCGGGCGGGGCTTCACCGGCCAATACACCGTGCGATGCTTCCATACCCTCGTGGGCGCGGGCGCCGGCATCGCTTTTATCAAAAATGCCTTTCGGGTTGAGTAGCTTTTGCAGTTCGTCAATAATAACGCTCATGCGTTTTTCCATGCCCGAGGTGAGCACCTGTACCGAAAGGTAATCGGCATATTTATCAACAATGAGGCCGGGCAGGTAATCGGCTTCGCTAAAAATCAATCGGCAGGTATCGGTGGTTTTATCGGCCAGCAAATGGGCACGGCTGTCAACCGCCTGCTTAACTTTGGCACGAAACCAATTGTCATCAACCGCTGTATTTTCGTCCCACTCCAGCAAACGTACCGCCACGCGCGACTGATCATTATAAAAGCCCCAGGCCAGAAACTGCCCTTTAATATCGGCCAGGCGCACAATATCGCCATTGGCAGGGTTACCTTTCAGTTTTTCTATCGCTCCTGAAAATACCCAGGGATGGCGTTGCAGTACGGCTTTTTCTTTGCCTTTCTTCAGCAATACGTTGATGATCATCGTGCAAAGATAGTTAACCTCACCCAAACCCTCTCCAAAGGCGAGGGCTTAATTGGCAAGCAGGACATCATACCATATAAAAACATTGTCAAGTGCGAACAGGGTTGAGCGGGAAGCCCTGAGTTTCGTCACCCTTACGCACGCGCCCCGGCGTTCCCCGCAATGACAAAGTTGTCTGTCTTTCTTCAAAAATCTCCCCTTTGAGGAGATTTAGAGGGGTGTCGCCACAGTAACCACCACGGCGTATCCGGCGAGTCATGGTGCTCATAATGGTACCCAAAGAAATAACAGGATATAAAAGCCCACGCGTGATTGCGTTTTTGGCTGCGCGATTGGTGCACGTTATCATGCTCGCCACGGTGAGGCAGATAGGTGCCGAAGTAAAACAGTTGCAGCGTGCTTAGTAATGATGGTGCCACCCAAAACAAAAGCAGGTTGGGCTGTGGGATCCATATTTTAAGAATATTGAACAACACTGCCATCCAGATGATTTGCCAGATAGAAAGATAGTTCTTCATGAACTGGAAATACCAGCGCCAAAAGCTGCCGTCATAATAATCTGGATCCTGTGTGGTATGCACATGTCGATGATGCTGATGGTGCTTTACATACAATCGCGGGTACCAAAACGCGGCATACAAAAACGTACAGCAGTAACCGATGATATTGTTGACAGACTTGTTGGGAGAGATGGTGCCATGCATGGCATCATGCGCGGTAATAAACAGGCCCGTATACAAATGCATTTGCACCAACACCAGCAAATAAACCAGCGGATTGGCAAAGCTAAAATGCCATTGCATCAACACAACGGTACCCGCCACCCAACAGCCTAAAACCGCCAGAGCAATAAAAGTACCGGTATGAGCAACTTTGCCAGGCATATTTATCTAACAGGCGCAAGTGGGTATTGTTGACATGCGGAGCAGATCAATTCACTACCTTACCGTTCACGTCAACTTTAGTTTTAAACGGATTAACGTATTTGTTCATCAGCACCGCAAACTCGTAACGTGTGCAGGGGCGATCCATATCAAACGGCTTACTGAATTTGTAGACGTCCTGCCATTGATTTTGCATCATCATCTGGAATGATTTTGGGTCAGTAAGCGTCTGGTCGCAGATGAAGGATAACAGATTGGCTACGGTAAACTGTTCCCCTGGCTTGTTTCTACCAAACCAGATAAAGGCACGGGTGTACAGATCCATCAGCATAGGTTTTACATCTGCTGTACTGATTACCGAGTCCGGCTTAAACAGAGTTTGAGCCGTGCGACCCTTAGTCTCCTGCACCAGCTTAATTAATCCGGTGGCGCTGATCTGCTCCAGCGAGCGGAAATATTTATCGGTTACGGGCACATCGGCAAAAGAGTAAAGCATCCCATGATAATCCAGTATCTCGGTTTGAATGGTGCGCACATCAAGCGTTTTAGTAGTCTTTTCAAAAAATACGCAATAGGCAGCGGCGGCACCTACACCTTGCCCCAACGTCATTTGTACAGACGGATAGAATGTACTGGCATTGACCAGGTGCGTGGTTGACATGCCTTTCTCGGTCACAAATAAATTGGTAACGTTGCGACAAACGATTGCCCCCAGCGGAATGGTATAAGCCGGCAGCGGCGGGTAATTCGTCTTCGGTGCTTCCGGATCTTCATAATGCTGACCAAAGCCCGCGTCGCCTACGCCAATGCTGGTACGGTACAGGTTGTTAGCGTATGGCGTATAAATCTCATTCAGTGTCATGCGTACGTCGCCGGTCATGCGGCGATACTCACGAATAAATGGGATATAGGGCAAGTTATCTGACGATCCAAACTCACGGTCATCAATCCCAATGTTTTTAAAGCCCATCTCATTCTGCAAAAAATAGATCATGCCCATGGTATGCAGGCGCAGCTTCTTATAGAAAGCCTCGCGCTTCTCTGGCGATAGATCTTCTACCGTTATGCCGTAGCTATTGGCGCACTCGCCCCACTTAATCATGTATTTGCTATTGGGCAGTTTGGCACCTTGCAGCATTTTGTTAATATCCATACCCTTCAGGCAGGCATAACGTGAAGGATCATAATCTTCGGGCTTAGGCATCAGGTAGTGGGCGGTTTTGCCGTAATCTTTTACCACGGCAACCCAGGTTACGTCTTCAATCAGCGGCAGCGCTTTTTCTGGGGCCAGGGCTTCGCCGGTTTCCGCGCGACTGTCAAATCCGCTGGTCATCACCGCACCGGCTTTAGTGGCCAGATCTGCCCATGGGGTGGCATCCACCAATACCTTGGCTTTTATAGTTACCGGTTTGTTATCGATGGTAACGGTTACTTCCCAGCCATCGCCATCTTTCTTTACATCAGTGTAAGGCGTTTTTAATTTTACGGTGAGGTTTTTTACCGTATCACAAAGCTTCTTTAATATGGCGGCTCCCACAAAGGGCTCAAAGCGCACGGGCGCAGTTGCACTGGTATCAAACCCGGGTTGATGACGGTAAAACTCGTTAACCTTGCTTCTAAACTCGCCCCACACGCCCGAGGGCATCGTTTTGTTGCCCTCCAGTATGCACATACCACCGGCAGTCATCTCACCACCCAACCAAGGGCCAGGTTCTATCAGCATCGTCTTTACCTTACTGCGTGCACTTTGTACCGCAGCAGCCGTGCCACTGGCCGTACCGCCCACAACCAAAACGTTGGTTTTAATGGTTTCGGCAAAAGTGGTGGCAACAAAAAACAGGATAAAAAGCAGAACCGGGAGTTTTTTAGTCATGGGGTAAAAATAACATCTGTAAAACGTAAATTAGGGTTAACCATTATGTTACGCAAAAAATAATAGCCTAAAGTACACTACTATCATTACAATAAACCACAGGGATTTTGTTTTAGACTGATTGATAACAGTTAATTTAGCATGGCGCCAACAATGGTTAAACCTGACACCAAGAAAGATTAAAATACCTATGCTTACCGACGAACAGATGCGCTACCCTATCGGGAAATTTGAAACGCCGCAAACCTATACACCTCAACTAATTAAAGAATGGATTGACGTACTGCGCAACCTGCCTGCCCAAATGCGTGCGGCTACCGCCAGATTAACTGACGCTCAGCTTAACACGCCTTACCGTAAAGAGGGGTGGACACTACGCCAGGTGGTCCATCACGTGCCAGACAGCCACCTCAGTGCAATGTTGCGTTTTAAATGGGCACTTACAGAAGATAATCCAACCATTAAACCGTATAATGAAACCGCCTTTGCGCAACTACCGGAGTATAGTTTAGACATAGAACCATCATTGGCCTTATTGGAAAGCCTACATGGTAAACTAGTAATCTTACTGGAAAATTTAACTGAATCTGATCTGGAGCGCACCTATTATCACCCTGAATCAAAAACTACTGCACCTTTAAAGCAGGTAATTGCTATGTATGCCTGGCACAGCCGCCATCACCTGGCGCATATTACCGAGACGGTGAAGAAGTTTGCGTGATAAACAAATTGACTATGTCATTCTGAGCGATAGAATCCCGACGGTGGGACTATGAAAGTGCAATGACAAACGAGAGGGCTGTCAGTCTGAGCTTGTCGAAGACTCGCGCGGAGAGGCCCACCCACCATGCTTCGACGGGGCTACCCATGACATGTTGTACTTTGTGGGTAAAGTAAGTGCTGATGTTGAGCGTCAGTCCGGCTCAGTCGCCGCCGGAGGGCTGTTAGTTTTTCGTAGTATAATTTGCTTCTTAAAGGCACTCAAGAAGGCTTCGCCGTTTGAGGCACCAAAGTAACCAAAGCGCTTAACAGCGTAATGGCTTCTTTGCCGCACAGAGCCATACCCTGCAAATCAGTCAGCACCACAGGGCCGCAATTACCGCCCCTGCTGTCGCTCCGCGCAAGCCCTGCGCTTCAGGCGGCAATTGAATGCCCTCTGCCACCACACAAACCCTTCTTGTGCTGCCCGCTTTCACCAGAAGCCCGACGCTGTTGGTTAACGGCTAATAACGTCATTTCACCTTCATAGTCCCGAAAGCAGGAATTCTATTACTCAGCATGACATGTTTTTCGCGTAGCTTGCTTAGTTCCTCGCAATGACACAATTGGCTATCGCCCCAAAAAAAAGGCGATTTTAATCAACTTAAAATCTCTTCCAGCACCTCGTGCGAGCGGATGTGACCGAACCCCTCAATGTGCAGCGCATAATACTCCAGCAGCTTATCCAGCAGGTAGCGGCGTTCGTCATTTTTCAGGCGGATGTTGCCTAAGTTCTCAAAGTTGAGTTGCAGCAGATCGTAAAAGTTTTGGGTATGTGGCGGCGACAGGTACAGCCAGCTCTCAGGCTTGTAACGACTGAACGTGCCATTTTTCAGATCAAAGTAGTCGGCACCTTCGGGTTTATTTTTATCGGGGTAGAAGCCCAGGTGCCGGCTCAGTCGGAGCAGAAACACCAGGTGAAAGTTGGCCAGGTTATCGTCGGTATTATCCAGCAGTTCTATGGCGTAAAATATGAAATTGAACAGCGCCTCGTCGTCCGTTTGCTGTTTAACCGATTTGTAGAGCACCTCGTTCAGAAACAGCGCGATGCTGGTTTTAATTACATCATAGGGAATGCTTTGCAGCACGGGCAGCGGTTTCAGCTCAGAGATGCGCTGGATGCCGCCATTGGGCTTATGATAAACCACCAGGCTAAGCAGATGCAACGGCTGCAACATATTACGACTCACCTTTGCACGCGGCTTATTTACCCCGTTGATGATGTACGATTGCAAGCCGAAAGCCTCGGTATAAAGCTGAACAATTACGCTGGTCTCGCCATAATCGGTCACTTTAAAAACGATGCCACGGGTTTTATGCAGCATGGATGAGCGCTATAATTTTCGGCAGAAAAATAATCAACCCTACACCCAGCGCAAAAATGGCGATGATCAATACAGCCGCGGCTCCCGCGTCTTTTACGTGCCCGGCCTTGGCGTTGTACTCAGGTGATACCAGGTCGGTCAGCACTTCGATAGCGGTATTAATCAGTTCTGCCGAGATGACCAAGGCCACGCACAACATCACCCACATCCACTCGCCGGCAGAAATGTGTAAGGCATACCCCAGCAAGCAAGCCGTCAGCATAGCCACCACATGGATTCTGAAGTTAAGTTGCGTAGCCGCCGCGTACCCAAAGCCTTTAAAGGCATAACCAAAACTGCGGATGAGTTTTTTCATGTGGGGTAAAGATAGTGCCTTCGGCGGAGATTTAACTAAACTACTCTATGCCGCTAAAAAATCAATAAATTAGTGTAACCCCTTATCCCTTTACTGCGTCAGAGTGGTTAGTAATGCAAAGCAAGCTTTCTGATATAGAATTGATAGCGCACACCCTGGGTGGCAACCAGTCGGCTTATGCCAATCTGGTGAAGCGACACCAGCGCTTTGTATTTACACTGGCTTTGCGTTTTGTAAAAACCCGCGAGGATGCCGAAGAAGTGGCGCAAGATTGCTTTGTGAAGGCCTACCGGTCATTAAGTAGCTTTCAGCAGCAGTCAAAATTCAGTACCTGGTTGTATAGCATTGTATATACATCGGCCATGACGCATCTGCGTAAAAAACGCGTGGCAACGGATTCTATAGATGATGAGGATACATTTATACAGGTGGCAGACCGCTCCGGCAGTTTTGATAATAACCTGGCCGAGCGTAAGTCGCGATCCTACTATCTCAATATGGCCATTGAACAATTGCTGCCTGATGATGCTGCCATTATTACCTTGTTCTATAATGGCGAGCAATCGCTGGAAGAAATAGCCGACACTATGAATATGGAAACCGGCACTGTGAAAGTAAAATTATTCAGAGCGCGCCAGCGTTTGAAAGAAAAACTGGAACGCATGCTTAAAAACGAAGTAAACGAACTGATATGAGCAACATAGAAGAAAAACTGTGGGCCTATATTGATGGCACCTGCACACCGCAGGAGCATGACGAAATTGCACACCAAATAGTACAAGATGAGCAATTGCGACTACAATATGAGGAATTGTTGCGCCTGCACCAGGAGTTTGGCCAACTAGAGTTAGATGAACCGCCAATGGCCTTCACTTATAACGTAATGGAAACCATCCGCGCCGAAGCAGCTTTAAAACCTTTGAAAGCTAGCATCAATGCGCGCGTAATACGCTTTATTTCAGTGTTTTTCATACTCACTATTGTAGCGCTATTGATTATTATAGTAGGCAGTTTGGGAACGAGCCAAAGCGCACCCGGCAATTTACCGACCCTAAATATCAGCTTTCAAAACACTATCAGTCAACACCTTAACGGGGTATTCTTAAAATGCTTTGTGTTATTTGACGTGGTAGTTGCCCTGTTTTTAACTGATACATGGCTGCGCCGGCGGAAGAGGGCAGTGGAAAGTGTGTGATAAAAGTTACGAAAACGTTTAAGTAGAAAATTTCATCCTTTTTTCATGAAATTTTTGGCATAGCCGTTTTTGGTACGTTAATTGTATTATTCTATTCGAACTGGTAAACTTACCAGTTTAATTGTGATAAGGTTTAGGTTGAAAGTCCCGCGGAGCAAGTCTGCGGGGCTTTTTCTTTTTGTGCCTATTTCAACCACATAGTTTCCAGACTGATACCCTTACTTATAGGTTAAATTGCAGGACCGCCAAATTTTGTCTTGTGCGAGAAGTAACCCATGAAATTTTTATAAACAATGGTGAAAAAACCATCGCGTAGCCATTAGAGCTCTTCGGCTATAAACAAGTAATCGCCATCAAAACTGATAGAAAACAGGCCGTCTTGTACTATTTTATAAACATCAGGGGCCACCCCGGCCAAATTAGTGTACACTAAATTAGGCAAGTGTTCCAGAATACGTACAACCCGGCCGGCGGGCAGCCATTTGCTAAATCCAGAACGTATAGCGACAATTTTTTGCTGCTGGTGATAAACAACCACATCCAGCGCCGGCAAAAACGAGCGAATAGCATCAGCATTAAATCTATTGGAAACAATATTAACAGCAGGATAACCCTCTGTTTTAAGCAGCTGCAGGCCGGTAATCAACACGTCTTCAACCGTGGTGGTTACTGGATTGACATGTTCCTGGGCGGGCAACACATCAGCACCTAAAATAATGTCCACCTTAATGTCCTGACATTGGAGACTCTCGGCCACATCGGCGGCAGCCAATACCGTGGGGCTCCATTCCAGCAGTTGGCCCAGCCAGTCATCAGGAAAATCTTCCAGACTGAGTATGAGTAATGCGGGTTCTTGTTTTTCGCGGATGATGTGGTGGGATGACATAATAAGTCAAAATGTAAAAGTTAAAATTAAAAACCAAACACCAGGCAAAAAGATGTTTTAAATCCCTGAAAGCTACCTAACAACAATCATCATAAAAAAAGCGCCTCGGTTAAGGCGCTTCATGTATATCAGCTTAAAACAGCTGCGTAATAATATCATCGGCGGTCAAGCCCTCGGCTTCGGCGTGGTAACTGCGTACAATGCGATGCCTTAGGATAGGTTTGGCTACTGCCTGCACATCTTCAATATCCGGCGAGTATTTACCGTTGATGACAGCATGGCACTTAGCCCCCAGTATCAAAAACTGCGAAGCGCGCGGACCGGCGCCCCAATTTAGCAAACGTTTCACCTGTGCGGGAGCAAACTCACTTTGCGGGCGGGTTTTGCTCACCAGTTTCACGGCATACTCCAACACATGGTCGGTCACCGGGATATTGCGCACCAGTTGCTGAAAGTAGATAATCTGCTCGGCATTCAGCACCTTGCTTACCTCAGCCTTGTTACCGCCGGTGGTGTTTTTTACCACCAGTAGTTCTTCCTGAAAAGTTGGGTAATCCAGCGCTACGTTAAACATAAAACGGTCTAACTGTGCTTCGGGCAGCGGGTAAGTGCCTTCCTGCTCAATAGGGTTCTGGGTGGCCAGTACAAAGAAAGGCTGCGCCAGTTTGTGGGTAACACCAGCGGCGGTCACTGCTTTCTCCTGCATGGCTTCCAGCAGGGCAGCCTGTGTTTTTGGTGGCGTACGGTTTATCTCATCGGCCAGAATGATGTTGGAGAACACCGGGCCTTTAATAAATTTAAAATTGCGATCCTCACCCAGAATTTCTGAACCAATAATGTCAGACGGCATCAGATCGGGTGTAAACTGGATGCGGTTAAACTCCAGATCAAGCACTTGCGCTACGGTTTGCACCAGCAGGGTTTTGGCCAGCCCCGGCACGCCCACCAGCAAACAATGCCCGTTACTAAAAATAGAGATCAGCACAGATTTCACTACGTCATCCTGCCCGATAATTACTTTACCAATTTCTGCTTTTATCTGCCCGTAGGCATGTTTCAAAGCGTCGGCGGCTTCAACATCGGTGCGGTGCTGCATAGTGTTATCAGTTTGTTTTTGCGGTAGATGATGCGGTAGCAGTGGTAGACCAATCTTTCAATTGTTTACACTGCGCGTACTCAGGATCTATGCGAATGAAGGTTTCTTTGCGTTTTTTCTCAAACCACTCGCTAACGGTACGGTTAACCTTATCGTCTTGTGCAATCTCTTTCAAACGAGGGAAATCTTGCGCCAGGTTTGCTTTATGCGCCTCTGTTACCGATTTCAGGTACAGAATGCGGTAGCTTTTTTTACCGGCCTGATCTGCGTAGATAAATGGCTTGGCAATCTCGCCCACCTTCATGGTATCAACCACGGCAGCCACCTGCGGATCTAATCTGTCAGTCGGGATATAAGTAGAGCGGTTTTGTACGTTTTCCAGGTTCAGCATCATACCACCGTTAAACTTGGTGTCTTTATCATCAGAGTAAAAAGATGCTGCGCTTGAGAAATCAATCTTTTTGTTTCGGGTGATCAGGTTATAAACGCTATCAGCCTTTGATTTGCTGCGATCTAAACTTGTTGGGGTGCTCTGCGGAATAATCAGGATATGACGTGCATGCACCTGCTCGCCACGACGCTCAATTACCTGCAAAATGTGGAAACCGTACTCAGTCTCAAACACCGGCGAAACTTCACCAGCTTTAAGCTTGAATGCCATAGCGCTAAACTCTTTTACTAAGCCAGAACGATCCTGGAAACCCAAATCGCCACCATCAGGAGCAGAACCGGTATCCTGCGAGTACAGGGTAGCCATGTTGCCAAAATCGGCACCGGCTTTAATGCGTGCGCGGATATCTTCCAGTTTCTGGCGGTAAATTTCTTTTTCTTCTTTGGTAAGGGAAGGGTTAAAGGCAATCACCCCCACTTCAACTTCTTTGTTGTACAATGGCAAACTATCTTTAGGGATGCCTTCATAAAATTTCTTCACGTCCATTGGCGTAACGCTTACCTTTTCGGTAATTTTTTGCTGCATACGCTGAGCGATCATTTGCTCTTTAATGTCCGGACGGATCTCGTCTTTATACTGGATAACCGAGCGGTTCAGGAATTGCTCCAGGCGCTCCTGGCCACCGGCACGCTGAATCATGCCACGCATACGGCGCTCTACCTCGTTATCTACCTCGTCGTCTTTTACATCAACAGAGTCAATTACGGCTTGTTGGGCCAACAGTTTTTGGGTAACCAGTTGTTGCAACAGCTGACATTTGAAAGCCGGCTGCATTTGCTGCCCCTGCAAAATGTACTGCGCGTATGTAGATTCAATATCAGACTGTAAAATGATGCTGCTGCCCACTACCGCGGCCACTTTATCTAACACACGTTGTGCGTGCGCTACCGATGCAAATAAAACTAAACTTAAAACGGCTATGCCAAACTTTCTCATGTATCCTTCTTTATGCTGATGCAGGCCGTTACCGGCCAACAAAGCCCACGAATTTCGTAAAATTATTTGATTATGAAGTCATAACACACGCCAAAACGCGGCTACGCTAAATATTTGTTGCGAATATGCTGATAAAGCCTCAATTGCTTTAACTATTTTTGGTTAAAATTTGTTAAAAAATGCTAGTCGAAAACCCGCTTGCCCTGCGCTATATTTTGCCCGATGATGTGTACCTGCTGCGCAACGAAAAGCCCGCTTTCGCCATTACTGACTCTACCGCCCCATTGCCAGAACCAATTGCAGAAGCCCCTATACAGGTTACTGCACCGGCAGCGGAGCAAGCCGTAAACATTACTGAAACACCTGCGCCGATTGTTGCAGAGCCTGTGATCAACATCACTCCTCCGCAACCAATAGTGCAAATACCAGTTGTGCCCCAACCTGCCACTCAAACGCCGGCATCAGCATTTAAGTACCTGGGCGGCTTTGGCAAACAATTTTTGGTGCTGGTAAATTACCCTGCGCACGAGTTTATGGATGATGCACACCTAAACGCACTTGAAGCTACCCTTGGCCGCATAGGCTTTATCCGTGCAGACATTGCCATATTTAACCTGCACCAGCATGCGGGTAAAACCTACGCCGAAATACGCGAACATTTTAAACCCGAGCGCACCCTGATTATGGGTGCAGACGCCCTGCCGCAGGGATTAAAACAACCACCAACCAACCAGGTGATTCGCGCTGGCAACCGCTCGCTTTTATACACTTTTAGCTTTACCGATATGCTGGGCAACAAAGAGAACACCCGTGCCTTTTGGGAGCAAGTAAAAACCATTTAATACATGCCGCATCAATTAGTTTTTGCCACCAACAACCGCCACAAAGTGGATGAGGTTGCAGCCAAGGTGGGCGATGATTTTAAACTGCTTACGCTGACCGACATCAACTGTACCGACGATATTGAAGAAACCGGCCTGACCTTTAACGAGAACGCTTCTATTAAAAGCCGCTACATCTTTAACAAATATGGCCTGGACTGTTTTGGCGACGACAGCGGCCTGGAAATTGACGCGCTGAACGGCGAACCGGGCATTTACTCCGCCCGTTACGCAGGTACGCATGGCGATCACACCTCCAACATAACCAAGGTGTTGCAAAACCTGCAGGGACAAGCAAACCGCAAAGCCCGTTTCCGCACTGTCATCTCCTTAATGTGGCAGGGACAGGAACACTTTTTTGAAGGCACGGTAGAAGGCAGCATTCGACACGAATTGAGCGGCAACGGCGGCTTCGGGTACGACCCGATCTTCCAGCCCGACGGCTACAGCGTCACCTTCGCCGAGATGAGCATGGACGAAAAGAATGCCATTAGTCACCGCGCAAGGGCGCTGGAAGGATTAATTTCGTTCCTGAAGGCCCAATAATTAACCTAAATCAGCTTCACAAACAACCGAAATAAAAGCTAATTAACTGACAATCTGCATATAATAAGCTTTTTTAAAATATTTTTTGGTAAAATATTTTAACGCTCTATATTTGCAATCCCAAACGCAAGGGAGCATAGCTCAGCTGGTTCAGAGCATCTGCCTTACAAGCAGAGGGTCACAGGTTCGAATCCTGTTGCTCCCACTCATAAAAGCCCTTCAGAGATCATCTGAGGGGCTTTTGCTTGAATAAGGCTTTTACTATTCCCTCATCTTATTATGGCTTGAATGTGGTGGTTTGCAAATAGTTTGCAAACTGCATGCTGCTCAAAACAATGCAACTATGACCATAACACTCAAATTATGGTACAGTTAAAGATTGTATTAGATACAAGAAGACAAAAATCTGATGGCACTTACCCAATTACATTTAGGGTAACCGATGTAAAAAAAGTTCTTTACATACAATTTGGCACATCCGTATTAGCAGATATGTGGGATATTGAACAGAGAACTATCAGAAAAAATCACCCCAATGCCTTGTTATTAAATACCGCGCTAAGCAAGAAGTTTTATCAAATCCAAAAAGCTATTAAGGATTTAGTAGAAGATGGTAATTTTAGTTTTGATACTTTAAAACAATGTATTAATTCATCGTCTGAGATAAAAAAAGCTAAACCTATTTTACCTTCATTTAAAACCTATGCGGATAAGTTAATAGCTGATCTATACAAATCAAAAAAGATTGGAAATGCAATTGTCTATAAAACGGCAACAAATAGACTAATCAAGTATACTAATCCAAATCTGAAGTTCATTGAAATAAACTATCAGTTATTAGATGAATTTAAAAATCACTTACTATCAAGTGAGGTTAAAATTAATTCGATCAGCAATTACCTTAGGACTATAAGAGCTATTTATAATAAAGCTATAAAAGCTAAAATTATTGATAGATCACACTATCCATTCCATGATACTACCATAAAAACTGAAAAGACGGCAAAAAGAGCCATTACAAAGCAAGACATCCATACTATTGAGAACTTACCATTAAAAGTAGGCTCTAAGGAATGGCATGCCCGTAATTACTTCCTCTTAAGCTTTTACCTAATAGGCATCTCATTTACTGACTTAGCTTATCTAACTAGTAAGAATGTAGTAAATGGCCGAGTAGAATTTAGAAGAAGAAAAACACATAAATTATACAGTATTAAACTCTTCAGCCAAGCCTATACAATCCTAAACGTTTATTCAAAAACCGAGAACAAATATTTACTCCCTGTGCTGCCAAATTCAATTGAAGAAGACACATTAGAAAGTAAGAAGCTAATATATCAGTGGATTAAAACCACAAATAAATTTTTAAAAAGAGTTGGTGGTGATATGGTGACAACTTATGTGGCAAGGCATACATGGGCTACCTCAGCTAAAAGATTAGGATATTCTAATGAATTAATTGCAGAAGCAATGGGGCATGAGTATGGTAACAAGATTACCAATATTTATTTGGATAGCTTTGATAAGGAAGTTATCGATAAAATGCATTTAGAGGTGATAAGAAGGTGATATAGAGGTTTGCTGACGTAAATTACAATAGCTTATCGGCTTGGTACTTTAATTATATTGGAGAATTCGCTGATATTGACCACCTGATTTCGGCGCAAACTGACCACCGATTCCGCGGGAAAGTGACCACCTGATTTCGGAGGAAACTGACCACCCCGAACGAGCCACATATGCTGTAGAAGCAGGCCTATTTTTGAGGTTTAACAACTTCACTAATGGCCAACACTACGATAAGCATGAGTAAGATAAGACAGATCCTCAGGATGTACAGCCAGGGCCGCAGCAAGCTATCGATAGCGGCCCAGACCGGCGTGTCACGCAATACCGCAAAGAAGTACCTTATTGCGTTCGATGCCAGCGGCTTTACGTTCGAGGAAATCAATACCCTTAATGATAAGGAGCTGGAGGACTTCTTTGGCAAAAGCAGTGAACGTCCCCCGGACAAGCGAATGGTGGCCCTGCAACGCTGTTTCCCGCAGATAGATAAAGAGTTAAAGCGTGTCGGTATGAACCGCCGCATCCTGTGGGAAGCTTATATCAAAGAGTTCCCTGACGGGTTCAAGTACACCCAATTCTGCTTTTATTACAACCAGTGGAAAGCCCGCGTGAACCCCACGATGCACCTGGATCATAAAGCCGGTGATAAGCTGTATGTGGACTTTGCCGGTGAAAAGCTAAGCATAGCGGACAAGGATACCGGTGAGGTCATCGAGGCCGAGGTGTTCGTTGCTATCCTTGGCGCCAGCCAACTAACTTACGTAGAAGCTGTGCTGAGCCAGCAGAAAGAAGACTTTATAGCAGCCTGTGAGAATGCCCTGCACTTTTATGGCGGCGTACCTGCCGCCATCGTTCCCGACAACCTGAAGGCTGCCGTTACCAAGAGTAACCGCTATGAGCCAACGCTGAACGAGACCTTTGCTGACTTTGCCGACCATTACGGAACGACCATCTTACCAGCGAGGGCGTACCGCCCTCGTGACAAAGCACTGGTAGAAGGAGCCGTTAAGATCGTTTACAGCCGTATCTACGCACCTGTTCGCAAAGAGGCCTATCATACCCTTGCAGAACTGAATATCGCGATCAAGGTCGCTTTAGAAGCACATAACAGCCAGCCGCTGAAAGGCCGCAATTACAGCAGAAAGCTCCAGTTCGAGGAGATAGAACGCCAGGCACTCTCGCCATTACCGGCATTACGTTATGAGTTCAAACGGCAGCACCAGGCCACTGTAATGAAGAACGGACATGTTTGTCTGGGTATCGACAAACACTACTACAGCGTACCGTACCGCTTTATCGGCAGGAAGGTCAAACTGCTGTATTCCCGCACCAACGTAGAAGTCTACTACCACTATGAACGCATCGCCATGCACAGGCGCATCAAAAGCCCTTACAGCTACACAACGGATAAAGATCACCTGGCTTCGACACACCGCTTTATGACCGAATGGACACCCGATAAGTTCCTGGAATGGGCAGCATCCATTCACGAGGATGTGAGGCTTTACATCCTGAAGATACTGGACCGAAAGCAACATCCGGAACAAGCTTACCGCTCCTGTATCGGTATCCTCAGCCTGGCGCGCAAGGCAGGTAACGAAAGGCTGGCCAGCGCTTGCAGGCGTGCGCTCGGCTATGGCGTGTACAACTACAAGACCATACAGCAGATACTGGAGAACAAGATGGACAGCTACGAGGAAAGCTTATTTGCTGACGAGCTGCCTATGCCCAGCCATGACAATATCCGGGGAGAGAACTACTATAAATAACCATTAATGAACAGATCGATATGAACACGAACACCTTAGACAAACTTCGCAAACTGAAGTTCTATGGCATGTACCATGCCTTTAAAAGCTGCCTGGAAACGGGACAGACCGCAGAATACACCACTGATGAACTGCTGGCCCACCTGGTAGAGGCCGAATGGGACGACCGGCAGAACAGGCGCATAGAGCGTACGATCATGTATGCTAAGTTCCGCTATAAGGCCTCGGTAGAGAACATCCACTACCATGCCGACCGTAGTATCGACCGCAATCAGGTAATGCGCCTGGCAGACTGCCACTTTATTGACCGGAATGAGAACCTGTTGATCACAGGCAGCACCGGTATCGGCAAAAGCTATATCGCTTCTGCTATCGGACACCAAGCCTGCATACTGGGTTACCGCGTGTTCTATGCCAGCACACCCAAACTCTTTGCTAAGCTGAAGATGGCCAAGGCAGATGGTTCCTACATGAAGGATGTAGCCAAACTGGAACGCCAGCAACTACTGATCCTGGATGACTTCGGTATACAACCTTTTGATGCGCAGAGCAGGGCCGCACTGATGGAGATCATTGAGGACAGGCACGGTAAGACATCCCTGATCATCACCTCTCAGCTGCCGGTCAGTAAATGGTATGAGGTCATTGGTGAAAAGACGATCGCTGATGCTATCCTCGACCGCATCGTGCATGATGCGCACCGGATGGAACTAAAGGGAGAGTCGATGAGAAAAAGAAGGCCCGCAGAGCCCGAAAAAAGCTATCTGCAAAACACACTTTAAATAACTACTTTTGACAACGCTTCTACAGCGTTCGCTGCGCTCGTTCGCCAGCACTTTGGGTGGTCAATTTGCCACGGAATCACCTGGTCAACTTCTCCGTATTATACAAATTATATCAAGCTGATAAGTTTTTGCAAGTATAATTTATAATTTGGCTAAACGATGGATAAGCACCCTCTTCATAATTATTTTCGGTTTGTTCAAAATAAAGAGTACCTCGGTCTACACAGAAGATTTAACGCGGTCGACGAATTTATTGCAAATACCCTTTTAGACTACAGTAGCAATGACCTTGATGAGCCAAATATTATTTGGAATGAGAAAGAACAAGTTTATTCTTTCTTATTTAAAGATGGTTCAGAAAGTAAGATTTCCTTTGAAACATATTTAGTTGGCAAGTTAAAATCATGGGATAACTATTTTGAAAATTATTTAAGAGAGAAGCTTTTCCAACTTTATAATGAGGATTTAAAAAAAAGCAAGTTTCTCAAAATAATAAGAATTGAATTAGATAACCTAAGCAGGTCATTTGAATTAGATATACAGAATGCAACTAATAAAGAAGATAATAAAGTATTAGAAACAATTAGACTTCATATAAGTGGCCTAAAAAACCATCTTTTAAAATACATATCCGTTAATGAGGAAACCAAAAGCAATGTTGTTTTAGTTGGAAATAATGAGAAAATTAAATGGCTTGGTAATATTAATGCACTTACAACATTGCTGCTTGACTTAAATGATGGTAAGAATAATCTAAGAAAACAGTTTCTGGATTTGACTAAGCAAGAACTAGAACATTTTATCCTCAATAATTTCGTAGACAAGGATGGCAGGGAGTTTTCTAAAAGCACTATCAGTACATATTTGCAACCGGATAAAAGAATAGAAGATACTTCAAAAAAACAGCCAATAACTTTAAGAGACTAAAGAGTATGTTCCTATATAAATGATGAATTAAATAGTCTAATAGACCATTTTAAGACCTTTAGACTTTTTTCTTATCCTAATATTTGCTTCACGTTCTAATATTGGAGCGCAATATTTTAATTTAAATCTATGATAGAAAAATATCAAGATATAAGTGAGAATGAAAAGAGTCAAAGGGAAAACCTTGATATGAAGAATTTTAAAGAAGAAAGAAATGTTGCAGTGGTTGCAAGTGTTGCAGAAGTTTCGCAACAAAAGCTTTGGACAAGTGAATTCAAGTCCTTTAGCGCATTAGCTAAAGAAGGAAAAAATCTAAAACCGCTTAGGAAGTTATTTGGAAATTTTATTCTTGAAAAAAATACTGTTCTATTTCCTTCTGAACGTGGGGTAGGAAAATCGTTTTTAGCAATGCAGCTAGCCATTAAAGTAGCTGCCGGAGACACTGAATTTCTTGGAGAAGAAATCGAATTAAATGGAAATGTTCTTTATTTAAATTTAGAATTAGGCGATCATTCCATAAAAAAGAGAATGGATACCTTATTGGGAAATAACAATCCTGAAAGTAAATATGAAGCCTACTGTTTTAGTCCTAGATCGGGTTTTTTTGAAAACGTTGAATCGATTAGAAATTTCTGTAAAGAATATAATCCTGTTTTAATAGTGATTGATAATCTTAGAACAGCTTTTTCTAAGGATAATGAGCGTAATCATGAAATGTCTAAAATGATTAAAGAAATCAATCGATTAAAAGATGATTTTAATTGCGCATTCTTAGTCGTTCATCATTCAAAAAAAGGTTCTTATAACCAGCTTACGCATAGTGATATGCAATCGGGGGCGGGTGCTTTAACAGATTTAGTCGATGCTGATTTCTTCTTACGTAAAAGCTATTTAAATATCGATTATCGTATTTTAAAAAGGATGAAATCACGTGAAGCGGAGGAGAGTGATAGCGCAACGTTGTTAAGATTGAATAGAGAAACTTTATGGTTTGAAGTTCAAGAGAAAGACGTTGATGAAAGTCAACATGTATTATTGGAAAAATCAGACGCTGTTAAAGAAAAACAACGGGATAAAGCTAACGCTCTATTTAAACAGGGTATTAGTGACACCAACATCGCAGATGAAATAGGTGTACATAAATCCACCGTTGGTCGATGGAGAAAGGAATTAGAAAACTAAAATCTTTCAAGTGTTGCAGCAACAGTGCAACGAATGCAACATTTGCAACACAAAAATACTGGCGATTAATTTCACCAGTATTTTTTTTGTGTATTATTTCTCCATCCTGCCCATCAACACCTCCCTTCCCTGTGTAACCCTCCCTTAGTTCGGACCGGTATTTTATAGAATTATTTAATTCAAAAATATAATTATCATTGTTGTAACTGTGGAGATGTTGGAAACTCGCCAGAGTTTTCAATATCCCCACAGTTTAGCCGTTTATACAGGTCAGGCGTTATCCCTCCCAATGCTTCATGAGGCCTGCTGTAGTTATAATCATCCATCCATTCATCAGCCAGTACCTGTACCTGTTGGATATCTTCAAATAAGTAAGCGTCCAGAATATTCTCCCGGAAGGTTCTATTGAACCGCTCGATATAGCCGTTCTGCATGGGTTTGCCAGGCTGCGTGAATTGTACTGTAATGCCTTTGCTTTTACACCAATCCTTAAACTCTTTACTGTTAAACTCCGGCCCGTTATCTACCCGGATACAGTTTGGTTTACCTTGTTCATGAATCGTTCGCTCCAATATCTGAGTTACCCGAACGGCTGGCATGGTATAAGCAGCTTCTACGGCAATAGCTTCCCGATTATAGTCATCAATAATGTTCAGCGTTCGGAACCTTCTTCTGTTCATCAGAACATCACACATGAAGTCCATCGACCAGGTATCTCCAGCTTGCTCAGGCACGATCAGTGGGACCTTGACTCTTGCCGGCACACGCCTGCGGACCTTGCGGCGTTTATTCATACCCAGCAGCAGGTAAACACGTCTTACACGCTTGTAGTTCCATAGCAACCCTTGATGCCGAATCCTGCTGTAATATAGATCCTGACCTTCGGTTGGATGACGTTCAGATAACTCAATTAGCTTATCAATAGTCTCTGAATCATCCCGGACATTCTTATAGTAATACATGGATTTGGGCAGCTTTACTACCCGGCAAGCCCTGCTAATGCTTACGCTGTAAACTTCCAGTAAGTAAGCAACCATGTCTTTGCGCTGGCAGGGCTTTAGAACTTTTTTGAAAGAACGTCCTTCAGCATCTTATTGTCCAGAGCCAGTTCTGCATACATATGCTTAAGCTTGCGGTTCTCTTCTTCAAGCTCTTTCAATCGTTTCAGTTCTTGGCTATCCATGCCGGCATACTTCTTTCGCCAATTATAAAAGGTTGATTTGTGGATGCCCAGTTCCCGGCAGATGTCGTTTAGCTCACGGCCTCCTTCATATTCTTTGATGGCTTTGACAATCTGTGCTTCGGTAATAATAGAGTTCTTCATTGTTGACTGTTTAAAGTTAAGACTTTTCGTCCTTTAAGCAGTCCGACTTTTAGGAGGGGTTACACCTGAAATTGATGCTTGGCATACCCCGTCAAGCTTAGGCAATCAAATTTATTTCACATTTAAACTCATTTAAAAATGGTAACGATCTTGAATTACGAAAAATGTCAGGGGACTGATGGTGAATTTTTCTTGTTGCAATTGCAAGGAGAAATCGAAGTTGTATTATCAAAGGCTACGGGTATGCCTTATGTTACAGCAAGAAAATGTAAGATACCTTCAACTTTTGATGAAGCTATCTGCAAAACATTAATTGGTAAAGAAATGCCTGGAGCAATTGTTAAGGCCAAAGTTGAAGAACCTTATGAATACACTATTCCTCAAACCAAAGAGAAAGTAATATTAGATTATCGCTATGTGTACTCACCAAAAGAAGTAAACAACAGTATAGAGGAAACAGTATTTGAAGGATAGATTTTATAAGCCTATTAGTATTTGAAAAGGTAACTGGTTAGACGTCTGTTACCTTTTCTTATTCCTATAATTTAAATCATTATGAAAAACTCAGATTTTTATAAGTACGTCAATAATATAAGCATTTTGGTTATTACTACTTCAGGAACCTTAAAGCGTATTTATTGTCCATTTAATGTATATCAGAAGAATGCAGAAAGCGAAGGATGTATTTTATCAGTAGAAAAGATTGCTATCTTGAATAATCAAATCTGTTATATAATAGATAACCAATGCCAGCTGTACATGAATTACATTATTATAGATGACATTTTATAGCTTCCTACTTACTCATCTCTTTTAGAAGAAAAAGGAGCATGGGTGAATTTAATCGATTGGTATAACTCAGCTAATAACCTTTCACTGCATGCAATCTTACAGAAGCATACATTCAATTAATATAGCCTAAATTATTGCTGATTTTATTTTGACTTATTTGAGGCTTAAAAATCAAATAAATCTTTGGCCGGTATTTCTAATGTAGATGCAATAAGAGCAACCGTTGAAATTGTCGTATTTATTTTTCCATGTTCAATATCAGAAACCTGGGAATACTCAATTCCAGCTCTTTGGGCAAGCTTTTCCATAGAAAGCCCTTTTGCTTTTCTGATACTCCTAAGGTTACTACCAAAAGCAATTAAATACTCTTGATTTCTAATATTATTCACCTCTGCTAAGGTGATGTAACCCCAATTAATCTATTATAGGATATATCCCATATTTTACTAATTTTAAATTAAATCTTATTTCAATGAAACTTAAAACAATAATCACCTTATTAATTACAGGCCTATTAATTGCATTTGGCTATTATTTTTATAAGATTAAAAATCAATATGTCGGAGTTTATATTGGCAAAAACACAACGGACACTCTTTTAATCATTAAGAGCAACGGTACAGGGTATTCATATAAACATGTTAACACTACTGATTTAATTATCCCGAAGGGCAGTTTTAAATGGCATATAAATGATTCATCTAAATACCATGCAATAATGTTCAACTGGGACAATATAGACGAAGGTGCTCAATTTAGGACGGTTAATCTTCTTACATCCGCTATTCTTGGTGTCAATCTACCTGTTAAGGATACGTTTTCCAACACCTTATTTTTTTCATATAAAGATTTAACCAGCGGTCAATTTAAAATGGGAATTTATGGAACAAAGAATGAATAAATACCCCTATAAAAGTATTCTTACATACGTTTCTATAAGAATATGTTTATTTATTCCCTTGGTTTGGATAACATATCTAATTAATTATCATTCAATTTTTGAATTACCCATACGCATTGTATTAGTCTTTCTTAGTCTTAAGATATTCGTCATTATAGGTAAATATCTTATTATAAAGTTTCCCAGCTACTATAATAAGTCTTCCAACGGCAATAAGTATAAAACTTTATTTGAAGAGTATAAGCCACGAAATCTAAAAGAGCGTTTAATAATACCTTTCTCATACTCTTGGTTACTTCTTTGTATCAACTATGAATCCGACCCTTTGGATTATTCATCTTGTTTCTTACTCTTTACATTTGTATTTATTTTAAATGGCAGTCCGTTTATCAATAATTACAAAGGCTTTAATGGTTCTTCAGAGTCAAGCTCTAATGGTGAACCCATTTGGATTGAAAGCTCAAATAAAATTTTGGTAGATAAGGACGAGTTTAAAAACTTATTGAAAGAAGGAAAATTCGATGACTATGAATATTTAACAACGCGATCATTTATTTTCAAAGAAACAGGTATTGTCGCTGGATATTATGATCCAAACTATGATTACAAACCTTTGAGTATAATGACATTTTTTTTATTCCCATTTTTAGAATCAGTCATCAAATCAGCAATATGGATTCCCATTTATTACCTCCTATTAATGCTGTCGCCAAAGGTTAGAAAAACCTATATTGAGAAAATGCCAGATGTGAAAGTAATCACTATAAACGTTTAATGGATAGAAGTACAAAAAGTATAATTCAGCTATTAAATCAACACCAACAAAGTCAATCAATTTATTAACCCGGTCATAGTTTGCAAATAGTTTGCACAGCAGCACCATCTGAAGAGAAAAAAACAAGACAGAGTTTGAAAACCACGATTAAATGCTATATTTGCAATCCCAAACGCGAGGGGAGCATAGCTCAGCTGGTTCAGAGCATCTGCCTTACAAGCAGAGGGTCACAGGTTCGAATCCTGTTGCTCCCACACTTAAAAGCCCTTCAGAGATCATCTGAGGGGCTTTTTTTATGCCATATATTGTCTTGATATCTGTGAAAGTATTCAAATAAGCCACCGGCGTTTGCTCGTTGCACCACCAGAGCTCATTACTTATTGATGGGCTTTGTGGCTTTTCGCATTGCTTCTACCTGCGTGGGTACATATTCGTTAGCCCAGTTTTCCAAAGCGGCCAACGCCGGACCCAATGCCTTGCCTTGCATTGACAATCCATAATAAACTTCTGGCGGGAAAGTATGCCTCTCTTCCCGTATAACCAATTGATTGGCTTCAAGATCTTTCAATTGCTCTAACAATACCTTCTTCGTCACTTTTGGAATTACCCGCCACAGTTCGGTAAAGCGCATCTGATCGTTATGGAACAAGTAAAAAAGGATAATGGGTTTCCATTTTCCAGCCAGCATACCAAGCGTTACATTCAGTCCACAATGTTTAAACTGTTTTAAATCCATGGTTACAAATAGGTGAACAGGTTACTAAAAAGTGCATTTCTTGGCGCCGAGCTTACTAAACACCACTTTTGAGGTGTCAAATTTAGCAAACAAAAAACATGAACCTGCAGCTTTTACGCAATGCCACATTAGTTCTCAGCATCAATGGTAAAACTATATTGATTGACCCCATGCTGGGCAAAAAGGGAAGTTATGATCCTATAATAAACACGGCTAATTCTATCAGAAACCCAACAGTAGATCTGCCGATAAACGACCAGGCGCTTCAACAACTTATTAACAGCACTGACGCCGTTTTATTGACCCATCTGCACCGCGATCACTGGGATGAAACCGCGCAGCAGCTTTTACCTAAACACATCCCCGTATATGCGTCACCGATAGATGTAAACGCCATTCTACAGTCTGGCTTTAATAATGTCATACCTGTTGAAAAGGAAATCCAGGTTGGCAAAGTACAAATTATCCGTACTGACGGACATCACGGAAAGGGCGAAATCGAGACCCTATTGGGCAAAGTCTGCGGGTATGTTATCATTTACGAGCAACAACGCATATATATAGCTGGCGACACCATTTGGTGCGACGAAGTAGCACAAGCTATCGATAAATATAAGCCTAATCATATTATATTAAATGGCGGAGGCGCCCGGTTCAACACCGGAGATCCCATTATTATGGATATTAAAGACATCCTTACCGTTTGCCATTATGCGCCAATAGCCAACATATATGTAGTACATCTTGAAAGCGTTAATCACATAACAGAGTCGCGCGCCGACATCAAGGCGGCATTGCAAGCTAACGGCTTTGAGCATCGGGCCCATGTACCTGATAATGGAGAAGTGTTTTTATAATTAAAAAGACTTGTTGACGAATAATGGCTTCAAAACATCGATAATGAATTCCTGAATTGCATCAAAAGCAAAAAATTTGTCAACACAAAGAAGCACACAACAAATACGCTGACCTAAAAAAACATGCAACACAAAATCTGAGGTAAATAGTAAGTCGTATATTTAATACTCAGATGAAGGCCATTAAAGAAAAGCATTCGCTGGTTATGCGCTGGACCCATTGGGTTAATTTTCCGTTGCTGGGTATCATGATCTGGAGCGGACTGCTAATCTATTGGGCTAATGACGTTTATACCGTCACCATCTTTGGCCATACCTTTGTTCGCTTTTTTCCGGAGTGGTTCTATAATTTATTGCACATTCCGCACCACCTGTCAGAGGGCATGGCTTTCCATTTTCTTTTTATGTGGTTTTTCACGCTCAACGGCATCTTTTACGTGCTTTATACCATTATCTCTGGTGATTGGCGCGAGCTCTGGCCACAGAAAAAGTCATTTAAAGAAGCATGGGCGGTTATGCTGCATGATCTGCATATCCGTAAAACAGCGCCCCCGCAAGGCAAATACAATGCAGCACAGCGCATCGCCTATTCCGCAATTATTATCATGGGGCTGGGTTCTGTGTTAACCGGCCTGGCTATTTATAAGCCAGTTCAAATCAACTGGCTGCTTTGGGTAATGGGCGGCTATCACATGGCCCGCATCTGGCATTTCGTGCTGACACTTGGGTACCTGTTCTTTTTTCTGATCCATATTGTGCAAGTTATCCTTGCCGGCTGGAATAATTTCCGGTCGGTAGTTTCAGGATTTGAGGTTATTGAAGAATCATCACCAATAAAAACCAATGAAGCAGAAAGGAATTAAAAAGCCGCTTACCGTTGAACAGCAGATCAAACGCCGGAATTTCCTGTCGTTTGGCGTGTTTGGATTGCTGGGCGCCACTGCTTATGGGGGATGGAGATGGCTGTACAATGCACCAGCGGAAACACCGGGTGTTACCGCTGGTGCCCGCTTGCCATTACGGCGGGCCCTAAATAAAACAGAGCTCTTTTTCCGTCGCCTGGTTTTTAATGAAACCCACCTCGTTAAGACCTATCCGGTGGAAATGGCCACCAAAAATGTGCGTCATAATGAGGATATCGGCGCAGAAGGAGAAATTGATGCAGGCGCCTGGCGGTTGGAGGTGATAAAAAAAGACGGCAGCCGTTTAAATGTCAGTTTGCCGGAAATACAGGCGCTACCAAAAACTGATCTTGTTTTTGATTTTAAATGTGTAGAAGGCTGGGACCAGATCCAGCACTGGGGAGGCGTTCGCTTTATCGATTTTATCAATCACTTTGGCTTGCAGGAAGAGATCAAGATGGATTATGTGGGCCTGATGACACCCGATAAGGGATATTACGTTGGCCTTGATACATCCAGCGCTATACATCCCCAAACATTACTTGCTTATGAAATGAACGGCAAGCCTCTGCCTACCCAACACGGGAAACCCTTGCGGCTAATTATCCCGGTAAAGTATGGCATCAAGAACCTAAAGCGAATAGGCACCATCACTTTCAGCAATCAGCGACCACCAGACTACTGGGCAGAACACGGTTACGATTATTATTCAGGCCTTTAGCAATATTCAGACTTAAATACAGCAGCTTAAATTCCCCCATGCGATAACCACTCTTCAGGTTATCGCCGCACTCTCCATTTCCTCTTTTTTTCTTTGGATTGATAGAATATCACATCATTATGCAAAAATCCTACACAATTGGTTTGGGGCCTGGCGTTAGCTTTGTTATGCAAACTAACCAACTGCTATAAACGCAGCGCTTTAATACTGGCAAATTCTTAACGATGGCTCAAACAGCCAGCGCTTTGCTATGCCTTGTACAGAAGTGTGAAAAACAAGCACTTAGCGAGATACTCGCACACGTTGCCGGTCGCGCGATGCAGGCAGCCAATTTAACCTGACCATAAAACCATTTCTTGTATATAATTATGAGTGAATTTAATTTAGATCTCAAAATTGCGGCGCAAATGCCCCGGCGTAAAGACTGGCGGATAGGCACCATCGGTTCGGGAGCCATCATCAAAGGCTGCCACCAGGTGGCTTATCGCAATGCCGGCTTTAACTCTTATGGCATTGCATCGCTGCACCGCCCACAGTCTGAAGAAGTTGCCGCCGAGTTCAATATCCCCAACGTGTATGACACCTGGCAGGAACTGATCAAAGACCCCGAGGTTGAGATTCTGGACATAGCCGTTCCACCCGATGTGCAACTGGAAATTGTGCGCGAGGCCGTAAAAGAGAAAAGCCACATCAAAGGCATTCTGTGCCAAAAACCGCTGGCTATGAACCTGGACGAGGCCAACCAGATTGTACTGCTGTGTGAAGAGGCCGGCATCAAGCTATCGGTTAACAGCAACATGCGTTATGATCAATCTATCCGCGCACTGAAAACCTTGCTGGACCATAATTACTTTGGCGAGATCGTGCTGGCTACTATTGATATGCGCGCCATACCGCATTGGCAGGAGTTTTTGAAGAAATATGATCGTCTGGAGATGCTCAACATGGGTATCCACCACATTGATACCTTCCGCTACCTGTTCGGCGATCCGGAGAAAGTTACGGCCATTACCCGCCCTGACCCTCGCACCAAGTTCAACCATATCGACGGCATCACGCAATATACTTTCCAATATGCCAATGGCATTATGGCAAGTAGCCTGGATGATGTATGGGCATGGCAGGGCGAGGGCACCCAAAAGGATATGTACATCCGCTGGCGGGTAGAAGGCCTGGACGGCATGGCTACCGGCGAGATTGGCTGGCCAAAGTTCCCCGAGAAAGGGTTGAGCACGCTAAAATTTACCAGTCGCAAACACCCTGACCAATGGATTGAACCTACGTGGGATACCGTTTGGTTCCCCGATGCATTTGAAGGCACCATGGCCTCACTGCTGTGCGCAGTAGAGGATGACACGCTGCCCGAAATTAACGGCCGCGACAACCTGCACACTATGGCTACTATTGATGCGCTGTACCTCTCCATCAAAGAAGAAAGAACCGTAAAACTATCAGAAACACTGCAAAACCTTAAATAAACCCTTTATGATCTCAGTAGGCATTTTCAATGGATACTATCCATATACTTTAGAAGAAACCATTGCCAAAGTAAAAAAAGATGGCTTTAACTGCATCCAGCTCGACCTGAGCTTTAAAGACTTTGATCTGAATGATCCGCATACGCTGCCACAAACTTTAACGGTAGAAAAAGCACGCACCATCCGCAACGCCTTCCGCGATGCAAATATTGAGATTGTGGCTATCTCAGGCTATACCAACCTGATCTCGCCAGATCCGGAGAAAAAGCGCAAGAATATTGAGTACGTAAAAACCCTGCTGAAGTTTGCGCGCGAGTTTGGTACTCCATACGTCATCAGTGAAACCGGCACCTACGAGCCAAGCAGCGACTGGGTTTTCCACGAAAAAAATGCTACCGAAGAAGCTTTCCAGGAGATTAAAGAGGTAATTCAGGAACTGGCTGATTTTGCCTACGCGCATGATGCCGTTTTTCTGGTAGAAAATTATGTAAACAACGTGGTAGGCAGCGTAGACCAACTGCTGCGCCTGTTCAGAGAGGTGGACCATCCCGGTGTTGGCCTGCTGATGGACCCGACCAACTATTTCAACGGACACAATATTAAAGATGTTGACGGCGAGCTGTACCGCATCTTTAATGCCCTGCAAGACAAAATCAAGATAGCCCACGCCAAAGACATTAAACGGGCCGAAAATGCCCAGGAAAAACACGCTGCTATTGATGCGGTAGAATCGCACACCTTCCGCGGTGCAGGCGATGTAGAGCTGCCAGCTGCTGGTTTAGGCGTACTGAACTACGAGCTGTATCTGAAACTGTTGTCAAAAAAACACCCGAATATCCCGATCATCATTGAGCATTTGGACGAGGAAGACATCCCACGCGCCAAACGTTTTGTTGATGATACGCTGAAAAAGATAGGGGCGTAAGGGCCAAAATGACCTCCCCTCTAGAGAGGGGGCGCGAAGGAAAGAGCGAAAGCGGGGGTGTGTCATTCACCATGCGACGAGTAAAGGACACACCCCTCCCCCCTCTCAAGAGGGGAATCGCACAATCCCAGTACTTTTTGATCTCCCAAGCGTTATAATTAAACATCCATTTGAAATTTTAATACCATGAAAGATTTAAAATTAAGTACCGAACAAAAAGCCGCTTATGACCGCGACGGCTACCTGGTGGTTAAAAGCTTTTTAAGCGCCGAAGAAGTAGGTATGCTCTATAATATTGCTACCGACGATGATGTGCTGAAGGATAAAGCCTTTGATTTTAACGATCAAACCGGCAAACGCACCAAACTGACGCTGTGGTTCACCCCCGGCGATGATGCCTACGGCCTGCTTACCCGTAGCGAAGCCATGGTTAACGCAGTACAAGACCTGCTGGGCGAAGGCCAGGTGTGTCACTTTCACTCTAAACTGATGCAGAAAGAGCCGAAGGTTGGCGGCGCATGGGAATGGCATCAGGATTATGGCTACTGGTATAAAAACGGCTTCCTGTTTCCTGATGCACTGATTAGTGTGATGCTGGCGCTGACCGAAGCTACCAAACAAAACGGCTGTCTGCAGGTGTTGAAAGGATCGCATAAGATCGGTCGCCTGGAGCACAGTTTTGCGGGCGAGCAACAAGGTGCCGATATGGACTTTGTAAACGTAGCCCTTGAGCGTTTTGAACTGGTACACTGCGAGCTGGAACCCGGCGACCTGCTGTTCTTCCACCCCAACACGCTGCACATGTCTGAGGCAAACCTGTCTGACAAACCGCGTTGGTCAATGATCTCGGCTTACAACCTGGCTTACAATGTGCCGTTCCGCGAGAAGAATACTTCTTGTATCACGCCGGTGCAAACTGTGACTAATGATGCGGTGGCAAAATCAGGTGCGAAGGGCTTATCGGCAGATAGGGATTTCCTATCGAAAGAGAACGAGATTACATTGAACGTAAAGTAGAAAACAAAACAAGTCATTGCGGCACCCAGAGATGCTCAACCACAATGTCATGCTGAGGAACGAAGCATCTCTGAGGACAAGCAAACAGGACTACCCTTAGAGATGCTTCGTTCCTCAGCATGACATATTGTAGATTGCCTGGTGCATCGCAATAAACTAACGCATATACCCATATAAACACATGGAAATAAAATTCTTTTGCCCGCGCTGGGGCTGCGAGAACGTAAGCTGGGATGAATTTTGCCGCAACGTAAAAGAGGCCGGTTATGACGGCGTTGAATACGGCATCCCTGCCGAGTCAACCAAAGAGGAGCTGGACGAGGCCTGGAGCAATTTTGAAAAATATGGCCTGCTGGCCATCCCGCAGCACTATAGCACCTACGATGCTGATTTTGACCTGCATTTAAAAAACTATGGTGCATGGCTGGACATGATTGCGCCTTACAAAGCGCTCAAGATAGATGCCCAAACCGGTAAAGACTACTTCAGCTTTGAGCAAAACAAAAAGCTGGTAGAACGCGCAGCCGAGCATACCCGTGCCACCGGGGTTGAGGTGTATCATGAAACGCATCGCAATAAATTCACTTTCGCAGCGCATATCACCGCTGATTATCTGAGACGCATCCCAGAACTACGCATCACGCTGGATGCCTCGCATTGGGTAAACGTGGCAGAGTCTTTCCTGCAAGATCAGCAAGAAGCCATGGCAATAGCCATTGAGCGTGCGGAACATATTCATGCCCGCGTAGGCTACCAGGAGGGCCCACAAGTGCCAGATCCGGCTGCACCGGAGTGGGATGAAGCCCTGCAACACCACATAGCCTGGTGGGACAAGATAATTGCCCGCAAACGTGCAGCAGGAGATACACTGGCTACCATTACGCCAGAGTTTGGCCCGTATCCATACATGGTGCATTTGCCATACTCACAAAAACCCATTTCAGACCAATGGGCCAACAATGTTTATATGATGAATCTGCTTAGGAAAAGATATAACGGCTAAGCCTCCATTAATAATCAGTTATAGTTAAATGCTCTTCGGCGCAATGTCGGAGGGCATTTTTTAATTACGTGGTTTTATACAAGTACCACCCGTTGCCCAATTTTCTGATCATAATGTATTCGCCGGGTGACATTTCTGGCACATCTTTCTCATTCTTAAAATATAGATAGCCTACTGAATTATCTGTAATTCCGCCTATTAAGAAATCAAGGCCGGTGCAACGTGTATCTCCCTTTGCCGTTACATTACTTATCAGCAATGCATTAATCCGCGGCTTCATACCGTCAGCTTTCGTTTTTACATCTTTCTCAAAAGCTGACGCATTATTATTTGCTAACAATTCATCCTTCAACTGTTCAAATAACTGGCGATGATGATTAAAATGTGCCACCAATTTATCGTCTGATGCAAGGGTCAAACTGCTATTGTCTAACACGAACTGATACTCCTCTTTAGACTTAAATATTCGTTGATCTACTCCATCCACTGGCTTTGACGCAATAATGCTATCAATTTGTGCCGGTTTCATGGCTTTTAACTCTGCATTAACCTGCTGTATAATTCCTGTCATAGCGAGAGCTCGAAAGGCGGCCAGTTTCCAAACCGTTTCATGTTTAAAATGCAGATAAGCATTCAAAACATTGCCAGTGGTGTCGGTTATCGCCATACAAACAACTGCGGTGTTGGCTGTCTGACCCAATAATTCAAAAGACGGTGTAAAATAAGACGGCAAATCCGTACCGTTTGGGTGTCCCTGATATTCGTCAGTACTGTACTTAGACAAATCAGGCATTGTATCCCTTGAGAATATGCGCTTGCTTAAACTAAGCGGATCATAAGTCTGGGCAAATCCCCAAATGCTGAATAATAGCAGGAGTAAGAGCAGTGATATAGGTTTCATTTAAAATGAAAATAGGCTTTAATTCTAATAAAAACAATATCCGTCCGGCAAATCCCCCGATCCTTTTCGTTCTACTAGCGTTGTTTCCAAAACGCTGTCAGCTCATCAATATGGTCCGTACCAATCATATCCACACCCAGCTGCAATAACTTCGTCCAACCGGCGGGGCTATCGGGTGCATCCCAAAAACGGATGGGTTTGTGCATGGCGTGTACGGCCTTTATCACGGCTTTTACGCGTTGTTCGTCTTCGGCAGGCATCGGCCCAACACCTTTCCAGCTGGCATAATCAGAGAACCGGAGACTAATTTGCCCTATCTTGCTCTGCGCCACGGCATCATAGGGGTGTTTCAAATCTTCATCAAACCAGAGATAATCCGGGTAATTTACAAACAGTGCCGGCAATGGCCTGTTGCCGCTGATGAGGATTTGCAGTCGGCCATTCAGGTTATAGCCTTTACAAAACTTACGTAACGGTTTCAGCTCACGGATCAACTCAGGGAGGATGCTGCTATAACTCTCCTTCAAGTCTACCAACAAGGTTATACGGCGCGAGGTATCTTTCTTCAAGGCCTTACGCAACGGTTTCAGATACATCCTGGTCAGCGAACGACTGGTTGAAAGGCTTGCCGTATCATGCGATACCAACAACCGCCCCTTCCGCAGAAAAACATCGGCCTCTATTGATCCAAAACCATTGCGATAAGCATGATCAAAAGGCTCTGCCTTGTTATAATCATTATGCGAGTGGGCGTTGGGCAACTGCTGCGCGTTGGCCAACCGACCAATTAACAACAGCAGCAATAAACTTAAATACTTTAGGGGCATGGGGTAATGGTTTTATGTTGATGGTAGTGGCAAAGCTATCTACTTCATGTTAAGTTAGTTTTATGCTTTTCAATCACAGGCTATTGCCAGTGGCGCGTAACCATAATTTCACACTACACTTAACTATTTGAAAATACTTAATTTACACTTAACCTGCATTTACTGAACTGTTTATAACACAGTCTTAATATTGAATTGATATGCTGTTGCCTTTTGCAGCGGCCTAAACGCTCAGTTCAATGCAATTCAAAGAGAAACTCCGTACAAGGGTGGCCCAATGGCACTACTCAGGTTTAACCATAATGGCGGCCATCGCCTCGTTTGGTACCTATACCTGTATGTACTCTATGCGCAAGGCATTTACCGCCGCCACTTTTAGCGGGCACGAGTATTGGCATATAGATTATAAAGTTTGGTTGGTTATTGTGCAGGTGCTAGGCTATACTATCAGCAAGTTTTATGGCATCCGTTACGTGGCAGAAGTTAAGCAGGCTAACCGGGGCAGAAGTATTTTGCTGTTTATTGGCGTTGCCTGGCTGGCTTTGCTGGGGTTTGCGTTGGTGCCGCCGCCTTATAACATCATCTTTTTGTTCATCAACGGCCTGCCACTGGGGATGATCTGGGGCCTGGTGTTCGGTTATATCGAGGGCCGTCGCTCTACCGAGTTTATGGCTGCGGTGATGGCCATCAGCCTCATCTTTGCTTCGGGCTTTGTAAAGTTTGTTGGCCGCACGCTCATGAACGTTTTTCATGTGAGCGAATTTTATATGCCTTTTCTTACCGGGGCATTATTTGTGTTGCCGCTCGTCGTGTTTATGTTTTGCCTGGAGATTATGCCTCCACCAAACGATGAGGATAAACGCCTGCGCACCGAACGCGCCCCAATGAGCGCCGAAGAACGCCGCCAGTTTGTTATCCGCTTCTTCCCGGGTATTCTACTAGCCGTAATTACCTACCTGATGCTGAACATCATGCGCGATGTACGCGATAACTTTGAGGTAGAGATCTGGGCCGGAATGGGCATTAAAACCCCATCGTTATATGCCAGTATTGATAGTATTATTGCCGTTACCGTATTGGTTGCCCTGGGTTTGCTTATATTAGTTAAAAGAAACCTGTTAGCCTTTAGTATTATCCACATCATGATGATTGCCGGGTTTGTGATGGTAGGCGTAGGCACCGTGCTTTATAACAACCACCAGATTAGTCCGGTTACGTGGATGACCATCGCCGGGCTGGGTCTTTATATGGGCTACGTGCCCTATAATTCCGTTTTCTTTGACCGGATGATTGCCGCTTTCAACTACCGCAGTAACGTAGGCTTTTTGATCTGCATTGCCGATGCCATTGGTTACCTGGGCAGCGTGGCGGTTCTATTGGCCAAGGAGTTGGGGATAAGCAGCATCAGTTGGTTAAACTTTTTTAATGCGGGCACTATTGTGGTGGCCGTAGTTGGCGGTGTGGCCGCTGTATTATCGCTAATCTATTTTTTACAGAACGCCAACGCCACCAGGTCAGACAAATCAACAGCACAAACAACTACCAATCAACCCGCTTCGGTTGAAATGATATAAATGGAAAGCAGAAGAGATTTTATAAAAAAAGCGGCCCTGTTAACAGGAGCTGCCGGTTTGGCCGGCGTAATGCCCGCCGCCATTGCCAAAGCCCTGGCCATTAACGCTGCCGAGGGCAGCACTTACCTTGATGCCGAGCACGTAGTACTGCTGATGCAGGAAAACCGCTCGTTCGATCATTGTTTTGGTACCCTGCGTGGTGTACGCGGGTATAATGACCCTCGGGCAATTCGTTTGGCTAATCAGAATCCGGTTTGGCTGCAAAGCAATAAAGAGGGGCAAACTTATGCACCCTTCCGCCTGGATATCAAAAACACCAAAGCCACCTGGATGCACTCGCTGCCGCACTCGTGGGCCAACCAGGTAAATGCCCATAATGACGGCAAACACGATAAATGGCTGGACGAAAAGCACTCCAGCACACCCGAATACAGCCACATGCCCCTCACCATGGGTTACCATAATCGCGAGGATATTCCATTCTACTACGCTTTTGCTGATGCCTTTACCGTGTGCGATCAGCATTTCTGCTCTTCGTTAACTGGCACCAACCCCAACCGTTTATACTTTTGGACGGGTTCCGTACGCAATCAGCTGGATGAAAACGCGCGCGCCCATGTTTGGAACGAGGATATGGATTATGGCACGCTCAACTGGCCGACTTTCCCCGAGCGCCTGGAAGCTGCCGGCATCTCCTGGAAATGTTACCAGAACGAAATGAGCATCGATGTAGGTTTTGAGGGCGAAGAAGACCCATGGCTATCTAATTTTCAGGATAACCCGCTGGAGTTTTTCGGTCAGTATAACATCCATCTGCACCCTAAACACCAGGCGCAGTTAAGGAAACAGCAGGCCGAACTACCAGCCCAAATTGCCACCCTAAAACAAAAACTGGCCGCCCAGCCTGCCGGCGATGAGGCCACCGTGCTACAAAAGCAACTGCAGGACAAAGAAAAACAACTGACCGACGTTAACCAGAAACTGGCAGATGCCGCCAAGCGCCCATTCAGTTCACTGAGTGCGCACGAACAAAATCTGCATAAAAAAGCTTTTGATACCAACCTGAATGATCCAGACTATCATCAGCTGACCGAATTGAGCTATGACGATGCCGGGCAGACCCGCAAAATGCAGGTGCCGAAGGGCGACGTACTCCACCAGTTTCGCCAGGATGTAAAGAACGGGCAGTTGCCAACCGTATCATGGTTGTCATCGCCCGAAAACTTTTCAGACCACCCGTCTGCTCCTTGGTACGGTGCCTGGTACGTGTCTGAGGTATTGGACATTTTAACGCAAAACCCCGACGTTTGGAAGAAAACCATTTTCATCCTTACCTATGATGAGAACGATGGCTATTTTGACCATGTGCCTCCGTTTACTGCGCCACATCCGCATAAAACCGGTACAGGCAAAGCCTCCGAGGGCATTGATACCCGTCCAGATTTTGTGACCTGGGAGCAGGAGAACGAGCGTCATGATTTCCCGGAGAAATACAGTCGCGAGAGTTCTATCGGACTGGGTTTCCGTGTGCCGATGGTGATTGCCTCGCCATGGTCAAAAGGCGGCTGGGTAAACTCAGAGGTGTTTGATCATACCTCTACGCTACAATTCCTGGAGAAATTCCTGTCGCACAAAACCGGCAAAACCGTTGCCGAACCCAACATATCTGATTGGCGCCGCACCATTTGCGGCGACCTGTCATCTGCTTTTAGAAATCAGGATCAGCAAAAGGCGGCCAATCCCGAATTCTTAAACAAAGACATTTTTATACCCGGCATTCACAAAGCCAAGTTTAAAGAACTACCATCGGCCTATAAAAACTTTACGGCCGAGGAGCAGCAACAGATCCGCCAGGTGCAAGATGTAAACTATTTGCCGCAACAAGAGCAAGGCGTCCGCCCATCATGCGCGTTACCCTATGAGTTGTATGTTGATGGCAACCTCTCGGCAGATAAAAAAGCCTTTAACATCAGCTTTAAAAACGGGAAAGACATTTTTGGATCGAAAACAGCCGGCGTGCCGTTCAATATTTACGCTATGGGCAATTACCAGAGCCAGGCCGATGCCGCAAAATCAGATCCGTTGCGCACCTGGGCCTACGCTGTTAAACCAGGCGATACGCTGAACGATCAATGGCCGCTGGATGCATTCGAGACTAAACAATATCACCTGCGCGCTTACGGCCCCAACGGCTTTTACCGCGAGTTTAAAGGTGACGCCAGCAATCCGCAAGTTGAAGCGACGGTAGCTTACGAGCGCAATCGCATCAGCAAAAATCAACTAACGGGCAACCTTGTCATCAGCATAAAAAATAATGATAGCAGGCCGCACACGGTAACGCTGACAGACAATGCTTACAAAACCGGCAGCAAACAGCAAACGCTGGCTGCAGGTGCATCGGCAAACATTGCATTACCGCTAGAAAAAAGTTTCGGCTGGTATGATGTAAGCCTGAAAGTGAACGGTGCCGAACTATTTGAACAACGCTACGCCGGCCGCGTAGAAACCGGCAAACACAGCCAAAGCGACCCATTGATGGGCCGCACCGTTTAAAGCGATTTTACAAAACCCAGCGCATAGCTTTTGTAACCATTATTCTGGTAAAAGTGGTGCGCTGGGATGCGTTCCTCGCGGTTGCCACTATTTACTACAATGGTATTGGCGCCAATCTCGTGCGCCCAGGTATCCACCGCCTGTAGCAGTTGTTTACCTATCTTTTGGCCACGATAATCTTCATGGATCACAAAGGCCAGGATGCGCACATAGGTGCCGTTTTTCTCCACCCAAAGGCTTTTCATTAAACCGGTCATGCCGGCCAGGCGGTCGCCATCACAGATCACCAGCGTACGGTGATCAGGGTGATTGGCCCATGCGTCAAAACGCACTTTTACCTCTTCGGGCGTGCAGGGATAGCCTAGCTGGGTGAGCAGTAGGCTCAGTTCGGGAATGTCTGCCTCGCGGGCATCTCTTATGGTGAATTGGGTGATCATAGTGGTTAAAAACCTCACCCCAACCCCTCTCCAAAGGAGAGGGGCTTTACCCGTATATTGGTAAAATGCATTTGTGAGTTCCTCTCCTTTGGAGAGGGGTTGGGGTGAGGCAGAAAATTATTGCAAATACTTATCGCGCAATTGTTTCAGGTCTTTGTTGCTCAGACCTATCTGGTTCTTCAGGAAATTATCTACAGAACCGTATTGCTTTTTGATGGCGTTGAAAGTAGCGCCAATGTATTCTTGCTTAGCGCCCATCATCTTTTTAGCCGACTCTTTATCAATGTTCATCATAACAGCAATAGCAGCTATAGATTTGGCATTCTCGTTCTGGCGGTAGTAGTTAGTGGCGGTGTAATCGTCAACAATGGTGTTGTATGGCACACCCAGGCTATACAGAAACAATGCGGCGGCAATACCTGTACGGTCTTTACCAGCAGTGCAATGGAAAACCAGTGCATCACCAGCAGGTACGGCCATCAGTTTCCGGAAGAATGGCTTGTAACGGTCTGTTAAATAACGGGTATTGTTATAAAAGGCCAACATAATAGAATCAGCTGGTTTGTGGGCAGCAAAATCGCGGGTCATGGTGCTCAGGCTGTCGCTGCCGGCGGGGCATAAAATGTAATCAGTCCCCGGGTTCAGTTTATCAGGTGCCTGGGCCGATTCCTGGTGACCGCGCAGATCCACATCATATTTTACGTGGCGTTTTTCCAGTTCGGCAAGGTCGGTTTCAGTTAGCTTGCTGATATCGGCACTGCGGTAAACTTTACCCCATTTTACCTGGCGACCATCGGCAGTTTTGTAACCACCCAGATCGCGAAAGTTGGCGGCACCCTGCAGCACTACATGACGCTGTACGCTGTCGGCAATTTGTGCGCTTGCGCTAAAAGTTGCGGCAATGCTTAGCCCCAAAAAGATGAATAGTTTTTTCATAGTTGTATTAAAATAAAATACAGGGATTGCCTTGCGGAAATCCCTGTAAAGATTTAGAGAAACGGTTATTACTTGGTCAGCCAGCTATCCTTTGTAGGATCATCTGTGCCGCCATATTGTGAACTAAGGGCTGCTTTATAGTTATCGGTATTGTAAGAAGCCTCGGTTGATGGATATAACCAACGACGAGGGATCTGCAGGTTTGGCGTACCAATACCGGCACCACCCTGTGCAAACGCAGGCACACCGGTACGGCGGAAGTTAAAGAACGGTTCCCAGCCAGAGTTGATAACCATGGCCATATATTTCTGGGTAAGAATCTGGTTTAAACCAGTGGTGTTGTTACCGGCATAAGCTACGTTAGCTAAGAAAGTAGCAATATCTGCGGTAGCAGTACCCCACACATCGCCCTGTTTCAAACCACGTGGGTTGATAGCGGCGTCTGTAGAAGAAATAGGGAAGGTGATGTTCAGCGACTGACCCTGAGTTAAACCAAAGTTAGCCAATGATGCATTGATACCGGCCAGGTACCAGGTGCTGGCAGTACCGGTAACCCAACCTCTGTTAATAGCCTCGGCAATGTTAAAGCACATCTCCGGGTAACCAATAAAGATGAATGGCTCTGCACTTGCGCCGCTGCTTGATACGTAGTAGCGGTTAAAGTTAGAGAAAGAGTACTGGCCTTTGTTAGAGTTATCTAACAGGGCTGATTGAGCCAGGTTGATATCTGAACCTACGTAAGCAGTAAAATCATTAACCGCTTTACCACCTGTTACCAGGGCTGGTGCAGGCGTAGAGTTTACAAATAAACGAGGGTCTTTAGTAGCCACGGCAATGCTTACATAAGTAGCGCCCGGGTTAGCAAAGTTGTTGTAAGGGTTAAAGCCCAGTGAGAATGTAGGATAACGGTTGATGGTGTTAAATGCATACACCATGTTATCTGCATTCGAGGTCATGATAGGGTACTGGGTTGGGTTGTTGATGATGGTAGCAAACTGCTGTGGAATCTGCAGATCGGCATTATCAGTAGCACGTTTGCTCAGGCTGATCAGTACACGCAGACGGTACGCGTTGATCAGTTTTTGCCATTGTACATAGGTAAGGCCAAAAATATCGCCAGAAGCATCAACCTTGGTATTAGCCAGTGTTGGAGTCAGTTTCACCAGGTTACCAATAACGGTATTGGCATTATCCAGCATAGTCAGCGCACTTTTGTAAACATCGTGCTGTGTGTCATATTTTGGCGTCAGGTTATTAACATCACCAGCAGCAGAGAAAGGAATATCGCCCACGCGCTGCGTTAACCAAACACCTGAGTAAGCTTTAAAGAACTGGCTTAAACCATAGTAAACGTTGGTTTTATTAGCCAGGCTTGATTGCTGCTCCAGCTTAAGTGCATACTTTAAAATATCATAGCTATCTGAAGTGTTACCGTAGTTGTAGTTGTTGTTACCACGATAGTACTGGTAGTTAGCAATAATATATTGAGAACCCACGCTTGATACCGCGAAAGGCTGCTCGTCAGAACGGATAAGGGTTGCGGTTAAGTGGTTTAACAGCAAAGGCAAAGGCACCAGCGTATTAGCACCGCCTACGTTAGGGTTATCTATCAGATTCCCCTTCTGGCAGCTGGTGAATGATGACCCTATTGTAATCAATAAGGCAATTGCAATCAATGATCTTTTCATGATAATCTTTTTATCTGTTTTATCAATTAGAATGATAAGTTAACGTTGAAACCAAAACGACGTACAGTTGGGCTTGACAGGTCTGAACCAGAGTTGGTACCTACGATGGTACGGTCTGAAGCGTTGTAGCCTGAAGCAAACTGGTCAAGGTCGATATCTTTACGCTGAGCGAAGTACAGCAGGTTACGGCCTACAATAGAGAAGCTTACTTTTTTGATGAAAGCGCGTTGCAGCATTTTTGCCGGCAGGCTGTAGCCAATGCTGGCCTCGCGTAGTTTAGCGTAAGTACGGCTAATCATGTAATACTCATCAGCGTTAGCACCAATACCGCTTGAGATGTAGCTCTGTACCAGTACCGGAACGTTGTTTGGAGCAAAAGTCAGATCTTTCATGTTATCAATCTGGCCATTGGTAAAGTGTGGGGTACCGCTGGTAATAATTACACCCGGACCAACATATTTAGGCGTAGCAGCTTTGGTACCTTCTGCGGTACTGTTCCACTCTGCTAAACGTGCAGCACCAAAAGCACCGCTGGCGCTTTCCAGGTCTGTACCACCGTTCATAGCGTGGTAGTAAACAAAGTCGTAGATTTTACCACCTACGCGGCCGTCAAACTGGAAGCTCAATGACCAGTTTTTGTAACGGAAGGTGTTGGTGATACCGAAAGAGAAGTCAGGGTTAGCGTAACCCAGCAAACCGTTTTGTGCAATACCACCGCCAGAGCTTAATGGTAAACCACCGGTGCTGTTTACAATGTTACCGTTAGGGTCTCTTACAAATTTGGTACCGTAGATAGCATCCAAACGCTCGCCAACTTTGTAGTCATGACCGTTTTGCTCCAGGTATGGCAAATCACCATAAATCGCTTTCAGGGTTTCTTTGTAGGTAGACCAGTTAGCATTGATATCCCAGTTTAGGCCACGTGGGTTTTTCAATACAGAACCCATCAGCTCAATCTCAAAACCATCTTTCTGGGTAGTTACACCGTTAATTAAACGGTTGGTATAAGTAGTTGCAGTTGATACCGGCAACTGGAAGATGTTAGGGCCGTTAGTAGTAGTAAAGTAAGTAGCGTTTAAGCCTAAGCGGTTGCCCAGGAATTTAACATCCATACCATACTCGTATGATTTTACGTCGAACGGTTTGATGTTCGGGTTAGAGATGGTGTTAGAGATGTTAGCACTTGGGGTATTGTTATAAATACTGGTAGTTGATACCGGCGACTCGTTTACATAAACCGGACCGTTGTATGGGGTATAGATCTCAGAACCGTAACCTAACAAACCAATAACCGGTTTGCTGTTCCAGCCAGTACCGGCAGCGGTTGAGTTAAGCGCATTGTATGAAGTACCGATGGTTGGCGCAGTTAAGCCTCCTTTTACGTCGGCAAATGAAGCACGCAGTTTTAAGAAAGAGATAAACTCAGGCAGTTTTACCCAATCGCTAACCACGCTGCTTAAAGCTACTGATGGATACAGATAAGTACTGTTGCTTGATGGCAGGGTAGACAGGTGATCGACACGGTTAGTAGTGTTTAAGTTGAAGTAGTTTTTGTAACCGATATCAACAGAGTAGAAACCGCTATACACCTGCATTTTTGAACCGAAGGTATAAACGTATGGTTTACCCACAGAGTTATTCAGGTCATATACACCCGGGATAGCCAGCTGCTGGGTAGTAGCCCAATGAGAGTCATAAGTAAATGAACGCTCGCTTGCACCGGCAATGCCAGAGATGTTCCAATCAGTAAATTTATGATTGTAGTTCAGGATCAGGTCGGTGTTGTTCTCTAACAAACGGCGCTGATCTTCGCGATAGTCACCAAACCAGCCGAAAGTGTACCAAGACAGGTACTGGTTAAGGTTGGTTGATGCTGGTACATCCTCAGTGCTCAATTGGTTGTAGGTGTTCAGCGCGGTACGCAGGGACAGGTTCAGATCTTTGTTGAATTTGTATTGTAATCTTAAGCTACCATACAATCCATCTTTTTGTCTGCCTTTTAACCACTCGTTAGCAATAAACCAGGCGTTGTTTTCACGACCGTACTCTGGTGCATATTGCGTTAAACCAGGTACGCCTTGCGGGCCTTGGTAGTAGTTTTTAATATCTCTGATATCATAATCGGCAGAACCGTACACTTTAAACATGTACACGTAGCTGTTAGGGCTGTATACAACGTCTGGTACGTTTGGCGAGTATTGCTCACTCACGTTAACATCACCTTCAAAACGCAGTTTAGAGTTAATATCATAACCTGCAGAAAGTTTGAAGTTATCAATGTTCAGTTTAGTATTAGGGAAGTCACCTTTTTGATAAGTGTGACCGTATGATACGTGAATATCATAGTTTGAACCACTGGCAGCTGCAGACAGCGTGTTAGTAGTAATCAGACCGGTTTGAACAAAATTCTCAAAGTTGTTGGCGCCACGGGCTACCCAAGGAGTTTTTTGACGGATGCCGGTTGTTGGATCATAAGGGCTATCATATTGCTGGGTTTGGAAAACACCGTCAAAACGAGGACCCCACTCTGGTAAACGCTGGTTGTTATCATACAACACGTTACCATAAGTATACTGGTAGTTGGTACCACGACCGTATTCTACCTGGCTTTGCGGCAATACAATGAAGCCTTTTTCCATCTCGTTTACCGAGTTGTAATCAACCTGCCAGCCTTTTTTATCTTTTGAACCTTTTTTAGTGGTGATGATGATGGCACCGTTAATACCACGGAAACCATAAAGGGCCGCAGCGTTAGGGCCTTTCAGGATGGTGTAGCTTTCAATATCATCAGCGTTAAAGTCAAACGTATCAGAGTTCACAGGCTCGCCGTCAACTACGTACAATACGTCTTTACTACCACGCAATACTACAGTTGGCGCACCAAAAAACTCAGAGCTGGCACCAATTTGCAAACCTGCAACTTTACCGGCCATAGAGTTTAATGGGTTAGCATCACGCGCGGTGGTTAACTCTTCACCTTTAATTTGTGATTGAGAGTAACCCAGTTTCTGCACCTCTTTTTTAACACCGAGGGCGGTTACCACAATTTCGCTCAGCTCTTTGCCTTCAGCTTTCATCTGTACGGCAAGATTGGCATCAGCGCCAATAGTAAGCTCTTGTGTTTTGTAGCCAATAAAAGAAACTGTTAATGTTTGGCCTTGTGTAGCCGAGATAGTGAAGCGGCCGTTAATGTTAGTGCTGGTGCCCTGACGGCTGCCAGCTATCATTACGCTTACGCCGGGAAGCGGCTGATTGTTCTCATCAGTGATGATACCTCTGATGACGTTTTGAGCAGATACTTTGCTCAGGCCAAGTCCGGTCACAAGTAGGGCGACCAACAGCCATTGTAGCTTCGGTAAAATTTGTTTCATGAATAACTTTTTTTGCCGAAATTAGAGAGGCACCGTTAAGAAATCCATCAACAAACAACAACAATACTTTACGTTATTTCAATAAACACCACACACTATTAAAGAACTGTTAATGATAGATAAATTTTGGCAACATTGAGCCATCTAGCAAAACCAACTGCATATATGCCCAAAACAAAACTTATCAGCTTGCGTTGAAACCGATCCCGGCTGTGCAATATTTGGCCACAAAACCTTTAAGCGATGGTTGATAAAATTCGCCATCTGCAAATACATTAAGCAAAGCTTTTTAACCCAACCGGGCGGATGTTACCTCCATCAAAGCTGTGTCTAAAATAAGTACACCATTGTTAAACTGGCAGCGTGCCACGCAGGGCCCATATAACCCCTGTAACTGCCGCCCCACTTTATAGGTACCAAAACTGTGGCGACTGATCTCTTCTTTAGTACAAAAGCTTACACCTTCAAAGTGCATATGGCCCGAAAACCCATAGTTGCAGTTCTGCCCGGCAATAAAATCAAGGTGCTCATGATAATCTTCGGCCATCTGGGGGAAACAGGTTTTCATACCGGTAAAATCCGGATAAGCAAAGTGCGAGAAGAAGAGGTTCAGGCCATCAAACGTGCGGGTGGTGTACTCTGGCAGGCTATCCAGCCAGGCGCGGTCTTCGCGGGTAAGCAAAGCAGGTAACAGTACATCTTCGTATAGAAAAACTTTGTTGCCGCCCAGGTGCTTACGCTCGAAAAAATCAAGCGCATACCAATCCTGCGGAAACTCAAAGCCGCCCATATAATAATCCGGATTTTTGCGGATCTGAAACAGATCGTTGTTACCAATCACCACCGTATTGCAGTTTGCGCGTATCATGGCAATGCACTCATGGGCGCTGCGGGTATCCAGGTAGTTATAGGTCGTCACCTTGTATCCGGTGATATCGCCCAGACAAACCACCTCGTCGCAGCCTGCTTGTTCCAGTATAGTAAATGCGTTTTTTAGTGCAACGACATCCTCGTGGATATCGCCAAGTATCCCAATCTTCATGTTATCAAATCAATTCCGCCGCAAAAGGTTGCGGGTTGCTCTCCGCAGCGAGGGCGCTAACCTGGTGATTGTAATCGGCGCTGTATTTTACTACGCCGCCCACCATCGCCATAGAAACTACGGCAACTTGCTGCTTGCTGCTAAATGTCACTATATCTGCTTTTTTCCCCACCTCAATACTGCCCAGTTCTTTATCAAATTTTAACAAACGGGCCGGATTAAGGCTTACCATATTAATGGCCTTGCTTGGCAATATGCCGTTTTCCATCATTTTTACCACCGCGCCCAACATGGTTGGAAAATGGTAATCGCTGCAAAAAATATCGACCAGGTCTTCATCAATGGCGTCCAGACTTGACAGGTTACCACAGTGCGAACCACCACGATAATAATTAGGCGCCCCCAAACAAACCCACATATCCTCGGCTTTGGCTTTGCGCGCGGCCTGTAGCGTGGTAGGCATTTCAGAAAGCGTAGCACCGTAGGCCTTGCCTTCAATTACGTGATCTACCGTAGTATCATCATGGCTGCCCAAAATGCAGCGATGTTCAAATGCTTTTTGTATGGCTGCGCGATGGTTGATATGGCTCAGCGCCTCCACCTTATCCAGCAACAAACGACGGGCTTCAGCCTCGGTCAGGTTCATTGATTTCATGCGCATCTCCACTTGCTGCTCAATGGTATACTGGCGCGTACCGGGGATATGATCATTATAAACCACCAGGTACAGGCTTTCCAGTTTGGCCATATCATCCAGGTAGTTCAAAATAGTATCGCTGTTTGGGTCGATGCGGGCATGCAGGTAATGGCGCACCAGCATCTGGCTGCGCACGGCGTCAATTTGCTGGCACAACGCAATGGCATCGGCAAAACTGCGGTTCTTACCCTCATTATCAGAAAAGCTTACCGCGCTAAATACCGTGGTAATACCGCAAGCCGCCGCACGGGCATCAGAAAAATGCAAAGCAAACGGCAGCGGAAACGCCGCGCTTGGACGCGGATATAACTCTTTCTCCAGATAGTCGGTATGGATATCAATACAGCCGGGGATGAGCCACTGGCCTTTCAGATCGATGCCTGATTGATAGATTTTATCTTTCTCTACAGCTGTGATGATGCCATTCTCCACTTCAACAGAACCCATGAAATCCTCAGCCGGAGTAACAATACGTGCGTTGGTAAATAACTGTGCCCCCATTTGTAAACAGATGTTGATTAAAGCAATAAAAGTAGATTTGAATTATTAGCGCCTTATTAGCGGCGGGTGAGAAGTTGCTGGATTTGGGACTTCGAATTTTCGATTTCGGATTTGTTTTATTGAAGATTCTTCGATTTATAATTCGCAACTCATAAATCTGAAATCGAACATCCCAAATCCGAAATTCTATATCTTCTTCCCCAGCACCATCCCCCTCAAATAGTCAGACAATTTCTCGATCAGGATCACCAGCACGCCGATGATGAAGATGATGGCAAAAGCATCTTTATAATGCATTACTTGCATGGCCTTAAACAACTCATAGCCGATGCCGCCGCCACCAAAAATGCCCAGACCAATAGCCGCCCTGATGCTTACATCAAAAGCATAAAAACAATTGGCAATAATGGCTGGCAAAATTTGCGGGAACAGCGAATACCTGATCACCTGCAGGCGCGACGCCCCTACCGAAAAGATAGCCTCGTCCGGCGCGTGCTCGGTGTTTTCAATAATGTCTGTAAACAGTTTGCCAAAGTTGCTCATGGTAATTACCACCAGCGCCAGCATACCGCTAAAAGCGCCCAGGCCTACCACAATAATGAACATGATGATAAACACCAGACTGGGGATGATGCGCAACAAATCCAACACACCACCCGCCAGCAGGCGTATAGTTTTATTGGGCATGGTATTGTTGGCCGCCAGCAAGGCAAACACAAAGGCCAGCAGCGTACCATAAAAGCACGACAGGAAAGCCATAGCCAGCGTTTGCCCCAAAGCTGCCGCAATGCCTTTGTTGTGCCAAAGCAGTTCAAAATTGGGCGGCATCATCTCGCCCAGCAGGCGCTGCACCTGGCTAAAATCTGCAAAAAGTTCAAAGGGATTAAATTTGACAAACACACTGCCGGCAATGGCAATCACCAGCACAATGGCAACGTAGATGGTCTTTTGCCTGTACTTTACCGACGGCATCATCAGCTCGCTCATACCAGTGCTCCTTTCAGTTTTATTTTCTTGCGAACAAACGTTGATAGCATCCCCGTGCCCATCACCATAACCAATATCACCAGCACGGCGCTGAGCGCACGGTGGTATTCTAACAGACCGAAAGCGTAATCCAGCTCGTATCCAATACCCCCAGCACCGACTGCACCCAGAATAACCGACAGGCGAATGTTTAGCTCAAACCGAAACAGGGTATAAGAGATAATAGCCGGAACAATCTGCGGGATCACCCCAAACCAGATAACCTGCAGCTTACGCGCACCTACTGATTGGATGGACTCGATCATTACGTGATCTATCTCCTCAATGGCATCGCCCAGCAGTTTGCCCATCATGCCGATACAACTGAGCGTCAACGCCACAATGCCCGACATGATGCCTAGTCCATACGCAGCAATCAGCGTAAGCAGGATGACGATCTCAGGGATCGATCGTTCCAAACCGATGATAAACCTGGAGATATTGCGTACCACCGGGTGGGTAATGTTGGCCGCTGCCAGCAGGGCAAACACTACCGAGAACACCACGCCAAACAGCGTACCCAGAAAAGCCGTAACGATGGATTGCAGCGCCGGTTCAAGCATGTCCGGGAACGCGCTCCAATCAGGCGGAAACATGTGACTCATAAAATCAATGCCGTCAAAAAAACCTTTGATTAGTTTACCAAAACTGGCGCCGCAAACCCAGGCGCTCAGCTCTATCAACCCAAACAATACCAATGCGGGTAGCACCAGCTTGCCATACCGTTTGGGACTAAAATCAGCTAATGTTGTTGCCATAATCTGATGTTATTTAGGCGATAACCGGTACCGGTTGCTCGTAATGTTCCATCTGTTGCAGCTCCTCGCCGTAAATCTCCACCAGCTGATCATTAGTCAGTTTCGGGTCACCGTCATACAACACCTTGCCATCTTTGATGGCGATAACGCGGGTGCAGTATTTGGCCGTCATCTCCGGCTGATGGAACACGCCGATCACCGGGATATCTGCCGAAAGCGGCCTGATCAGTTTCATAATCATTTTGGCATTGCTCGGGTCGAGGTTAGATATCGGCTCATCTGCCAGCAGTAACGATGGTTGCTGATAGATGGCGCGGGCAATAGCCACGCGTTGCATCTCGCCGCCGCTTAGGCCTGAAGTTATAGCTCCGGCCAATGCTTCCATTTTTACTTGTTCTAAAGCTTTTTTGGCTTCTTCGGCTTCGCGGTCGGTAAAGCCGTAAAGCAGGCTGCGCAGCGTGCTGATCTGCCCCAGCCGACCGATCATCACGTTATCAATAGCCGGCAGACGCTTCACCAGATGATAGCCTTGAAAAATGACGCCTATCTTTTGCCGGGCCGTGCGCAGCTCTTTTTTGTTGGCCTTGGTAATATCATATTGGCGGCCGCTGGCGTCGGTCAGCGTTACTGAGCCTTCGTCGGGTTTCAGCAACCCGTTCAGACAACGCAGGGTGAGCGATTTACCGGCACCGCTGGGACCCAAAATGCCCACAAACTCGCCTTTATCAACTTTAAAACTAACGCCATCCAGCACCCTGCGTCCGTTTGGCAGTACCTTTACCAGGTTTTTTACTTCTATCATGGCTGTAAGGGTTTATTCTTTTACCAATGACAGATCTTTAATACCGGCTGCCACCTTGCGCAAGCCGTTATACATCGAATCCTGGATGGGCATGTAAGCACGTTTACCCGGATCTTTGATGTATGCTTTGAGATAAGTTTCCAGCGATTCAGGGTCGCGCTTGTATTGTTCAATGTACAGGCGCTGCACTTTGGCAGCGAAAGCTGGGTTGATATCACTCCGAATCACTATCGGCGACGCCACGATCGGCTCAGATTGCCAGAGTATCTTGATATCTCCCGGGTTGATCATCTTCATCCGTTCCAGTACGTGGATGCTATATTCGGCAGCAGTACAGCCCAGATCAAGCTTGCCCGCTTTTACCGACATCACCACCGCCGGGTGACTGCCTGCAAACATGGTTTGCTTAAAAGCGCCTTTTTCCGGATCAAGGCCGATGGTATTTAGATAAGCCGTTGGAATTAAATGGCCCGAAGTTGAAGCCGGATCTGCAAAACCGATAGTGAGGTTTTTGGCCCGGCGCTTCACATCGTCCATACTGTTAATGCCCGATTTTGCATTGGTGATGATGATGCTGTGATACATGCTCGGCTTCCCATCCTGGCCAATGGCCACCATTGGGGTAATGTCTTTATTTTGAGAAGCAAGGATGTAAGAGAAAGGACTCAACTGCGCCATGTGCACTTTTTTAGCGTGAATGGCTTCAATCACCGCCGTATAATCGTGCGTAAAAACAAACTCTACCGGTATGCCCAGCTCCCGCTCCAGGTATTTGCGAGTGGGTTCCAGGCGGGTTTTGGTGAGGCCCTGCAAACCGCCACCGGCATAGGCAATGACGAGAGTTGTGGGCTCATTATTTTTATTGAGCGCGGTTTTGTCTTTACAGCTGCTGAGCCATAGCATGGCCATGCCCAACACCATCATCAAAAAGTTTTTCATACTATAGCTTGTTTTGTGTGCTTATGCAGAAACGTGTCCAGGTCAAGCAAATCGGCAAAGTTTTGTTCCAGCGTTTCGCGGTCCCAGTTCCACCACTCGCTGTCCAGCAGGCGGGCAATGGTCTCGTCGTCAAAACGTTTTTTAATCACTTTGGCTGCTACGCCTACGGCAATCTCATACGGACCGACATCTTTGGTTACCACCGCTCCCGATCCAATAATGGCACCGGTGCCAATAGCAACACCTGGCATAATTACCGCGCCATGGCCAATCCACACATCATGCCCGATCACACATTTATGATCGCGTCGCCATTGGAAAAACTCGGCATCGTCTTCGCCCAACAAGTAGTTTGCACGGCGATAAGTCATGTGGTGCTGGGTAACACGCCATTGCGGGTGATTGCCCGGATTGATGCGCACGCTGTTGGCAATAGAACAGTATTTACCAACTTCGGCATAGATGATCTGTACGTTACCGGCCGTGTAGCTGTAATCGCCAAAGGTTGATTCTACCAGCCAGGTATGCTCGCCCAAGGCCGTCCAGCCGCCGACCGAGCTGTCTTTAATTCTACAAGAAGGATGGATATAGGGCTCCTCGCCGAGCGTGTGTGCTGATTTTTTTTCTGCTGCCGACGGGTATTGATCGAAATAAAGCATAATGGATTTTACTTAATGGATGAAGTGATAAACCGGGTAATTATCCTGATGCTGAAACTCGGCCAGGTGATCGTACTTACACAGGCCGGTGTTTGAGATCAGGAAATAGTGTTTGTTTTGGCGGATGGTTTCGTTCAGCTCGTTTATGGTGGTGGCCAGGTGTTCTTTCTGGTTCTTATTGAGCTTTTGCTCTATATAAGCCAGCGTAATGTGACCGATGAAAGGGCGTGTCATGCGGATGCCCAGGTTCTCCAGTTGCACATCGTCATAAAAACCATCACGGAAGTTGGTGATGCGGTTATAGTCGGTCTCATAATCAAACGTGCCCAACATACCAATGGCGGTACCAAAAACAGAAAGCCCCACTAAGCGCATGCGTATGGGGGCGTGTCGCTGCGGTTTAGGCAGCAGGCTGAAAGCATTTTTAACCATGCCGGGATAGGCACCATCCAGGCCGGCATGGAGGATATTGTTCTTATAACGATCTGCCGAAAGCGTGTTAGCCACCGTTTGGTGGAAACTCTCTGGCGGCAGCATATAAAAGCCGTTAAGGGGTTGCAGGTTATACTTCATTTCCTGCTGCAGGGAGGTTAAAAACACGGTCAGCTCCTCATTACCCGGATTGGCGTTGAGCATAGATACCACTGCGTAACCTTTATACTCATTTGGCTCCCAGGTTTGACCGTTATAGTCAAACTTATCGGCCGGCATTACCTTGCCCGCTGCCGTAATGATCTGTTCCGGCTCCACCTCGTGCAACTGGCGTTGCTGGTAGTTGCGGTAATTCAGATCGCGGATGGGCGTTTCGTTAACCATTTTTCTAATTTCCTGCGTGTACATATTAAAAAGCGGTTTCCAGATTTTGTTTATGAATTTTGGTTGCAGCCTGCGATACCACATTGCCCTTCACCACTGTATGCGTTACCATCGGGATCTCATCAATCAAACGAACGATGAGCAGATCAGCATCTTTACCTTCTTCCAGGCTACCGGTGTACGCATCAATACCCACAGCTTTAGCCGGGTTAAGTGTAGCCAGGTTAATAGCTTGCGGCAGCGGCAAGCCATGCTCGCGGTGCAGCTTAAACACCGAGTGGATGATAGCCGGCGGATAATAATCTGAACACAGCGTATCCACATAACCTTTCAGCACCGCCTCGGTCATGCTCACATTGCCAGACAGTGAGCCACCACGCAAAATATTTGAGGCACCGCCAACCACGTGCATGCCCAGTTCGGCTGCGTGGGATGCCGTGTCCATGGTGATCGGAAACTCGCAGATAGCCACGCCCAGGTTACGCATCAGATCAACTTTCTCCGGACTGTCATCATCGTGTGATGCAACCGGGATGCCATGCCTGCGGGCGTGATCCAGCAAACGCTGTAGTTTCTCGCCTTCAATGCGCGGACGGGCAGCCAATTCTTCAAACTCGGCGGTAGCCTGTTCTTCTGTTTTGCCCGATTTGATCATCATCTTCATAAAATTCTCGCGACTAAACTGGCCCTGCCCCGGCGTATGATCCATTACCGAAAGCAATTGCACATAGCCACGATCAATCAGGCTAAAACATTCATCGTAGGAATTGACGCCCGACAGTTCAAAGCGCAGGTGGATTTTGTTGTCCAGCAAGGTCTGCCCGAGAGACGAGTTATAAACGCCGTCAAAAATTTCAGCACGGGTGTATTTGCTGCGCGAGTAGGTTTCGGCCACCTCATACCCCAGATGCAGCGAGTGGTAAACGGTAGTAAAACCACAACCGCTCATTTTACGCTCCAGCTCGCGAAAAGCCACGGCAACCGGGATATCAGCACCTGGCCGTGGAATTACCTCAGCATCTAATGCGTCGGTATGGATATCAATGATGCCGGGCATCACTATGTTGCCTTGCGCATCAATTACCGGTAAACCGGCAGCTTCGGCGCTGTTGTCTTTATCAATTTTTATAATGACGCCTTGCTCTACCTGTACCGATGCATTTTCCAGCACTTCGGTTGGGGTTACTACGCGGGCGTTGGTTATTAGGAATGAGGTCATTGTTTGTGTTTGTTTACTTGTATGTCATGCTGAGCGAGAGCGAAGCATCTCTGCGGACGAGCGATCAGGACGATCCTCAGAGATGCTTCGTTCCTCAGCATGACATGATGTTTTATTCAGTTATCTACTACTCCACCGCCAACTCTTCCTCCACAATCTCACCGAATTTCAGATCAATCCGACGATCGCACAGGCGTTGCAGTGTGTACTCGTCATGCGAGATGCAGAGTACCGATGTCCCGTTGTTTTTCAGCTCCAGGATCATATCAATCACCACATCTTTGGTACGCTGATCCAACGAGGCTGTCGGCTCGTCAATCAGCAGAAATCTTGGCGGGGCAATGATGGCGCGGGCAATGTTGATGCGTTGCTGCTCGCCGCCGCTAAAGGTTACCGGGAAAGCATCCCACAACTCGGCAGGGAGGCCCAGTTGCTCCAGCATTTGGCGTGCTTTTTCGCGGGCGGCATCTTTATCTTTTTCTATGCGGAACAGGTTTTCGCAAACCACATCAACCGCTGTTACGCGTGGGATAACGCTCAGGAACTGCGAACAGTAGGTTATCTCGGTTTTGCGCAGACTGATCACCCGGTGATCATCGGCAGCAGCCAGATCAACCGGACCATCGGCCGACTGATAGATGATCTGCCCGCTCGATGACAGATAGGTGCGGTAAATGCACTTCATCAAACTTGATTTACCAGAACCAGATTTACCGGTGAGGCCGATAATCTCGCCCTCTTTCAGGTTAAAGTTGATGTTTTTGAGTGCCTCTATTTTCTTGCCGTTCAAGATGTGTAACTCGAACGATTTACTCAGGTTATTTACTTCCAGAATATTCATGGTTCCTGATAATTTTTTAAAGCAATGAGCTAACCAATAATTGTGAATAAGCATGCTGCGGATCTTGCAGAATCTGATCGGTCAGGCCGCTTTCTACAATGCGACCGTTCTTCATCACCATGGTGCGGTCGGTCAGCATGCGGATCACCGAGAGGTCATGCGATACCACAATCATGGCGATACCCAGTTCATGCTGCAACTCGCGGATCAGATCCAGCACTTTGGCTTGTACCGATACGTCCAAACCTGTAGTCACCTCATCCAAAAACAACAACGGAGGGTTGTTGGCTATAGCTTTGGAGATTTGTACACGCTGCTGCATACCACCACTAAAGTTTGAAGGACGATCGTCCATCCGCAGCACCGGCACCTCGGTTTTTACCAGCAGTTCTGATGCACGCTCGCGGATGCCGCCAACATGGTAGTTGCCCGCCATAATCAGCTTTTCGGCAATGTTACCGCCCGATGTAAAGTTGAAGTTCAGCCCATCGCGCGGGTTCTGGTAAACCATGCCCATCAGGTGGTTACGTATGTAACGTTTCTTTTGGTTCGATTCATCCAGGGTGTTCACCCCGGCATTGGCATAAGGTTTTAACAATGCCTCGCCGTAGGTTTTCTCTATATCGAAGTACAGCATCTTTACCACCGTGCTTTTGCCCGAGCCACTCTCGCCCACAATGCCCAGCACCTCACCGGGATAAAGCTCAAAGTTGATATCGGCGCAAGCTACAATACTCTCTGTTTCGGGGCAGATGTTTGAGCCAAATTGAGGGCCGGTCAGCGCCAGCGTATTTTCGTTAGGCTCGCCATAAATTTTGGTCAGCCCGGTTACCTTCAGCAACCAATTATCGGGTGTACGGCTCATGCTTCAATTTGATTGATGTAGATATTTTCATGCTGTTTGGGCTCCTGGCCGGCATCCAGCTTGTCTAAAAAGTTACTGTCGTTAATGATGTAGTGCTTAGAGCCATCATCAAAATACAGTTCGTCTAAAAAGGCTTTTTTGTAGTTAGTTCGGTAGCACTCGGTACCGGCAAAACTTTCAGTGTGAAACTTGATATCATCAAACTCCAATGGCTCCACTACGGTATAAGGTGGCACAGCATACAGGCGTTTCTCTCTACCGGCACCAAACAAGTGCAGTGCCTTAGAGTTGTTCAGGTTAGGCACATCCCAACGAGGGATAGGCGACGGCGCCATCACATAACGATGGTTCACCTTAACCGGGTAACCGGCGCCCAGCATAATATCGCCATGGCGCACAATTTGCTCATACAGCGATACCCACATTTTGGCGTAATCAGCCTCGCCGTGCATCTGGCGGGTTTTATATTCATAACGCTCCACGCTACGCAGTGGCTCGGGTTGTGGTACCTGGTAAATAAAAATCTGGTCCTCGGTCAGCTCCTCCTCGGTAATGCGGTGGCGGGTTTGGATCAGCGTGGCTTCGGCGGTATCATACGTGGTTTGGCAGCCGGTCATCTGGTGCACAAACTCGCGCAGGTTGCAGGCATTTACGCTGGCATCGCTGCCCTGATCTATGATCTTGAAGATATCATCCTTACCAATAACAGCCAGTGTTACGTGCAGGCCGCCTGTACCCCAGCCGCGGGCAATAGGCATTTCTGGCGATGAGTAAGGCACCTGGTAGCCGGGAATGGCCACTGCCTTCAGCAACTTGCGGCGGATCTCTTTTTTGGTTGCCTCGTCAATAAAAGCAAAGTTGTGCTTCTGGGCGTATTTCTTATTCTCAATCATGTTTTATACAGATTGTAATTGTTCGGTTTGTTTGGCTTCTTTGGGTGCGGTGGCGGTGCTGCGGTCAATAGCCGCACGGGTATTGCTCAGTCCGGCCTGGAAGGTTACGTAATGCGGCAGTTTTAGGTGATTTACAAAACCCATGGCCTCAATACCCTCAGTGTGATACAGAATAAACTCCTGATCATTAGCCGGCGAGCTGGTATCGGGGCTGCGCATGGCTGTATCCAGTATACCCATACAGATGGCTTTGGTATCATTCTGGCCAAAGCACAAGCCGTAACCAATGGTATAAAACGGCGGCGCGTTTTTCTTTTTGGTTTTGGCTGATGAGATGGTCTCGGCCTCAGTTACCTCAATTTTGCCAATGTAACGTTCTCTGCCGGTGGCATCTTTTACCCGTACCGGAACCGATCCATAACGCAGCTCGCCCACGGTAGGGTGCACACTGCCGAAACCGCGCATACTGGCATAACCCAGCGACATCAGTCCGCCGGTCTCTGCACGGCAAAGCATCTGTAACCTGGCCGAGCGCGGGGCCGGGAAGCGGATAGCCTCGCGGGTAACGTCTTTCAGGATACGGTCTTCGTTCGGGTCTGCCGGTTGCAACAGGCCTTCGTTCTTCAGCAGGTCGATTACCTTGGCGTAGCGACCGATACTTTTCAGCTTATCCTGATCAATGCCCGATAGAAACTCGGTCAGAAACTCCTGCATCTGCTCTTCGGTCTCGGTAGCTTTGGTGGTATCCAGCATGCGCTGGGTATAATCGCGGGTGGGGCCCAAAACCTGTCCGCCCGGTATTTCGCGGAACGAAGCCGAGATTTTGCGTTTTACAAACATCTCGCGGGTATTAATGGCTTCAGAATAATATTTGCGCTGTAAGGTGGCACGGAAGGCGCGCAGGATAAATGCGGCTTCAAACACCTCTCCTTCGGCTTGTTTAATGGCAATGGCCGCATACTCTGGCGTATACAAACCGCCCTCGCCCATTACCTTATCTATCGCCATGCGCAGTTGCGCTTTGATCTGCTGAATATCCAGCGGCGTTGTAGCGTCCTTCAGCCTGTAAAACTCCAGCAGCAACTGCGAGTTGTGGATGGCATCAGTACCGCCTTTTACTGCAACGTATCCCATATTTTTATTTAATGAGTGATTGAGTGAATTTTGAATGAGTGAATCTTACTCGAATAACTAGTGTCTAATGACTAATAACCACTGAAGTGCTCCGCGGTATGCAGATCAGGTTGGCATCGGCATCGGTTACCATCAGGTCAATCCCCAGCGGAAACTCAGCGTTTTGTATTTTCAGCTCGTCCAGTATTTCGGGGTTAAGGCCGGCAATGTAGATGACGGTTGTACCATTAATACCCGGACCTTTCAGCGTCAATTCCATTGCGCCGGGAAATGGCGCTGTGCTGATGGCATTAGCATCGGCTATAATGGTGGCGCTTTCTTCGGGATAGGGCAGATTGCCAACTTTCAGGCTATAAATAAATTCAGCATTGAAGTTTTGGGGGACGAAAACAAAGTCGGTCTCTGTTAGCTCCGCTTTCACTGCTGATGTATGCAGGGCAATGTAATCGGCAATGGCACCTTCAAACTCGGCTAAAGCGGTAAAGCTTACATCGGTATTTAACAAAGCCATGGCAATTAATATGCTGGCGCGATTGATGCCTGCGGGATAATCCAGCTCCAGTTCAGGAAAAACGCTGATCTTGCCCGGGCGGGCCATGCTGTCCAATATCAGCCGATAGTGCTGCTGGGCATCAAAAATCTGGTCGTATATGGCGGTTTGCATATTAGTCTTGCTCCATTAGTTTAAAGTCGACCTTGGTGCGCATAATCAGCTCGTTCTCCAGCTTCACGGCACGTTCAATGGCATCGGCTTGTTCGGTTAAAAATTGGTTTACCCTTGGCATATCAGCACCGGGCATCTGGGTATAGGCATCCATAAAGGCAATGCAGTAACTGCGCACAGGCTCATCGCCCAGGCAAACACCAATGCCACGCATACCGTTCACTAACATTTCGCACTCGGTGGCCAGGGCTTCGCCCAAATAAAAAGGCTGAAACTCTACCGAGTCTTCAGCCTTAATCATTACCATGCAAATGGCGGGCTCCTTGAGCATGGCTATTTCCACGCTGCCTTCCAGCGCTGTTACCAGCTGCTCAAGCGGCGCTAAAGCGCACTCGCACAGTATATAATCTTGTTCCGGCATGTTTAACTTTTTTGTCAAAAGTACCGGCCAATTATTTGCAGATAATTAGTGCAGGGATATTGTTTTGTTAGCGCTTGGTTAGGGTGGTTTGTTAGGGGATGGTTAGGGAGGCATATAAGGATCGTATAATTCCAATATTAGCGAAGCATAAAAAGGGTGTCATGTTGAGCTTGTCGAAACACGTGCGGGGGCATTTACACATAGTTTTGTACAGCGGCCGGGCCTTCGCGCGCCCTTCGACATGCTCAGGATGACACCTCCCCGCTAATGAGTTATCAGGAAAGACCCACTTTACGTCACTCCACTTTAAACGGCGCCACATTAAAACGATACCCCACAGAGCGCACCGTTTCTACCGCTTCCTTATAAATGCCTAACTTTTTGCGCAAGCCTACTATCTGCACATCAATAGACCGCTCTGTGGCAAAATACTGCGGACCGTTAATTTTTTCGATGATCTGGTTACGGGAGAAAACTTTGCCGGGATATTTGGCCAGTAATTCCAACAGTTTAAATTCGCCGATGGTGAGGTCCAACTCGCAATTATTCAGATACACTTTATAGGCGATGACATCCAGACGCAGAGCGCCAAAATCAAGCTTATCTTGTACTACGGTGGTGGTTTTTATTGTATCGTCGGCTAGCTTGCGGCGCAGGATCTTCTTTACCCGCGTCATCATTTCTTTAATACGGAGGGGCTTTACCAGGTAATCATCGGCACCAACTTCCAAGGCGGTTACGGCGTCAATCTCGTCATTTTTACCGGTGAGCATTACCAGGGGGATATCCTGCGTGGCCATACTCATTTTCAGGTTTTTGCACAGTTCCAGACCGTCCATTTCAGGCAGTACCCAATCGGTCAACACCAGGTCGGTATTGTCGTTGGTAATATACTTGAGCGCATCAACCGCTGTAAAAAAATATTTAACCTCATAACCCTCTCGGGTGAAGTTGTATTTCAGCAGTTCAAGCACGTCATATTGATCATCAATAATAACCAGCCTGTTTTTCCTCATGTCTAACTTTTTTTCGGGGAAGATGCAGCCAATACATAGCCGAAGTTCCTCAGCATAATATTAGCACACCGGATTGAAGTAATCTTTAGCCAAATATTAAATAACTAACCATTTTGCCGGGTTTGGTGTTAAAAAATTGGCTTTGGCAATGGTTTATGAATAGTTGGCTAATTGTTGGCTAATAAACCTCTCCCTAACCCTCTCCGAAAACCTCACCCCAACCCCTCTCCAAAGGAGAGGGGCTTTACAGAGCTTGGTCATTATTACATCAACTAAACTATCCCCTTCGTTCCCTCTCCTTTGGAGAGGGTTAGGGAGAGGTGGTGCTAACAAACAATTAACCATAAGCTAATTAACAGCGAACGCTCAAAACGCATATTTGGCTTTTAACATGCAGATAAGAATTGTTACCATAAATACCTGGAAATGCGATGGCGATTATTACAATCGCATTAAGCTGCTGGCGGCGCAACTTAAAATGCTTACGCCGCACGTGGTGGCCTGCCAGGAATGTTTTCTCTCTGAAGATGAGTCGATAGACACCTTGCGCTACCTGGCCGAGGAGCTGGATATGTATTATCATTTTACCTTTGCGCGGTTTAAACAGCGACAGGTTGGCAATAAAACTATTAACAGCTACTCGGGCCTCGGCTTGCTCTCGGCCTTCCCCATCAGAGATGTACAGGAGTTTGACCTGCCCATGAGTACTGCCGATGGCCAGCGCCGTGTGCAACAGGCGCACCTGGAGATCAACGAGGAGAAACAGTTATTACTCACCAATGTGCACCTTACTCACCTGCACAATGGCGAGGACCTGCGCAAAGAACAGGTAGTAATGCTGGCTGAAAATCTGATTAGCCGCACCGAGGCCTACAATGTGGTATGTGGTGATTTTAATGCGACACAACAGTCAGACGAGATAACGTTGTTCCACCAGCTTACCGGCGCTGTTGACTGTTATGAAGCGGGCGGCGGTAATGAGCCCCGTAAAGGTTATGGCAGCCTGACTGTAAAAGATGTGGATCATATTTTTTCCGTACCATCGGGCCCTTGTAATACCGTGCCTACATTTATAAAATCGGCCATTGTGCTGAATGAGCCTGATGAAGGCAGCGGATTGTATCCAAGCGATCATTTCGGGGTGGGAACAACTTTGATTACGATATAAAACCTCACCCCAACCCCTCTCCAAAGGAGAGGGGCTTTAGAAAAGATGTCTTTCAGTTCTCTCCTCAGGAGAGGGTTAGGTGCGACATGGGCATTTGATATCGAACTATTTTAAAATGGCTAAACTATTCTACATCGTCGGTGCATCTGGTGCCGGTAAAGATTCATTGATGAACTATTGCCGCAAGGCACTTGATGGCAACACGGCACCGGTGGTTTTTGCACACCGGTATATCACCCGCCCTGTTGGTGCGGGACACGAAAATCATATCTGTTTGAGCCATGAGGAATTTAAACTACGCCAGCAGAACGGCCTGTTTGCCATGTACTGGCACAGCCACAACCTGCACTACGGCATTGGTATAGAAATTAATGCCTGGTTGCAAAGAGGGTTTAACGTGGTGGTGAATGGCTCGCGCGAGTACCTGGATGTTGCCCGCTCCTTATTTCCAGACCACCTGCAAGCCATTTCTATCGAGGCCGATCCAGAGGTAATTGCCCACCGTTTGCAAAATAGAGGCCGTGAAACTGGTAGCGAACTAAAAGAACGCATCAGCCGCAACAGCACACTTATATTTGACCGCGATGGCGTTATTGTGATTGAGAACAACCTCACGTTGGAAGAAGCCGGCCGGCACCTGCTCAAAACCCTGCTCAGCGGCATAATAGAGCATGCCTGAAAATAAAAAACCGGCTATCTCTTTGCAGAGATACCGGTTAAAAAAAAGTTAAACATGAAACACCCCTCGCGGGTATTAATCTTAAATCACCTACTGCACTAACAACAGGTTGATTGTGGCGATAACAGGCCACATTTATCTTTAACTACATCCAAACAGATGCAGTGTTTACTAAATTTTCAATACAGGTTTGTGTGTGAATTTTGCAGCGTTCCGGGTCTGCCACTCGGGCAATCAGTACGCCTTTTTTAGGATGAAGCCCCCCAATCAGACTTGTCTGATGCAGAGCGTAGCCAACCGGTTACGCTGCAACAACGGTTGCAAATAAGGTAACGACGACGCCACCGGTTGAGCAAACCGGCCAAAGATGCCAAACAGCGCCAGACACGCCAGCAACATTATGTTAATCTTCAAGGCCGGTCGCTTATAGAAAATAATACGCTGACGGCGCAGAAATTTGAGACAGCTTGCCTTTTTAACGGGAGAGGAGAAAGCCGAATGTTTATTACTCACCTGCAGACTTGGCTGACGATGGTTATTCCGGCCTTCATTTGTCTTACAAAAAGCCACACAAACGCTCGAAAATACCAGATATATGGCCGCAAGGCATATACACATATAGTATTTAAGATGTTTAGGGTTCATCGCTTTGTTTCGTACCATGCACAGCCCAATAAGGTGTATGCAACGGCTCCAAAATTATCCACATGCTGTTTAGAAATGCCGCACTTAAAATTAACTTTTTGTAAAGCCCACTGGCTGATTAATTAATGTTGTGACGATGGATATTGTGCCGCGAGCTGTTTAATGTCTTTCGCCTCCACATCCTGCTTATCAAACCCTGCAAACGTTACCTGCAGCATGGCCCGGCCCAGTTGTTTCAGGGTAGAAACGCCGTTAGGCATAAACACCCCTACCAACTTAACCAGCCAGGCCAGCCAGTTATACCAGCCAGGGATATTTTTAGCACCTTTTGCCGCAATCAATCCACCGGGACGAAAATTATATTCGGCCTTGAAGGGTAGTTTGTCCAGGTCATTCTCGGTTTTGCCTTTCACCCGGGCCCAGCGCAGCTTGCCTTGCTCTGTGCGATCAGTACCGCTGCCGGATACATAAGTGAATATCATATTGGGATTTAACCTGCTTAGCGTTTGCGCAAAATTGAGCGTTAGGGTATAGGTAAGTTTATAATAGGTATCGGCATCCATCCCGACAGACGATACGCCGAGGCAGAAATAGCAGGCATCATACCCACTTAACTGCGCCTCGATTGGCGAGAGATCAAAAAAATCAGCATGAATAACCTCTTTGAGTTTGGAATGATTGAAACCCGATGGCTTACGGTTTACAATCAGCACCTCGGTTACGCGATTGTCATTCAGGCATTCCATCAATACGCCTTCGCCTACCATACCGGTGGCTCCGGTTACTATTATTTTTATAGGTGATGTGTTCATTTGGTATGTTTAAGTGGATAACCCCGTCTTCCTGCAATACCATTTGTCATTGCGAGGAACGAAGCAATCTCGTCACATTACAAACGGAATGATGTCACCGACTATCCTTCGAGGAGATTGCTTCGTCGTTCCTCCTCGCAATGACAAAATGTTAAATATCTCAATTCTTAATCTTCGCATTCACCACGCCCAGCACCTTTATTTCTGTTCTGCGGTTTAGCTGATGATCTTCTTCACTACAAGGCACGCCGTTGCCGCATTTGTTAAGCAGGCGGGTTTCGCCATAGCCTTTGGCAACAATGCGACCGGGTGCAATGCCTCTACGGGTAATATAGTTGGTGGCCGATACGGCACGTGCCTGCGAAAGCAGCATGTTATAATAATCAGATCCGCGCGAGTCGGTGTGTGAGGATAACTCTATCTTCAGCGTTGGGTTTTCGCGCATCAGGTCAACCAGCTTATCCAGCTCCACCATGGCATCGCGGCGGATGCGGGCCAGGTTCAGGTCATAATAAATATTACGGATGATGAAAGTGGCGCCAACCTCCAGCGGGCGCATCCTCATGCGTACGGGGTTCTGCACCATCGTTATGACAGACGATGCCGGGATATCCAGCGTTACCGGATAATAGCCTTTCTTTTTTACCTCCAGCAGATAGCTCTGTACCCTGCTGGCATCAAAAGCAAAACTGCCATCAATAGATAGCCTGTTCTGAATATTACTGCCCGCTTTTTGTTTAAAACTGACATTTACCGAATCAAGCAGCTGATCAGTATGATCATCTACCACGGTACCAGTCAGCTTGAGCAAGCCAACGGCTGGCGTATTGACAACCTCAGGTACAGCATCGGGCACCAGAGTGTTTTTAATCGGCATAGGTTTCTCAACAGGTGCAACATCAGGGCGCATACTTCCCGGATTTTTAAAAGTGGTTAACATCGGGCCCGAATTATCTGTTGGGATGTTGAGCGTAAAGGCGTAAACATCATCGTCCCCTTTACCGCCCTGGCGGTTTGAAGAAATGTAGCCTGTTAAACCGTCTGTTGTGGTGTAAGAAAAATCATCGCTGGTTGAGTTAATAGGATATTTCAGGTTAACCGGCTTGGCCCATTGGGCTTTCTCCCCGCCGGTAGAAAAAATATCATAACCGCCCATACCAGGCAGCCCTTTTGACGAGTAATATAGCTTGCTATCCGGCCCGATAAACGGGAAACTTTCTTCCTGAGCCGTGTTCACCGTGCTACCACAGTTGTATGGAATCCCCCAATCGCTGCCAGATTTATTACAGTACCAGATATCGGTTTTACCGATACCACCCGGCCTGTCTGACACAAAGTATAGCGTTTTGCCGTCTTTAGATAACGCCGCATACCCATCTGAAAACATATTCACGTTATCATACTGAAACTGCTTCAGGTTACCCCAATGGCCGTTTACCTTAGTGGCAATCATCAGTTGGAGCCGACGGGTATATACACGCCCGCCCATTTCGCTTTTCTCGGTTTTTATACGGGCACCGGCCACACGGGTGGTTACGGTTGCGTAGGCCGTATCTCCGCCGGGAGTGAAAGCGATGGGACCAGTGTGATAGTCTTTGTTCAGATCGATCTTACCCGTCTTTTCAAAAATCAACTCGCTGATCTGCTTTTTCTCTTTGTTATAATCAAACAGCTTGAGCCAGCCATTGCCCGTGCGTTTATCAATATCATCTTCCTGACTGCTGGTAACTCTGTTTGAGGCAAAAAGCAGATCGGTTTTACCGGTGTAGGTTACGCCCCAGTCAGAATAGCTGGTATTGATCTTGTCTTCCGGCAGTAATTTGTAGTTTGATGGACGCTTCATCCAGGCAGCGGCAGAATCACAAACAGCCAGTTTAAAATCAAGCTGTTCTTTCTGGGTGCTGTTGTAGTATTTACCGTAGGCAGCTTTGGCTTCGACAAACTTCTGGTTGCGCAGCAGGGCTTCAGCATAGTAATAATTATCTGCCGGGCGGGTTCCTGGTTTGCCTGCTACCTTACCGTACCAACGTTCGGCTTCATCATATTTATTGGTTAAACGATAGCAATCGGCTATGCGTTCTGCTACCTTGATGTCATTGGGGTGCTTGTTATAAGCGTCAAGGTAAATCTGCAGGCTCTCGTAATATTGATAGCGTTCAAAAAGCTTGTCAGCCTGTCCCTTACCGGCAAATTGCTCCTGGGCGCAAACACCGCCCGTTAAGCCAATAAGTAAAGATGCCGCAAGTATATATTTCTTCATATCCCTCTTTAAAAATAACGGGGGTTAATTACTCGTTCTTTTCTGCGCCCGAATGACATGCCTAACGAAAACTCATGTGTACCATTTGAATAGCCGGCCAGCTTGTTGATATTAAAATCAAAAGAGTAGCCCAGGCGCAGGTTTGGGCTTACATAATACTCCACTATAGCGGCACCGGCATCAATATGATTCAGGTTATTTTGCAGGGCAGATTTACTCCACTCCGGTACCCCTGTACGATAAGTGCCACCTATCCAAAACATCTTATTGATCAAAAAGTTGGTGCTCAGGTCTATATTGGTTGGGCCACGCATATCTTCTTTTATCAGGAGCGATGGTTTCCAGTCAATGGCGTCACTAATGGGCGTCATATAACCAACGGTGAGGTAATAACAACGCGCCTCGCGTACCACGGCGGCATTATCAGAGAAACCGGCATCGGCCAATAAGTTCAGGGCCGAAAGCCCCAGGTAAAATGATGGCGAATAGTAATAAATACCCAACCTGAAATCTGGCGTAAACTTGCTGACGCTGCCGGCGGCCAGTCCCGGGTCGCTCGGATCTGTGCTACTCAGCTTTCCATAATCTACTACGTAAGCATTTGCACCCGCACCCAGGCCAAAGCAGATCCGCTTGGTATCGTCATCATTTAACCGCAGCCGATAGGCATAATTTACATAGGCACTTGATGTGGTTTGCGGCCCCAGCATATCGCCGGTTACCACAAAACCCAGGCCCATATTTTTACGATCCGGATCGGCCACCCCATCAATAGAAACGGCTCCGGTTCTTGGCGCGCCGTCAATCCCCGTCCATTGGATGCGGCTAATGAGGTTCATCGTCCAATTCTCTTTATAACCCGCATAAGCCGGATTTACCGAAAGGCCGCTAAAAGCATATTGTGTAAACTGTATGCCTTGCTGCGCATGCGCAGCACCGGCTAGTAATAAAGGCAATAATCCAGAAATAATGTTGCGTATCGTTCTCCTCATGCCTTCATCGTTTTAAAAACAGCCAGCCTTTAAATGTGGTATGTCCGCCGTTCGGTTCTTTACGGTTCAGTACATAGTAATAAGTTCCTTCGCTCAGGCCTTCACCGGTCCAGGTATTTTGATAACTATCTGACCGATACACCTCGTTACCCCAGCGGTTTACGATAATGAGTTGGCTACCGGGAAATAACTCAATATTAGGAATGGTAAAAGTATCATTCTTACCATCGCCGTTAGGTGTAATCACCGTAGGGATATCTATTTTTTTAGGTAGCACGGTTACAAAAGCCGTATCTGTACAACCGGCGGTATTTGTACGCAAAAAGGCATATTTGCCCACCACGCTCAAACCCGTCACTTCGGTTTTAAGAGCTGTAGGGGTAGTTATTGCCGCAACAGCAGGCGCATTACCCAACTGCGCCCATGTGCCCGCTCCAACAGCAGTTAGCGTGGCCGTTTCATTTATAAAAACAGTTTGATCATTACCGGCATCGGGCGGCATGATAAAGGCCAGCACATTGGTTTTAACATTATTACAGCCAGTACCTGATGGTGCCGAGTCGCACTCTACCTGTGCATCATTCGGTGCAGCGGCATCGGGGTTGGTGGCATCAGGGTCGGTCACATCCGCCGGGCGCATAATACCTGCGGTTACCGTAACACTGCCAGAGGCTGGCATTTTTGGCACTCTGCCCGTAACCACAAACTGTGCTGCCGCACCCGATGTAAGATCGAGCGATACAGAATATACCCCATTATTAGTGGTCTCGGCAGAAAAAGCAACCGTACCTCCGGTAGGCGTGTGGGTTACCTGCACGTTAGTCAAATCAGCAGGGAAGGCAAAACTGAGCTTACTGCCGCTAACCGCATTAGGGCCATTGTTGCGAGCAGTAAACACATAATTAACCAACTGGCCCACGCATCCGCCGCCTGAGTTGGCGTTGATATCGCTCAACTGCAAATCGGCCTCCTGTAGCTGTATAGGCACCGCTGCAGAGAGATTAGTAGATGCTATATAAGCCCAGGTGTCCAAACCTCTTTCGTCGCCAAAATCTGACGGCAAGGCACCGGGCGAACCCCACTTATGGCCATTAATCTGGCTATTTAAACCGGTAATATTTTTAACAGGACTAGATGGCGTGCCAACGGTAGATATACTGCTGTCATCCCAATACACCGTAAAATCTGGCGCCAGGTTACCGTTGGTTCTGGTAAGCTTGATGCCATTTACGTTGCGCTCAACGTCAAAGAAGGGAAAATGTACTTCGCCGCCAAACAGCACTACGTTAATGGTAGCATTGTAATTGCCGGCAGGCACTTTAGCGCCCTGTCCGTCTAACCCGTCCCAGATTACCTGGTTTGGTCCTTCGCTTACGGTGCCGGTAAGTTTGCGATCTTTCGGGTCAGCAAAACTGCCATTCTGATCTACATCAATCAGTATAGTATACCCCCCGTTTTTATTTACAGTAAAGGTGAACACGCTTTGCAATGGCGATGTACCGGCCCGGTTTAAGGTTCCTTCAATACCCTGAAAACCAGACTGTGTAATTGCAGGCTGTGCAATAGCATTGTGCAACCAGGTAGTACCACCACCCGGCACCGGCGCAGTTGCCGGCAGATCTGCAGCCGGGTCATTAAAAAATATTTTATAGGTAACGTCAGACTGGGTATCGGCAGCCCGCGGATCCTGAATATTGGGTTTATCCAGGTTATTTATACTTTGGTAAGAGGCATCGCCACCGGCATTTCTAAAACCTTTGTTATTTACAAAGAAGGAGAAACCATTACCGGCCTGGCCGTTATTATCAAGCGTATAAGCGTAGCCATCTTTGGTCAATATTTTAAAAATGCCGTTGAAGCCGGTATCAAAACTACCCAGTATCCCCGAGAAGATATTGGTATAAACCCGGCCGGTTATAGGTGCGTTAGCTGCGGAGCGCACCGTAATATCAAAAGCGGCAATGTACTGGCCGGAGTATTGTGTCCAACTGGCATTAGCAGCAATAGGTACAGGGTTTTCGCTGGGCAGACCGCCATTTTGAGCAACAAAATCAACCTCCCAAACACCGTCTTCGCCGGCCTGCACGGTACGGGTGTAAGGAGTATAGCCACCTGCATTGGGCAGCGGACCGGCCAATTCTTGCGCGCGATTGGCAATCAGGCCAATAGTTGTAGAACTGCCACTGGTGTAAGTATTGCCATTAGGCGCACGCATGTTTATGGTGCCCAACCCATTACCCTGTACGCTTGACCCAACGTTGATAGTTTCGCCAGCTTTGGCATAAACCTTCATGGTACCCAACGTAGGGAACAAGAATGAGGCCGTTACTGTTGTAGCCGATACCAGAAATGCACGATTACCCCCATTGGAGCTTATTTCTTTACTTCCTTCGGCCTGCACTTTGCCGGCTATTAAAACCGCAAAAAGCGATAAACAAATTTTTAATTTGCTTTTAGCCATGCCTTTGGAAAGAAACATTTAGAGAATAAGATTTATAAAATTTTTGATGTAATATACAAAAAGAACCTACCCAATATAAAAGTTAATTACTTTTAAGCGATCCTTGAATAAACCAATCTAACCCAATTAAAATGGCATCATCATCGTACTCTCGCCGCAAATTTGCGCAAACCATTGGTCGCGGACTATTATTGGCCCCTGTTGCAGCTTCATTAACCGGTTCTGCACTGGCCGCACCAGCCCAGACCGAAACTGCTCATCAAGCGCCTCCTGTAACAGGCAAAGTTGACCTCAATGTGCGCGACTATGGCGCCAAAGGCGATGGTAACACCAAGGATACCATAGCATTACAACAGGCTCTTGATCGTTGTTACGTATTAGGCGGCGGAAATGTTACTTTCCCTGCCGGAAATTATTTAACCGGCGCGATACAAATCCGCAGTAACACGACAATAACACTGGAAGAAGGCGCCATCATTAGCGGCTCGGCAGACTTTGATGATTACCCGACCATGCAGGTACGTTGGGAAGGCAAATGGATACCCGGCCATGCCGGATTGATCTATGCGGTAGATGCCAAAAACATAGGCATCAGCGGCCCCGGCAAAATTGCGGGCAACTATGCCCTGGGCGGCAGGCCATCGGCAGAGAAACCGTTACGCCACCCGGCACTAATTGAGCTAATTGGCTGCAGCGGCATTTTGCTGGAGAATTTTAGTACCGATTATAAAAACATGTGGTCTGTACATCCTACGTTTTGCGATAATATTCACATCAAAAATCTCACCATCCGCAGCGTAGGCGGTAACGGCGATGGCATTGACGTAGATTCATGCAAACAGGTGCGCATCGAGGGCTGCGATATAGCCACGGGCGATGATTGTATCTCGCTTAAATCAGGCCGGGGCATGGAGGGTTATACACTGCTGCGCACCACCGAGGATGTGCACATCAGTAACTGTACTTTTGCCGATTCTATTTTTGCCTGCATTGGCATAGGCAGCGAAACATCGGGCGGTATCCGCAACGTGCGTATAGAAAAATGCCATTTTAAAGGCGCCAAAACTTTTGCCGTTTACATGAAGAGCCAGGTAGGGCGCGGTGCATTTATAGAAAACATTGCAGTAGATAACGTAGACGCCGAGGGCATGGAAGGCGGCTTTTTACGCTTTAACCTAATGGGCAGTGGCTTGCAGGATCAGGATCCGGTGCCGGGTAAAGAAGGCATCCCTACAGTAAAGAATTTCAGCTTTACCAATATCAGGGTAAAAGATGCTCCGGTATTGATTGACGGGGTAGGCGTTCATCCAGATAAACCATTAGATGGATTGGTGATTGACAACATTACCGGCACCTGCAAAAAAGGAATTTCATTAGCCAATGCCCGCAACGCCAAAATTGGCAAGATCAACGTATCCGGTTTTGAGGGCCCCTTAATGAGTGTATATAACGTACACGGCATGGGCTTACAAGCTGCCGCTGCCATGTCTGAGCCAAAAGCCAGACCTGCCATAACCGTTGAAAAAGCCTATAAGCTACATTGATCTGAACTTGACGCAATAGAACAATTTACATAAATCAGTAAATAATACCATAAAAGCCACATCCAGCACCATTGCCAGATGTGGCTTTTACGTACCTTTGAGGTATGAAAAGCGGCTTCCCGGTATATGATATTTACACGCTCTCGGGCTTCCAGAAGGATGACTTTCAGATCAGTCGTTTTGCGCCGTATTTAAAGGTACACCCCAACCTGCACCTGGCGCATAAGCACAATTTTTATCACCTGGTATTATTTACAGATGGCGGCGGGCATCACACCATAGATTTTGAAAGCTTCCCTGTGCACCCGGGCCAGATCTACTTTATGGTTCCCGGCCAGGTTCACAGCTGGGCTTTTGAGGGACATGTGGATGGTTACGTCATCAACTTTTCGCCCGAGTTTCTAAATACCCTTCTACTCAAACCGGATTACCTGGATCAGTTTCGCTTTTTTGACGGTAATGCGCTCAATGATGTGGTAGATATACCCGCCGATGAACAAGCGGTGATTATCAGCATCATTGAGCAAATACTTTTTGAAGGGCAAAACCACCGCCCCATGGGTGGCGATATGGTGCGCGCACTGCTACTTCAATTGTTCATCAGCATTGGCCGGTTACAGCAAGGCGATCAGCCGGTTGTTGCCGGCAGCTATAACCAAACGCTGCTGGGTAGTTTCCAGAAGCTGGTAGAGCAGCATTATATTAAACTGCGTTTGCCAAAAGATTATGCAGCCATGCTCTACATCACGCCTAATCATTTAAATGCGCTTTGCAAGGATGTGTTGGGGCAATCGGCTGGGGAAGTGATTCGCGGCAGGGTGCTGCTGGAGGCCAAACGGCTGTTGGTGAACCTGAATTTGAGTATCTCGGCCATTGCGTACCAGCTTAATTTTACCGACAACTCTTATTTCAGCAAGTTCTTTAAAAAGTACGAAGGGATAACACCCGAAGAATTCAGAAACAAAATTTTAAGTCAGCATACGTTATGAAAGATTCAATCATACTAGATACCATGCATACCCATACACCCAATGTATTCAATGCGGCCCTGCACGCCCGCTGCCCAAAATGCCGTGAGGGCAATATGTTTGCCAACAAAATGTACAGCCTGAGCGGGCAAAAAATGAATAAAACCTGCCCCGCCTGCGATTACACTTTTGAGATTGAGCCCGGCTATTTTTACGTGGCCATGTTTGTAAGCTATGCCTTCAATGTAGCACAAATGGTGACCTTAGCAATAGCCACCTATGTACTAACCGGCACCTGGAACCCATGGGTGTATATTACTGTAATACTGAGCACTGCGGTAATTTTATCACCCTTAAACTTTCGTTATTCAAGGGTAATTTTGCTCTATTGGTTAACCCCTGGGCTGCATTATGACCCCAACCGTTTAAAAAATTTCAGAAAAAGATAAAACGGCCCAACTTTTGTTAGTCAAATTTGTGTTATAATATATAAATTTGACTAACACTACCTACTATAATGGACGCTCAGGAATCTAAAAAGATCATCATTTTTGATGATGATGAAGACATATTGTCTATTTGCACATACATTCTTGCAGAACGAGGATGGGAGGTTTTTACCTATACCGATTGTAATGCCATTACAGAACGGGTTTCATCTATCCAACCATCGGTCATACTGATGGACAACTGGATCCCCGATGCCGGCGGCATTATTGCCACCCAGACACTCAAAAGCACGGATGAACTGAAAGATATCCCGGTGATCTATTTCTCGGCCAACAGCGATATCCAGCTTCTGGCAGATCATGCCGGTGCCCAAAGCTATCTGGCCAAACCTTTTGACCTTGACGAGTTGGAAGGTGTTATTAATAATGTACTGGCAAAAGCCTCGTAAGTAACAGTTTTTAAAAATATGAAAGGCCGCTCAACAGAGTGGCCTTTTTTGTGCTTCTATATTACTCGCTATAACGCGTTTTAATTTCTTATATTCAGGAAACCCTGGTTCAATAATTACGAATTGTATAAAAACAGCAAAGCCCCTGATGGGCAGGGGCCTTTACTAACCAATTATAAACCTAAATTATGAGAAGAGCTGTTGGGGAAGGGTTCGAACCTTCACAGAGTGGTTAGCCCCGAAGGGTTTCCCATGATCTCCGCCACCGGGACAAGGAGGTGTGTCTGCCAAAAATTTCACCACCCAACATTGTTATTTCTTTTAAGAACGAGACGTTGTTTTAACGTTTGCTTGATACAAAGTTAAATCGCTTTCACATTTCTTGCAAATATTTCAACAAAATAATTTTATTTTTATTCGAATTTTAATTAAACTTGTATTTAACTAACGATATCAAAATTTATGGCGCACAGAAAACCTCAAAATTTAGAAATTGATAATCTTGATATACAGATTTTATCAATTTTGATGAAAAATGCGACGACGCCGTACACGGAAATCGCTAAAGAACTGATAGTTTCAGGCGGTACCATCCATGTGCGTATGAAGAAACTCGAAGAGATGGGTGTGATCAAAGGAGCCAGTCTGGAAGTGAATCCGCAGAAGCTGGGTTACGATATTACCGCGTTTCTGGGCATCTTCCTGGAGAAAGGTTCGCAATATAACGAGGCTGTTAAGCAGCTACAAACCGTAAAAGAGATTGTAGAACTGCATTACACCACCGGTAGCTATAGCATTTTTGCCAAAATTGTTTGTCATGACACCTCGCACCTGCGCGAAGTTTTAAATGAAAGCATCCAGAGCGTAAAAGGCATTCAGCGTACCGAAACTTTTATCTCGCTTGAAGAAAGCATTAGAAGACAGATCAGCCTCGACTAAGTTCGTGCACTGATTCCCCCTGATCAGAACGGAAAACTAAAAGATTAAACCCCACTAAAACGGGATGACATGCATCGCCTAAACCCCAGTGCAAAGCATCCCGTATTCCTTAGTTTTTTCGATTTTATTATTTTTTTCGGCATCAAAGCATGCCCAGGGAGTGCTATGCGCTTTGCTGAGCCACAGCTATAATAGAAAAGGCCTGAAACTGATGTTTCAGACCCTTTTTATTTCACCCGCTTGTCATTTCGACCAACGGGAGAACTATTCTCTTGAGCGAAGCGAAAAAATCTTAGACGTTAGCCAAGCACGCGTTCATGCCCTGGGGGCTAAGATTTCTCCCTGCGCTGCGCTTCGTTCGCAATGACATGAGAGGACTCTTACTTAAACTTATTCTTCAACGCTGCCAGCTTCAACGCCATATCCGTTTCCGGCTCTTGCTGGCGTTTATCGTTGCGGTTGTTGTTATTATTATAACGGTTCCCGCCGCCTTGCTGTTGCTGACGCTGATCGCGCTGCTCTGGTTTGCGGGCTGCTGGTTTTGGCTCGTTCTCTTTCATAGAAAGCGAGATCCGTTTGCGGTTCACATCCACCTCGGTTACCGTTACCTCTACTTTCTGGTGCACTTTCAGTACCTCGTTCGGGTCTTTAATAAAGCGGTTGGTAATCTGGCTCAGGTGCACCAGGCCGTCCTGGTGAACGCCGATGTCTACAAACGCGCCGAAGTTGGTGATGTTGGTAACAATGCCCGGCAGTTTCATGCCCACTTTCAAATCGCCTATGGCGTTTACACCATCGGTAAAGCTGAAGGCCTCAAACTGCTCGCGCGGGTCGCGGCCTGGTTTGGCCAGCTCGGCCATAATATCATTGAGGGTAGGCAGGCCTACACCGTCGGTCACATATTTTTGTAGCGGGATGCTTTTGCGCAGCTTATCGTCGGTCATTAGTTTGGCAACAGTGCTTTGGCTGTCTTTAGCTATTTGCTCTACCAGCGTGTAACGCTCCGGATGCACGGCGCTGGCATCCAGCGGGTTTTCTGCCCCGCGGATACGTAAGAAACCTGCCGCCTGCTCAAATGCCTTATCGCCCAGGCGAGGCACTTTTTTCAGCTGATTGCGATGTTTAAACGCGCCGTTCTCGTTACGGTAGTTCACAATATTTTGCGCCAGCTGCGGACCAAGGCCTGATACATAAGCCAGAATTTCTTTCGATGCGGTGTTCAGTTCTACACCCACAGCATTCACAGCACTAATCACCGTATCATCCAGCGAAGCTTGCAATTTAGTCTGATCCACATCGTGCTGATACTGACCCACACCGATAGATTTCGGATCGATTTTTACCAACTCAGCCAACGGATCCATCAAACGGCGACCGATAGATACGGCACCTCTAACGGTTACATCATGCTCCGGAAACTCCTCACGCGCCACTTCTGACGCTGAGTAGATAGAGGCCCCGCTCTCATTCACCATTACAATCATGGCACCCGGCAAATCAAGCTTGCGCACAAACACTTCTGTTTCTCTGCCAGCGGTACCGTTGCCAATGGCAATGGCTTCGATGTTATGCTTCTTATACAAAAACTCTACGGTTTTCTCGGCTTCCTTGGCCTGACCTGCCCCCGTGTGCGGGAAAATGGCCGTATACTCCAGCAACTTGCCCTGCTCATCCAGGCAAACCAGTTTACAGCCGGTACGGAAACCAGGATCTATCGCCATGGTACGTTTTTGTCCCATCGGCGCAGCCAGTAACAGCTGACGGGCGTTCTCGGCAAACACCTTGATCGCTTCCTCATCAGCCGCTTTTTTAGTGAACAAGCGCACCTCTGTTTCCATTGATGGTTTGAGCAGCCGTTTGTAGCCATCCATAATGGCCAGACGCACCTGATCGCTGCTTTTGTTCATGCCTTTTACAAAGGCATTATCCAACAGGGCAATAGCTTCGTCTTCCGGCGGTTGGATATCCAGCCACAAAATTTCTTCTTTCTCGCCACGGCGCATGGCCAGCACGCGGTGTGATGGCGCTGTTTTTACCGGCTCGCTCCACTCAAAATAGTCTTTGTATTTAATACCGGATTCTTCTTTGCCATCAACCACTTTACTTTGAAAAGTTCCCTGGTTGATGAACAACTCGCGCATCTTGGCGCGCGTTTCGGCATGCTCGGCAATGTGCTCGGCAATAATATCGCGGGCGCCAGCCAAGGCTTCCTCTGGCGAGTTCACGCCTTTTTCGGCATCTATATATTTATCAGCCTCGGCATCCAGATCAATTTTATTTTGCTCCAGGATGAGATCAGCCAACGGCTGCAGGCCTTTCTCGCGCGCGGTAGTTGCGCGGGTTTTGCGTTTAGGGCGATAGGGCAGGTACACGTCTTCCAGCGCCACCATGGTTTCGGCCTCATTAACGGCTTTCTCCAGTTCGGGCGTCAGTTTACCCATATCGTTAAGCGATTTCAGAATGGCTTCCCTGCGCTTATCCAGATCGCGCAGCTGCTGCACGCGATCGCGGATGGCGGCCACCTGTACCTCGTCTAAGCTACCGGTCAGTTCTTTACGGTAACGTGAAATAAAGGGTACAGTTGCCCCCTCGTCTAAAAGCTGAATAGTAGCGCTAACCTGCTTGCCTGTCACCGCAAGCTCGGTAGCAATTTTATGATGATGTGCTAACATATTTTCGTTTACAAGAGCTGCGAAGTTGGGGATTTTAAGCGAAAAGCCGAAAGCATAAAGCGTAAAGCTTTACACAGTTTAATGAACCCTTCTCGTCTGCTCTTCCCCGTTTGTCATTGCGAGGAACGAAGCAATCTCGTCGAAGGATAGTCTGGATAGGCAAAGTCGTTATGCATGCAACGAGATTGCTTCGTCACCCCTAAACACAGCCCCAGCCGTTCCTCGCAATGACAAACTGTTTATGATTTTTTAATTATCTGCTGCTGTTTCTTTACAGTGTCTGCTTTTACAGTATCCCGTTTAAGTTGCGCAGGCTTGGTTTGTGTTTTGATGGTATCTTTAACAGCAGGCGACTTTGTAGCCAAACTATCTTTAGCCGCTGGCTTGTTATCTGTAGATTTAGCGTCTGCTTTCGTCTTCCCGTCATCTCCCTTAACAGCGGGCTTACCCGTTACCGCCGGCTTTTTAGCAGCATCTTTTGCGCCCGACTTGCTTTCGGCTTTCGGCTTTTTGCTTTCTGCTTTCACTGGCGGTGTCTTCTTCGGATGAATGACATCTTCTTTTGATGCCGGCCGGTCTTTGGGTTTCCAGATGAAGTTTTTCAGGATCTTATCTTCCTCCTTCAGCTTATTCATCGGGTAATCCTTGTTCTCGGGCTTGGTGGTGAATGAGAGACGCAGCACCTCGTTGGCCTTAAACAATACCCTGATGCCGCTACTCAATGAGCGCTGCATGCTGGTTACCTTGTTGCCTTTATTTTTATCACGATTAAAATAGATGGTCTCTGCATTACCGTCCACATTCAGCCGGTCCATCTTGTTGTCTTTAAAGAAGGCATGCATCCGCCGCCCGCCCATCTGGTTAAAGTAGGTAGAGTCTTTCTCTTCTACGTTAACGGCAAAGGCATTAGGGTAGATGTCCATATTATCCATCTTTTTGTTCTTCATCTGCAGATTGATGGTATCGCCAGACATCTGCGTGCCCGTTGTCCAGAACATCGGTTTAACATAACACCGGATCACCGAGTCGCTCGAGCTGTAGAACAACGAGTCTGACTTGGCCTGCAAATCAGACTTAAATATTTTTACGTTATGGTGCGCGCTCAGTGTACGGATGCGGGCCGTATCCGGCAGCGGCGGCCTGATCAGACCTTTGGCCAACGAGTCGGCTCTTCTCCTAGTCAGGATACTATCGGCTGCAGCTTTCCTTTTGGCTGCTGCCGCTATTTTTTTTGCCAGGGCAACGGTGTCGATAGCCGGCTTTACCGCATTCAACGGTTTATGCAAGTAATAAGCAGGCTGTGGCTCCAGGGCAGGCTTCATTGGCAATAGCTGTTTGGGCTGCACCTTATCCGGCACAAACGGCCGACGCAGTTTACGGGTGGTATCTACAATACCTGCAATGCGGCGCTTTTCTTGTACCTCCTTCAGTTTTTTGAAGGTCATGATCTGCGTTTCCAGTGTATCGGCACCAATGTACATGGTGTCGCGTTTCATCGGCACGCTGTCTTTAACTATGCGACCGCCCACTGTCGGGCGTTTAATAACCAGAGGCGTAAAGCTTACCGTTGTTGTAGTAAGAGGGTGGGGTGGCGGGGGCAAGGCCGGTTTAACCGCCTGCACAGCTAGGCCAACGGCCTGTTGCTGCGTTTTGGCCATTTGCGCGTTCCGTGCAGCATTGGCTGCCATATATGCCTGGCGCTGTGCCGCCGTTGCATTTGGCGGTAACTGTACCGGTGCCGGCGGCGGCACGGTGGTTGGCTTGGCCGTAACTTTTGGTGGTATTGGTCTGGCAGGTACAGGTGTAGCCGGGCTTGTTGGCTTTGCCGTTTTTGAGGCTACAGCCGGCGCTACATTCTTTTTAGACAAACTGTCGGGCTTCACGTTTTTCAGGCTATCGGTTACCGGCAGTTTTTTCAGCACTGTGTCTACCTTGTTTTTGGTGGTGTCCTTTTCCTCAGTTACAAAAATCACGTAGGGATCAATAGTTACCACGGCCCGGTCATCGCTTTTGTAATATTCACCAATCTGACCTTTAATGGTCATCTTCTGTTCCTGGTCGTCAAAAGTTACGTGTTTTACTGCGCGGCCGTAACCTTTCAGGCGGTCATAAAAAAGGCTATCGCCCTGCAGCGTCTTTGAGCCTTGCTTATACAGGTTGTTCTGCCCAAAGGCAGCTTGTTCAGTTTGGGTATTATAGTTACCGTTTTCGGTATAAAGGGTATCCTTATCTTTTTTGCCCAGAATATTGGTTGGGCCTAAAAAGTACGCAATGCGACTGCCGGTATTATACCGCAGCGTATCTGCCACAATATTGGCATCGGCGCTAACCAGTTTTACGTTGTAACGGAAATAAGAATCGCGCGGGATGGCGTAGTAATAGCCATTCATACTGGTGAGCGTGTTACCTTTATTTACCAGCTTACCGCCGTTAACATAAGTACCTATGCGGGTGGCGGTGTTATAGGTAAAGTTGTTGGTGGTGAGCGTGGCGTCTTTATCAACCATGCGCACATTTCTGGTCAGGATGGCAATTTTGGTATTATCATCATAATTAAGGGTATCTGCATAAATATGCAGTGTATCGCCCTGGGTAATACTTACGTGACCGAAGGCATCAAAACGATTTTCTTTCAGATACACATAAGCACTGTCTGACGTCAGCACAGAATATTTTTGCTGAAAAGTACCCTGGTACACCTTGTACACATCAACCCCATTAATGAGCATACGGGTAGTATGGTCACTTTTTAATAAGTTAATGGTACTTCTTTGCTGAGCTATTGCGGCTGCCCCAAGCACCAATATTAAACACGTTAACAGATATTTACGCACGAGACAAAATTAGTTTTTTGGCAGCGCTTATTAAATTAATAATTTTGATTATGCTTCCTGTGCAGCGCTTCAACAGTTTTATTAACCAACATCAGCTTTTTACCAAGCAGGATGTGGTATTGGCAACAGTAAGCGGCGGCATGGATTCCGTGCTGATGGTCCGCATGTTAGCGGCTGCAGGCTACCGTTTTGCCATGGCGCATTGTAACTTCGGGCTACGCGGCGCAGAAGCCGATGCCGACGAGCAATTTTGCCGCCAACTGGCCAATGACCTGGATGCTTCGTTCCACAACATCCGTTTTGATACGGCCGTTTACGCCGCAACCAACAAGATCTCTATCCAGATGGCTGCCCGCCAATTACGCTACGAATGGTTTGAAACGCTACGTAGCCAACACCATTATGCCGCCATTGCGCTGGCCCACCATCAAAACGATACGATTGAAACAATATTGCTGAACCTTACCCGTGGCACTGGCATTGCCGGTTTGCATGGCATTTTGCCAAAGAACGGCCATCTGGTACGGCCGCTTTTGTTTCTGCAGCGCGAGGAAATTGAGCAGATCATCCGCCAGGAGAACATCTGCTACCGCGAAGACAGCTCTAACGCGTCTACCAAATACGCCCGCAACAAGATCAGGCACGAGGTGATCCCAAAATTGAAGGAGCTAAATCCCTCGCTCGAACAAACTTTTGACCGCAACCTCCAGCACTTTAAAGAACTGGAACAATTGCTGGAACTGGAGTTGGACCGACAGCGCGCGCACTTTATTTATGAGGGTGATGACATCTACATCCCGCTGCATGCCCTTCGGCAGATGCAGCCCGCCCGCCTTTTGCTTGGCCAACTGCTCAAACCATTCGGCTTCAATGATTCGGAGACCGACGACCTGCTCAGTGCTATAGACAAGCATCCCGGCAGGCAATTCATCTCGTCAACCCATCAAATGGTATTGGACCGGGAGCAGGTAATCATATCGTCACTTAAAACCGGCGTTCTAACCCCAGTCAGCATCGGCCCAAATCAAAACCAGGTGATTTATGGCGATTATCGGCTAAGTATTTTACGTGATGACACGCCGCTTATTATTAAAGATAACCCCTCGGCCGCGTCGGTTGATGCCGCTTTGATCGTCTATCCGCTCACCATCCGCGCCTGGCAACAAGGTGATACCTTTTACCCGCTGGGGATGAAGGGCAAGCAAAAATTGAGCGATTTTTTTATTCAACAGAAAGTGCCTGTACATAAAAAGCAGGATATTCCGTTAATTATTAATGGCAACGGCGATGTAATTTGGATTGGTGGCTACCGTTTAAACGACCGTTATAAGGTGAGCCCAAAGACCGAAAAAGTTATTATCTTCGAACTGTATAAGCAAACATGAGTGATAAATCTGTTTTTGTAGAAAAGCAATACCTGGGGCGCGAGTGGATTCCTATCACTATTCGCCTCGTGCTGGCCATGTTTTGCTTTGCCGCTTACTTTTTTACCGACGAGCGCGAGCGCAACGGCGACTTGCTGCTGGTGGTCGGTTTCGCTATTATCATTATCTCTATCATCATGGGTTTCCTGCTGCATTTCCGCACCAGGGTACAAAACAAAAGCATTTTGGTTGACGGCTTGTGGACCACACGACTGGTAAAAATAGACTTGAACAGTATTGTTTCTGCCGAGAAAGGCCCTTACAGCCGCTACTTGTTTAACAATCCTGTTTATAACCTGCACAAAAGCGGCACCATCCGCTTCTATACCGCCGGCAGCGAAGCCATCCACCTGGTTGATCGTGACGGACTACTCTACATCATCGGCTCTCAACACGCTAACGAGTTTTTGAGAGCAATTAAGGATGAGATGGGGAGGAAGTAAGCCTCCTTTTCGTTATACCGAACTTGTTTTGGCACCCACTTACTGGGCTAACATTCAGATCTTCGTTTGAAAAAGTTGTGCTTTATGATCTTTAGTCCCGCTCAATCGCCACGGGAGGGCTTGTTCCTTTTTTCTTGATAAAAAAGTAACCAAAAAATCAAGACAGCGGAAATGCTTCTTTTATCGCACAGGCCTTTGCCCTGCAAATCAGTCAGAACCACAGGGCGCCACCTCAACGCCGCCGCTTGCGCTACACACAACCCCACGCTTCAGGCGCAGAGGATGAATGCCCTCTGCCACCACACAACCCCACTTGTTCTGCCTAATTTCGGCCAGAAGCTCCCCGCTGTCGGCCACCGCTCCGTATTAAACCAGAATTAGTCGAATTAAAGAACTCCTGGATATTGATTGCGCAAGTCAAAGAAATTCGATTAATTCTTCAATCTTATAAATCCTGGTTCAGACAAAAAAAATACCCGATCCTTTCCAGGACCGGGTATTCCGCTTTTATTCAATCACAAATTAAAAAAATTCTTAGCGCAGGGTGTACACGTTGTTGAAGCTGCTGCCATCAGGGTTTTTACCTGAAAGGATCAGCGTGCCGCGACGGTTGCTGGCATCAATAGCTGATGACAGGTCTTGTACACTGTTTATTGGCGTTCTGTTTACGCTGGTGATTACCGAGCCAGAGGTTAAGCCCAGCTCATCAATCATGCCGCCTTCGCTTACACTGTTTACTACCACGCCAGATGATACATGGTATTTAGATTTTTGCGACTCATTGAGCGGACGGAAGGTAGCGCCTACTTTATCAAACAATGCCTTATCGGTTGCAGAATTGCCTGCTAATGAAGCAACTTCGCCTGCGGTGGCCTTCAGCGTTACATCAAAGCTGCGCTCTTTGCCATCGCGGTCTACGGTCAGTTTTACCTTATCGCCTGGCTGCATACGGCCAACGTGTTCGGTCAGGTCTGATGATTCGGTAATCATCGAGCCATCAACTTTGGTAATAATATCGCCGTGTTGCAGGCCCGCGGCAGCAGCGCCGCCACCGGTGGTTACACCGTCAATATATAAACCAACGCTTTTATCTGATTTTACTGCCGCTGCCTGATCCGGATCGCTCAGGTCTACATAGTTAATACCCACATAGCCACGTTTAACCGAACCGAAGCGTTTAATATCATTCAACACCTTTTTAGCCAGGTTTACCGGGATGGCAAAACCATAACCCTCGTATGAACCGGTGTGTGATGCAATGGCAGAGTTAATGCCAATCAGCTCGCCGCGGGTGTTTACCAGTGCCCCGCCGCTGTTGCCTGGGTTAATTGCCGCATCGGTCTGAATAAATGACTCGATGCCCTGTCTAACTTTTGGCTGAGGTGCGTTGCGACTCGGGGTGAACGGATTATCATCGTCATCATTATTAGAACCAATGATGCCAATACCACGACCTTTAGCACTCACAATACCCGCAGTAACGGTTGAAGTTAGATTAAACGGGTTACCTACGGCCAGCACCCATTCGCCAACGCGCACATCGTCTGAGTTACCCAGCTTTACGATGGGCAGATTAGTGGCTTCTACTTTAATCAGTGCCAGATCGGTATTCGGATCTTTACCGATAACTTTAGCTTGCAAAATGCGGTGATCATTGGTAGTTACCGATATTTTCTCGGCCTTATCAACCACATGGTTGTTGGTTACAATATAACCGTCAGGCGAGATAATTACACCTGAACCCGAAGCCTGCGGCGCACGTTGCTGCTGGCGCGGCATACGCTGGCCGAACAGCTGGCCAAACATATCACTCATATCATTATCCTGACTGGACGCGGCATACGTAGTGCGGATGTAAACCACCGCCGGGGTAACCGCCGCCGCCGCCTGGGTAAAGTCAACCTCGCCGGCAGATGAGGTAATATTATTGTTTAAGGGGTTGTTAGTAAAATATACTTTTTGCTTGTCTTCAAAGCTCAGGTTATCGTCATACCTGTTCTCCATCACCTTGTAGGCGCCAATGGCCAGGGTACCGCCAACAAAGGCAGTAAGGAGTGTTAAACCAAATCTTTTCATATTCACTTTTCGATTTTCTTTTAGTTAAAACAACGAACGTTGATTTCCGGAATTCAAATTTAATACCAATTAGACTATCTAATCAACAGTTAGTTAACCCTGTTTTTGTTAAATAATGTTAAAATGATGAGGGGCGGAGCAGAAACACATATTGGGAGACGCAAGTGCCACCTCCCGATCAAAAAAACACTTAATGTAGAAACGCAATACACCACGTTTCAGTTTGCCAATCCTTTAAAATATCAAGCCCACGTCAACATTACGCTTTGCCGAGGCCAAAATTGAGCGTGATAGCAATTTAATTCTTATACTTGAACTGTGAAAATTCCTTTTTATAAATACCAGGGTGCCGGTAACGATTTTATACTGATTGACAATCGTGAATTAGGTATAGATCACCATCAGCCTGAACTGATTGAGCGCCTGTGCGACCGCCGTTTTGGTATTGGCGGCGATGGCATGATGTTTCTGCAAAACCATCCCGATTATGATTTTGAGATGGTGTATTATAACGCCGATGGCCAGCCTAGCAGCATGTGCGGCAACGGTGGCCGGTGTATTGTGGCCTTTGCCAAATTTATTGGTGTAATTGATACCAAGACTGAATTTCTGGCGGTTGATGGCCCGCACACAGCCAAAGTTTCTGACACCGGTGATTGGGTGAGCCTGCACATGATAGACGTGGACCACATTGAAACCGATGGCGATGCATACGTGCTGGATACCGGTTCGCCACATTATGTAAAAATGGTGAATGGCCTGGCCGGTAAAGATGTTTATCACGATGGTTCTGCCATTCGTAATAGCCACTCATTTAAAGAGAAAGGTATCAACGTAAACTTTGTAGAGCCAATGGTTGAAGGCTTCTTTGTGCGCACCTACGAGCGCGGTGTTGAAGATGAAACCTATGCCTGCGGTACCGGTGTTACCGCCGTTGCATTGGCTATGGCTAAACACCAGCAGCAAAAAGGACATATCACCACGCCTATCAAAGTTTTGGGTGGCGATTTGTCTATCCACTTTGATTATGATGGCAAGGTGTTCCGCAACATTTATCTGGATGGCCCGGCTGTGCAGGTGTTTGGTGGGGAAGTGGAATTGTAATACCTCTCCCCGGCCCTCTCCAAAGGAGAGGGAGCACCATCCCTATGTCATTTCGACCAACGGGAGAAATCTTATACGAAATGCAAAGCGGACATAGTGGGATATCGCACGTACAAGATTTCTCCTCACGCCTTCACACGGGCCTCCCCGAGTTCGTTCGAAATGACATGGTGGGGTAAGAAAAAGAATATAAAAAGCGAAGGGCTGCTCAAATGAGCAGCCCTTCGCTTTTTATATCGTTTAAAAAATTATTCAATCATGGTTAACGCCTCATCGACAGAAATACCGCCGTGCGACTGATCCAGGATACACTCACCGTCTTTAATCAGCAACAGCTGCGGCGACTCGTGGTGCACGGCAAAGTCTGAGGCGATTTGATTGGAGATCTCGCGGAACTTAATCAGGTCCAGAAAATACAGCGGGATTTCTTTAGGCAATGTCTCGCCATCCATCTCAAATCTGCGTTTGGCCATCATACTGATAGAGCAACGCGTGCTGTGCTTAAAAATAATGCTGTAACCGTTATGTGCCTTAATATCTTGCAGCTGCACGGTGTTGTCAAGTTGGGTCCAGTTCATAAATTTATCGGTTGCAAAAATACAGCCATCAGACCACATTAATTTCACCGAAAGGTAAAAAAGCCTTGACTATCACAATGATTAGCGGCGGCGACTATTACCGTATGCCGGGCACAATTTGTTTGAGCAAGATGATAATACAGCAGTACCCAGGGTAAGCAAAGCCAGGGCTATGTATAGCGTTTTTTTCATTTGTCTGTAACGTTTAATTTCAATTAATCTTGCAACTGGCGTGCCAGATCGGCCATTTTAATGGCGGTTATGGCAGCTTCGTCGCCTTTGTTACCATGTTTGCCACCAGCGCGATCAATAGCCTGCTGCTGGTTATCGGTGGTCAACACACCAAATATAACAGGTTTGGCGTATTTTATAGCTACGTTGCTCACACCGTGGGCCACGGCATCGCAAATAAAATCAAAATGGCGGGTTTCGCCCTGTATTACACAACCCAGGCAAATTACGGCATCCAGTTCTTTATGTTTCAATAACAGGTCTGCGCCCGATGTTAGCTCAAAGCTGCCCGGTACCGGGTGAGTAAAAATATCCCCTTCTGCCGCCCCATATTTAAGCAGGCTCTGGTAAGCACCCAGGTATAAAGCATTGGTAATTTCGGCGTTCCACTCCGCTACCACAATGCCAAAACGGAAACCTGCTGCGGATGGTACGGTAGTGTTAGAGAAGTCTGAAAGGTTTTTTAAATGTGTAGCCATGTGTAATTTCTGTAGTCCGGAAGTCGGGAAGACCGAAAGTCCGAAAGATTTTATTGTTGTTCTTTTGCGCCTAAAGATATCGAGATTTAATTAAGCTATAAAACAAAAAAGGGATACGACAATATCGCATCCCTTTTTTATTTCTTTCGGACTTTCGGTCTCCCCGACTTCCGGACTAGTTCTGTTTCGCTTCAGCGCGGGCAATATACTCGTCAATTGACTGTGCTTCTACGCTTTCTGGATAGTCAGATTTGATCTGCTTGTAAGTATCAGCAGCAGTTTTGTAATCGTTTTTAGCTTCGTAAACCAAACCCAGTTTTTTCAGATAGAACGGGGTCAGGAATTTATTAGCGCCTTTATCAGCAGCTTTCTGGAAGTAGCTGGCAGCTTTATCATAGTCTTTCAGTTCTACGTAAGCATCGCCTGTACCGCCCAGTGCTTCTGCAGCCACCATGCTGTCTTCACCGTGATAGTTGGTAAAAGCATCAACTGCTTTCTGGAACTCACCTTTGTTAAGGTAAGCAGTACCCAGGTAGAAGTAAGCCAGGTTAGCAGCTTTGGTGTTACCGTAATCGGCAACAATTTTTTCAAAGCCAGGGAAACCGGCATCGCCTTTAATGGCTTTATCCCAGTCTTTTTTCTCCCAGTTGTCTTGCGCAACGTGCATCTGATCTGCCGCTTCAATTTCGCGGGGGCCTAAATACATCTTCTGATAGATGAAGTAAATGGCCACAATAGCAACAATGGCTATTGCAATAAATAACAAGCTTTTCTGATTCTCGCGCACAAAATTACCTGTCTTCGCAATCTCTTTTTCCTGTGTCGGGGTCGCAGCCTTCGCTTCGGTTTTTGACATTCGTTCTAAAATTAAGTTTGCAAAAATACGGTTTTCAAAATCTTTAGCAATACCTTTTAACTTAAATTGTTACAGTTAATTTTTGATTGCCCTGCAAAGGCAAAACCGCGGGCAAAGCCTTACCTTTGTGGCCCGCTATGTATTTGCAGCAAATATCCGTCATTAACTTTAAGAACTACGCCGAAGCCGGATTGAGCTTCAGCCAGGGTGTTAATGCACTTACGGGCAACAACGGCGCCGGTAAAACTAACCTGCTGGATGCCATACATTACCTGTCGCTCTGCAAAAGTTATTTTAACCCGATAGATAGCCAGCAGATTAAACAAGGCTGTGATTTCTTCATGATCAGCGGCGTTTTTGATAAGGGTGAACAGCACGATACCGTGGCTTGCGGCGTTAAACGCAACCAGAAAAAGCAATTTAAACGCAATAAGAAAGATTACCAGCGCCTGGCTGATCATATTGGCTTGTACCCGCTGGTCATGATCTCGCCATACGATATCAGCATTATTATAGAAGGCAGCGAGGAGCGGCGCAAGTTTATTGACAACGTGATCTCGCAGACTGATAACCGTTATCTGGACGAGCTGATCATCTACAATAAGATCCTTGCTAACCGCAACGCACTGCTTAAAAAGATTGCGGAGACGGGCAGATATGATGCCGGCCTGCTCGAAGTTTTAGACGAACAACTGGTAGCATCAGGCAACCGCATATTTGAAAAGCGCCGCGCTTTTATGGATGAGTTTACCGCCATATTTGCCGAGCTTTATAAATACCTGACCGATGAGGCCGAGCAGGTTGACCTGGTATATGAATCGCAACTGCTGCAAACCAGCTTTGCCGAACTATTGATAAAAACAACCGAGAAGGACCGCGTGCTTGAACGCACTACGGCGGGCATCCACCGCGATGATCTGGCGTTTATGGTTCATGGTATGCCGATGAAAAAGTTTGGGTCGCAAGGTCAGCAGAAATCATTTTTGATTGCACTGAAACTGGCGCAGTATACCTTTCTGCACAGGCATACGGGCTTTAAACCCTTGCTACTGCTGGATGATATTTTTGACAAGCTGGATGAACACCGCATTACCAAGCTGATGCAGATGGTATCCAACCATGATTTTGGACAGGTGTTCATCACCGATACCAGCACCGCCCGCGTGTGCCAGGTGTTTGAAAAAATTAACGTGGATGTTAAATTATTTGAAGTAGAAGGAGGACTAGTAAATGCGTAAGCCAAACGATAAAACGCTGAAAGAAGCGATAGAGCAAATGTTTCAGGTCTACAAAATCAAACGCCGGTTTGATGAAACAAATGTAATTGCCGGCTGGCCAGATCTGGTAGGCAAAGCTGTGGCTAACCGCACCAAAGAGATTTTCATCCGCGAGCGAAAACTGTTTTTGCGCATAGAATCATCCGTTATTAAAAACGAACTAATGCTGATGCGAAACCAGATCATCCAGAAAATTAACAGCGAAGCGCAGAGCGAACTGATAGTAGAGATTATCTTCCTCTAAAACCGGCGCGGATAAAGGTAATGTTGTTCCTTTTGTAAATATCGTCACGTATTACAGAATACGTCAGGATGAAAAGGCCCGGCATTAAGAAGGCAAATTGTACCTCCGGGTGATTTTTGAAGATAAAAAGACAGCCAGAAACCAAGCCCACAATAGCTACAGAATACAACAGGTATTTAAATACTACAAACATCTTTTGGTCTCCTTTCTACCTCAATGGCTACAAAGCCTGTGCCATCGGACTATCTAATTGCCTTTAAACTAACGTAAAGATACAACGCACAAGCGTAAGAAACAAAAAAAGCTGTCTGCCTGGGTTATAAAATCTTACAACCCGGGCGAACAGCCTTTTTTATATCAATTAAGCTCCGGGCTTAGAAACGCTCGAAAGCAGAGAAGAAGAAGTTACCTTCAATCTCGGCATTCTCGTCAGAATCTGAACCGTGAACTGCGTTAGCTTCGATAGATTTTGCAAACAGCTGGCGGATGGTACCGGCTTCAGCTTTAGACGGATCGGTAGCACCAATCAGGGTACGGAACTCGGCTACTGCATTTTCTTTCTCCAAAATAGCGGCAACAATAGGGCCTGATGACATGAATTTTACCAGGTCAGCATAGAACGGACGCTCTTTGTGTACTTCGTAAAATTTGCCGGCCAGTTCCGGAGTCAGGTAAGTATATTTTAAAGCAACGGGGGTAAAGCCGTTTTTAATGATCTGATCAAGGATAGCGCCCATGTGTCCGTTAGCAACGGCATCGGGTTTAATCATTGTAAAAGTTCTGTTGGTTTTCATCGTGTTACTGAGCTTTCTAAATTTTTGCGCAAAGGTAAGGTTATTAATTAAAAGCGGGGAGAGTAAATTCAAAAGTTAAAATTGGGGATACATGAGGTATGCCGACCATCGGATGAAGGATCGGCGCCTTGCACGTTATGACAATGCTACAATGACTGTTCGTGCTGACATTAAGTGCAGTACAATTTGGTTCTGTAGCCCGCTCATGGCCGCGGAGGCCTAGTCACTTTTTGCTTGATCAAAAAGTAACCAAAAAATCAAGTCAAAACGATTCCTTCTCCGCGCCCTGCACAAATTTGACGCGCACAGCGCAGTCAAATTTCGTGGCATTCCCGCCAACGCCCGGCCCGGCGTTTTGACAGCCCGGCGCTTTTTGTCTGAACTGGAATTTATGAGTTTTTTATCATTTAATAGGATTCTGGTCAAAACTGTACTGTGCTGAAAATTAATTTAATCTTAAAAATCCTGATTCAAGACAGACTATGGCGCGGTGGCCGACAGCGGGCAGCTTCTGGGCGAAATCAGGCAGAACAAGCTGGGGTGTACGGCTGTAAAGGGCATTCATCTTCGACGCCTGAAGCGATGGCCAGGTGCGCAGCGCAAGCGGGGGCGTTGAAGTGGCGCCCTGTGGTTCTGCCTGATTTGCAGGGCAAGCCCCGTGCGGCAAAAGAAGCATTTCCGCTGTCTTGATTTTTGGTTACTTTGTATCAAGACAAAGTAACGAGCCCTCCCGCGGCGATTGAGGGGGACGGAAGAACAAGAAGCACGGAACCCCGGTTTTAGCACAAGCCCAGCATCATTCACCTCCAAAAACACCCACCACATTATCATTATGTTAAGTTAAAACAAGCTGTTTGCAATCACTTTAAATTGCATATCCGTATTTAATTAATTTATTTATGTTTGCAACTCTTTTTTAAAGGACAGCATGTTAGAGATAGCCTCGCTTAAACAATTATTAACGCAACCGCAAAAGATAGTTATTACCACACACCACAAACCAGATGGTGATGCTATGGGGTCGTCTTTGGGCTTGTACAACTATTTAATACAGCAGGGCCATCACGTAAAAGTGATCACGCCAACAGACTATCCCGACTTTCTGGCCTGGATGCCCGGCAATGGCGATGTATTGATCTATACCACCGATACGGCCCTGGCAGCTAAATATGTAGATGAAGCCAGCCTGGTTTTCTGTCTCGATTTTAACACCCTGAGCCGCATCAATGAACTGGGCGAGGTGATTCGCGCGGCCAAGGCACACAAGGTGATGATTGACCACCACCTGGAGCCCGAAGATTTTGACGATTACCGCTACTGGGACATCAACGCCTGCGCTACTGCACAGCTGATCTACACTTTTATTACCGAAGAACTGCACGGCGAGAAATACATCAACAAAGATGTAGCCGAGTGTCTTTATACCGGCATCATGACAGATTCGGGCTCGTTCCGTTTCCCCGGCACTACTTCTGCCGTACACCGCATTGTGGCTAACCTGATGGATGCCGGCGCGGTAAACTGGCGCATTCATGAATTGGTTTACAGCAACTCATCCGAAGAACGTCTGCGCTTTTTAGGGCATTGCCTGAGCGAAAAACTGGAAGTACTGCATGAGTTTAACACCGCAGTTATTACCGTAACCAGCGAAGAGCTGGGCCGCTACCACGTAAAAACCGGCGATACCGAAGGCGTGGTAAATTATGCCCTGTCTATAACAGGTGTACGCTTGGCTGCGTTTATAGTAGAACGGCCAGACAGGGTGAAGCTGTCGTTACGTTCAAAAGGGGAGTTCCCGGCAAACGAGATCTGCAAAAAATACTTTAACGGAGGCGGCCATCGCAATGCAGCAGGCGGCCACTCAGAGTTAAATCTGCAACAAGTAACTGATCAATTTAAATCTATATTACCTGAGTACAAAACACTATTAATTCAATAACAAGCAATGAAAAAAAACTTAATGTTTCTTTTTACCGTGGCTGTAGCGCTGGCTGCATGTAACAGTGGTTTCAAAAAAGGCCCGGGTGGTCTGCTCTACAACATTCACGAGGACAAGTCTGGCCAGAACATGAAAGAGGGCGATTTTATATATCTCAACATGATCATTAAGAACGATGCCGATTCTGTGATGATGAGTACTTATAACACCGGTCGCGCAATTCCAACCATCCTGCCAAAACCACAAAACCCTGGCGATATTTACGCTGGTTTAGCATTACTGAGCGAGGGCGACAGCGCAACTGTTAAAATTAACGCTGATTCTATTTTCAAAGCAGGACAGCCAAAGCCACCGGGCTTCAAAGGCAAATTCCTGGTTTACCAGATCAAAGTTGAAAAAGTAATTGCCAAAGGCAAACTGGACGACGTAATGTTCCGCAACCGTATCAATGAGTTCTTTAAAGGTCTGGCAGATCAGGCTAAAAAAGAAGAACCAGGTAAAATTGCCAAATACGTTGCTGATAACAAACTGGACGTTAAGAAAACCGCATCAGGTTTGAACTACGTAATCACCAAACCAGGTAGCGGTCCAACCCCGGTAGCGGGCGATACTGTAGAAGTGAGCTATGTAGGTAAATTAACTTCAGGCAAAGCTTTTGAAACCAACATCAAAGCCGAAGCCGAAAAAGATAAGAGCCTGTTTAACCCAATGAACCCTTACAAACCGTTCAAGTTTGCTATCGGTCAGCACCAGGTAGTACCAGGTTGGGACGAAGGTTTATCGCTGATGAACAAAGGCGCTAAAGCTACCCTGATCTTCCCTTCATCACTGGGTTATGGCGAGCAAGGTAACGGCCCAATCGGCCCATTCACTCCGCTGGTATTTGAAGTTGAACTGGTAAACATCATCAAACCAGATCCAAACGCAAAACCGGCTACGCCACCAGCGCCGCCTGCAGCAGCACAATTGCAAGCCGCTCCACCGGTTCAAAAATAATTTTTAGATATTTGCAAACGCCTCCCGGAATGTTTCCGGGGGGCGTTTTGTTGTAATAAGCATACTTATGAAAAAGATAGCCCTTTTAGCGCTGTTGGCGCTGCCGGCATTTTGTAAAGCACAAACGCACACAACCTGGCAAAAAACGCCGCAGGGTGCGCAATACCAGATCTACACGCACAGTGCAGCGCCAAAAATTAAGGTTGAGGACGTAATTACCTTCAACGTGATCCAGAAAACTGAGAAAGACTCAGTGTTGTTCAACTCGTTCACCGTAGGTCACCCAATTAAGCTACAGGTACAACCCAGCCAAAACGTTGGCGATTTAATGCAGGTGTTCCCGATGCTGGCCGAAGCTGATAGCGCCCTGGTGCGCGTACCAACTGACTCGGTTTTTGCCGGTCATGATGAGGCGCGCCCGCCGTTTTTGCCAAAAGGCAGCAATATGATCTTCGTGTTGAAGATTGTAAAAGTACAATCGCTTAACGATGCCATTGCCGAGCGTAACGCTGCCATGGCTAAAATGAAAAACGCCGAAACCACTGCTGCCGATAAATACGTTGCAGCCCACAAGCTTACATTGAAAAGCACGCCATCTGGCCTGAAATATGTGGTCACCCGCGCATCGGTTAAACGTAAAGTACAAGCTGGCGATACCGTGCTGGTAAATTATGCAGGCCGCACCACTGCCGATAAAGTTTTTGATACCAGCTTAGAGCCAATTGCCAAAGCTGCCGGATTGGTACAGCCAGGCCGCACCTATGAGCCTATTAAGGTAGTAGTTGGCCAGGGTTCGGTAATTCGCGGTTGGGATGAAGGTTTGTTGCTGCTGAACGAAGGCTCTAAAGCCACCTTCGTTATCCCGTCTGACTTAGCCTATGGCGAACAAGGCGCAGGTGACGACATTGCACCATTCAGCACCCTGGTATTTGATGTGGAGGTGGTAAAAGCCATCCCGCCAAAACCAAAAACACCGGCCCATCCAAAAACGCCGGTTAAGAAAACAGGAGCAAAAACAGCCACCAAAGCGCCGGCTAAAAAAGCTGCCGCCCCGGTTAAAAAGAAAAATTGACAAAAAGCCTGCTGCTAACAACAGCGGGCTTTTTACTTTTGCAAAATGGTATTAACCGATACACATACCCACCTCTATTACGAAACTGACCCCGTAAAACGCGCAGCGTTGATGAACGCCTGCTTTGAGAACAAAGTAGATCGTCTTTTTCTGCCAAATGTTGATGTGGCATCTATGCCCATGGTGTTTAACCTGGCAGATGCTTACCCGCACAATTGCTTTGCTATGCTGGGGTTGCATCCCTGCGATGTGAAAGACGATTGGCGCCAGCAACTGGAAACCATCGGCGCAGCCATCCCTCAGCGTAAAATTTATGCCATCGGCGAGATTGGTATTGACCTGCATTGGGACAAAACCACGCTGGCCAACCAGATAGAGGCTTTTAAAATTCAGATAGGCTGGGCAAAAGAAAACGGCCTTCCCATCGTTATACATTGCCGGGAGGCCTTTGATGAGGTGTTCCAGGTGCTGGAAGAAGCGCAGGACGAAAAACTGCGCGGCATATTTCACTGCTTTACCGGTACGCTGGAGCAGGCACAGAAAGTAATAGGATTAAATTTTTACCTGGGTATTGGTGGGGTAGTTACCTACAAAAACTCGGGTTTAGATAAAGTGGTAGAACAAATTGATATTAAGCACATCGTATTGGAAACTGATTCACCGTATCTTACCCCCGTTCCTTTCCGCGGCAAGCAGCGTAACCAGAGCGCGTATATTACTTACGTGGCCGATAAGGTGGCCGAACTGCATAACACCAGTATTAAGGCCATTGCCGAAGCAACAACCGCTAACTCCGTAAAAATTTTCGGCGTTTAAGCGATTGCAAAACAATTTGTTATATTTAAATCTTAACCTCAAATTTCCATGAACCAGATACTGATCATTTACACCGGTGGCACCATAGGCATGATGACCGACCCACGCACCGGTGCGCTCAAACCTATCAACTTTGAGCAGATCATGGAAAACGTACCTGAGTTGGAGCGACTGAACTGCCGTATCCGCGTACACTCTTTTGCCGAGATCATTGATTCATCCAACATGAACCCGAAGATCTGGTGCGAACTGGCCGAACTGATTGAGAAAAACTATGCAAAGGTGGATGGTTTTGTGATTCTCCACGGGTCTGATACCATGGCTTACACGGCATCGGCCCTGAGCTTTATGCTGGAGAACCTGGCCAAGCCGGTAATCTTCACGGGGTCTCAGCTGCCTATCAGCGCCATCCGTACTGATGCAAAAGAGAACCTGATGACGGCCATCGAAATAGCCAAGTCTAAGAAACACGATCGCTCGCGCGTACCAGAGGTTTGTATCTATTTTGACTATAAACTGTTTCGCGGTAACCGCTCGTTTAAATATAATTCGGTAAAATTTGAGGCTTTCCGCTCGCCAAATTATCCTATCCTGGCAGAGTCTGGCGTGCACCTGTTGTTCAGCATCAATGATATCCGCCAGCCGCCGGTAGATAAGCCACTGGTAGTGCACAAAGAATTGCTGAACGAGGTAGCGGTATTGAAACTGTACCCGGGTATTAGTCCGAAAGTGGTAGAAACCATTTTAAACTCCGATGTGCGCGGCATCATTATGGAAACATTCGGCGCTGGTAATACCACCACCGACCAATGGTTTATCGATCTGCTGAAAAGTGCGATAGACAAAGGCAAGGTGATCGTAGACATCTCTCAATGTAAAGTCGGCACTGTAGAATTAGGCCGTTACGAAACCAGCAAACAACTCAAAGACGTAGGCGTAGCCAACGGATATGATATGACCTTTGAAGCCGCCGTTACCAAAATGATGTTCCTGTTGAGCCAAAGCAGCGACCCATTGCAAGTAAAAGAATGGCTGGAAACGGATCTGCGCGGCGAGTTGACGATATCGTATTAAAGTATAAGAAAGATGTTCGCTATGGCGAACTTATAGATAGCGATGGGCTTAAAACCCATCGCTATTTGCATTATTAAAGTGCCATTGCAGTCGCTCGCGTCCACGCCACAGGTGTTGAGATAAAAAAAGCGCTGGGGTTGCGCGATTCCCCTCTTGAGAGGGGTGGAGGGGTGTGTCCTTTATACGTGCGAATGACACACCCCTGCAGCCGCGCCGTCGACGCGCGCCCTCTCAAGAGGGGATTTCAACATCTTCCCAACACCTGTGGAGTCCACGCTAGTGACGCCCCCTCGCGGCCTCTGGCCGCCGTAACATGTCCCTCGGCATCATATTAACGTAATTTACCGCTCATTGGCGCCTCTTTAGTTGTAAAACCTTCTGTGGTGCTTTATCTTTATAACTTATCTAAAAAAAGAAGCAGAAAGTCCTCCCCTTTGGGGAGGGTTGGGAGGGGTACTATGCTCATCGACAATCACGGCAGAGAAATAACTTACTTACGCCTGGCGGTAACCGACAGGTGTAACCTGCGTTGTTTCTATTGCATGCCCGAAGAAGGCATTGATTGGCTGAGCCGCGAAGCCTTGTTGAGTTATGAGGAGATGCTGCGCCTTTGCACCCTGCTGGTGGGCATGGGCATCCAAAAGATCCGCATTACCGGCGGTGAGCCTTTTGTACGTAAAGAGATGATGGGCTTTCTACGGCAACTGCGCGGAATTAACGGCCTGAAAGACATCAGCCTCACTACCAACGGCGTACTTACCGCATCGCACGTTCCTGAGTTAAAAGAACTGGGCATCAAAGCCGTTAACCTGAGTTTGGATACGCTGGATGCCGCCCGGTTTTTCAGCATTACCCGTCGCGATGAATTTGCGGCAGTGATGCATACCTTGGATAAATTGCTGAAGCATGACATCGACGTAAAAATAAATGCCGTGGTGATGGATGGCCGCAACACACAAGATATTCTGCCGCTGGTGGCGCTGACCAAAGAGCTGCCCGTCTCGGTACGATTTATTGAAGAGATGCCTTTTAACGGCGACAGCCATGAGTACAACGGCCTGGCCTGGGATTACGTGCGCATTTTGGAGCACATCAAAGGCGCTCATCCCAATTTGGAGAAATTAAAAGACGCAGCAGGCTCTACCTCTTACAATTACCAGATCCCCGGTCACCGGGGAGATATTGGCCTGATTGCCGCCTACTCGCGTACATTTTGCGGCAGTTGTAACCGCATCAGGCTCACACCACAAGGCGAGCTAAAAACCTGCCTGTATCAATCAGGAGGATTAGATCTGCGCCAGCTTTTACGCAATGGCGCCAGCGATGACGAACTGAAACAAGCCATAATAACCAACATGAACCACAGAGCGCTGGACGGCCACGAGGCCGAGCAGCAAGGCAACAGCCATACTGTTCATGAGTCTATGGCAACGATTGGAGGATGACATCAGATTTCGGATTTGAAAGTTTCGATTTCGGATTTAATAATTAAATAAAATTTAAAACGCCCTCTCTTTTGGAGCGGGCCGGGGTGAGGCCTATGACAACCGTACAACAAGCCGATGAACTGATACAGGCCCAGGTGCGCAACTATGGCACCGAACGGGTGCCTTTTGAGTTAGCTGTAGGCCGGGTACTGGCCGAAGACCTAACTGCCGACCGCGATATGCCCGCCTTTAACCGGGTAACTATGGATGGCATTGCCATCAGCTATAACGATTTTAAGAATGGCGCGCGCGAGTTTCACATAGCCGGCACCCAGGCTGCCGGTGAGCCGCCGATAGATATTGATGCCAATGGTCAGTGCGTTGAGATTATGACGGGCGCGGTTATGCCCCAATCGGTAGATACGGTAATCCGTTATGAAGATGTGGAGATGAACGGCAGCACCGCGCTGATTCTTGTTGACCAAATTGAACAAGGCCAAAACCTGCACCTGCGCGGCCGCGACAGGAAACAAGGCGATGTGGTGGCCACCAAAGGCACGCTCATTACACCAGCATTAATCAACACCATTGCTTCTGTTGGCAAAACAGAGGTATTGGTAAACAAGCAACCGCGGGTAGTCATCATTTCTTCGGGAGATGAATTGGTGGAGGTTAATGAAACGCCATCACCCTGGCAAATCAGGCGCTCTAACAGTTACACGCTGAAAGCCGTTTTGCAACAGTATGGATTGACTGCCGACATGCGCCACATCCCCGATGAGCCGCAACAAACCCGCGAGTCTATTGGGCATTGTTTAGAAAACTATGATGTCATCCTCCTCTCGGGCGGGGTGTCTATGGGCAAGTTTGATTATATCCCGCGTGCGCTGGAAGAATTATCGGTAGCCAAGATTATCCACAAGGTACAGCAGCGCCCGGGCAAGCCATTCTGGTTTGGCGCAAGCGCAGACGGTGTATTGGTCTTTGCATTTCCGGGCAATCCGGTGGCTACGTTTATGGGGGCTTACCGGTATTTTATTCCATGGTTGCAAGCCTCGGTAGGCATGCAGACAAAACAGCCTGTTTATGCGGTGCTGAGTGAGGATTTTACCTTCAAACCCGAACTGCAATATTTTTTACAAGTGCAGCTGGGCTATACAACAGAAGGTAAACTGACGGCCAAGCCTATAGCCGGCAACGGCTCCGGAGATTTTGCTAACTTAGCCGATACAGACGCCTTTATGGAACTCCCGCTAGAGAAAACAACGTTCAAAGCCGGCGAGGTTTACAGGGTCTGGTTGTTTAAGTAGAAAGGCAATACCAAATAAGGTGCCGCCTCTCACAATGCCTTAAAAATAAAGGGTATGTCATGCTGAGCGATAGCGAAGCATCTCTGATGCAAATCTCAAAGGGTCGTCCTCAGAGATGCTTCGTTCCTCAGCATGACATATGGGATTAAGATCCTTCCATGGTTTCGGTTTATAACCGAAACCAGAATTAAAAATCAGTGCAATAACCAAAAATGAATAAACTCACCCATATAGATACCGACCACAACCCCGCCATGGTTGATGTGGCTGCAAAGTCCGTTTCTCAACGCACGGCCACGGCCCGCAGCATTGTGAGCCTGCCGCCGGTGGTGTTAGAACAATTGACCGCCAGCGATATGCAAACGGCCAAGGGCTCGGTGTTCCAGGTGGCGATGATTGCCGGGATTATGGCCGCTAAGAAAACCGGCGAACTGATACCGCTTTGTCACCCCCTGGGGCTGGATAACTGCCGGGTAGATATCAGTCTGAATGAGGATAACGATGTGGTGATTGATTGCACCGCCAGCATCACCGCCAAAACGGGCGTAGAGATGGAGGCATTGGTGGGTGCCAGCATGGCTGCCCTCACAGTTTATGATATGTGCAAGGCACTGAGCCATGATATTGTGATTAAAGAAACCAAGCTGATGGCCAAAACAGGAGGTAAACGTGACTTCAAAAGGGCATAAAAAACACACCGCGCTGGTGCGCCCGGCCATGGGTAACTGGGGCCGTAACGAATGGGCTATAGTAGGTGCGCCCTGTGGCGATATTAAAACGCTGGCCGAAAAGATCATCGCAGCACTATCTGGCAAATATGCTATGGCTTATGTAGATGCCGAGCATAACGACGAGCAAACCGCCGTATCTCCCCGCTTGAACAATGGTGCGGTGTTAGAATATATCGATGCCGACGAAGCGCAAAATATTAGTTTGAATAGCGAAGTTAACCCCTTTGCTAAGCGTAAATTACTTGGCGATTGCGATGTGGTACTGCTTAATGGCAACCACCACCAAGGGCAACAGCAGATAGTGGTAATTGATAGCCGCAAGAAAGAATCATTGCGCAAACGATTAGATCAGCTTACAGCAGTAAAACTTTTTCTACTAGCTGACGGCGAAACAGAACCGTTTGATTTTATTAAAGAAGCCATTGCAGATTGGCAACAGATCCCTGTTTTCAAGCTGAGCGAGACGGAGCAGATTGTCAACCTCATCAACAATAGTTTGCAGACAAAAGCACCTGTATTGAACGGACTGGTGCTGGCCGGTGGTAAAAGCGAACGAATGGGCGCCGATAAATCTGCCATTAACTGGCATGGTCGCGAACAACAATATTACATGGCCGATCTGCTGAAGCCTTATTGCCAGGACGTTTTTATTTCCTGCCGAGATGAGCAGAAAGCGGGCATCGACCCCAACTATCAAACCCTTACCGATACTTTTACAGGATTGGGGCCTTACGGCGCCATTCTTTCCGCTTTCCGTCAACAACCAGATAGTGCATGGCTGGTGGTAGCTTGTGATCTGCCGCTACTGGATCGGCCAACGTTAGATGAATTGATCGCGTCGCGAAGCACCAAACATGTGGCCACCACATTTGTGAGTCCGCATGATGGTTTCCCTGAACCATTGATTACCATTTGGGAGCCGAAAAGCTATGCAGAATTATTGTCGTTTTTGGGGCAGGGCTATAGTTGCCCGCGTAAAGTGTTAATCAATACCCATACGCATGTAATTAACCCATCGTTCCCGGAATCACTTACCAATGTGAATACACCCGAGGAACTGGAAAAAGTAAAAACCATCCTTCAACAAAAAAACATCACCGCCTGATGGATGCCAACCTGCTCAGATACAGTTGCCAGATGGCTTTGCCCGGCTTCGGCACGGCTGCGCAGCAAAAGCTGCAGCGGGCCAAAGTGTTGATTGTGGGTGCTGGCGGACTGGGTTGCCCGGCCGCACAATACCTGGCGGCATCTGGCATAGGCGCACTGGGCATTGCAGATGATGACGTGGTGAATATAAGCAACCTGCACCGGCAGATCTTATTTAATCCGGCGGATGAAGGGCGGAAGAAAGCAGAAGTAGTTACAGAGCGCCTGCAACAGCAGAACCCTCAGATTAATGTTACTCCGCACATGTTGCGGGTGGATGCCGTAAACGTCATGGAGCTATTTCAATCTTACGACATCATTGTAGACGCTACCGATAATTTTGAAACCCGTTACCTGCTGAATGATGCCGCCGTACTGCAAGGCAAGCCGCTTGTTTACGGTGCCATTTACCAATTTGAAGGCCAGGTTGCCGTGTGGAACGTAGCTAATGCCGATGGCCGGCGCACACCCAATTACCGCGATCTGTATCCGCAGGTAGATGCTAGTCAAGTGCCAGATTGTGCTGTAGGCGGAGTAATCCCCACACTAGCAGGCGTCATTGGTTGTATGCAAGCTAATGAGGTATTGAAATACCTGACAGGCACCGGCGATCTATTGGCCGGCAAGATCCTCATCTTTGATGCACAAACCATGCAAAGCCGCGTGGTGGGCATCGGCAAAACAACTAAAACCAATATCCAATCACTCCCCCAACCTAAACTCATGGAAACCATCTCTGCTGATGACCTGAAAGCCGCTATGGCTGCTAACGCTGTTGAGTTGATCGATATCCGTACGGAAGAAGAACACGAAGAATTTAACATCGGCGGAGCAAATGTAGAACCCTATTTAATAGAACGCCATCTAAAAACCTTAGATGGCAGTAAACCGGTGGTACTCTACTGTATCATTGGTAAGCGCAGTGCGGCCGTGGTACAAAAAATGCGGGAGGTTTATCCGGGATTAAAAATCTACTCTTTGGAGGGTGGGATTAATCATTGGGAGGATTGACAGGTTGACACTCCTTTTGTTGACATTTATATAGCCAACATGCCACTCCTATGGAGCTCTCTATCAGCTTAACGTTTTTTCTATTAACATACCGTCCCTCCGGGACTTGACTGATTGCTCCCAGCTCCGGAGGGGCGTTATGTTAATAGACCTCGTATATTTTTTCTTATCAGAGCTCTGTAGGAGCGGCATGTTTAATAAACAATCAATAAAACATCACAGCCTCGACGTTTGCGATTTTACATCAAACGCATCGCGTAAGCCAACCGTCACCAGATTAAAAGCATAAACCATTAGCATAATAGCCATGCCGGGCGCCACAGCCAAATAGGCCAGGCCCATAATAATATACCCATAATGCTCGCGAATCATGCTGCCCCAGGTAGGCATAGGCGGTTGTGCCCCGAAACCGAGGAAACTCAGTCCGGCTTCTAACAAAATGGCCGAGGCAAAGTTAGATGAGGCCAGCACCATAATTGGTCCGGCTATGTTGGGCAAAATGTGTTTGGTAATAATGCGGCGGCTGTTATAACCCAACGCCCTTGCCGCTTCAATATATTCGGTTTGTTTAATGGCGATGACTTGCCCGCGCACCAATCGTGCCACCTCAACCCACATGGAAAGGCCAACGGCTACATAAATTTGCCATAAGCCTTTGCCCAACGCAAATGACAACGCGATAACCAGCAGCAGTGCAGGCAATGCCCACAAAATATTCATTACCCAGCTCAACGCGGCGTCGGTTTTGCCGCCATAGTAGCCTGCCAGTGCTCCAAGACTCACGCCAATGGTTAAACTGATGAGTACCGCCATCAAGCCAACGGATAAAGAAACCCTGGAACCCAGGATCAAACGGCTCAACAGATCGCGGCCATAAATATCGGTACCCAGCCAAAAAGTTTTTTTGACGATATTCTCTTGCTCAATCTGCGTATAAAAGCGCTGATAGGTTTGATGCGGACTGGCACCTAATGCACTATGGCCGCTCACCACTTCAAAGATATTGAACGCGTGTCGTTCAGGTCTGTCTTCGGTACCGATGTATTCGTCCACAAGAATAGAATCAGCCGCAAAGCGCCATTTTACAATCGGCACATCGTTATAGGCTTCGGGCGCGCCTGACCAGATTTTATGGAATACATTGACCTTTTCTACCTTGTTACGTTTGTGAACGCGCAAAAAAGTAAAGGAAGTGCCCGGCTTTTTCAGGCTTAGCTGAATGTTCATATCATTAGCCTGCGGGGTACTATCGGGCATCACCAGGTAGCCCAGCAATGACACCATTACAGACAAAACAATAAACACCGCCGCCGCAACAGCCAGCGGATTACGCAAAAACGTGCGCAGCGCGCGCTGTGTGGGTGTTTGATCAGTCAAAGCTTGTGGGCAATTGGCTAAAGATAATTTGAGGAAAGTAAAAAGTTGAAATCTAAAAGTAAAAATACATCATTGTGTATCGAACTTCTTTCAATCGCTCATTATTAAAACTTATTTCAAGTTCAATAGTTAAGCTATTAAGTTGTGTTTGTGTGTCTAACCAATGCGCTCGCGGGTGTGCAATTCGCGAGCGTGAGGGTTAGCAAGTCTTTAAGCACAACAACTCTCCAAGATCCTGATGAAAGCCTTCGCTCAACTGTTCCAATTGCTTGATGAAACCAACAAGACCAATGAGAAGGTGGCCATTCTGCGCGATTATTTCAACAAAGCACCCGATACCGACAAAATGCACATGCTGGCCCTGTTTACCGGCAGGCGGCAAAAACGGCAGATCAACTCTACACACATCAGGCTCTGGGCCATTGAGGCCGCGCACCTACCCACCTGGCTGTTTGAAGAAAGCTACCATGTAGTTGGCGATCTGGGCGAAACCATGGCCCTGCTGATGCCTGCCGCTACCAGCACCAGCAACCTGACGCTTACAGAATGGATGGAGCAGATCAATGAGCTGAGCAATAAGACTGAAGAGGAACGCAAGGCCTGGCTGCTTCAAGCCTGGGCGTCGTTAGATACACAGGAGCGCTTTGTTTTCAATAAATTGATTGGCGGTAGCTTCCGCATAGGGGTATCGGCCAACCTGGTCATCAAGGCACTGGCCGACGTAACTAACCTGGATACGCCCACGCTTACCCACCGGCTAATGGGCAACTGGATGCCTGACAATTACACGTTTGAACAACTCACCCAACCCAACGCTTCGGCAGATGATATCTCACGTCCGTATCCCTTCTTTCTGGCCTATCCGGTACAAGAGACCTCAGAAAAACAAAAGTCGACCGCAGAGCTGCAAAATGCGTTGGGCGATGCCACGGATTGGCAAGCTGAGTGGAAGTGGGACGGCATACGCGCGCAACTGATTAAACGCAACGGCAAAATATTTATCTGGAGCCGCGGCGAAGATCTGGCTACCGACAAGTTCCCTGAACTGCATCCATTTCTAAATGAATTGCCCGACGGCACGGTAATGGATGGCGAAATTCTTAGCTTCCGCGAAGGGCAGCCTTTACCCTTTAATATACTTCAAACCCGCATCGGCCGGAAAAATCTGAGTAAAAAGATCCTGGAAGAAAGTCCGGTAGCACTGATAGCCTATGATTGCCTGGAGTTTAACGGCGAGGACGTTCGTAATAAGCCTCAATCAGAACGGCGTGTTTTGCTGGAACAATTACAGGGCGCAACATCGCATCCAGAAATCTTCCGCATATCGCCGTTAATTAATTTCAAGGGGTGGGAGGATCTGGAGCAAATCCGCACGCAATCTCGCGCTATGGTGGCCGAAGGCATCATGCTGAAACGCAAAAGCGCCCATTACCAGGTGGGCCGCCGCCGGGGCGACTGGTGGAAATGGAAGATTGACCCGCTGTCTGTTGATGCCGTGATGGTGTACGCCCAGAAAGGCCACGGGCGTCGTGCCGACTTATATACAGACTATACTTTTGCCGTTTGGGATGGCGATAAGCTGGTGCCCTTTGCCAAAGCTTACTCGGGCCTAACAGACCAGGAAATTAACAAGGTTGATTATTTTATCAAACGCAATACGCTCGAAAAGTTCGGACCGGTACGCACCGTAAAACCCGAACTGGTTTTTGAGATTGGTTTTGAGGGTATTAATAAATCCAATCGCCATAAATCGGGGGTGGCGCTACGTTTTCCGCGCATCTTGCGCTGGCGACAGGATAAGCCGAAGGAGGAAGCCGACACGTTGGAAACCCTGAAGGCGCTGTTGGGGGAATAACACGCCCCCAATTGTCATCCCGCCTGAAGCATCTTAAACGATACACAACAAATTTAAAGAGCCTTGTCAATTGCGAGCAGGGCTGTGGGTGAAACCGGACGCGAAGCAATCTCGTCGGAGGGGATGGTCGGACACGCAAACCCGCTTTGCATGAGACGAGATTGCTTCGTCACCCTTTATCACATTTCTCCCGCGTTCCTCAACAATGACAAGTGCTTATCTCACTGAGCAATCTTCACACTCACAGAATCAACCTGATTAATTACTTTTTGATCTGCACCAGCGGCTTGCAATTGTTTCAACAGCGCTTCAAAAAACTGTTTGGAGGTACGGTAATAGATCTCTTTGGTATCGCCTTCCATATTTACGCTAAAATCGCGTGCATCGCCGCGATTTACTTTACCGCTGCCGGTGTAGTAGCTATCGGCTTTCTTTAAAAAATCTATTACGGTACTGTAGGTTTTGGCATCGGTTACTACCTGACGCTGAAATTGGGCCCGAGTAGCATCGTCTACATCTTTCATCTTGATGATGGTACGGATAGCTTCGCTATCCGTACGGCTAAACGGTGCTTTTACCTTTTGAGTGCTGATAATTAGCGGAAGTATCGGTTTGCCTTCCGTGCCTGTATGGATAAACTCTATGTAATTGGTTTTAACAACCGTTGTCGTACTATTTTTCTGCTTACACGCCAAAGCACCGGTAAGCAACAACAGCCAGCTATATTTTAACAGTTTCATGGGTAGGTTCTATTTATAAATATCGTTTAACAATCCGGCCAGCCTGATGCCTCCTTGTAAGATGCGTTTGCGTACAATAGGTATTGCCGTACTGTAGTACATTGAATTCAGGCCATGACGTTTGGCCAGATCGGCGTAGATTTGCTCGCTGATGGCGTAGCTTTCATACGCCCACATTAATATATCATCGCTTTGCCAGCGGGCTATTTGTTCGGGCGAGGCATTGTCATAATCGGCCACACGCATATCCAGCGTCAGGGGTTGCTGATCAATCAGCTTGCTGTCCCATACCGCATGCAGATTGGTGGGTTTGCGTGGGTCATTATATACCACTTTGATGAGGTTACCGCCATGATCTTCAGCATGGCTAACGTGCATGGGCTGGTGCATATCGCCAACCAGGTGCACCAAAAACTTGAGTGCCAGTATGCGAGTAAGCTTGCTGGCGGTATCGCTTTTTAAATCATTACAGCATTTAAGCACCGCGCCATAAACATTAGGCTGGCGATCGGCCTTTACTGCCGCTGCAAACTGTTCAAAAGTTAGCCCTCCTTGCAAATCAAGATAATGCCATTTTGCGGTATGCTTAAAATGCAGCGTATCGCGCACCTCGTCAGCATAATTACTGATATCTGCCAGCGAATTTTCGCCAATCAATTCCTGAATATGTTGCCGCGCATTGGGCGTTAAATGTTTTTCTGCAATAGCCGCCACCGTACGGTGACCGGTTGGCCCCCATGAGATACACAGCAGGGCAACAAATACAGGGGTGATAAATACTAATGCCTTTTTCATGAGGTTATCAGCACAAAGATGCAGATATCTGCGGGAAATTTAATCAGGTTGCACGCGGTCTATTTCACATACATCTTAATAAAATTCAGTATCCAGCTATCAACCTGCGCCCGGTCTTCCGGATTGGCAATACCGTGCTGCTCGCCGGGCACCATGTGCAATTCAGCAGTAGCGCCGGCAGCTTTCATTTTATCATACAGTGTTTACGATTGCTGCGGAGGTACGGTATGATCTTTATCACCGTGAATAATGAGCGTTGGAGGCGCATTTTTAGTAATGTATGATATAGGCGACAGCGTATTAACCCACACCGTATCATCAGCCCTACCACCCATCCACGCAGAGGATGCTTTACTGGCTTTGCGGATGGCTTCCCACCTGTTTAAATCCGTCGGGCCATATTTATCAACAATAGCCGAGATATGGAATTTGTCGGTATAGGCACAATTCTGATCGAAACGATGATCATTACCCAACAGTGCAGTCATCAACGCCAGATGCCCGCCAGCCGAGCCGCCCATCACCACCACATGCTGCACATCCAGGTTTAACTTTTTGGCGTTGCCGATGAGGTAGAAAAGCGCACAACGGCAATCTTGTATAGCTGCGGGAGCAGGCGCCACATCGGCCAGGCGATATTCTACATTGGCCACAGCATATTGCAGGCCGAAGAATACGCTGAAATCTTTTTCATCTTCTTTACGGCCATGCACCCAGCCGCCGCCATGGATAAATATTACCAACGGTGTTGGCTTTTCGGCCTTTTGAGTCAGGTAGAGATCCATTTTACCCTGCCATTGCCCGGCAGTGGTATAAACCTGATCGGCCATTAAATGATAGCCATCGGGAGCGGGTAATTGGGCGCTGACCAGGCGAACCATCAGCAAGCAACAAAGCAATAAAAGACATTTACGGTACATGGGCATTAAGATAATCGCACTAAAATATCTAATCTTTTTACTGAAACCGGGCTGCATCAACCTGCCCGCTATTTTATACTCAATGTGGAATTTTCTTAAAACAGGTAAGTAATACAGCTCAGTCGTTTTTGCTATCTTGCATACTACCAACTAAAACCATGACCAAATATCACGTATCTGCATTAGGCGCATTGATGCTTATCTGTAACCTTGCATCGGCTCAAACTAACGTTTTAGCACGGGCTATCGAACAAATCAACCACTATCAAAACGTGAGCTTTAAACAAAGCGTGAAGCAGAAAAACCCTGGCGATGGTTCGTGGACTACCTCATATTATAACTTTTGGGCTAGCCGCAACGCCGACGGAACGGAATACAACAAATCTACAGGCAAATACGGCACTACGGTATTTCAGGGAACCACCAAGATATCGCTCGATCCCAGTCAAAAAACCTATTCCATTAAACGCAATCACGATCTGTACGAAGAAACTCCATATTACTGGGCGAAACAATTTCAGGAAAAGCTGAGCAAGATGCCGGAAAAGATCAGGAACATGCCGGATACGGTAATTAATCAGGCAGCCTGCGCACATGTAGAGATCATTAAATCAGACACCATCGGCGCTCGCTTCATCGAAGATTTCTATCTGAATAAACAGACCAGCCTTCCGGTATTTATTAGACAATTTATGGAGGGAAATTTTAGCATAAGCGGGTCAAAAGCCAGTTTCTCATCAGTAATGATAAACGAGTTTACTTACAGCGATTATCGCGTAAACGATAAAAATTTTGAGGACCTGGCAAAGTTTACCATTCCCGCCGGTTTCTCGCCAGAACAGAAAATAGTACCCCTTGCCGTAAACGATAAAGCACCAGACTGGCAGTTGGCCGATACACATGGCAAGACGGTATCAAACAAGCAATTACTGGGCTCTATCGTTTTGCTCGATTTTTCTTCAAACACCTGCGGACCATGCATCATGGCGCTGCCGGCCATGAAAAACCTGCTCGAAAAGTATGGACAATCTGGCGTAAAAATCTACAGCATTAACACCTCCGATAGCAAAACGGCAGTAAAAGCTTTTATTACAAAAAACCACATTAGCTATCCGGTACTGCTTGACGGCGCCAAAGTGAGCAAGGCATTTAAAATAACAGGCACTCCCTACTTTTTTGTTATTGACGCGCAAGGAAACATAGCCAAAATATTTGATGGCTACGATGACGGCCTTGAACGCCGTTTAACTAAGGCTATAGATAAATTACAGAAAGGCTCATAAAGTAAAAACAGTTTGCACAGGCGCTAATTGTCCCTAACCGGCTTCATGGTACGTAATTCAGGAAAATCCTTGTTCCACTCGCGGGTAATGGGTTTGCTTACCGGGGTAATGAAAATCTCCAGGATGAGCGATACCTCGGCTTCTTTCAGGTGCCCGCCGTGTACTGAATAATCCGACTCGGCCATAGCGATATGCGGGTGCACAATAGGCTTACCCTCAAAATAGCCCAGGTTGCCGTTTAGCGATAACACTTCCATTGATGACAGGAATTTTTTATAGATGTACTTTTTCTGGTCGATATTGTAATAGGCCACCTCGGCATTTTTAACCGCACCTATGCCGGTGAAATAAGCGCCGGGCAGCTTCTCCTTCTCCATAAACGCATTAAGACTGGCCACTACGGGCTGACCGGCCTTGAGCACCAGCAGGTAGCCATTACCATCTTTCCGGTAATCCAGGTCAGCAGCGGTAATGGGTTTAGTTTGAGCCGACAATGACAAGCCGGCCAATAGCAGACAGCAAAAGGTAAGTAGCGATTTCATATACAGATAGATTTTATAGGGGTGATATAATTAGTTTCTAAGTTACAGGTTAAAAGCTTCAAACAAAATATCCCTTTGCTATTGCGAGGAACTGATTGGGGCTTCAAAACATCCATACAAAAAAGAGAGCGGTCTATCAGACCGCTCTCCGCTAATGATTATAATGAAATTTGTTGGTGGCTAAATTATTTTGCCTGCGGCGATACCGTGCTGGCGTTGCTTCCATTCACAATACGCTCTGCCAGCGGCAGATGCTGGGCCTTGATATCGTTCAGTACAAACTGGGCCATAATGCGGGCGCCATAGTCGGTAAAGTGGGTATTGTCATGACGGCCTTTGGGATAGATCGGGTGCTCTGCAGAGTCCAGCTCCATAAAGAGGAGTTTTGAATCTTCCTCTCCCATTTGCTGGTATAGCTCGCGGCTTTTTTTGTCGAGATCAATAACCGGCACGTTTAGCTGCTTGCCCACTTCAAATACAGCGGCAGTATATTCGGTATGTGTTTCCTGCGCCTGGCCACCTTTAAAAACACGCCTGCTCACCGGCGTTACCAGTATCGGGAAAGCCTGTTTGCCGCGGGTCTCGTTAATAAACTTGGTGAGGTTCTTTTTATAATCTGGCACCGAAGTATAACGGGCAGCATATTCTGGCTCCTTAGCCTCATCGTTGTGGCCAAACTGCATCAGCACAAAGTCGCCGGGTTTCAGGCTATCTACAATGGGTTGCCAGCGGTTTTCTTCTATAAAAGTGCGCGAGCTGCGACCACCTTTGGCGCGGTTATCTACAGAGATGGTCTTATCGAAGTAATTGGCAAACGGTGTGCCCCAACCGGTCACCGGGTACCGGTCAATCGGCTGATCGCATACGGTTGAATCGCCAATCAGGTAGACCTTGTTTTTTAGCGGCTGCTTAAGCGTAAAAGCCAGCAGGCAAAGCGCCGCCGGGATAATTATTTTGAGTGATGTTCTGTTTTTCATGATGCTGTTATTTTACACCCCAGTTTGAAGTTACTACACGGCTGTTCAGTTCTGGCGAGAGTTTGCGCAGATCGGCCAGTACAATTTCGGCCATTTTACGGGCACCCAGCTCGCTAAAGTGGGTATTATCCGTCTTGCCATTGGGGTAATTAGGGTTCTCACCTGGCTTCAACTGATTATACAGATATTTAGATCGCTCCGGACCAAATTTCTGCAGCAGTTCCATGCTCTCCTTATCCATATCTACCAGCATTACTTTCTTCTCGGCAGCAGCTTCGCGCACCAGCTCGGCGTAGCGCTTGTGTGTATCCTGTTCAACGCCGTTGGCATCAAAGCTGCGGCGGGCTACCGGGGTAAGCAGCACAGGGATGGCGTTCTTTTGGCGCACCTCATCTACATAAGTTTCCAGGTTTTTTTTAAACTCGGTCTCGGTAGTGGCAGCGGCCTTGGTAGGCACTTCATCGTTATGGCCAAACTGGATGAGCACGTAATCGTCAGCCTGCATTTTATCGGCAATCTGTTTCCAGAAGCCATCGGTAACAAAGGTGCGGGTGCTGCGGCCGTTCTGTGCGCGGTTAACAATGGTTACCGTGCTATCAAAAAAGTTATTAAAACGCGTGCCCCAACCGGTTTCGGGGTAGGCGCTTACACGTTTGTCGGCCATGGTGCTATCGCCGGCTAAATAAATGGTGATGTGTTTTTTGGGCGGAATAAAAGCCAGCCCGGCACAACTCAGCAACACAAGCGCTGAGAGGTTTTTGAGTAATGGTTTTTTGGCGGGTTTCATAATATATTATATGCTACATTAATTTGACGCAGACCGGCATTGGCGCAGCCACTCTGCAATATTTCACCTTTGGACACGGCTGAGTCTGCAGGTATTGAGTCTAGAAAAAGGAATAACTTGTTTATTAATTGTTGTTGCAAACTTATTAAAGTTGATGGTAAAGCGTGTCTGAAAATCGACCAAAATGGTTTAAAAACAGAGCAGGGGAGCAGTATGAAATAGTATTGTTACATGCAATGGACCTTTGCGCGCCCCTCGACGATGCTCAGGATGACACCCAACGCACTTTAAAGTCTGAGAAGAAGACAAATAGAATCCGTATTAAACAACAAAGGCTGCCATTTTAAGGCAGCCTTTGCTTTATGCTGAGAATAAATTAAACGCCCAAATCTTTGATAATGGTGTCAATCTTCTCTTCTAACTGCTGGTCGGTTTCTTTGTAAGCATCTTTGCTGCTTAGTTTACCGTTTACGCTGCAATAGAATTTAATTTTAGGCTCGGTACCAGACGGGCGGGCAGAAATGATGCTGCCATCCTCGGTAATAAACTGCAATACGTCTGATTTTGGCAGCTCGATTGGTTTAGTAGTGTTGCTGGTCAGATCGGTTTCTACACGTAACTCATAATCTTTCAGCGTTACTACTTTTGAACCACCTAAGGTTGCAGGAGGGTTGGTGCGGAATTTCTCCATCATGGCTTTGATATCTTCTGCACCGGTTTTACCTTTTTTGGTGATCGAGATCAGCTTTTCTTTGAAGAAACCGTATTGCACATAAGTTTCCAGCAGGGCTTCGAACAAGCTGCTGCCTTTATCTTTGTAGTAAGCGGTCATTTCGGCAATAAACGCGGCCGAAATAACGGCATCTTTATCGCGCACCAGCTCGCCAATCAGGTAGCCGTAGCTTTCTTCGCCACCGCCGATAAAGGTTTCTTTACCTTCCAGTTGGGTCATCAGCTCACCAATATATTTAAAGCCGGTCAGCGTGTTAAAGCATTTTACTTTTTTTGCTGCCGCGATGGTATCAATCAGGTTTGAGGTTACAATGGTTTTAACAATGTACTCTTTGCCGGTTAGTTTGCCAGCCTCTTCCCACGCGCTCAGCAGGTAGTTGATCAGCATGCTGCCGGTTTGGTTACCGTTGAGCAGGATAAACTCGTTATCGGTATTTTTAACGGCAATACCTACGCGGTCGGCGTCAGGGTCTGTTGCCAGTACCAGGTCGGCATCAACATCCTGTGCTTTTTTCAGCGCCAGGGTTAAAGCCTCTTTTTCTTCAGGGTTAGGATAAACCACCGTTGGGAAGTTACCGTCAGGCGTGGTTTGCTCATCAACCAAAATCACGTTTTCAAAACCGAAGTTTTCCAGCGCTTTTGGTACCAGGGTAATACCTGTACCGTGGATAGGCGAGTAAACGATCTTCAGATCTTTCTGACGTTTGATGGCCTCTTTAGAAACTGAAAGCTCGGTGATTTTCTCCAAGTATGAGTTATCAATATCTTCAAGAATCAGTTCGATGTTCTCTTCAACACGGTCAAACTTAACTTCGTCGATGCTTTTGATGGCAGCAACTTCGGCCATTACCGCTTTATCTTCCGGAAATACAAACTGACCGCCATCGGCGCCATAGGCTTTGTAGCCGTTGTATTCTTTAGGATTGTGTGATGCAGTAACCATTACACCGCTTTTGCACCCCAGTTGACGGATAGCGAAAGACAGTTCTGGAGTTGGGCGCAGTTCTTTAAAAAAATAAACGTGGATGCCGTTGGCAGAAAACACCTCGGCAGTGATGCGGGCAAACAAGTCTGAGTTGTTGCGGCTATCATGTGCAATAGCTACACTTACTTTCTCGCCCGGATATTTCTTTTTCAGGTAATTGGCCAGGCCTTGAGTGGCAGAGCCGATAGTATATTTATTGATACGGTTTGAACCCGGACCCATTGTACCGCGCAAGCCGCCGGTACCAAACTCCAAATCGCGATAGAAGGAGTCGGTTAACTCGGTATAAGCGTTATCGTCAAGCAGTTGCTGAATTTGCTGTTTTACGTCCGCATCGTAACTTCCCTGAAGCCATGCGTTTACTTTTTCTTGAATAGATGGGTCTAATGACATTGTTACTGGATGAGAGATTGTACGGGTAAAATTACAACTATCAGCCCTAATTGTTGTAATAAATGTCATATTAGCCCTCCAATATTGCTTGTTTTAATATTAATTTAACATTGACGGCGAGATACATGCATTTTAAAGGTGCAAATAAAAGTTAGCACCCCGTAGCATGTATTAAGCTGCATAGCCAGGTAAGCCATATCTTTGTTTTATGCACTTAACCAACATCTTACCACTTTGTATAGTATTGGCGGCAATTTTTGCCTACGTAAATTACAAGGTTATCCGTTGGCCGCCGGCAATAGGTATAATGGTGCTGGCACTTGCTTCTTCTGTAGTACTTGTGTTACTGCGTGGTTTCAATATAGCCTGGCTTAACCAGTTGGCACAGGCAGTTAATACCATCGATTTTAAAGAAGTTCTGCTCAACTTTATGCTGAGTTTTCTTCTTTTTGCCGGAGCTATACATTTAGATGCAAAAAAACTACACCTGGAGCGCCTACCCGTAACTGTACTTGCTTTATTTGGCACTATCATCTCGGCCGCACTTGTTGGTTATTTAACATGGTTATTATTTGGCTGGTTCAGTTACCCTATTCCTTTGATTTATTGCCTCATTTTTGGAACCATTATTTCTCCAACAGACCCCGTAGCGGTACTTAGCATTTTGCGGGAGGCCCGCATCCCTGAATCGCTTGAACTTAAAATTGCCGGCGAATCGCTTTTTAACGATGGAGTAGGTGTAGTGCTGTTTGTTACCATGATAGAAGTTGCCCACTCAGGCAATTTTTCTGCAATGGCATTTGGAAAACTGTTTTTACAGGAAGCAGGCGGAGGATTGGCCTTTGGTGCATTGTTAGGCTATGCCGGCTTTATTGCATTGCGCTCTGTAGATGACTACAAAGTAGAAGTTTTAATAACCCTTGCTTTGGTTACCGGCGGTTACTGGTTAGCAGACCAACTGCATGTATCTGGTCCATTAGCCATGGTTGTCGCCGGATTAATAACCGGCAACAAATCAAGAAGACAAGTTTTATCAGCCACCAGCTGGGATTATCTTGGCAAATTTTGGGAATTGGTTGATGAAATAATGAATGCGATATTATTTATGCTGGTTGGGCTTGAAATGCTTGTTGTTAAGATTAATCCGGTAGTCTTAATTATTGGCCTCGCCGCCATTATAGTAATGTTACTCTCGCGCTGGATATCTGTTGCCTTGCCGGTTTGGTTACTTAAGAAGACGATAGAATTTGAGCGTCACGCTACAGCTATACTTACCTGGGGCGGTTTAAAGGGAGGACTTTCAATTGCCCTTGCGCTATCTTTACCTGGCACCATGTTTAGAGATACATTTGTGCAAATCACTTATATTATTGTAGTATTTTCTATCCTGGTACAAGGCCTTACTATTGGCAGCTTTACAAGAAAGCTGATGGAGCGCCCCAACGCATAACAGTTGTTTTTCAAAAGCAATGCGAGCATGTCATGAAATCGTGTCCCTTCTTTTTAAGTACAGCGGTATCTAAAAAGAAGGGACGTTTTCTTGACAGTCTTAATCCAGCTTCTTTATCCAGATATTTCTCACCAAAACTTTGGTGATCGATTCTATTTCGATACCGATCTGCCCTTTTGCATTATTTGATGATTTCGGGTCGTCGTCAATCATTACCGCCATGAGCTGACCGTTCAAGATGTGAATCAGCACGCCGCCGCGAGCTATTACGGTGTATTGGTTCCAGTCGTCTTTTTTTACGTAATTGGCCAGATCCATAATATCGCCAATGTAACCCATCAGGCGCTTGCTCTTGTTTCCATAACCCTCAACCACTTGTCCGCGCCAGGCCAGGATACGCATGGGCGTGTTTTCAGAATAAAACTGCCCCGTCCAATACGGCGTAGCGGGCCAAAAATCAGCCTGCGGACCGGTCATCATCCAGTTCAGGTTAACCGGCTGCAGTTTTTCCGGGATTTTGGACAACCACGGCACGCCTGTTTTGCTTCGGTACTGAATACCGCTGCCGCCTTTACCTTCAATCTTAATCTCAAATTTTAGCGTAAAGTCTTTGGCCTTCATGGCCCTGTAGGCGATGTAGCTGTTGCCACTGGGATTCTCGGGCGTCGATTCGCCTACAATGGCGCCATCTTCTACCCGCCAAAACTTGGGGTTACCGTCCCAATCTGTCAGATCTTTTCCGTTAAAGAGGGAAACGTATCCTTCGTGATCATTAAAATCAAGCGGGGCTGGCTGCGTAAAGCCGTAGATGGTGGCCGGCATCTTGGTTTTTGTCAGCGGCGGGATATCCTGAGCATTGGTTATTACCGACGCCAGCATCAAGCCGGCAACAGTTAACAACCCACATTTTTTGGAGTTGAAACAGGCGGTTAAATTCATGTGTGTTATGGATTATTAGGGTTCTTCAAACAGTCTATAGGTTAGCGCTAATCTATTAAATAATCAGTAGCGTCAATGTCACAATAACATGATGAAAATAGCCAGATTAGCCTATTCATCGATACATTCCACCTCTTCATCGACACTTTAGCACCAAAGGCCTAAAATCTTGTTCCTTTTGAAAACAACTACATCTAACTATGAAAAAGCTATTTTTATTTGCGGGGCTCCTCAGCCTTTGCTTTTTTGCATGTACCAAGCAGAACAGCAATTCAGGAGGCTCAACTACACATGTTACCGTAAAAATGACCGATGCCCCTGGGGCGTTCAACTCGGTAATTCTGAATGTTAAAAGCGTGGTGATTGTGACCGACAAGGGCGAACAAACGCTGAATGTGAACGGCGGCCCCGTAGACATTCTGCGTTTCCGCTCCGGTCGGGATACTGTTTTGGCCGATGCCGATATTCCGGCAGGCTCTATCCAGCAAGTGCGTTTGGTATTGAATGACACTGGCAATCGCGTAATTGTTGGCGGCGTTTCATACGACCTGACTACGCCGAGCGGACAAACCTCTGGTGTAAAACTCAACGTACATGAAGATTTGACTGCCGGTATTGCCTACACCATGCGTTTAGACTTTGATGCCGCTCAATCTATTGTACTTACCGGCAACGGCAAGTATATCCTAAAACCGGTAATCCGAGCCATCGCTACCGCAGCTTCTGGCGCGTTAACCGGCATGGTTACCCCTGCTTCCTCTTCCCCTAAAGTTTATGCTATTGCTGGTACCGATACCGTTGGTACCGTTGCCGATGCCAACGGCAAATATTATTTCCCTGGTCTGGCTGCCGGCAGCTATCAGGTAAAATTTGTGCCCGTTAGTCCGTATGCTGTTAAAACTGTTACCAATGTGGCAGTTGTCAACGGCGCGGTGACCGATATGGGTACCGTGACGATCACCCAGTAACCCCTCAATCTATTATATATATCAATGTCGACGGCGGTCATTCCTTTGACCGCCGTTTTTTTGCTTTCTGCTAGCTTTGCACCAACCTCTGCCTAATCTCCGGCAAATGCTGATCGCTTCGATTTGGGAACCGGACTAGCTGCCTAATTCTTACCAATCTGATTAGTTGCCCCGGAAGGATACTAGAAATACTTCCAGATGTCTGCAAAACAGACACTCTGCACAATACATTTTCCCTAAAAGCAAATAAATGAATAGTTTGGCAACTTTTTTGTTACATATTAACATCTACATAACTAATAACAAAAGCTATGAAAAAAGTAACCCTAGTTTTATTAACAGCCTGTTTGATTTGGACAGTCCAAACCGTAAAGGCACAAACCCCGGATACTACAAAAAATAACATCGAAGTTAAAAAGAAGGTTAAGCAAGGGGTACATGGACGTACCGTAACTAAAGTTAAAATGACCGGAAAAGGTACACCAGAAGCTCTCAAGGAATCCGCCAACGGAACTGCAACCGGTCATTTAGCGCCACCGAAGCCTGCTGTTGAACCGGTAGTAGTAACACCGCCGCCAGCAACCCCTGCAGTAGTTGTGGTACATGATACCGTACACCAAACAGCGCCGGCCCCAGCACCAAAAACAACAACCACACGAGTAACCACCACTACCGAAACCAGGCCGGTTGTTACCAAAACAACTACAACGCACCATGTGGTGGCAACTAAAAAAACCTACCACAAACCGGTACACACCTACCACAAAACTTATAGTAAAACAGCAGTAGGCGCACCAACCACCAAAACCGTTACCACAACCACGGTTCAAAAAACACAATAAAACTACGCTGTATAGACAGCTGCAATTAAAACACAAAGACCATTATATAATATAGTGGCCTTTGTGTTTTATGATGAGGGACTATTGCAAGAATATCTCGCCCTATTGAAACGCGATTACATAAAAAAAGCCTTTAGACGCTCATCTAAAGACTTCTTATCTTCTCAAGTCGGGATGGCGGGATTCGAACCCACGACCTCCAGCACCCCATGAATGCCGTATATCGTCTTAAGTGACTGATAATGTGATAATAAACTCTTTTTAATAATATTACTGCCTAGCTACCGTATTCCTTACAGTATACCAAGATTTTTGACCTTATAAAGATAAGTGATCTGCTAGTAATCTGTTGTTATCATGCGTATTTTGATTTAAAGTGAATAAATGAATTATGGAGCCACTACACGTTTATAGCAATCAAGTGCAAGAAGGCAAACGAATAAATGAGAGGTCCTGCGTTGCTTGTGTTTATGCGGGAAGCTCTTGCACGCTACAGCAGCTATAAACGTAACTTTGCTGAATAATTCATCATTCGCACTCCATTCCTATTTTCCAGAAAAATTACGAAACCTGTTCTTATAAGAGATATACAAGAATTGAGAAATTATTGGAAGTGGTTAGGCAAGCTCTGAACCAGCTGAGCATTTGCATTGCAACTCAAAAAATGAGGATATTTTAGATTTATACAGGTAGTAAAAATCTTGAGTTAATAGGCCGCTTCGCTCAACTATTCCGTTATTTTAAGATATATCAAAATAGACTTATCTGTGAATCATCTTCATCATTGGCTTCTGTTTGACCATCTGCGGCACCTTGGGTTATGTTAAGCTCATTTCTGTACATAAAAGGGTCCAGTATCTTGGTTCCTGTTTAGTGCCTCGCTCTTCAAATAGTCCAATTGAATGTAGTTCGCGCGCAATTTCTCTAGCTTCGTTGATGTCTTTGCCCCAAATTCTGGCCAATGTTGATGTGGTTTGCTCTGCTTTCTCAGTTTTGAGCTCCTCAATGAACTGAATTAAGGACGGGAATTCAGCATAAATTGTTTGCTCTAAACGCACTTTAGATACCTTATCTAATGCTGCTTTCATTGCGGCTCGGCCAATCAATGCATCACCGGCGGCTTCATTCTCTCCTAATTCAATTTTTCTAATTTGTTCTGTTTTGGCCTCGTTTAGCAGGTGTATCACTTCACGTGGAGCAGAAACGCCTTGTCCGTCCTTAACCCGGGTAATTATCCAATCTAAAGTCTTTGGCTTTTTAGCTCCTTGATCTACCTGATCAGGAAATAACCTGTAAAATAACTTTTCTTGTTCACCAATATCTTTTACGACAAAATTCCTATCTATTTTCAACGCTTTTATAACGGCTTCGTTATTTAAAATCCGTAAGATAATGAGGTTTAAAATAGATTCTTTGCTCCAGTCAATGGTTATTGTTTTAGTCACGTGACTCGCTTCTCTGAACCCCGATTTAGTTATTCGTTTCCAAATATCATTCCGAAGAAAAACCTTTAAAATAATACGTGAAAAAGGTTTGAGGTCATTATACACTTTGAATAAGGCTCTCAATGCATTTGTCTCGAGATCCAAATTGTCAGAAAATGCAACATCCAGCCTATCAATTAAAATCCAAAGAGATATCGACGATTCTTTCAGAGCAGAATCCGCTAACTCAAACAGCTTTTCTATTGAAATTATACCACCGTTAACTTCATTTAGATTGGGCTCTCGAAACGAAATCTTAAAACTGATACCATTGGGGACCCCAGACAATTCATTTAGATCGACACCGGGCTGTATAGATTCAATTTTACTTAATTGCTTAATATAATTATATGCAGCTGATAAAATGCTTTTTAGCCCAGTCGAAGCAGGAATTAAATTAGATTTTTGAAGAGTTTCATTAATTTCATCGCTATCTTTCGTTTTAATTTTTAACTCTTGAATCGTTTTATTGAGTAGTAAAATGAAATACAACTTCCAAAGATTTACAAAGTCTATCTCTGACGTAGGAGGGTCGGTGGATAACCCAGAAAACGCCGTACTTCCTCTGGGGTTCTCTGCTGACAAGATTTTTATATTGCGCTTAGCAAGGTCTTCTGATTCGCTTTCAATAATGGAATATATTGCGCTTTTGCCTGACCCTTTAGGACCGTATATAACATCAACTTCACCGTTCAAAACCCTATAGTAAGGGTCCGTTGACATGAAATATTTTCTTAACTGATCTCTTTCTTCTTCGGCTATTCTTTCTCCAAAGCTAAGCTGCTTTAAAATATCAATTCTTTCCATCGTTATTGCATTGACAATATCTTACTTTAAAATATCTAAATATATTACATGTATTTGATCCAACGAAATATTCAACAGTTTACGAGACTGCAAAAATCAAAACAATGCATATCAGATTGGTAGTAAGCTGTGGGAGTGCCTAAATGGAGAATTCGCTGATATTGACCACCTGATTTCGGCGCAAACTGACCACCGATTCCGCGGGAAAGTGACCACCTGATTTCGGAGGAAACTGACCACCCCGAACGAGCCACATATGCTGTAGAAGCAGGCCTATTTTTGAGGTTTAACAACTTCACTAATGGCCAACACTACGATAAGCATGAGTAAGATAAGACAGATCCTCAGGATGTACAGCCAGGGCCGCAGCAAGCTATCGATAGCGGCCCAGACCGGCGTGTCACGCAATACCGCAAAGAAGTACCTTATTGCGTTCGATGCCAGCGGCTTTACGTTCGAGGAAATCAATACCCTTAATGATAAGGAGCTGGAGGACTTCTTTGGCAAAAGCAGTGAACGTCCCCCGGACAAGCGAATGGTGGCCCTGCAACGCTGTTTCCCGCAGATAGATAAAGAGTTAAAGCGTGTCGGTATGAACCGCCGCATCCTGTGGGAAGCTTATATCAAAGAGTTCCCTGACGGGTTCAAGTACACCCAATTCTGCTTTTATTACAACCAGTGGAAAGCCCGCGTGAACCCCACGATGCACCTGGATCATAAAGCCGGTGATAAGCTGTATGTGGACTTTGCCGGTGAAAAGCTAAGCATAGCGGACAAGGATACCGGTGAGGTCATCGAGGCCGAGGTGTTCGTTGCTATCCTTGGCGCCAGCCAACTAACTTACGTAGAAGCTGTGCTGAGCCAGCAGAAAGAAGACTTTATAGCAGCCTGTGAGAATGCCCTGCACTTTTATGGCGGCGTACCTGCCGCCATCGTTCCCGACAACCTGAAGGCTGCCGTTACCAAGAGTAACCGCTATGAGCCAACGCTGAACGAGACCTTTGCTGACTTTGCCGACCATTACGGAACGACCATCTTACCAGCGAGGGCGTACCGCCCTCGTGACAAAGCACTGGTAGAAGGAGCCGTTAAGATCGTTTACAGCCGTATCTACGCACCTGTTCGCAAAGAGGCCTATCATACCCTTGCAGAACTGAATATCGCGATCAAGGTCGCTTTAGAAGCACATAACAGCCAGCCGCTGAAAGGCCGCAATTACAGCAGAAAGCTCCAGTTCGAGGAGATAGAACGCCAGGCACTCTCGCCATTACCGGCATTACGTTATGAGTTCAAACGGCAGCACCAGGCCACTGTAATGAAGAACGGACATGTTTGTCTGGGTATCGACAAACACTACTACAGCGTACCGTACCGCTTTATCGGCAGGAAGGTCAAACTGCTGTATTCCCGCACCAACGTAGAAGTCTACTACCACTATGAACGCATCGCCATGCACAGGCGCATCAAAAGCCCTTACAGCTACACAACGGATAAAGATCACCTGGCTTCGACACACCGCTTTATGACCGAATGGACACCCGATAAGTTCCTGGAATGGGCAGCATCCATTCACGAGGATGTGAGGCTTTACATCCTGAAGATACTGGACCGAAAGCAACATCCGGAACAAGCTTACCGCTCCTGTATCGGTATCCTCAGCCTGGCGCGCAAGGCAGGTAACGAAAGGCTGGCCAGCGCTTGCAGGCGTGCGCTCGGCTATGGCGTGTACAACTACAAGACCATACAGCAGATACTGGAGAACAAGATGGACAGCTACGAGGAAAGCTTATTTGCTGACGAGCTGCCTATGCCCAGCCATGACAATATCCGGGGAGAGAACTACTATAAATAACCATTAATGAACAGATCGATATGAACACGAACACCTTAGACAAACTTCGCAAACTGAAGTTCTATGGCATGTACCATGCCTTTAAAAGCTGCCTGGAAACGGGACAGACCGCAGAATACACCACTGATGAACTGCTGGCCCACCTGGTAGAGGCCGAATGGGACGACCGGCAGAACAGGCGCATAGAGCGTACGATCATGTATGCTAAGTTCCGCTATAAGGCCTCGGTAGAGAACATCCACTACCATGCCGACCGTAGTATCGACCGCAATCAGGTAATGCGCCTGGCAGACTGCCACTTTATTGACCGGAATGAGAACCTGTTGATCACAGGCAGCACCGGTATCGGCAAAAGCTATATCGCTTCTGCTATCGGACACCAAGCCTGCATACTGGGTTACCGCGTGTTCTATGCCAGCACACCCAAACTCTTTGCTAAGCTGAAGATGGCCAAGGCAGATGGTTCCTACATGAAGGATGTAGCCAAACTGGAACGCCAGCAACTACTGATCCTGGATGACTTCGGTATACAACCTTTTGATGCGCAGAGCAGGGCCGCACTGATGGAGATCATTGAGGACAGGCACGGTAAGACATCCCTGATCATCACCTCTCAGCTGCCGGTCAGTAAATGGTATGAGGTCATTGGTGAAAAGACGATCGCTGATGCTATCCTCGACCGCATCGTGCATGATGCGCACCGGATGGAACTAAAGGGAGAGTCGATGAGAAAAAGAAGGCCCGCAGAGCCCGAAAAAAGCTATCTGCAAAACACACTTTAAATAACTACTTTTGACAACGCTTCTACAGCGTTCGCTGCGCTCGTTCGCCAGCACTTTGGGTGGTCAATTTGCCACGGAATCACCTGGTCAACTTCTCCGTATTATACAGCTCTTGCCCAGGATGTCTTGAAGAAATCAAACAGGTCCATAAACTCTTCCGAAATTTTTGTAAAAACATCCTCGTTAATAGCATAATAGGTCTTCCTGTTATAATATCTTATAACGTAGTAAGTATATAAATTTAACAGCCTGGCATTATCCTCATCGCTTATATTCCATCAGATACCATTCCTTATTCACCTGTGCCGCAAAGATAGCCCACCGCCGGGATAAAAAGTAAAGGCTATACAAGCGGGCGGGAGTTGTTCGCTTTCAGCGGCCCCGCCCGGCCTTGACTTTTTACCCGGCTCGCGCTGTTTGTTGCTTAACAGTTGAATAAGGGATGGTGGGTTCAGCGGGTCGCAGACTTGTCGCTTTAATTTAAACAGGTTTTATATTTTTTCACGTACAAATGAAGAGACGGTTAAGCGGTGAACGCCAAGAATTCTACCTATAGCACTATAAGATATTTTTTTATTCACCAATGATTTAATATCGTCTTCTTTGCCTGTAAGTTTACGCATCTGTGATTTGCTACCTTTGGAACTGTTAAAACATCCTGCTCCCCGAAAACGACGGTAAAACCCGGGTCGAGTTGCTGAAGTTTATAAAAGTCAGCGGCCCGGTGCCCGAAATCCTGGAAGAATTGCTCAAATACTTCGGGCATTCAGTACCAGCTCGCACCCATATCAAAGGTGTAGCCATGGGTGACCAGCCGGCGGGCACGGCCGCCGGTCTCCGCGTTCTTTTCGTAAACATCCACCCGGCAACCGGCCTTGGCCAGGTACGCCGCGGCGCTTATACCGGAAAAACCGGAACCGATAACTGCAACTTCAGGTGTCTGCATCATAAGCTTGGTTAGGCAATTATAATTCAATTATATACTATAAAATGATTTTAGTACAAAAATATACTATTATGACGAAAGACGACGCAGGCTGGCAGCAGAAGCGACATCCGGCATGCATTCGAGAATAAAAATTAACGATGAACAGCAGCAGTTGAATCAGGCCGGATCGCGGGGCTGACGGGCGATCCAGCCCCGTGCGAGCTCCAGGTCGGTAAAATATTGGGTGGTTACAATGCCGGCCATGATATCGATGCTCTTTTTGGCCGCCAGCTGACTAAAGGTGCTGGGTGAGAAGACATGCGCGAAATATTTCAGCCCTGCCTTTTCCATCATCGGGAACCATTCGTTTCCAACCCATTCGACGGCTTCCGACCAGTTGCCCTGGACATGGGTATTGTCGTTGACCACCCGGTCGCAATGGTTGCGCGAGAGGTAATCCAGCATCAGCAGGCAGCCGCGCTGTACCGAGGCCAGGTCCTGAAAGCCGCTCCAATCCACTTCCAGGGTATGTTCAGCAGGTAGGCAGTTGATGGTGATCTTGCTGTCGAGGTAAGCGGTAGACTTTTGGATCACAGGGGTATTATCGGCCGGCAGGGGCAACCGGAAATAAAAGGTCGAGCCTTTGCCCGGTTCACTTTCGATCCAGAAACTGCCCTGGTGGCGGCGGAGGATCTCGGCGGAAATGAAGAGCCCGAGGCCCAGGCCGTCGAAACGCATCGCCGTATTGTCTACGCGGTAATAACGGTCAAAGAGCTTGTCGAGATTCTCGGGGGCGATCCCGATGCCGAAATCTTGTACCGACACGACCAGGCTGTCGCCTTCCACGAAATTATTGACCAGTATCCGGCTCCCATCCGGCGAATATTTCGCGGCATTGGTCAGGAAATTATTGATGACCCGTTCCAGGCGGAGCCGGTCGCCGGTGAAAGGGACATCTGCTGCGCTTTCCAGGATGATCTCATGGCTGGCATTGTACTGCATATTGTCTATGCTTTCCCGAAGGAGCGCACTGAAAACAAAAGTTTCCGCCGTGTAGACCACTTTGCCCGCGTTGATCTTGGTCACATCCAGCAGGTCATTGATCAGCCGCTCCAGGCGGTAAATATGATCGGCCGACTTATCGATAAATCCGGCAAGGCGCGCTTCATCCCTGGTCCGCTTCATCAGCTGGTTAAAGGCTTTGATACTGGTCAGCGGGGTTTTGAGTTCATGACTGGCGATGGATAGAAATTCATCTTTACGCTGCTCGTTCTCCTTCTGCTCGTGGATGTCGGTGCTGGTGCCTACCCAAAGCTGGATATGGCCCTCGGCATCCCGGTGCGCGGAGAACCGCGACAAATGCCAGCGGTAGGTACCGTCATGTCTGCGAAAACGGCTCTCCATCTGCATGCCCTGACCGCTGGCCATGGCCTTTGGCCATTCCGCTTCTGCGACCGGCCGGTCGTCAGGATGCAGAATGTCCCATACCTTTTCCCGCAGTTCTTCAAAATCCCGGATACCGGTATATTCATACCAGCCCTGGTTATAATAGGTCGCCTGTCCCTGCGGGTTGGCGGTCCAGATCTTATGTGGTATGGCGTCGGCCAGGAAGCGGAACAGTTCGCCGCTTTCTTTCAGGGCCAGTTCGGCTGCTTTCCGTTCGGTCACATCGACGATCACGCCGGTGAATACCGGAAGGTGACCATCCGCACCCGGACGGGTCTGCCCCCGCGCGAAGAACCAGCGGACGGCACCATTAACGATCACGCGGTATTCGGTCTCGTATTGCCCTCCCTGCACAACGGGGTGCTGCCGTTGCGCATTGATCAACGGTGCATCGTCCGGATGCAATAGGTCCATATAGGCGGCGCGGCTGCAGCCTCCCGGCTCATAGGGCATGCCAAACATGCGGGCGAGGTTCTGATCGGGGTAAAACCGGTCGTTTTCCATATCGTAGGTCCAGGTACCCACCAGCCCGGAGGAGAGCGCAGACTCCAGTTGCACGCGGGTGTGTTCCAACTGTTCGTTCAGCCGGGCATTTTCCAGCGCCAGCCCGATATGGTTGGCCAGGTTCTGCGCGAACCGGAGGTCAGCTTCATCGTAATACTGGCCCGTAACCGAAGACACAAAGCTGATCAGGCCGGTGATCGTTTCCTTATGGTAGATCGCTACCGTGATCACCGACTGCAGGTTGAGCCTTAGGATCGCTTCCAGCTGATCGGGGTCTTTAATGGAACCCCGGACCATGGCCTCGGTGACCTGCGGGACAAAACTGGGCTCACCGGTCTTAACGACCCTGGCCGCGCCGGAATCACTTTTCAGATCGGTCGGATAGGCTTCCCGGTAGGTACGCGCCCAGCGGATCATGCCCGGGTCTTCATGGGCAAGCACCAGTTCCTCCAACCGGCCGTCGTGGATCAGGTCGATACTGAACCAGGTGGCGAACTTCGGAACGATCAGCTGGGAGATCTTAGCCAGTGCTCCTTTGGTATCCCGGGCCCGTGAAAGTTCTTCCGTGGCGGTGTTGAGGTAGGCCAGCAGGTATTCTTTTTTCTTCAGCGCGCTAATGTCGCGGATCATCCAGTAAGTCAGGGTCAGCCCGTTGGTATCGGTAAAGTTTGCCGAACTCACCAGGACGAACACCGGTTCTCCTTCTTTTTCCAGCGTAAACTCCTCCTCTTGGAGCACTTCTTTATCCGGGCCGCTGAAGAAATCGCGTGCAGGCCGGCCGGCATAATCCAGGTCCATGAACAGGTCGCGCACTGCTGCGGGATTCGCGTACACGATAACCCCTTGCCCGTCGAGTGCGATCACACTGCCTGCACTCTGGTCGTAAACTTGGCGGAAATTTTGGTGGTTTAACATAGGAAAGGCGTAGTTGACCGCCATGGGTAAACAAAGATAGCAGGATTTGGTTTTCTTGCGTCAGGTCGGCAAAATCACCTTCAGGAGTATTTGATTTTTACTTATAATTTATATTTTTAACCAAAAATAAATTATATCTTTGCGGCGCTTTTGAAGAACATGCCCAAAACGATCTTAATCGCCGAAAATGATGCAGATATCCTGGATATTATGGGATATATCTTATCAGACGCCGGCTACCGGGTTTTAAAATCGCTCGGCGCCGATGCTTTGCATTTGGCCTTCGCAGCTTTGCCGGACCTTTTGATCCTCGATCACCGGCTGGAGGATAGTTGGGGGGCGGATATTTGCCGGCAGCTGAAGGCCGCTCCGCTTACAAGCCATATACCGGTGATACTGATGTCGGCTACCATGCACCTGGAAGAGACAGCGCGCGCGGCCGGTGCGGATGAATTCCTGACCAAACCCTTTGATATTGACCAGCTGCTTTCCCTGGTGGCTGGCCTTTTCCGTTAACTTTTCCGGCTACCCAAAGTTTCCAATCTTCCGATCGCTTTCACGGCGGCATGGGTACTCCGGTTCAGAAATTCCGGGTCAACCGCCATGCCGCGCTGCTGCAAGAGCTGAAGGGTGGTTTTGATCACGGTAAGCGGCGTGCGCCAGTCATTCCGGGACTGATCACAAACCTTTCCATGGCTGGATAGCGAGGGTAAAGTCCGGCGGATGGTTGGCGATGAAAGCACTGTACAACCCGAAACTTTATCCGCGTTCGGTTCGCTAGCTGCGGATCTCCCTTCGCATAAGCAGGTAATAGGCCCAGGCAAAACATCCGGTCATGGAGGCCACTAAGCCGCTCACCTGCGGCCAGGCCAGCATCAGGCTTTCTTTAAACGGCAGTGAGGACGGAATTGCCCCGGCCATCTGCTCCATCGTCAGCGGCCCCAGACTGCGGACCGAGGGCATCAATAGGGTGGTAACGGCATCCGTGTAAAGGTGATTGGGCGCAATGCGAAGGAGGTTCAGAATGATCTCGTTGTACCGGATCACCTGTTCCTGCGTAAGCAGAGCCGGGTCCGGGAGTAAGGACCGGATCGCCAGATTGACGACCAGTTGGTAAAAGACGGTAAAGAACAGCCAGATACCGATGGCGGTGAGCGCGGAAGTGGCTGCCTGACGGAAAACGATCGACAGGACGATGGACAGGCTTAGCCAGAAAGCGACATAAACGATGGTGATGACCAGGAAGCCGATGATCCTCAGCAACTCCTGCGGTTCCATGCGTACTCCCGTTAATAAAAGCCCGCCGCCGATCATCAGCAGGGTAAGGGCGGCAAACAGGCTGCTGACCACCACCAAGGCGCTTAAAAACTTGGCCAGCAATAGATTGTCCCGGTAGACCGGCTGCGCCAGCAGCCGGATCAGGGTGCCGCCATTCTGCTCCGAGTTGATGGCATCGAAACCCAGACTGATACCTAACAGCGGAGCGAGAAAACTTAAAAAGATATGAAACGGCGGAACGGAGTTATCGGTCGCTGTCAGCAGTTTAAGGTATAAAAAGGCATGATCCGGATCGTTCAGGTCGCCGAAGGAGCGTTTCACGTTCGTCAAAGACACATACAGGGAGGCGACGAAGGTCAGGACGATCAGTCCGATGAGGATCGCAAAGCGCCAGCTGCGGATATGATCGCCAATCTCTTTATGGATCATGACCCTTAGCGGGCCTGATTCTCCGCTATTAATTGGCGGATTCAAAATATTTTTGATAGATATCTTCAAGTCCATAGTTTTTTTGATTAACACGGGTAATATTGCAGCCTTCTTTGACCAGATAGCGGACCAGGTCCGGGGTCATATCCCGGCTGCAGGTAATGTCGATTTCATGTTCATGGACGTCGATCTGCTCGACGCCATCCAGATTTTTCACGATGTCCGTCAAGGGTTCGGGCTTTGCGACCGGTTCCTCGAGCGTAACGGCCGTAATGTAGCCCGCTTTGCCAAACAGTTGAGCGGCTAATTTTTCCAGGTTCCCTGCTGCCAGTAGTTTCCCCTCGACGAAGATGCCGACCCGGTCGCAAACCTGTTGCACATGATGCAAATGATGAGAAGACAACAGCACAGTCAGTCCCTGTTGCCGGCTGAGTTGTTTGATGAGGGTCAGGAACTCCTTAACCCCGGCAGGATCGATCCCTAAGGTGGGTTCGTCCAGGATGATCACTTCCGGCTGCTTCAGGAGCACGTCTGCCAGGCCGAGGCGCTGCTTCATGCCTCGGGAAAAGGCTGCGGTGGGTTTGTGGCTGTCCGAGGTCAGCCCCACAATTTCTAACGTTTCCGCCACGCGTCCTTTCAACTGCGCTTCGGGTATGCCGTTCAGCCGGCCGATGTACTGCAAATTCTCCGCAGCGCTCATATGGTCGTAAAAGCCAACGCTGTCCGGCATATAGCCAACTTTTCGCTTGACCTCCAAAGGGTTGCGCGTGGCGTTGTACCCGCAAACCAGAGCACTTCCCCCGGCGGGTTCGGTTAATCCCAGCATCATCAGGATGGTCGTGGTTTTGCCCGCTCCGTTCGGGCCCAGCAGACCGAAGATCTCCCCTTTGTAAATGTCCAGGTCCAGGTGATCGACGGCTTTCTGCGCGCCATAAAGCTTGGTCAGGCCTTTCAGCTGTATAATAGGATCTTTCATTGGTAAAAACGGTAATGGGCGGCTTATCTCCTCCCGTATTTACGAATCAGGTAATACACGATGCCGATGGCCAGGAAAATAAGGAGGATCCCGATCCATCCGGAAAGCAGGGACGTTTTGACGGTAAGCCGGTAAGCGATCTGGGTGTTGGTGCTGCCGGAGGTCGCCGTAAAGGTCCCGGAATAGTCCCCGGCCAGTGTTTTGTCAGGCACTTTTAAGGTCGCGGTGATATCGGCGGTCTGGCCGGGGCCCAGTTGCTTGATCGCGGAGGGCTCGTAGGTCGCTTCCCACCCGGCGGGCAACTGGGCAGTAATTTGTGCGTTGTTGAGTGTTAAGGTGCCGGTATTCTTTACCACTAAGGGCAATTGTTTCTGGCTGCCCGAGGTCACCTCGTCGCTCAGTCTGCCGGTAGGTGTGCTCAGGAAGATACCGTAAGTGCCTTTGACCACGGCCTCCAGGTTGAGCGAAAGGGAATCCGGCTTGGCAACGGCGCGGATGGGAATGACATATTTCTTAGCCGGCGCATTCGGTGCGGCATTGATCTCCACGCTGATGTCCTGCGATTTGCCTGCGTCCATATTGATGGAGGTCACCTGGGTGCCATCTACTTTGAAGGCGATCATCCAGCCCGCCGGCAGGTCGGGTTTTAGCTCGTAAACCTTTGCACTTGCCGACCCGTTATGGAGCGTGGTCGTATAACGGAAGATCTCGTTGGATGCCGCTTCGATGTTCATCAGCTTGGCCGTGAAGGCGGACTTAGCGCCCGAAGGCGGCTGCTGTGCGCGGGCCAGGAAACCGGAAATAAATAAAATAAGAATGATTGAGCTTAACCGGCGTAATAAGCCTGCGTTGGTGGTAGGGATGTTGCTTAACATGATCTAAGAACTAAAACGGTTAAATGATAGCTTTCAAAAAATGCTGTTGATAAATTGGGTTTAATGTATTTAAAATTGATGGTCCAAATTAAAAAAGGCGGTAAAAAAGCCGCAAGTGCTTTAACATTTTTTAACAATTCAGGCTGAGATGTGAGCGTATGCAGGGGCGATGTCAACAAATACCGATTATTCCTGTTATGTGTAAGCTTATTGATCGCTATGCCTAAAAAATAGTATGGAAGAAACAAACTATCCGGTAAACCTGCTGCTGGTTGATGACGACGCAGCCAACCTGGAAATGATTGCCGGCGCATTGGACGGTCAGGGCATCAACGTGCTGACCTGCAGTGCTCCCGGCCAGGCATGTCAGCGGTGCATCGATGAAAAGATCAGCATTGCGCTGGTCGATGTTCACATGCCGGGCATGAATGGCTATGAAGTTTTGGCGTCGATCAAGAATAATCCGCTGACGAGCCAGATCCTGGTCGTACTGCTCACCGGCAGGTCGATGACTTCGGAAGAGATCGTACACGGGCTGAACCTCGGTGCGGTGGATTATTTATTCAAGCCGCTGGATCTGTATATCCTGAATGCGAAGGTTAAATCCCTGGTGGCGCTGATCCGTTACCAGCTGGAGATCGAAGCTAACCGGGCCGAGAAAGAGATCTTCCTGGCTAATATGAGCCATGAGCTCCGGACGCCGGTGAATTCGCTGATCTCGCTGGTCTACCTGCTGCAAGCCACGAAGCTGGATGAGGAGCAATCGGAGCTGCTGGGCCTGATGGACTATACGTCCAGGACTTTACTCGGCATTGTCAACGATGTGCTGGAAAGTGCGAAAATCGACGCAGGGAAAGTAAAGTTAGCGCTTGCAGAAACCGATCTGCGGCAATTACTCAAAAACGTATGTGAAATGCTCAGCCCCCTGGCCAGGGAGAAGGGGCTCGCCCTGAGCTGCGAGCTGGCGGACGACTTACCGGCACAGGTGCTGGCAGATGCGCTGCGGCTGAGCCAGATCCTGATCAACCTGATCAATAACGCCATCAAATTTACGGAAGCCGGGTCGGTGGTGCTGCGGGTCAGTAAATTAGAGGAGCAGAACAACCGGGTGCAGCTGGCTTTTACCGTTGCGGACACGGGTATCGGCATTCCGGCAGCCGCTATCAAAAGGATCTTTAAACGGTTTGAGCAGGTGGACGATCCGCAATGGCGCAAATCGGGCGGATCCGGCCTCGGGCTGTCGATCGTCAAAAAACTGATCGGGCTCATGGAAGGCTCCTTCCGGATCCAAAGCGAGGTCGGCAAGGGCACCTGGTTTAATTTTAACCTGTGGCTGACGCTTCAGCAGCCCACTCCTGCTGCCACGATTTGAAGATCAGCAATTCGGCCTACAAACTTATGGTAGATTCGAATGTTAAATTTATGTTGCGGCAGGTAAATACATGGCCTGCATCTGCTATGAATACTCTTGTTCTGTTTTTCTGGACCGCAGCATTTGGCGCGATGTATGTTTATGGCCTCTTGCAGACACACTTTTTAATCTCTCCCCTCATGACGATCTTGCCCGGCAGGGACCGCATCGGGCACAGCCGCACCGGGTGCCAGCGGTATATTCGTACCAGCACTGGATTAAAAGTTACGTCGCCGGACGGATTATGGATTCAAGGCGATCGCCGCTCAAACATTATCAGTTCCATATGGTTTTATTACGCATGACGATTAGCCGTTTAAACAACTATTGATTCTGTTTTATGTCGGAGAAGCATTTAATTAACTATGAACATATCCTGAACGAGGACATCGGGCTGCTGAAAAAAGCACTCGACGCGTCGGTCTCGGGTATCATTATCACGGATAACCGTCAGCCGGACAACCCGATCATTTACTGCAACCAGGCCTTTGAGCGTATCACCGGCTACCAAAGGCCGGAGATCATCGGGCATAATTGCCGCTTCCTGCAAAAGGATGACCGTAACCAGCAGCCGCGGCAACAGTTGCGCGAGGCGATCGACCAGGGCGAGACCTGCGTGGTGGAGATCCGCAATTACAAGAAGAACGGTACCCTGTTCTGGAACGAGCTGTACGTATCGCCTATTAAGAACAACGAGGGGAAGGTCGATTATTTTATCGGCGTACAGAACGATATCACCCGCCGCAAACAGGCCGAGGAAGATCTGCGTACCAACCAGTCCAGGCTCGAGCAGCGCATCGAGGAGCGCACGCAAAGCCTCAGACAAAGCGAAGAATATCTGGCCAGTATCGTCCAGACCGTGCGGGAAAGTTTGCTGGTGCTGTCACCGGACCTGAAGGTGCTTTCCGTGAACGATCATTTTATCCGCACCTTTAAGGTGTCCAGGGAAGAAACGGAAGGCAAAACGCTTTATGAACTCGGCAACGGCCAATGGGACATCCGGGAACTTAAAAACCTGCTCGAGCAGATCCTCCCGACCAATAACCCGGTGATCGATTTCGAGGTGAGCCACGATTTTCCGCATATCGGTAAAAAACTGATGCTGCTCAATGCCCACCGCATCGAACTGGAGGGCCAGTATAAGGACCGTATCCTGATCGCGATCGAGGATATCACCGAAAGACGCGCGATCGAGCAGCGCAAGGACGACTTCCTGTCCATTGCCAGCCATGAGCTGAAAACGCCCTTAACCACCATCAAAGGGTATATCCAGATCATCAATCGCCTGATGCCCAATACGGCAGACGAAAAACTGTTGAGTGCAGTGGGTAAGACCGCTTTGTACGTGGAGCGGCTGAACAACCTCATCGGGGAATTGCTGGATGTGTCGCGCATTCAGTCAGGCAAAATCGAACTGCATAAGGACCCTTTCGATTTTGACGAAATGGCAGCCGAAGCAGTGGACAGCATCCGCCAAGCGACCAAATCCCATGAGATCGTGGTTAGCGGCGGGACCGGGTGCCGGGTGAATGGCGATGAATCGCATATTGCCCAAGTGGTCACCAACCTACTCAGCAATGCCATCAAGTACTCGCCGGATCATGACCGGGTCGAGGTGCATTTATCCGTGGTCAGCGATTACCTGAAATTCTCCGTGAAGGATTTTGGTTTGGGTATCGCCAGGGATGAGCAGGAGCGTATTTTCGACCGGTTCTACCGGGTCGGCGAGATACAGCAGCATTTTCCGGGCATGGGTATCGGGCTCTATATTTGCGCAGAGATCATCCGTAACCATAACGGCACTTTATGGGTGGACAGCGAACTGAATAAAGGGTCTACCTTCAGCTTTACCCTGCCACTGGATCAAACGGAAGGAGTCGCCGATGGCCGCTAAAATTCTGATCTGCGATGATGATGAGGGCATCCTGGACCTGGTGGAATTGATCCTGAAGGAGGAAGGTTTCGAGACGATACCGGAAATTAATTCCCTGAATATCGCCAACATTGTCAACCGCGAACATCCTGATCTCCTGTTGCTCGACCTGTGGATGCCGGTACTTTCGGGCGACCAGGTCCTGCGTTCGCTACGGGAAAACCCCGCGACCCGGGGGCTTCCGGTCATTGTGATCTCAGCCAGCCGGGACGGCAAAACCATTGCCATGAATGCGGGCGCAACGGACTTTATCGCTAAGCCGTTTGACCTGGACCAGTTGGTGGAGAAAGTAAGGACGGTACTCCCGCAGGATTGATCCGGGCAGGCGCCACCAGCTACCGCGCATCGTTTATTAAAATGACACCCTACCGGCCGGATGTCTGCCACACCCGGCATTTGCTAACGCCTGATCTCTCACCGGTCGTTAAGACTTTAGGTACGCAGCCGCCCTTAAATAAATACATGGCGGACGTATGAAAGGCAGGACTAAAGGCCTGCGGGTTGAAATTTTGACACGGGGAAACTGAAAAATTTTCACAGAAACTGCAATTTTTTCAGCAAGTCAGGCCGGATGGCACCCTGGCACGGGACTTGAATACCAGCTGGTAGTTTAATTAACAAATAAGTTTCAATCATTAATTTATTAAGGAGGAAAGACCTATGACATTGGTTAAATTCAATTCCGCAAAACCAACCGGCAACGCGTTATTGCCAGGCTTTAACGACGTATTCGAATCTATTTTTAATGACACCTTTTTTAGTGACCGGCTGGTGACCCGTGTACCTGCGGTGAACATCAGCGAGAGCGAGAACAACTATCATGTAGAACTTGCCGCACCTGGTCTTAAAAAAGAGGACTTCAAACTCAACCTGGAACGTAACCAGCTGAGCATTTCGGTGGAACAAAGTGCTGACCACGAAGACAACCAAAAAAATTACAGCAAGCGTGAGTACAGCTACAGTTCCTTCGTGCGTTCGTTCACTTTACCGGAAAGTGCAGATGACAGCCGCATCGACGCCAGCTACACCGACGGGGTACTGCGCATCGATATCGCCAAGCGCGAAGAAGCCAAAGCGGTACGCCGCCAGATCGAGATCAAATAAGTGTATGAATAGTTTTTAACCCAAAGGGCTCCTGCTTGCAGGGGCTCTTTGAATTTAACGGCTATGGAAACGCAATTTTATATCTTACTGAGCCTGAAGACCCCGAAAGGTTTTGTGGATTACGGCCAGTATTTCTTGGGCAATGACCGCGAAGCCGCTTACGGCCTCTTCGAACAATTGAAAGGCAGCGCCGACCTCCTGGCGTCCTGCCTGCTGCATATTGATTTAATGGAAACGGTGAATGAGTTGCCGGTGAAGATCAGAACGATCTGCTGTACGCTGGAAGAACTGGGCGATAACTGCAAGCTGATCGCGCGGGAGATCTTCCGTTTAAAGAACCTGGAGGAAATGCCATGAAAGAGAAAGTCATTTCGCTCCTGCTGGCATCGCTGGCGCTCCTCCTTGCAGCATGGGCCGGGCTGAACTATTTGGCGCGGCATACGCTGCCGGCGGAGATACGGAACCTGTTCAGCATCATGTTCCTGCTATGGTTCGCCGGGATCCTGACCCGCCGGGACCGGGATGATGACTGGGCCGGTCAATGCTAAAGCGCAGGGCGGCATACACCCGCCTTGCGCTTATTTCATTTTTCTTCGATCGCTTTGATCTCCATCAGGTGGTGCCTTAGCGTAGGCAACATTTGTTGTGCGAATGCTTTGACTTCCGGGTCCTTCCCGGCGGTCGCATAATTTTCAAAAACCTGGACCGTATTGCCATGCCCGGCAACCATGGCGTGGACGTACAGCTGATCAAATCTGGTGCTCGCTTTTTCCAGGTTCAGGTCAGGCCGGATAGCGCCGGTCGCCGCGGATGGCAAGATGATATGCCGGCTCTTCGCCAAGGCCAGGAGTTTTTGCTCCGTATCGCCATGATCCTTGACCATCATCTGCCCAAAGGCTTTGACATCCGGTCGCATGGCTTTCTGCGCGGCAAGGTTGCCGGCGCTCACCTCCTGAAGGCTCTTGATACTGGCCACGATCAGGAAATGCCGGGCCGTGGTGTCAGGATCCGGCTGCGGGATCTGGGCTTTGGCGGCTACGCAAAAACCCAGGAATATAACGAATAATAGCTTGCTCATGGCTGCCCAACGCCTCCTGACGAACCATAGACCTGGCCGCTGGCGAAACTGGCATCGGCAGCAGCCAATTGTACGTAGATCGAAGCCAGTTCCGCGGGCTGCCCCGGCCTGCCCAGCATCGTCCAGCTACCAAACATCTGTTGTTTTTCCGGCTGGGCGCCGCCGCTGATCTGCAAAGCTGTCCAGATCGGGCCCGGTGCGACACCATTCACGCGGATGCCTTTTGGCCCTAATTGTTTGGCCAGTGACTTGACGTAATTCATCGTCGCGGCCTTGGTTTGCGCATAGTCATACAGGTCTGGGCTCGGATCATATGCTTGTTCGGAGGTCGTGCCGATGATGGCCGATCCCGGCGGCAGATGCGGCAGTGCTTCGCGGATGATCCAGAACGGCGCGTAGATATTGGTCTTCATGGTCGCATCAAATGCCTCGCTGGTAATATCCAGGATGGAATTCTGTGATTGCTGCCGGCCGGCATTATTCACGATGATATCCAGTCCGCCCAGACCTGCAATGGCTTTATGCACCAGTTCCTTGCAGAAAGCTTCCTGCCGCAGGTCGCCGGGAATGGCAATGGCTTTGCGGCCTTCCTTTTTGATCAGCGCGATCACTTCCTGGGCATCGGGCTCCTCGGTCGGGTAATAATTAATAGCGACATCGGCGCCCTCCCGGGCATAGGCGATCGCCGCTGCACGTCCCATACCCGAATCGCCGCCGGTGATCAGGGCTTTGCGGCCCGTTAAACGGCCGGAGCCTTTATAGCTTCTTTCGCCGCAATCCGGCACCGGATCCATTTTGCTCTGCAAACCCGGCCAGGGCTGCGGCTGGCTTTTAAAAGGCGGTTTGGGGTGCAGTTTGGTCGGGTCGCTGATCCTGGCGGGCCCGTCATAGGGTTTGTTTTCCATAGGTGTTCCTCCCAGTACGGGGGTAACCGCGACAGCGGCCAGTGCCGTACCGATGCCGGCGACGGCCTGCCGCCGGTTCATTTTAGATTCGTTTTGCATTTCAGTCTTTCTTTTTGGGTACTTTGGCGCCTGCCGCGCGGGCTTCGGAAAGCCCGATGGCGATCGCCTGTTTACGGCTGGTTACTTTTTTTCCGCTGCGGCCGCTTTTCAGCGTACCTTCTTTTTCTTCGTGTAAAGCCTGGTGAACCTTGTCCTGCGCTTTTTCTGAATATTTGGCCATGATGCTGTCTTTTTTACAAAAAAACAGACCTGTAGAATTATAGTTTTAGTTAAAAAAAATTCCCAGTGCTTGCTGACGGAGTATCGGATCGCCTTTGTCGAGCAGGTGCAGGAGTTTACGTTTGCGGTTTGCGTATCGCTGCCATTTGTGCGGCTCGTGTTGCCGCACCCATATGGCATTATCAATCAGGTCGGCATATTTGATGGTCTGGGCAGCGGAACTGATGGTTGCCAGGCGTTGGGTTTCGAGCCAGCGAAGTTTTTTCTTGCCTGTGTCTGAATAGTTATCAGGGTGAAAGACATCGCTTAGCTCGTTGACCATGGCGACTATTTGTTCGGTTTCGGGAACTGTATAGGCAAATGCCAACAAGGCGGTTCGCAAGGCCTCCGCTGTGGTGATATGGTCTTCTAATAGATCATGGCATAACCCGGCTTCACAGCCGAGAATGATGTAAGGGGCAACGGTTTGGGCTACGGCCAGGCAATGGCTGAAATAGGGTTCGCCGCTGAGCGGGATGAGATGTCCTGCATATTTTTCGGCAACCCAGACGGTCAGTGCTTCAGTCCGCTGTTCCATTGGTTGAGTTTGAGATAACCTAAATGAATTTCATCGGGAACAGAGTTTGGATCCGGTAACAGCTCGATATGGTATAGGGCTTTGAATGCAGGTGATAGCAGGTCGTCAATACGGTAGATATCATCTACATCGATGCCATATTTTTCATCAATGTGTGCAGCAGCAGCTTTAACTTTTTCAATCGATGCAGTTTTGAAAAAATCCGTTCCGGTGGAGGCTTTGATCGCTTGTTTGCGGTCTTCCTGAACGGTGAGCAGGGTGTAATGCTGTTCTTCCAGTTTACCGGTCTGGTAACCGCCGAGGTTGATAAAGAATAAACGTTTTGTGTTACCCGGGTCGGCTTGTGCTTTGGGGATGATGTTTACCTGGTGCCCCTCCACATGGGTCACTTCCCGCCAGCCGTCGATGTGCAGGCTGTTACCGGCTTCGGACCAGAATTCGCGCATGGCGGGAACCAATTCCGCGAGTGTAGCGCCAATACCGAAGAAGAAATCGTGCTGTTCGACGCTGCGGCCCGGCGCTTTGGAACCCAATAACACCATATATAGTTTAAGGTTCATGCGCTCATTGCTTTGTTCAATAAACCATCCAGCACCAGTTTGGAAGCTGCTTCGCTGAAATCCAGTCCTGAATAATCGGGGTTATAACCACCGATAAAAGGGACGGCCATGATATAGATGCGTTCATTCAGGGCACCGTAGGCGTCCAGTAACTGAAAACGGTCGTTGATCGCCAGGCCGGGCACGGTCAGGTATTCGTCTGGTTTGTTACGGAAGCCAAGACGGGCAGGTGTGCCGACAGCCTTTAATCCTTCAAAGGGGATATCTTCAAACGAGATATGCGGCTGGCCGATGCAGTCAACAAATAGTTGATAATGTACGCCCGCATAATCCGCGCCGCCTTGTTCACCGGGTTCGGGTTCTTCGTCCTGATCCACCACTTTCATTTCCAGGCAACCAGCTTCGTGCATCGCCATGAGGGTTTCCGCCGAGCTTTGCGGTACGAAGGCGATCACTACGGAGATCAGCGGCATTAGTGTTTTGTATATGCGTTGATAATCTTCGGCGGAGAAATACTTGGCGGGGTAATTCATGGCAAAGCTGAGGATGGCCAGCATTTCTTTCCAGTAGACCGATTGATGCGTTTTGATAGAGCGTTCCGCTTCGGCATATTCATCTTTCAACAATTCGAAAGGGTCACGGGCTTCGCGTTTGGTCATCATATGATCAACAAAAGCTTCCATGTTCATGTCTTTGATCTCGTCGTAACAGGCGGGATCGTGTTCGCGGATACCTTTTTTAAAGTTTTCCTCAAAAACATAATCGAGCGAAAGAAAGCCTTCGTTAGCTTCACGGTTAGCAGCGATTCTTTCCGGTGACAGCACGGTGTCTTTACCTAAATGGGAGTCTTCCAGGTGGAAACGCACGGCCGGCAAGAGCCCATTGCGCGAGTGCATCACGATTTTAAAACCGGGGCTTTCGGGATAAAAATGTAATCGGCCATTTTCGTCTTTTTCAAAATGTCCGTTGTGCCTGCCCAAAGTGCGTATAGCGTCTATGGCAGTCAGTGAAGCGCCTCTTACTGCCACAGGGTAATCGGCCTTCAGCGCGATCTTTTCCGGAGGGTAAGGTGAATCGAACCAACCTGTTACTTGACCTTCGTGTTTTTTAGGCCAGAGGTGGCCGGTACATACGATCACGTGGTCATACGTTTCAGCGCCTTTATGGGTACGCACTTCAACTTGCTGCTCGTCGGGCAGATCAATGATGTCTAAAACGCTGGTGTTGTAATAAACCTGTGTGTTTAATCCATTTTCTTTGGCTTGGTGCAGCAGGTTTTTGAATTGATCACAGAGATACTGGCCAAAAAGCAGGCGGGGCAATACTTTATAATCGTTGAATTTTCCAGCATCGAGGTGGTATTTATCGAGGGTGTCTTTCGGTACTTTTTTCACCCAGTCGGCCATGTCGTTGGGCAGTTCAGGGATTTCGTTGCCCGAAACGTTGGTAACGTGTTCATCGGCAGCGCCGTCGTGTCCATAAGGCATCCCGCAGCCTAACTCAGCACTTTTTTCATAAATGTCCACGCTGAAATCCTGGTGGCCGCTTTCCACGAGGCGTTTGAAAATAAACAAGGCGGAAGGGCCGCCGCCTAAAATGGCGATGCGGCGAACATCTCTTTTATTCCTCATCGCTTTCCGCTTTGGCTTTTGCTTCGGCCTCCAGCAAATTGGTGCCGATGGGGTGGTTCTGTAAAAGCTGAGCGAACCAGGCCAGGTTTTCAGTCATATAACGCAAGCTTTTATTGGTGTATAAATAGCGCTCGCCACCGGCTTCTACATAATCTTTTTCGCCCCCGGCCATGCCGACCCAATAAGCGTTAACATTCGGAGGGATGGTGAAACCCACTTCTTGCAAGGACCAGAGGACTTGCGCGGCACAACTGTGGGCGCCATCTTCGTTACCGGTCACCAGGCAACCGGCCACTTTGTTATAGGGCATAAACTGACCTGTTTTTTCATCCATCAGTTCTTCATCGCGGAATATCGCATCCAGCCGTTCAATGACTTTTTGCGCAGTGGAAGCCAAATGCCCCATCCAGATGGGCGTGGCGATGATAAAGATATGGCAGGCTTTGATTTTCTCTAAAATTTGCGGCCATTCGTCGCCTTCACCTTCATCGGAGCTGTTACCTGGCAGCACGTTATAAGCATTCAGCCGGATCATCTCAGTTTCAATGCCTTTTTCCTGAAACTGTTCGGCGGCTTTTTTCGCCAGCGCTTCGGTATTGGAAAATTTCGGCGCTCGTTTGAGCGTGCAATTGATCAATAAAGCCTTCATGGTTTCACTTCTCCCTGGACGCTGTCATCCAATGTTTTACCGATAATGCTGCCAGCGATCATTTTCAAAAAGGCCACCATTTTGCCGTGTTTGGTATCCCAGTAGTAGCCTTCATCCGGGGTAACCTTGATCACGGTGATGCGCGGGTCATCTACGCCTTCGGTGAACCAGGTTTTGACGATGGGTTCCCATAATTCTTTGATCTTGACTTTATCGGTGCTGATACTGGCCCTGCCGCCAAGGGTTAGAAAATCGGAATGTGCCGAACCCATAAATAAAAGCTGTACGCGGTTATACTGTTGAATTTCCGCGTTTTTATGGCTGTCCACTGCGCTCAGGAACCAGAGGTTGCCTTCGTCGTCGATCTGCTGCACGGACATGGGCCGCGTTGCGGCGGCACGGCCGGATCTCAGATCGGTATTGAAAAAGCAGGTCTGCGTTTTGCCGGCCAGCTCTTTGATCTTTTCCACGGCTTCAGCGCCGCTCAGATTTTCGCGGTTCACTTCCGGTTGTTGTTGGTCGATACTATTCATAGGTAAAAAAAATGGGGCGCTGCGTTTGCAGCGCCCGTTGAAAAGATCAGTTGGTTATTTCGCAGCGTCACGAAGCGCTTTCACTTCATCGTGCGCGGCGTTGATCCCGCTTTGCTGGCGGTTCACCACTTCACGGGCACCGGCGCTCAGTTCTTCGTCTTCCAGCGCATCACGATAAGCTTTTTTGATCGCATCCTCGCCGCGTTCGGCTTCGGATAAAATACTCTCGCGGGTACTGCCCCCAAACAGCGCTTTCACATCGATCCAGGCGCGGTGCAGGCTGCCCGATACGCTGGTGCCGGTTTCCACTTCGTCACCTTCGCTGCCCACCAGGGCAGCCAGTTCCTGACTGTTTTCGCGGCTCTGCGCTGCAAAGCGCTGGAACAGTTGTTTGAGGTCGACATTTTCGTCTTTGATGTCAGCCATCGCTTTTTCAAAACCGGCGACGCGGTCATTGTTGATCTCGATCAGTTCGTTCAGAACTGAAGTTGTTTTGGTTTCCATAAAGTAGTTTTTAATGTCTTTTAACAACGCCTGCGGATGAACTAAGTTTTTAAAAAAATTAATTAGAACGAAATGGTTTTGGTACGATAATCGCCCCTCTTAGGTTATGAAGATCATCAAACCTACACCCAGCGCCGGAAAGGCCGTCAGAAAGGCGGTCGTAGCTGCTTTTTTGTACAGGGACGCGGACATTTTTAAAAACACCCCGCTGCAGTTCCTTAAAAACAACCCCAATTTATTTAATCCGCCGTCCGGCCTGATCGCTTAATATGAATAAAAAAAATTTCCTCATCACCGCTACCGCGGTTTGGTAGGCTATCTTTTGTTTGGTAAAAAATTGAGAACGTTGCTAAAAGATCATGTCAAGGATTGGGGTGCCGACCTGATGAGCCGCAAGTCGGGGCTGTCAACCGAGCTGACCCGTCCTGCGGCTGACCTGATCGTTGATTGAGTTGCAGCAGGCGATTGAGTGTTTGCAGGTTTTGAACTGCCGCCTCCAATGTATTATTAAAATAAGCGTAGACTGATTGGCCCGCTGCGAGCCAATCGTTGATATAGTGAGCGTATTCAGCCAGATAAGCATCATCGTAACTGCCGCGATAATTAGGTTCGGGGCCATGGAAGCGAAGAAATGTGTGAGCTGCGGTCAAATGCTGCGGTGAAGCGGATTTGTGCAGATCGTGGATGACCATGGCCACCTCGAATTGGCGGAGGAGTGTATATACCTCTTCGGTATACCAGCCCGGCTGTCGAAATTCGATGGCAATCCGCCAATTATACGGCTGCAAGGCGTTGATTAAATTGTTCAATTGAAAAATATCAGGCCCGAATTTAGGCGGGAGCTGTACCAGCAGGCAGCCGCGTTTTTCGGTGGAGTTGATGGCTTCCATAAATGCTGGTATGGCTTGCAGGTTGAATTGCCCGGGTAAACTGTGGGTGATGGATTGGTGTAATTTAAAAGTGAATTGAAAATTATCCGGCACTTCAGCCGACCATTTTCTTACCGTCCGCGCCAGTGGCATCCTGTAAAAGCTGGCATTGATTTCTATCGAATTAAACAAGGAGGCATAATAAGTCAAACGCGTTCCTGTCTGAAACGCTTCAGGAAAGAAAGATTTGTTTTTGACAGGCAGTACTAAATTGCTGGTCCCTGAATAATAGTTATTTTCCAAACAGTGCTCTTAATTTGTCCTTGGCTTTTTCCAATACGTTCTTTTCTTCCGCGCCCAGGTTTTTTCCGGCGCGGTTCTCATAGAAGGTGAGCATCGACATAGCGCTGCGATAAGGCGAAGACTTGCGGCGCTGACTGGTTTCGGCCGAGTGTTTTAGCGAAGCCGCAATTTTATCCGGGTCGCCTGACTTGAAAATATCCTTTTCCAGGTCCAGGGCATTGCTGTGTACGGTCACTTCTCCTGACCACTTGGTGGTGCTCATGTTTTGCAGATTGTAGTTAAACTATTTATGACGGCTGCTTTCATTCGGTTCAAGTTTTTTAACCATTGACGACTTCGCCGCCATTAACGTGAATGACCTGGCCTGTAATGAACGAAGCATCATCCGAAGCCAGGAAAACATAGGCAGGAGCCAGTTCTGAAGGTTGGCCGGCTCGTTTCATCGCTGTTTCGCTGCCGAAGGATTTGATCTTTTCTTCGTCAAAAGTGGCGACGATGAGCGGTGTCCAGACAGGGCCCGGCGCGACGGCATTGACCCGGATCTTTTTGTCCGTCAGGTTGGTCGCCAGTGACCGGGTAAAACTGGTGATGGCGCCTTTGGTTGAAGAATAGTCGATCAGGTTGGGTGAAGAACGGTAGGCGGTCACCGAGGTGGTATTAATGATACAGTCGCCTTCACCCAAGTGCTCCAGCGCTTCATTGGCAAAATGAAAATAGGCGAAGATATTGGTGCGGAACGTATCCTCCAGTTGCTTTTCGTCGATTTGTTTCGGGTCTTTTTGAGGAATCTGTATACCCGCATTATTGACAAGAATATTGAGTTTTTTCAGTTTACTAACGGTAGTAGCCACTGCTTTTTTGCAGAATGCCGCTTTTTTAACATCGCCCTTAAGGAGCAGGCATTTCCGGCCTTCGGCCTCGACCAGTGTTTTGGTTAACTTTGCGTCCACGTCTTCGTTCAGATAGACGATCGCCACATCGGCGCCTTCACGCGCAAAATGGATACTGACCGCCCGGCCGATACCGGAATCACCACCGGTGATCAGTGCTACTTTATCCCGCAGTTTACCCGAGCCGGCATAGCTGATTTTAATATATTCCGGGGCCGGGGCCATTTTCGCCTCGATCCCCGGCTGCCGGTTTTGTTTTGCTGGTGTTTTTGCCATAAATATTTAACCTGAAGTTATTTTTTTTGTTTGGGAATAGGTGAGATAGTTTGCCGACGTAATCACCGATCCCTGATAAGACCCGGCGGCGATATGTGGGACAGCGCAAGGGTCGGTGCTGACGCAGTACCTATTCGCACCGCGCGCGGCTGGCTGGAGATTTATCCCAGAGCCAATGCCGAACACCGGTATGGCCTGGGGGCTTTGCTGCTGGACCCGGACGATCCGTCAAAGGTCATCGGCCGCACTAAAAACCCCATCATGGTGCCGACAGCAGCCTATGCGCTCAGTGGTTTCTTTGGTTACGTCGTGTTCACCAACGGGCATATTGTCGATGGCGACCGGCTCACGATCTATTATGGTGCAGCGGATGAATGCGTTTGCGGCGCACATTTTTCCATTAACGAAATTCTGAGCCGGCTGTCTTAACTGCGGCTTGCCTGGAGTAAATCCAGTGTCCGGAGATCTCTTTCGCCGTTGAAAAACTTTTCCAGCACCTGGCCAAAGACCGGGAAGGTAGCCGGTACCGCATCGAACAGGGTCATGGATGAACGCAATTTCAAATGGTCGGGAGCGCCGAATACGGCCAGCGCATCCCTGGTTTTGAGCTTTATCAATGCTTTACAGATGGTGACCAGCCGTAAACTTAACTGCTCATCCATCAGATAGGCAGTGGCTTCACCGATATCTTTGATCGCGTAGAATTTGGAGGTCGCGGTGGTCCCTAGGCCCGCAATCTGAGGAAAGATATACCACATCCAGTGACTGCGTTTCTGCCCGTTTTTGATTTCCGCCAAAGCGGTTTCATAATCGTTGTCCTGGGCTTCTGTAAAACGTTGCAAATGGTAATGGATCATTTCTTTTCGGTGTTCGTTAAATTAACCGGCATTGCTGTCATCAGTGACCACCTCATCTGAAAAGGTTTCGGTTTTGCCGTTATCCAGTTTGACCACGACCTTATTCCCGATGGTCTCGATCACCTCGCCCGGTCCGTCGGGCGAGGTGATACGCTGACCTTTTAAAAAAAGATGTTCATCCATTATTTTTCATTGTCCTTATAGGTACTCCATTGCGCTACGCCTTTAGGCTCGGCGTTGGTCACTTCCGCGCTTTTGGCTTTGCTCATCTGCTGGTCGAGCTTCTCTTTATCCTTCAGTTCGCTCTTGAAATCTTCGGGTAGTTTGGTTTGGCCCTCGGTTTCCCGTGCCTGATGAACCGGGTTCTCCACATACACAAAATCCTTGCCCATGCCTGGAATTTCTCCCTGGTTCCATGGCCCTCTTACGGTGCCCCCGGATAAGTTATAGGTATTTTGTAAAAAGCGCGGATCGGCTGCCAGTACACCCGGAGGGAAGTTGGGCTGAATGCTGTTTAGCGCGGCTTCAAACAGTTTGTAATGGGTCACCTCCCGGGTCATCAGGAAGGAAAGCGTTTCATGAATATAGGGGTCATCGGTAAATTTCATCAGGTGCTCGTAAACCAGTTTCGCGCGGGATTCGGAAGCCAGATTGCTGCGCAGATCGACGGTCAGGTCGCCATTGGAATTGATATACGACGCGCACCAGGGCACCCCTTGGCTGTTACGCGGGGTCGGCCCGCCACCGGTAATGATCAGAAACTGGGGATTAGCGGATAAGGCCGCATGGATCACGCTTTCTTTTTCCGCTTTGCCGTTCATGGCCACCATGATCTCGCTTTGTTCGGCGGCGTCTTTTAGCTCGCCGTTAACGCCTTTTAACAGCATCTGGATGGTCGCGCCGACGATCTCCAGGTGGGAGAATTCTTCGATAGCAATATCCATCAGCATATCATACTTGTCGGGGTGCGAGACTTTAGCGCCGAAGGCCTGGGTAAAGTATTGCATGGCCGCTGCCAGTTCGCCGTTTTCGCCGCCGAATTGCTCCAGTAACAGGTTAGCAAAGCGTGGGTCAGGGCGCGAAACCCTGGCGTTGAATTGTAAATCTTTAACGTGGTGAAACATAGGTAACTCATTTTTAGTGGTGAATAAAAGGCAGCGGCTGGGTCAGGAGGGATCTTAAGGATACAACCCATCGGAGTAAACTATGTTTTAAATTAAACTATTTAATTAACAGGAAAATTAAAAACAAAATTTTAAGCCGGAAGTTATCTATCACGCTACAACCTTTTGACACCTATGGAAGGAATTTCACCCTGGGCGCTCGCCGTAGAGACTTTATTTCACGGTCAGGACCTGCCGGCCCTGTTCAGGCGGGATCTGGCAGGTTATGTGGTCCGGCTTCATCACCTCAGCAATTCTTTATGGATCGGCATCACCTGTCCGACGGGTTTACAGATCGTCCTGCGGCCGGCGTATTTGCCCAACGATCACCTGGAGCTCTGCCGGATGGATAAAGACGGATCCGGGCTGACGCTCCATCTCCAGGGTTCGATGGGCGAGTACCGGGTCATTCTTGAATTTCCGGCGGGAAATGTTCCCCTGTTTCGCTATCAAACCCTGCTGAAAGCGAAAAGGCCGCTGCTGATCCCCTTCTGGCCGCGGGATATGGTCATTACGGCCCCTGACGGCAGTCCCGGGCGTGCGAAAGGAACCGTGCAGGTCAGCCAGGCCGGTACCCGGTCAGGGATGCAATACCTCACACTGGACCAACCGGAAAGCGGGGCGCTGCTCTATTTTCAAAACCTGACCGCTTTGAATGATTACGCCCGGGCCACGGCATGTTCTTTAGGCGACACCGTGGGCGGCACCTGGCCGGAACTGGGTTTTGCCCTACCGCCGACCATAAAAAACAAACCCTTGCCCCCTCACCAGGAGATGGTCCTTTCTGATGCCTTTCTGGTATTGGATCCTGTTTATCCAAAGGGCGAGGCGGCAATGGCCAAACAATTTCTGGGCTTGTTAGCGGAATTGTACCTGGTATTGCCCAAACCGGAAACCGCTTATTACAGCTGGCCGGAGATGGTGGACAAAGGTTTGCATGACCTGGAGTTCAGTCACGGCTGCTGGTCTCATGGTGCCGGACAGGATTACCTGAATGCTTATGTGGCCGACTACCAGACGCCGCCTGAACTGATGGTGCAAATGGCCGTGCTGTTACCGCTGGTGGATTACTACGACTGGAACCAGGCCGACCTCCCTGCCATTCGGAAGATACAGCATGGTCTGGATGCTTTTTACCATAAAAAACTAAAAACGGTCGTCCGTTTCCTGCCGGCGCTGGCAGGCGACCTGGATGGTGAAGAAGAACAACTGCAGCCCAATGTGATGGACTCGTGGTACCTGCACCACCCGCTGCTCAACCTCGGACGAATGGCGCTGCGGGGGGACCTGCAGGGTAAGCGCCTGTTTCTGGATTCTTTGGATTTTACGATCAAAGTGGCCCGGCACTTTAATTATGAGTGGCCCGTATTGTATCATATGGAAACACTGGAAGCGGTCAAAGCGGAAACGCAGCCGGGCAAAGGTGGTGAAAAAGATGTGGCCGGCCTTTACGCATTGGTGATGCTGCATGCCTGGGAACTGACCCGGGAAAACAGGTATTTACTGGAGGCGAAAAGGGCGGCCAAAACGCTGCGGGGCAAGGGCTTTGACCTGTTCTACCAGGCTAACAATACCGCTTTCGGGTCCAACGCGATGCTGTGGTTGTATAAAGAGACCAGGGAGCGGCAATACCTTGATCTGGCTTACCTCTGCCTGGCCAACCTGTTTAAAAACATGCAGCTTTGGGAATGTGATTACGGCTACGCGAAAAGCTATCCCACGTTTTTTGCCCTGTTTCCGCTCAGCGACGCGCCGTATACGGCGGCTTATGAAGAGCAGGAGGTTTTCGCGGCGATGCATAACCTGTTGCGTTATGCCGAAGATGAACATATCCTGCCGGCGGTAAACATCCTGGTACCCGAATTTTTGAGGTATATCGTTAACCGTGCGCCGTATTACTATCCGCCCAACCTGCCGCGGGAGATGTTGTCAGAAAAGGTGAAGACCGGGCAGGTCGACCCTGAATTGTGGATCGCGATAGAGGACATACAGGACGGCTGGAAGCAGTCCGGCACCGTCGGTCAGGAAGTTTACGGGGCCGGTGTGGCCTTCGGGATCATTCCGCGGCACTATTACCGCGTGGACGGCCAGGATTTCTGGATATTCTGCGATTATCCTTCGGCGCATTACCGCCAGTCCAAGGGCAGCCTGAGTTTCCGGCTCAAAGGTGATAACCGGTTAAGTTGCCGCCTGTTGATCTTAAAAATGGGAAGAAAAACGTTGCCGGCGATCAAACTCCAAACGGCAGGAGCAGCACTTAAAGGAAAGAAGGTCAAAGGCGGTCATCAGGAATTCACCGTTCCGGCTGGCAGCGAAATTCAAATCTATTGGTCATGAAAAAGAAAAAGCATTTTTTTGAACGGTTTTCGAATTGGGCGACCGCGGCGACCGGGAGTTCGGCGGCATTCATCATCGCATCAGCCACGATCCTGATCTGGGCGGTGACCGGGCCGGTGCGGAAACCTGGCAGCTGATCATCAACACCGGAACGACGATTGTGACCTTTTTGATGGTCTTTCTGATCCAGAAATCGCAGAATAAGGATTCCAAAGCGATCCACCTCAAACTGAATGAACTGCTGGCCTCGCATGAGGGAACCAGTAACCGCATGGTCAATATTGAGGACCTCACGGAGGAGGAACTGGATCATTTATATAAATTCTATATCCAGTTATCCAAACTGGCTCAACAAGAGCATGACCTGACCACGACGCATTCCATCGATGCCGCCGAGGAAAACCAGAAACATAAATCCAGTATCCGCAAACCTAAAACCAAATGAAGCTTGAAGAACGTCTGAAGATTTTTAACCAGGGCTTGTTGCCCAACAAAGTACAGTTGAAGTACGAGGCGATGGCGGAGAACGCTTTTCGCTTTTTCCGGGGCACCTGTCATTTGTTTTACGAGGATCTGGCCGCGGCCGAACCCTTACCCCTATCGCCGCTGGCCTGGATCTGCGGCGACCAGCATATCGAGAATTTCGGGAGCTATAAGGGCGATAATAAGCTGGTCTATTTTGACCTGAATGATTTTGACGAGGCGCTGCTGGCACCGGCCAGTTACGAGACCGTGCGGATGGTCACCAGTATCTTTATCGCCTTTGATAACCTGGACTTTGAGGAGGAAAAGGCGCTGAAGATGGCGCAATTGTTCTTAAAGACCTATTCGGCCACCCTGGCCAAAGGCAAGGCGATCAGTATCGAACCGCGGACGGCCAAGGGGATCGTTTGTGATTTTCTGACCGCGGCCACCAAAAGCACTTACAAGGACCTGCTCAAAAAGCGGACGGTCAGTAAAAAGAAAAGCATCATGCTCTCGCTGGCGGACGAGCGGCATTTCAAATTGGATAAACCCTTACGAAAAGCATTGAAGGCACACATCGGGGAATGGATCAAAACCAGCAGCGACGGGCCTTATAATTACGAAGTACAAAGCGTCGTTTTTCGCCTGGCGGGTACGGGTAGTATCGGCGTTAAGCGCTATTTGTTTTTGCTGAAAAGCACGAACACCAAAAACCATTATTTACTGCTGGATATGAAACAGGCGCGGTCATCATCTGTGGCGCCTTATGTGCCGGTACAGCAGCTGGGCTGGGATAGCGAGGCTGCCCGGGTGATCGGCGCGCAGCAGCGCATGCAAAATGTTCCTGCGGCTTTGCTCAGCACAACGGTGTTTCAGGGCGATTCTTTTATGATCCAGGAACTGCAGCCGGTCAAGGACAGCATCAAATTCAAACAATTAAAGGATTACCGCGATATGTACCAGGTGATCGACGATATGGCCGCACTGACCGCTTCGGCGCAGCTGCGCAGCGGGGGCCGGCAGGGTTCGGGCACGATCGATGAGTTGATGGCCTTCGGGCTGGACCAGGGCTGGCAGGAGGCGGTGATCGCTTATGCGCAGCGGTACGCGGAGAAGACCAAAGCCTATTATCGGGCGTTTGTGAAAGACTTGAAAGCCGGGAAATATGGAGACTAAAACGACGACTGCGATGATCGAGAGCCCGAAGGGTTTCGGTCAGAAATTTGACTATGATGAAAAAGAGAACCGGTTCCGGCTGAATAAGATCTTGCCGGCGGGTTTGGTCTTTCCCTTTGATTTTGGCATGATCCCGCATACCAGGGGCGAGGACGGTGACCCTCTGGATATTATCGTGCTGGATGAGCACGGAACGTTCCCGGGCTGCCTGGTGGATTGCCGGATCATCGGCGCTTTTCAGTGCGAGCAGACCGAGCGGGACGGCAGGACGATGCGCAATGACCGTTTTTTTGGCGTTCCCGAAGTATCACAATTGTTTTCGGAGATCAAAGAGCTGGAAGAAGTGCCGGGGGCCATTTTGAACCAACTGGAACATTTCTTTAAAAATTATAATGAACAGGCCGGCAAGCAATTTAAGGTCATTAAGCGACTGAATGCGACGCAGGCCAATCAATTAATCGACGATGGAAAGCTTACTTAAAATCTTTGGTGAAGGGGAGCACCTGGACGCCGTGCAGATGAGTTGCCGCGGGGTGGTGATGTTTCTGATCATGCTGGTGCTGATCCGCATTTCGGGCCGCCGGTCATTCGGCATGCGGACGGCGCTGGATAATATTATCGCCGTTTCGCTGGGCGCTATTATGAGCCGGGCGGTGGTGGGCGCTTCGCCTTTTCGTTCGGTGGTGGTGTGTTGCCTGGTGATCGTGCTGCTGCACCGCGCAGTAGGCCGGCTGATCGCGGCCGGCAAAAAATTCAGCCGTGTGGTGGAAGGCGAAAAGATCCTGCTGTTTGAGGACGGTGTGTTCTTAAAAGAACACATGAAACGGGCCCTGGTCTGCGAAGAGGACCTGATGCAGGGCGTGCGGAAATCGGCTTTGACCGAAGATATGAGCCAAATCAAAAAAGTTTACATGGAACGCAACGGAGAGATCAGCGCGATCCGGAAATAACCACCTTTTGGAATAGGGTTTGCATAGGTTGATTACATTATAAAAATCTATATGCCATGAAAACGAAAGCAAGCAAAAACGTGAACCGTACCCCTGAAGCAGAGAGTGCGTTGAAAGAATTATTCGTTGACGAATTAAAGGACATCTATTGGGCGGAGAAACATTTGGCGACCGCCTTGCCTAAGATAATCAAGGGTGCCACTTCGGAAGAGCTGAAAAACACGATCAGCACACATTTGGAGGAAACCAAAGGACAGATCACCCGTCTGGAAAGTGTATTCGAATCGATCGGTGAAAAAGCTGCTGCGAAAAAATGCCTGGCGATGGAAGGATTGCTGAAAGAAGCGACCGAGCTGTTATCCGACACCGATAAAGGTACCGAGGTACGGGATGTGGCCATTATTTCTGCCGCGCAGAAAGTGGAACATTACGAAATGGCTTCGTATGGTACGCTGCGCACGCTGGCGGGAACTTTAGGTTTCAGCGAAGCGCAAAGCCTGCTGGATGAAACCTTAGCCGAAGAAAAAAATGCCGATTCCCTGTTGACCCAAGTAGCCGAGAATTACGTGAACGAAGCCGCTGCCGCAGAAGTAGAATAATCATCAGCCAAATTGAGCTTAACGAGGGGATGCCGGAAGGTATCCCTTTTTTTATGGTTTCAGCTTGGTGGCGATAGACCGCTTAATCGCAAACCTGCAGCCAGTGCCCGTCACAGTCTTCGATGATGAATTCCCGGCCGTAAGGGCGCCGGATGATTTCCTGGCGGATCTTCGCGCCTTTGGCGCTGACCTCCTGGTAAAACGCATCGATCTCGGGCACCCAGATGATAAAATCGGGCATGCCTTTGCGTAACTGGTCGTTATGATGCAGGTCGCCATTTGCGCCGCCAAAATGGAGCTGGTACCCGTCGCGCTCCAGCATCACATAGGCGCATTCGCTTTCGTCCGGGAAAAAACCGATCAGCTTAAATCCCAGCACTTCCTGGTAATACCTGGCCGTTCTGACCGCGTCGGAAACAACGATCTGCGGGGCGATGCCCGCCAGTTTGGGTGGGTTCATGCGTTCATAATTTAAAGGGGAAAATAGGAAAAGGGACCGACAGACCCTATTTTTGATAAGAACAATAAAAAAGGCGGGCCTAACTGCCCGCCCTTGGCTTATTTCATGCTATCGTGGATCTTTTGGATATGCTCCAGGTGCATTTTTAAGGTCGGTAAGGTTTTGAGGGCAAAGGCCTTCAGATCGGGATCTTTCAGGTTTTTGGTAGCATCCTCGAATTCCTTGATGTCCTCTTTATGGTCATCGATCATATTGCTGACGTAGGCTTTATCAAAGTCGGCCCCGGATTTGGCCGACAGGTCGTCTTTCACCTTTTGCTCCTTGGTGTCGATCGCGGCCGGTAAAGTGATGCCTTTGGATTTGGCCAGGGCCTTCATTTCGTCATTGGCTTTGCTGTGGTCGCTCACCATCATGGTGCCGAAGTCTTTGACCTGGGCGTTGGCGGCTTTTTCCTGGGCCAGTTTGCCGAGCTCCACTTCAGCCATACCGCCGTTCGCGGCGGCGACCGCGAATTTGGCGTCATCTTTATCGACGGCGCTCATCGACGAGTCTTTTTTGGCGGTGTCCGCTTTGGCGGTGTTGGCGCTGTCGGCGCTTTGTTTGCTGTCCTTGTTGCCGGAACAGGCCTGCATCCCTCCGGCCATACCGGCGATCAGGGCGATGTAGATTATTTTCTTCATCGTTAATGGATTTAAAGGTTTACTGCGGCGATCAAACACGCTTAGATAGTACAAATCAATGGAGCGGATTGTTTCGGCAGCCGACGCTCATTTTTAATGCAAATGATACGGTTCGACCTTGGCGGTTGACCGCATTAATTCCGGTGTAATACCCGGAAAGTTAAATTAATGCGGGCCTGCATCGGCTGTTTGGATTTGGGCACGCGGTGCTGCCAGTATTCCTGGAAGCCGCCTTTCATCAGCAGGTAGGAGCCGTTTTCCAGCTCGACTGTATATTTGACGCGGTGATCTTCGCGCAGGCGGAACTCAAAGCGGCGGGCTTGTCCAAAACTTACCGAGGCGACGATCCAGTTCTTGCCCGGGACGCCGTCGTTATCTGTATGCCAGCTCACCGAGTCGTTCCCGTCCCGGTAATAGTTGAGCAGCACGCTGTCGAATTTCGCTCCGGAAAACGGTTCGATCCGGTCTTTGATCTGTAGCAGTTCCGGTGTCCAGGCTAAGGGGCGCAGACCTTTACCGGTTAAGGAATAATCGACGTCCGGGTTGCCGTAACAGGCAGTCAGCCTTGGGGTGATCACCTCTTTACCGTAAAGCAGCTGCGACTTTTGCTGCCAGGGTACGCGATGGATGAGGTGCGCCATGAACTGCCTGCTTTCTTCTGCAGAGAATACGCCGGGCCGGTAATCAACCTGTTCTTCCGGCAGGCCGCTGTTGGGCAGCAGGCCGGCTAATAGATGGGTTTGTGTCATGACGGGCCTTTATCCTTTCAACGAACGGGCGGCCGCTTTGTTCTCCCGGCAAACAAGCGAAGGTATTGTGCTGTTAGTTGGGTATGAAAACAGCGAACGAATTATTGCCGGAACAACGCAGGGGGCGGCAGACCGATTTTACGCATGAACAGCGTTATGATACGCTGGAAGCGGCGCACCGTGCCTTCCAGGCGGCGGCCGGACGGATGCTTTCAGTCAACAACTGGCCTAATTATGCCGGGGCGGGTTCGGCGAAGTTTACCTTGTGCAATAATCAGGGAAAAGAGCTGGCGCTGATGGCGGAGGAGGGCTTTTTTATCAGTATCAATCTGCCGGGCCCCGGGCCGGATGCGGGCGAAGGGCTGGAATGGGTGTTCATCGAAAACCTGGCGTCTGAAGGCGGCGCGCATACGGCGGAAGCATATGTGCTGATGACGGTGCGGCCTTGCGCCGATCCGCGAAAAACGGGCGGGGAGATCGCGCATTTTTATACGGACGAATCAACCAGTACGTTTATCGTCAGACGCGACGGGATGGTGGTCAGCGCGGGCGCGCATGGACGGAACGAAACGCCCAATAACGAAGGGGTCGATCTGCATGACCAGATCCGCAATACCGCCATCGGGCTGATGGCGCGGGCAGGTTTATCCGGTGGCCAATGGCAGAAACTGGTCAATGGCCTGATCGAATACCGGGAAGCAAAATCGGGGAAAACTGAGGCTTGACTGTCCACGCTTCGCTAAACAAAATAGCCGGAACGCTGTTGGAGAAGAACGTTTTCTTAATATCCCATTTATGCGGAACCGGTATCTTCTATTTCGTCCTTCTTGTTAGCGTTATCTGCTCTGCCTTGCGGGCTAAAAGCTCAGAACTAGGCGGGACAAAGCCTGCCTAAGATCTTAATTCCGCATGCCGAGCGCAAGACGATCGCCGGCAAGGATACGACCATAGAGTCGGATACGTCGAAGGAAACCAAAGAACCCCGTTACTATTACCTGTCGGTCAATGCCAATGTTTTCGTCAATACGAAAGGTGGTTTTTTCAAACGGTTTTCACCTGCGGTTGAACTGGGCCGCACTTACGGCATCTTTGATCTGGGCCTGGCCACCGGAAGGACCAATTCCATCAGCTCGGGCAGAGATACGACGCGGTACATTGAATTCCGGCCCACGATCAATATTTTTTCTGCCGGGCGTTTCGCCGAGGGGCTTTGCCTTGGCGGCGGCTACCTGTTTGGTGCACAGCAGGCATTAATGACCGAGATCTGCAACAGCATCAATTTCAATATATCGGCCAATGTCGCGGTGGCGGTTACGCAAGGTTATTATTTTTTTGACGGGACGAACAACAGCCGAAGCACGCAATACATGGGTTTTGCCTTTACCTATAACTTTCTGCGGCCGCACAGTGTGAATAAACAGCGGAAGAAAGCCGCTTTGATCAAAGAAAATTAAATATCCGTTGACCTAAGAACGAAATCCACGAAATAAAGACCTGGCACGATACGTATAAAAAAGTTTCCACTTCCGGGTAACGGCTGGCCGACCGGGTGGTCGGTAGCGCGGGCGCCAAAAGCGTGTATTGCCTGCTAGTATCAACGCTCCGCCATTTCAGTCTGAATGGTCCTGAGCGATACTAAAGTTAGGAAAGCCGGGTTGATCATGGTTGCCATCATCCGGAATTAAACTTTGGCGCCCCATAAAAGCCCGTATCAAATCTGAAACCGGCGCTGCACGATGGCGGTCACCTGATGGCTTAGTAATTTGACGTCATGGGGTATATGCAGCGGAATATCAAGGTAATCACCTGCACTCAAATAAAATATTTTTTTGCCGACAGTACAGGCGCATTTACCTTCCAGAATAAAAAAACTTTCAGCTTCCTGGTCATGGGTTTCTTCCGGCACATCGATACGGGAGACCACGAGCAACTGCGAAAGGTTTTCATCCCGCCTGATCTCCTGCATAAAGATTGTTTCGATCGTATGCGGTAATAAAGGCGCTAATACCCTGAGCCAGCTCAGGTGATTGGCGTATCTGTCCGTGGCGGGTAAATTATCCAGATATAGCTGCTGGCCTTCAAAACCAAGTTTGCCCAGCACACGATCCTTCATTCTGCGATGTGGCTCACAGTGCGGTAGAATTTGGGACAATAGTTTATCCTGAGGGGCGAGGGGCATAAATCAAAGGTAATTATAATTCGCAAAAAAATACCCTGATTGAAACATTTCTGCGGGATCAGGGTATCAGGCATCGGTGGCCTTGCGGTAGCACCGCATCTTAAGGCCTTTTATAAGGCAGCCAAAATCTTTCGCTGTGAAAGATCATGTCATGCCATTCCCAGATGCACCAGGGTTTGATGGTGAAGGTGCGGTACAGGTGGTTGTCACCAGTATCCTTATCCGGGTGCCGGCATAAAAAGGTGGCGTAGCGGCGGATGACGGTTTCGTAGGTATTGCCCTTCCCTCCTTCTTCGCTATCGGTATAGCTGCCGTCGACATTGCTGTAGGTATAGTCTTCCTTCAGCAGGTAGCTGATGGGGGTATAATTAGTGAGCAGATAGATGATGAGCAATGCCCAGATACTGTATTTCAGTGGTTTTTTCATCGTTGTTGTGATTTAAGCTTTTTGGTTACAGGGGCCGTGAGTGGTGGGTATGGTGCCGCCGTTGGTATTCACACCGGATTGGCCTTTCATGTTGTCCAGGCTGCTGCCCAGGCCTGCGGGTGTTTGTGCTACAGTAGCACCGCCGGGGCCGGCCAAGCCGACGGTGGCCGAACCGTCGGGTAAGGGGATGCCGGCATAGTGGCAGGCGGCTTCGGCATAGCCCGTGCAGTTCATGTCGATCAGGTCGTATGTGAGCAGGGGTTCGTTGAGGTAATTGATGAGGTTAGCGAACTGGACGGAATTGACGTTGTAGGTGATACTGACGTTATAGTCCAGTTGGGAGTTGTCGGCGAGTTTGCCGGGGGCATGCAATTTACTGAGGCCCGATCTCCAGGATACGGGCCTGGATATGCCCGGTGCTGTCTTTGAGAAAAGCGAGTTTGCGGTAGCCGAGTTTGATGCCGTTATAGGTCGGCTGGCCCTGGAGTCTGACGAGCCAGTAGTTGCCTTTTTTGGTTGGGATGGATGTTAAGTTATCCAGGTTGGGGTTCAGCCTTTTAAGATTGAAGGTTTTTTGACCGAGGGCATTGGTTTGAACGGTATTGGAGTCTGGTTGTTGGCTGTACCAGTCCGTGACGGCTTTCAGGCTGAGGGTTTGGTGCATGGTATCGGTGGTTTGCGGGGTAAAGGACGGTGTTTGTGCTTTACGACAGGCTGCTGCCAGGCCGATGATCAGCAGGATGATGATGGGATATTTTTTCATGGCTGGGTGCTTTATTGGATTTGACCTATTTTAAAATATTGATGTTTATCGCCTTTTAAGTGGTTTGGAGTTGTTGGCCGCGGATGCGGCAAAGTGCCTCGTGGCTGACGTTGAGGTGCGAGGCGACCATCCAGAGGGGCACGCGCTGGATGATATCGGGGTGGGTTTTCAGCAAAAGGTTGTACCGCTCGATGGCAGTTCCGTTCTGCAGCAGGTTAGTGCGCTGTTCGGAGGCCATATAGTATTTTTCGGTGAGCATGCGCCCGATGAAATTAAACTCGGGAAAGTCGGCGTAGATGGCCTGCATCTGCGCCCAGCTGAGTAAGAGGAGGGTACTGTCTTCGAGCAGTTCGATGGTTTCCGTGGCGGGTTGCTGAGTATAAAAGCTGTAGACGGAGATCATCAGGTCCCCTTCGCGCGTGGTACATTCTTTTTGTTTGTCGGTGTGGTAATAGGCTCCAGCGAGGCCACGGGTCAAGAAATAGATTTTCCGGCAGGTTTGGCCGGGCCGGAGGAGTACCTGCTTTTTGGGATAGTGTTCTTCTTCGAGATTTTCCGCGAAGCGCTGCTGAAGCTACCCTGAGACTGGCCGGATGGGGTTCAGGGTTTGCAGTAAGAGTGTTGCGTCCATAGGTTTTTCGTTCGTTGATAATATTGATGATTATCAACGTCCCGGTTCCCCGATCGGACCAACTTTGGGTTCAATAAATTGCTTGTGAGTTTAAATAGTTGTGAAAAGGCTTGGGCGGCGCGGGTTTTGTGGACTTTAATTTTTTTATCGATGGTAAATGTATTGGACTTTGAGGAAATGTATGTGGAGCTGGAAAACAAATTGAGTTTGATCGCTTTGGAAGAGGCCCGGCCTTTACAAAAGATGACGGCTTGTTTGAGTGTGATCAGAAAGGTTTTAGTAGAGGTGCGGGAAAAGGCTTTAGCGACGGGTTTTATAGACCAGGCGGCTGAGGTACAATTTTTTAAAGTGGTGAAGCCGCGCTTTTTTAGCTTGCAGGTCTTGGAGACGGAGTTGTATCACCTGGAAAACGTTAAGAAGGCGACTTCTATTTTGGAGTTGCAGGAGTATTACCGGGAAGAGTTGCGCTGCATCGGGCGTTTTTTCCGGCAGTATGCTTTTCAGTATGAGTATTACCATCATCACCGGAATATTTCAGAATTTAAAATAGGCCATACCAAAATGCTGACAAATCAACTTGGCTACGTTCAACACAATGAAAATCTAAACTATAGTAATGCTAAGTTTATCGAATTATAGCGAGAATTTGTTCCTGCCACTATCTTCAATAGCACAAAATAACTTAATGTGATTTTCTTTAGCAATAAAAAAACGTACTAAAACACACGCAAACTGTTAGACCTATGTTAGACCCAATAAAAAAGGACTTAGATTTTTTAATCATAAGTCCTTGATTTTCAAGTCGGGATGGCGGGATTCGAACCCACGACCTCCAGCACCCCATGCTGGCGCGATACCGGGCTACGCTACATCCCGAGATGGTTGTTTGTACTGCTAGCGCGCACAAACGCCGGATCACAAATATAATAAAATGCGGTAATGGCCAAATAGGTTATGCGGTCAACTTGGCAATGATCTGCTCTGCCGTTAGTTTTTCCTGGGTGCCGCTTTGCATGTCTTTCAGTGCCAGTTGTCCGCTTTGCATTTCGTCGCTGCCAATCATTACTACGTAAGGGATCAGCTTGCCATTGGCGTAGTCTAATTGCTTTTTGATTTTGGCGCCTGCCGGGTACAGCTCTGTATTTACATCGGCATTGCGCAGCTTTTGCAGCAGGGGCAGAGCATAAGTCTCACCCTCGACATCAAACGGACAAATCAGTACGCGGGTTGACTGGCCTGTAGTAGCAGGGAACAGGTTTAGTTCCTGCAATACATCGTAGATACGATCAGCCCCGAAGGAGATGCCTACACCGGTCAGATCTTTCAGGCCGAACATGCCGGTCAGGTCGTCATAACGACCGCCGCCGCCAATACTGCCCATTTGCACTTCGTTGGTTTTTACCTCGTAAATGGCGCCGGTGTAATAGTTCAATCCTCGGGCCAGGGTAATATCCAGCTCCACCTTGGCACGTTGCAGGGTGAAGCTTTTTAGATAGGTAAATACTTTTTCAATCTCCTCGCAGCCTTTCATACCGGTGGCCGATGATGCCAACACACTGCGCAGACTGGCCAGCTTTTCTTCGTTAGTACCTTCCAGTAGGATGATCGGTTTGACCTGTTCAATATTTTCTGGCGTGAAATCGCGTTCCAGCAATTCCTTGGTTACGCCGTCAAGGCCAATTTTGTCCAGCTTGTCAATGGCCACGGTCATGTCTACAATCTGGTCGGCTTTGTCAATCAGCTCGGCAATACCCGAGAGGATTTTTCTATTGTTAATCTTAATAGTAAAATCTTTTAGACCTAAATTACTCAGGGCCTCGTCATAGATCAGCACAAACTCGGCCTCGTTCAATAACGATGGCGAACCTACCACATCGGCATCACACTGAAAAAACTCACGATAGCGGCCACGTTGCGGACGATCTGCACGCCAAACCGGCTGCACCTGGAAACGCTTGAACGGGAAAGTAATCTCGTTCTGGTGCATCACCACGTAACGGGCAAAGGGCACGGTGAGGTCGTAACGGAGGGCTTTTTCTGAGATGATGCTGGTCAGGCTTTTTGAATTAAACTCAAAGCCTTCGTTCTTTTGCTTTTTAGTTTCGGCATCGGCCCAAAAATCACCACTGTTTAATATCTTAAAAATCAGCTTATCGCCTTCTTCGCCATATTTACCCATAAGGGTCGACAGGTTTTCCATCGACGGGGTTTCTATCTGCTGATAGCCATATTTGCGAAAAACCGCCTTAATGGTATCAAAAATAAAATTGCGTCGCGACATTTCTACGGGCGAGAAATCGCGCGTGCCTTTGGGTACAGATGGTTTGATGGATGCCATAGCGCGCAAAGGTACAAAATGAGCGGATTTTTGGAAGGTAGATTATTGCAGACTGATTAGAGGGACACACCCCTGTTAACGTTTTTGCAATTTGCACCGACAGTAGTTTCCCCTCTCGAGAGGGGAATTGCAGGACATTGCTTTAGCAGATGCATACATCAGGGGTGTGTCCTTTCGGTCGCATATCAGAACCCAGCATCCCCGGTGGTTCTCTCACATCACCCAAAAAACCTTAACTTTGCACCGAAATGAATAAAACAGCCAGTAACAGGTTTTTTGAGGACGTTGCCATTATAGACATTGCCGAAGAAGGCAAAGGCGTGGGCAAGACAGACGATTTTGTGCTCTTTGTAGAGAAAGCCATACCCGGCGATATAGCCGACATTGAGGTTTATAAAAAGAAAAAGAATTTTGGCGAAGGCAAAATTGCCAAGTTAAAAACGCCATCGCCCTATCGCACCACTGCTTTTTGCGAGCACTTTGGCACTTGCGGCGGCTGCAAATGGCAGCACATGACGTATGAAGCGCAGTTGCAGTTTAAGCAAAAATCGGTAACCGATGCGCTGAGTCGATTAGCTAAGTTGGAGATAGAGGACAAGATGTTGCCGATCCTGCCGTCACCGGAAGACCGCTACTACCGCAACAAACTGGAGTTTACTTTTAGCGACAAGCGCTGGCTAACCGACGGCGAGAACCGCAGCGACGAGCCTGCGGATATGAACGCCCTGGGTTTCCACATTCCCGGTCGTTTTGATAAGATCCTGGATATTGATCATTGTTACCTGCAGGCCGATCCATCTAACAAACTGCGCAACGCCATCCGCACCTATGCCAAGGCTAATGGCTTGAGTTTCTATAATCTGAAACATCATGAGGGCGCACTGCGCAACCTCATCATCCGCACGTCAACCACTGGCGAGCTGATGGTGATAGTGGTATTTGCTTATACAACTGAAGAGGAAATTAGCGGACTGATGTCTTTCGTGGCGAAAGAGTTTCCGGAGATTACCTCGTTGCTGTACATCATCAACCAGAAAAAGAACGATACTATTTTTGATCAGGACGTGCTGGTATGGAACGGTCCTGAATATATCCACGAGGAGATGGAGGGCATCCGTTTCCGTATCGGGCCAAAATCATTCTATCAAACCAATTCGGTGCAGGCGCTGCACCTGTATGAGGTAACTCGTGATTTTGCCGGCTTTAAAGGCGACGAACTGGTGTATGACCTTTACACCGGCGCCGGTACCATTGCCAACTTCATCGCCCGCGGCGTGCGCGAGGTGGTGGGCGTGGAGTACGTACCGTCGGCCATTGAGGATGCTAAGGTAAATTCGGGCATCAACAACATCGGCAACACCAAATTTTACGCCGGTGACATGAAAGATGTGCTGAACGCCGACTTTGTGGCCGAGCATGGCAAGCCTGACGTGATTATTACCGATCCGCCGCGTGCAGGTATGCATCCTGACGTGGTTGCCCGCCTGATGGAAATTGAGGCGCCAAAAATTGTTTACGTAAGCTGTAACCCAGCCACCCAGGCCCGCGACCTGCTGGTGCTGAAAGAAAAATACGACGTTGAAAAAATAATGCCGGTAGACATGTTCCCTCATACACAGCATGTGGAGAATGTGGCATTGCTGGTATTGAAAAGCTAAAAAGGTCATCCCGAACTTGTTTCGGGACCCCATCAAATAGGTGAATGAACTCGCAGGCTACTTAGCATGTGGGATGCCGAAACAAGTTCGGCATGACGGTAATATTAAAAATGGAACCAGAAGAATTACTAAATAACGGCGAGAATAAAAAAGGCGATAGCCCGCTTGCAAGCCTGGAGGTTGATTTGCGTTTGTACAGCGAATCGCTCAAAGAGGTGGCTATTGAGATTATTGTGGAGGGCCTGTCCCGCTATCCTATTTTCGTGGCGCATCAGCATGACGTTAAGCTAGGCGAGATGATCCTGGATAAAGAAGAGCTTAATACCGATTGGACCATCCACGCCTCAACCCTTGAGGAATTTGAAGAACGCGGCATTATCAATAAAATGCTCAAGCAACGGTTTGTAGACAGTTACAAAGACCCGCATAAATACATGTGCGTGTTTGTAATTGTGCCGGAAGGGGCAAACTTTGTTTATTTTCCGTATGTGAAAGAGTAAGCTCATGAACGAGTATTTGGCATTAGCAATCATTGATACCATCTTCATTGCCTGGTCTTTACTGGTGGCTCGTGTTATCATTCATTCTAGGTCAATTGAAATATCTTTGCTTTGGATATCCGCTTATTTAGTACTTGACTGGTGCTATTTCAACGGCATCAATAAAGCGCATCAATATCTTCGCGATCATAAGTTTTATATCGACTTCGGACATGGCTCTTTACTACTCTTGCTCGACATGATACTCTGTTATGTTGCTGCACTCATAATTATTTCTATTGCCTTAAAAAAAAGAACAAAAAAACATTACAACACCAACACGGAGAAAACACTTAGATAACACTCATCTTTGTAACTTTACCACACTACAACAATACATCCCATGTCAGACAAGCGCATCGTTATACTTAATCATCAGCAAATACAGCAAAAGCTGGACAGGATTGCCTACCAGATACTGGAAGATAACTTTGACGAACCCGAGATTGTTATTGCCGGAATTATGCCACGGGGCAACTTTCTGGCTGCGCGATTGAAGAAGATTCTGGATAAGATTGCGCCTTTCAAAAACCACCTCATCAACATTGAGTTGGACAAATTCAGCACCAGCCTGCACGCCCAGGCCGATGTAGAGATTGTAGCATGCAGCAACAAGGTAGTAATTCTGGTTGATGACGTACTGAACAGCGGCAAAACCCTGGCCTACGGCTTCGGCGTTTTCCGCGATATTCCACTAAAGAAACTGCGCACGGTAGTACTGGTAGACCGTAATCATAAAAACTTCCCAATCGCTACAGATTACTCAGGCATTGCCCTTTCTACCATCCTGAAAGAACATATTGAAGTGGTGTTGAGCGAAGACGGTGGCGAAGATGTGGCTTATTTGAGGTAGGCACCTCTCCCCAGCCCTCTCCGGAGGAGAGGGAGCAGGATGGTATAACGTTAAAAGAATAAGGGTGTCACCCTGAGCATGTCGAAGGGCGCGCCAGGGCAAGACCATTATGCAAGGAGGCATACCCAAAGAGATGCTTCGCTATCGCTCAGCATGACAAATCAGATTTCTTCATGCAATGAAAGTCCTCTCCTTCGGAGAGGATTTAGGAGAGGTCTAATACTTCTTACTCACATTATACAGCACATTCAAATCCAGTTGCGTCATCTGCGGCGAGTTATCCGTTTGCACAAAGTGGCGCTTAAAGGCTACTATAGCGGCATTTACATCGCTTACGTCGTAACCGATCAGGCGTAGGGCTGTTATGTAGTCAAAATTATCGGGCGGTAGTTCCAGCACCTCATCGCTCCAATAGCCAAATCCTTTTTCGGCCAGCTTTTGCCACGGAAACAGCGGACCGGGATCTGGCTTACGTTTGGGCGCCCAATCCTGGTGACCAATAAAATTGGCCGTTGGAATGTTGTAAGATCTTTTCAGTTTATCCAGCAGGATTAACAGGCTTTTAATCTGTCCGTCAGTATAAGGCTCGTTACCGTTATTATCTATCTCAATGCCGATAGAGCAACTATTCATATCACTCACACTGCTCCATTTGCCTAGTCCGGCCTGATTAGCGCGCAGATAGTCATTCACCATGTGAAAAACGGTGCCGTCTTTAGCTATTACATAATGAGCGCTTACCTGGGTGCTGGTAATAGTGAAGGTATGCAGCGTTTGTTGAACGCTATCCTGTGCCGTAAAATGAATGATGACGTAGTTTGGCTTGCGCATGCCAAAGTTAACCGTCCCCACCCATTGCGAAGGCACCTGCGCACCTGCACTATCAGTAAGCAAAGCCGGTTGCTGCAGCGTTAAAACATGCGCAAAACTATCCGCCTGATTTTGATACACTTTATTGGTTACCGCATACGGACTTACAACGGCAGGGGTAGCAGCAGCCAAAGGCCCTTTGTGCGAACAAGCCGCCAGCCCTAACAGCGCCAGCAACGGAAAACAATAACGTAGTTTACTTTCCATCAATAACAATGATACGGTTTTGAGAATGGGTTTACAAGTGATAGACAATCAATCCAGCTAAATGTTATTTAAGAAAACGGACAATCTAATATCACATAAAAGGTCTTCATCTGAATAATCCAGGCTTTCAAACTCGTGCCAGGCAGGATCAATATTTGGATCAAAATAACCTGAGAATAAATCAGGTAGATGCCACTCCCCGGGATAGAACCATGTTTGATCTATCAGTTTAGACTTTATTATATCCTCAACGGAAACAAGATCTAAACCTTGATCATTGAAGAATATGACGTTATTAAAAACTTTATAGTTCGCAGAATCCCTGTAAAAATAAGATAACTTGATGTTAGGCATTGGCAAAGATAGTTCAACACCAATCCTATGTCAATCGGCTATGAGTGAACTAACACTTGAATCGTCCGTTGTGATGCTTTAGAAACTCTATATCAGGCAAAAACTTCTGTGGTTCGGCAATGGGCCTACCATTATATTTTATGAAGTTATCGCGAATGCTATCAATATGATTTTCTTTCAAAAAGCAACTCGATACTTTAATCGTAAAACCTTCTGTTATTGTAATTAATCCACAATCAAAAGCCTTATCATGCAAAGCGTTTAGGGCTAATCCGTTTTTGGGGTTTAACCGATTATGATGGTCTTGACTCCAAGGAATTATATGACTTGCCACCAATAGTTCAGTAAGCATCAAATCCGTGATACAGCATTTATTATTAAAGTTTGAGAGCACGATTTTTCTGAATAACGATTGATTAACTCGGACTTTCACCATTCTTTCTTTCTCTTCCCCTTGAACATCCTTCAGATTATCCAAATCAATTCCATTCAACTCGGCTACAGTTGTCTTCTTTATGCTTGCCAACAAGTTCTCCCCCTCAATAAAAAGTTCGTCCCAGTTATGCATATATTCTTGCCAAACCTGCTTATCTAACTTACTTGCGTTTCCAAGACCTTTAACACCTCGTGCTTGCAATTTTGGATCAAAGCTGGCAAAGTTCCCTAGCTTTCTGGCCACAGCACTCGGCGTGCGGTTGATTATAGCAGCCAGTTCAACTACCTCTTTATTTCTATTATGCATCTGCCCAAAAGGGATTTTACAATAAAGATTTATTGCAAGTATTAGTTCCTCTTTCGTCCAAAGCATTTGACCTTCTTTCATAAATCTAATATACAATCCTTCACCCAACAAAAAATCCCCGTTGCTCATCACAACGGGGATTAAATATCATTTGCAATCTGCACTTACACCTTCTTCTTCGCCTTCATCAAAGCGGCCGTGCCTGGCTTTTTGCAGCAACTTTTGTCGGTACATTTGGCGGCAGGCTTGGCGGTTTTGGGTTTGGTGCCGTCTGCAAAGCAGGTGGCGGTAACGGCCAGGCCAAGGGCGAAGATTAATGCTAGCTTTCTCATTCTGCTTTTGGTTTACGTGGTGCACGTGGTTTTGGCGCCGGCTTTTCTTCGCTATCTGTAGCCTTTGGTGCCGGGTGTTCAATTATCAGCGTGGCTTCTTTTTCTGATTTTGCCGGGGTGGTTGGCGCCGGGATCTCTTCAGTTAGCTCGGCTGCTGCTTTTTGCAAGGGCGATACACTTGGCGATGGCAACTCGGCCAGTATAGTACGGCCACCTTTTACCACATCACCAATCTGCACGTTGATTTTTGAGCCCAACGGCAGGAACAAATCCACGCGCGAGCCAAATTTGATGAAACCAAACTGATCGCCTTGTTCTACCACATCACCTTCTTTTACATACCATACTATACGGCGGGCCAAAGCACCGGCAATCTGGCGGAACAATACCGGTACACCAGCTTTATTTTCGGTCACTACGGTAGTACGCTCGTTTTCGGTTGATGATTTTGGGTGCCAGGCTACCAGGTATTTACCCGGGTGATATTTAAAATATTTAACCACGCCGGCAATTGGGTTGCGGTTTACGTGCACGTTAATAGGCGACATAAATACCGATAACTGGATGCGGCGATCTTTAAAATACTCATCCTCCTGCGCTTCCTCAATTACTACCACTTTGCCATCAGCAGGACAAAGCACCATCTTCTCATCTTTATTGAGCTTGATGTTCGGGCTGCGGAAAAACTGCAGGATAATTACAAACAGCAGGAACGACAGGATGTAGATAAACCAACGCAAAGCAACCGCTTCGGGGAAGTAAAACTGCACCAGGGCATTTAGCACGGCAATTACCAGTATGCAAAGGGCCATTGAGGTATAGCCTTCTTTATGAAACTTCATAAAAATTTAGATTTTGGGCAAAGCTACTAAAGTTTTTTAACAGCCGGGCACTGTTTTAGGCACAAACACCGTTGCATTTAGCTTTGCGAGGGTATTAAATATACCGACGGATCAACAGATCGTAGGTTATTTATTATTTTTGCGCACACTCCAACAAAGGATTAACACAACAAATGAAGAACACCGCCTTAACTGCCACCCACCAAAGCCTGGGCGCCAAAATGGTGCCGTTTGCCGGCTACAACATGCCCGTACAGTATGCAGGCATTAATGTTGAACACGAAACCGTGCGCAAAAGCGTAGGTGTTTTTGACGTGAGCCACATGGGCGAGTTTATTCTAAAAGGCGACAAAGCACTCGATCTGATTCAGCGTGTTACCAGTAACGATGCCTCAAAACTATATGACGGCAAAGTGCAATACAGCTGCCTGCCAAACGAAAACGGCGGCATTGTAGACGACTTGCTGGTTTACCGCATTGACGACAAAACCTACATGCTGGTTGTAAACGCCTCTAACATTGAGAAAGACTGGAACTGGATCAGCCGTTTTAATACCGAAGGGGTGGATATGAAAGATATTTCTGACCGCACCGCACTGTTGGCCGTTCAAGGTCCCAAAGCTGCCGAAGCGCTGCAAAGTCTGACTGACATTGACCTGGCCAGCATGGACTATTATACCTTCAAAAAAGGCCAATTTGCCGGACTGGATAATGTGCTGGTATCGGCCACCGGCTATACCGGCGCTGGCGGGTTTGAGCTTTACGTTGATAATGAACATGCCCAGCAACTCTGGGACGCTGTTTTTGCCGCAGGCGAAGCATTCGGCATTAAGCCTATAGGCCTGGGTGCGCGTGATACCCTGCGTCTGGAAATGGGTTTCTGCCTTTACGGCAATGATATTGACGATACTACCTCTCCGCTGGAAGCTGGCTTAGGCTGGGTAACCAAATTCAGCAAAGAGTTTACTAATAGCGCAGCCCTGCAGCAACAAAAGCAAGACGGCATTCAGCAAAAACTGGTAGGTTTTGAGATGATTGATCGTGGTATCCCTCGTCATGATTATGCTATTGTTGATGCAGATGGCAACAACATCGGTCGGGTAACCTCTGGTACGCAATCACCATCGCTACAGAAAGCCGTTGGTTTAGGCTATGTGGCTAATGCTTTTGCCAAAGAGGGCTCGGAGATCTATATCAGCATTCGCGATAATAAGGTGAAAGCCAAGGTGGTGAAGCCGCCGTTTTATAAATAGGATTTGTCATGGCGATTTCATCGGCCTGACATGTTAAGCGCTTGTTATAAATGAGCACAAAAAGATAACGCCGAAGTTTAAGTATAGCTTCGGCGTTCTCTTTTTAGTTTAAAAGGTTTTATCTTTATTACATGAAGCACCTGATAGCCTTATTGTTATCCTTTATTGCGTTACAGAGTTGGGGGCAAAAACTTGTCCCGGTTGATCCGATCCACAACGTCACTACCAAGCTAGACTCGCTTTTCAAACATGTAGGCGAGGACCAGAAATTTCAGGGCCGTATTTATGAGGTGAGCTTTTTAGGCGATACCGCTGCGGTGCTAACCTGCGGGGAGTATAAGAAAACCAAACAATCGTTATTTGTTTTAATACGAGACAAAAGGATTCTAGCTGACCCCCGATTGGTAAATTTACCCGGTTCGTCAATCCTTACCAAAGGGGTGCTGACTAATTACAATGGTCATCCAACATTTATTGTTGATGAACAGCATCCTCAGAATATCATTACAATAGTAGATAATCCGGCACCCCGGGCTGGTAAATCTTAGTTGGCTTAAGAAGACTAGAACTTACAACCAGTGCCCATAGTGGCTGGGCATAATACAGGCATCCATTTGCACGTCATACTCGTTCACATCATCAATTTTATTAACCGGTTCAAACATAGAAACACCTACAAATATGGTATCCTCCCGACACTCCGCACAAAACCTATCGTAAAAGCCTTTGCCATAGCCAACCCTGTAACCCCATTTATCAAAAACCAGTAAAGGCAATAATACCAGGTCAATTTCTTTTACATCAACCTCATTGCCACTAACAGGTTCTGATATTCCATAATTATTTGTTGATAATACTAACTGATCATCATCCGCAAAACTGCGCATGGTAAGCGTTTTGAAATCAGTTTGAGGAAAAACGATTTTTATCTCGGGATGATTTGCTTTCAGCCAATCGCGGATTAACCAGGTATCCGGTTCCTTCCGCTCACGCATTGGCAAAAACAAGTGAATGCAGCGGATGCCCGCCAGTTTGAGTTGCTGGAATTGAAGCAAGATCAATTGGTTGATAGACGCATACTCGTCTTCAGAAAGCTGCTCCCTCTTTTCCTTATATATTTTTCGAAGTTGAGATTTGGTCAAAACTCAGTCTGCTTTAAATGAACCAGTTGCGCCTTAAGAACAGGCAAATCTGCCATCACGGTTGCAAAAATTGTTTGGGCAGACACACCAAAATACTCATGTATCAATTTGTTACGCATCAATTTCATCAACTTCCACTGTGTTGCCGGGTATTTGGCTTTTATTGCTTCGGATATCTTGGAAGATGCTTCGCCAATAATCTCAAAACGCCTGGTCACAGCATCCTGCAATTGTATATCGTTAGAAAATTGATATTCGGTAATTCCCTGGGTATATTTCTCTATCAGATTAATAGACTCAATAATATCTTCTATATAGACTTTATCAGTTCGAATCATAAAATAACCACAGCCGATTGCAATACTTCTTCTTTGATAGACTGCTTTATGGCGTCAAACTCTACCAGGTCTACTCTTTTATGCAAAAGAGTGGCCATCTCTTCCTCTAATTGAAGCAAGTTAAAAAGTGTGAAACCAGGTTCAGTTTCGATCAGCAGATCCACATCACTTTCAGCGGTATCATATCCTTTGGCTACAGAGCCAAATATAGATGCCCTCCTGATCTGATATTTCTTCAACACAGGCAGCATTAGTTGTTGATATTTCGCTATTGACTGCATAACTCAAATATACAATTCTATTTAACAACAAAGCCCCGCTTTGTTGGCGGGGCTTTGTAATATACTTTTAAGTTTAATTAACTTTTAACACGCTCTGAGTAAGCGCCGGTAGCGGTATCAACCTTAACTTTATCGCCAATGTTGATGAACAACGGCACACGAATTTCGGCACCGGTTTCAACAGTTGCCAATTTTAGGGCGTTGGTTGAGGTGTCGCCTTTTACAGCTGGCTCGGTATAAGTAATTTCCAAATCTACAGATGCTGGTGCTTTGGCCATGATCGGCTCGTCGCTTTCAAAAGCAACAATAACGTTTACGCCTTCTTTCAAAAACTTCACTGCGTTACCAAACAGGAATTTTGGTACGTTAAACTGCTCGTAAGAAGTGTTGTCCATAATTACCAGGTCATTACCATCTTCATACAGGTATTGGTAATCGTTGGTTTCTACGCGGGCAATATCCACCTCCTCGTCTGTACGGAAGCGATATTCAACCAGCTTACCGCTTTTAACGTTACGCATGCGAGCCTGGTAAAAAGCGCGCAGGTTGCCCGGGGTACGGTGAATAAACTCCTCTACCTGAACTAACTCGCCGTTAAAGCGCAGTATATTTCCGTTTTTGATATCTGATGCCTTAGCCATAATTTTATTTGAGGCGCAAACTTAGTTACTTATCTGCAAAAGTGCAAGTTAACGACCTTCAAGTTACCCCCTCTAAATCTCCCCCGAAGGAGGAGACTTCATGAGGCCCTCTCCTTTGGGGAGGGTTTGGGAGGGGTCTACTTCAACTCCCCAATCACATTCCCATCCGCATCCAGTTCCACAATCTGGTAATCATGTTTTTTCAGGTCGGGTAAGATTCGGTCTTTATCGCCTACCAGCAGAATGTTTAGTTTATCCGTCGGGATGTATTTGTTTGCGATAGTTTTAAGCATAGCAGGCGTAGCGCTGTTCAACAAAGTCATTTGCTGATCGAGGTAATTGGCCGGCAGATTATAATCCAGTATACGCGATACAAAGCTGGCTTTTTGCAAAAGCGTTTCATAACGCAGCGCATTGCCCTGACCGGCGGCTTTCTTTAAGAAAGTTACCTCATCTGCCGTCGGGCCTGTTTTATTGTAGCTGTTGATCTGATCCATCAGCGCCACGAATGCACTATCGGTTGATGCCACCCGGATGCTGGAGCCAAAACTGAAGGTCCCAGAATATTTATCGCTATTAAAACGACTGCTGGCACCATACGTCCACCCTTTGGTTTCGCGCAGATACATGTTCAACCTGCTGGTAAAATCAGTACCTAATGGGTAGTTAGCCATAAAGGCTTTGTAATACTCGCCGGCAGGAGAGTACGTGAGGTTGGTACCATAACCCACCGCAAACTGCGTTTGGGCTGCTTTCGGTACATCAACCAGGTAAATTTTGGTTTTGGCTACAGGGATGGCCGGTGCAGGGCTTGGCAAGATCACCTTTGTTTTTGGCAGCTTGTTTAAAGAAGCCAGTTGGGCAAGCGCATCGGCTTCTGAGATATCGCCGACTATAACCGCCTCGGCATCATTTGCGGTGATGTAGTTTTTATAATAGTTCTCAATATCCTGCAATTGGATGTTCTCCACAGTTTTTTCCGTACCGTTTTCAGGCACACCCAAAACATTATCAGCACCATAAACGAGGCGCGCAAACACCGGAGCGGCAATGGTTGCCGGGCTTGCCTTCAGTACTTTGATCGATTCCAATCGCTGCTTTTTATCCAGATCAAAAGCCTGCTGGGTAAACTTCGGTTCCGTCAGGCGTTCCTGCAGCAGGGTAATGGTTTTGGCAAAATTGCTTTTAAGCGATTGTACCTGGAACACCAAACCATCAACGCTATTGCTGATACGGATAATGCTACCCAGTTTCTGCAATTCCATAGCAAATTGCTCGGCGGTGTGCGTTTTGGTATCCTCGTTCATCATGGTTGCAAACAGTGATGAGAGGCCCGCTTTAGACAGATCCTGTGCATCGGCCAAATGCCCGCCGGGGATAGTGAGCGTCATAGCAACCAACGGAATTTCGGTGTTGGTTACACCAATCACTTTAGCGCCCGACGATAGGTCTTTACGCCAGAAAGGCGGTGTTTTTATGGCTGGCGCCAGACCAAGCGGCGGCGTAACTTTGCGGTCGAAATTATCTTTCGCTTTTACATACGTCAGCTTGTCATATCCATAATTAGGCGCCACATAATTGCTCTTATCAATGGTATAGTTATCTGGCTGAGCCGGAGTAGTTTCTTTTTTGGTCAGGATGCTGAGCACCACGGCATTTTTACCTCTAATGTAAGTATTGAATACGCGCATCACATCCGCCGGGGTGAGCGATTGGTATTGTTTCAACAGATCGGCCGTTTTGTTGGGGTTACCGGTAAACGTTTGAAACTCGGCCAGGCGCGATACTTTACCCGCTACGCTTTGCAATCCGCTAACTACATCGGCAATTGACTGGCCTTTGTATTTTTCAATATCGTCATTTGTCACCCCGCGTTTTTCCAGGGTATCCAACGCGGCATTATAAAGCCGTTCCATATCTGCGAGCGATTTACCCGGCAAGGGCACTATGCGGATGCTAAACTCGCCAGCCAGCTCCAACAAATTGCTAAAGGCAGTGGCCTGCAGCGCCTGCTCCTTTTTAACCATGGTTTGATACAGCACCGAGTTTTTGCCTTGTCCCAGTATCTCCGCCAGGCACTCCAGCGCTACCATATCTTTACTATAATCGGGCACGGTTGGGTAGGTGATAGCTAACTGCGGCAAGCGCGCGTAATTATCAACATAAGACACGTAACGGTTAGTCGTCAGCTTAACGGCCGGTACCGTAACCGGCCTTACTTCCGGTCCGCGCGGTATGCCGCCAAAATACCTTTCTACCATTTTCATAGTAGCCGCCGGATTAAGATCACCACCGATGGTCAACGTAGCATTGTTGGGGCTATACCAACGCATAAAAAAGTTTTTCAGATCGTTAACATTACTGCGGTTCAGGTCTTCAATATAACCAATGGTGAGCCACGAGTAGGGGTGACCGTAAGGATACAAGTTTTTAGCTGTATATTCTGATGCCAGTCCGTATGCCCGGTTATCGTAATTTTGCCCGCGTTCGTTTTTTACGGTGGCGCGCTGCACCTCAAAACGGTCTTGCGTTACCTGGCCCAACAAAAAACCCATGCGGTCAGCCTCCAGCCAGAGGCATTGTTCCAGCACATTTTTGGGGTCGGTCTCATAATAATTAGTCCTGTCCCGTGTAGTAGAGCCATTGTTGGTGCCGCCATTACCAATCACAATCTTATCCAGCATACCTTTGGGCGCATCGTCAGATCCCTCAAACATCATGTGCTCAAAAAAGTGGGCAAAGCCCGATTTGCCAATTTCCTCGCGCGCAGAACCCACATGGTAGGTAACATCCACATGCACTACCGGGTCTGAATGATCTTCGTGCAATATCACCGTCAAACCATTTGGCAGCACATATTTCTCATAGGGAATCACCAGTTCATCGCCTTTCTGGGTCACCTTTTCAACCAGGCGAGCCTGGCTGTAGCTCAGGGTGGTTAAGAGGCATATTGCGGTGGTGATGAGTAGCGGCTTTTTCATATGTTTAAAAGTAATTAACCTCTCCTAAATCCTCTCCTAAGGAGAGGACTTTTATTTGCATGACCTGAAAACACAGTCTAAAACTCCCTCTCCTTCGGAGAGGGCCGGGGAGAGGTTATCTCCCAAATAATCCTTATCATTGCCCGCTATGGGTTTTTTGCAGCTTGCGGATATCGGTACCGTTCATTTTCATGAGTATGGCTCGGGCAATAGGCCCCTGCTGGCTTTTCATGGATACGGCATGACCGGTAAGCAATTCCATGTGTTGGAGCAAACCATTCTGAAAGATTATTACGTTCACGGCTTTGATCATTTTTTTCATGGTCAGAGCCAGTTGAATGGGTGGAGCGAAAAGCAGATCCTGGCCGGCATGAGTAAAGACATGGTGCGCCGCTATATGGAGGCCTGGTTTGCCCAATATGGCGAGCAGCGTTTCTCTGTAATGGGCTACTCTATTGGCGCTAACCTGGCTTTAATTATTGTTGAAGAATATGCCCACCTGATTGATGATGTAATACTGATGGCGCCTGACGGCCTGTCAGTCTACAAAGGCTTTCATTTTTTGATGCATAACCACATCGGCCGGTTCTTTTTCCGCTGGGCCACCAAAAGCAAATGGCTGGCGCCCACCATGCTCAAAGCCGTGAAACGCCTGGGCATGATAGATCAAAGCCTGTATACCATTGCTTATAATGAGATTGATACCGAAAAGAAGCGACTGGATACTTATTATACCCTGAACCTGATCCGTCTGTTGAAACCAGATACCGCTCGTATTGCCGCGCTGATTAATCAGTATCATCTTAATTGTATGCTGATCTTCGGTAAGCACGATAAGCTGTTCCCCAAATCGGCCGCTATGCCGTTTATCGGGATGCTGGACAAGGCCGAGGTGCACGAGGTAGAACAGGGCCACTGGCTGGTGACTAAAGCTTTAGACGAATATTTGCTAAATTACAACCGATGATTCCGCAGCGACGAGTACCCTTTATTCAGGATATGTTTCAACGATATGTCACCTATCGTTTACGCCGTACATTCAACGTAATGGAGTTTAATAAAATCGATATTAAGCCCAACCACTCCATCCTGCTGCTGCCCAACCATTTTAGCTGGTGGGACGGCTTCCTGGCCTTCTGGCTGGAAGGCAAATTCTTCGATCGTAATTTCTATATCATGATGCAGGAAGACCACCTGCAAAAGCGCATGTTTTTTAACCTGACGGGCGGATTTTCTATCAATCCTCAATCAAAGGAGATGATTACGTCGCTTAACTACGCGTCTAACTTGCTGAGTGATCCAACCAACCTGGTGACCATCTTTCCGCAGGGCGCACTGATCTCTAACCATGCCGAGCAGATTACCGTTCAGCCAGGCATCGGCCACGTTATCAAAAAAATCAAAGGCGATTGCCAGATTGTGTATTACACCGTGTTGGTAGAATATTTTGAGAGCCTGAAACCATCGCTCTATTTCCACCTGCTGGATTGTGGCACCAACCACGATTTTAATTTTGAGCGGATGAAAGAGCAGATCAATACGCATCACCGCACGGTGCTGCAAAACCAGATCAACGTAGCCCATTAACCCCCCAGCGCTGATGATCTATCCGCAACAAAACCGACTGAAACATTGGGTGCTTGATACCTATGTGCGTTGGGCCATAAAACGGAATTTTCATCAACTCAATGTGGATACGGTGGAGATAGTTCCTAACAAATCTGTCTTGCTAATTGCCAACCATTTCAGCTACTGGGACGGGATGATTCTTTACTATCTCAATCAACAGATCACCGGTAAAAAATTCCATGCCATGATACTGGAAGAGACTGCAATTAAAGAGCCGATGCTGAAATATGCGGGCGGTTTTTCGGTAAAGAAAAACTCGCGTGATATGGTAGAATCGTTACGTTTTGCGGCCGAGTTGCTAAATGATCCGCAAAATGTGGTGCTCATCTTTCCGCAAGGCAAATTATATTCTAATTTTATAGGCGAGGTAACGTTTGAGCCGGGCATCAGCAAGATTATGCAGCAAGCCGATGGGAAGTTTCAGTTGATGCTGGCGGCAATTTTTGCTGAGAACTTTGAGCATAAAAAGCCGGTTGTCAACGTTTACATCAATAATGATGAGCAACCCAACAGCACAGATGCAACCGCTGTGCAGAGGCGCTATCAGCAACATTATGACCGTGCACGCGCACAACAAACCAAAATAGTTTTATAAGGTGTTTATTGTACTATCGGCCATTTTCTTCTTCCTGATACTGCGTTTTGTGGTAAGTCTGTTCAATTTCCTGTCAGACCCCAAACTGCGTCGCACGGCCATACATCACCAACACCTGGTATCCATCCTTATCCCTGCCCGCGATGAGGAAGACAACATCATACCCCTGCTACAATCTATCGTTGATCAAGATTACCGCGATTACGAAGTAATTATACTGGACGATGGCTCATCCGACCATACCTACCAGCGCTGCGTCAACTTTGCGGCCAAGCACGATAACTTCCGCGTCATTAAAGGTCAGCCCTTACCGGCAGATTGGCTCGGCAAAAACTACGCTTGTTACCAACTGGCCCAACAAGCACGGGGCGAGTATTTGTTATTTCTGGATGCTGATGAAAAGGTGGAGCCTGGCCTGATCAACAGCGCCCTGCACCGTATGCAATTGCGTAATTTGGCGCTGCTCAGCCTGTTTACTAATCAGGAGATGCGCACTACAGGCGAGCAACTGGTGGTGCCGCTAATGCACTATATTTTGCTCAACCTGTTGCCCTTGCAATTGGTTTACCTGGTAAAAAATCAGGCGGTGGCCGCTGCCAGCGGTCAGTTTATGTTGTTTAATGCCGACATCTATCGCACCAATCAATGGCATGCGCAAGTGAGAGGAAAAGTGGTGGAGGATGTAGAAATTATGCGTGCTGTAAAAGCAAGCGGCCACAACGGAGAAGCACTGCTGGCTAACAACATGATTAGCTGCCGCATGTATGAGAATTATGGTGAGGCAGTGCAGGGCTTCAGTAAAAATTTTTTGGCGGCATTTAACTACAACGTTTTTGCCTTCATCATCTATCTGCTGCTGTTAACCGGCGGGCCGCTAATTGTGATCATGACCCTTAACAGTAACCTGATTGTTTTTATGTGCGGCTTGATTTTGCTTACCCGCATCATGATCTCGCTTTTATCGGGTCAAAACGTGCTGCGCAACATCATCCTGCACCCCTTACAAATGCTTAGTTTAACCGCTATCGGCTTCCTTTCCGTTCAGCAATATCTCACCAAAACCACCGTATGGAAAGGCCGAAAAGTTTAACAAACATACTGCCCATTACTGTTATTGTTCTGTTTCACGTGGTCGGCGTCATCGGTTTTAGCATACCCATGTGGCGCGATCTGTTTATCTACATGGTGCCCTATCATTTACTGCTGATGCTGATGACCATCTTTTTTAGCTATGGACGTACCAGCGTAAGGTTAAGTATTTTCTTTTTGCTCATTTATGTACTGGGTTACGCCTCAGAGTGGATCGGGGTACACAAAGGCTGGCTTTTTGGCAATTATACCTATGGCCGCACGCTGGGTCTGCAAGTGTCGGGCATTCCGCTGCTCATTGGCGTCAACTGGTTTCTGCTGATCTTTAGTGCAGGTACGCTGATGCAAAAAACAGGTATGCGCAACAAACTCTTACGTATTGTTTGCGGCGCTCTGTTGCTGGTGCTGCTGGATATTTGTATTGAGCCCGTAGCCATGCACTTTAATTATTGGGACTGGGCCAATGATGTTATCCCTTTCAAAAACTACGTCTGCTGGTTTTTGCTGAGCCTGATCATGCTCTCGCTATATGAATCTTTCCGCTTTAAGCGGTTGAATTATGCGGCTCCGGTATTGCTGGCAATGCAGTTTATCTTCTTTCTGGCGCTGAACTGGGTGTGAACCTCACCCCGGCCCTCTCCAAGGGAGAGAGCAAAATAGCACAGGAAGTATTAATACGCTTTAAATCTCCCTCTCCTTTGGAGAGGGCCGGGGAGAGGTGAAATTAAAGGATAAAAATCTTACCTTTGTCTCCTCAAAATTTGAGATAAATAGCATAGTACAAGATGTTTGAAAATCTTTCAGATAAGTTAGACAGGGCGTTTAAAGTCCTGAAAGGGCAGGGCACCATCACCGAGATCAACGTGGCAGAGACCATGAAAGAGATCCGCAAGGCGCTGCTTGATGCCGACGTTAACTATAAAACGGCCAAAACATTTACCGACGAAGTTCGTCAGAAAGCATTGGGCGAGAACGTGTTGACCTCTATTTCGCCTGGTCAATTACTCACCAAGATCATGAATGACGAGCTGACTGCCTTAATGGGCGGCAGCACTTCAGAAGTAAATTTTCCGGCTACGCCAACCATCATCCTGATTGCAGGTTTGAACGGTGCGGGTAAAACCACTTTTAGCGGTAAGCTGGCTAACTTCTTAAAAACTCAAAAAAATAAAAAACCTTTACTGGTAGCCGGCGACGTTTACCGCCCTGCGGCGATAGATCAGCTGGAAGTATTGGGTCAACAGATAGGTATTCCGGTTTATGCCAACCGCGAAACTACCGACCCGATTGCCATTGCCCGCGAAGGTGTGGCTCTGGCCAAACAGAATAATAATAACGTGGTCATAATTGATACCGCCGGTCGACTGGCTATTGATGAAGCCATGATGCAGGAGATTGAGCAGGTAAAAGCTGCCGTTAACCCACACGAGATCTTGTTTGTGGTTGACGCCATGACCGGTCAGGATGCGGTGAATACCGCCAAGGTGTTCAACGATCGCCTTGACTTTACCGGCGCGGTTTTAACCAAACTTGATGGTGACACCCGCGGTGGTGCGGCACTATCAATCAAATCGGTAGTGAACAAGCCGATCAAGTTCATCGGTACCGGCGAGAAAATGGAAGCGCTGGATGTTTTCCACCCTGATCGTATGGCATCGCGTATCCTGGGCATGGGCGACGTGGTATCCCTGGTAGAACGCGCTCAGCAGCAGTTTGACGAGAAACAGGCTGCCGAACTGCAAAAGAAGATCCGCAAGAACAAGTTTGATTTTAACGACTTCTACAGCCAGATACAGCAGATCAAAAAAATGGGTAACATGAAAGATCTGATGGGCATGATACCGGGCGTAGGCAAAATGATGAAAGACGTGGAGGTGAATGATGATGCCTTCAAATCAATCGAGGCCATTATTAACTCGATGACGCCATACGAGAAAGAGAACCCCGATGCCATTAACCAAAGCCGCCGCACCCGTATTGCCAAAGGCTCTGGCACCAACATTACCGAGGTAAACCGTCTGATCAAACAGTTTGAAGACATGCGCAAGGTGATGAAACAAATGAGCAACCCTGCCGCCATGGCCAACATGATGCGCAGAATGCCGAAAATGTAAAGCTGATTTCGGAATTGGGAATTTCAATTTCGGATTTTTTAAGATAAAACGAGAGAAGCGGCTGATGGCCGCTTCTCTCGTTTTATCCCAATTGTCATCTCGACGAAGGAGAGATCTTTTCGATTATGCATCCCGATATGTCGCTCCGAAAAGGTCCCTCCTTCGTCGGGATGACATATGTACCAACTCTGAAATCCTACAAATCCTTACCATCCTTCAAATCCTGGTTCAAAACTATCCCCGCCGAATTAAACTGCAAATCATACAGCTTGCGGTAATACCCATCCTCAATGCGCAGCAATTCCTGGTGTGTACCTGTTTCTTTAATCTCGCCATGATCCAGCACGATGATCCTATCGGCACTTTGAATGGTAGACAGGCGGTGGGCAATAACAATGGCCGTACGATCCTGCATTAGTTTTTCAATCGCTACTTGAATGAGGTGTTCGGTTTCGGTATCTACAGATGAAGTGGCCTCGTCCAGCACCAGAATAGCCGGATTATACACCAGGGCACGGATGAACGAGATCAGCTGTGCCTGACCGGCAGATAGGGTGGCGCCGCGCTCCATCACGTTGTAATCATAACCACCAGGCAGGCGCATAATAAAATCATGTGCGCCCACATCTTTTGCTGCCGCGATGATCTGCTCACGGGTAATGGCAGGGTTATTCAAGCTGATGTTGTTGGCAATGGTATCAGAAAACAAAAAAACATCCTGAATGACCGTACCGATGCGCGAGCGCAGATAGCCAACTTCGTAGTCATCAATATTAACACCGTCTACGGTAATCTCGCCTTTACCAATCTCATAAAAACGATTGAGGATATTGATAGTGGATGATTTACCGGCACCCGTAGCGCCCACCAATGCCAGTGTTTCGCCGGGGCGGATGTGGAAATTGATATTCTTCAGCACCCAGTTATCATCAACATAAGCAAACCACACATCTTTAAAACGGATATCGCCGGTAATGGGTATTGTTTGTTTACCCTGATTTGGGGCGGTATCGTTAGTATCCAACACCTTAAAAATCCTGTCGGCGCCTACCATGCCCATTTGCAGGGTATTAAACTTATCGGCCAGCTGACGGATAGGGCGGAACAGCAAGTTGAGCAAGCTAATAAACGCCAGCACCGTACCCGGTGTAATACCCTTACCGGTTGCCGACAGACTGTTCATTTGCTGATCTGACAGGATGCGCTTACAACCGTACCATACCAACAGACCAATGCTGATAGAGAACAAGATCTCCACCACCGGGAAAAAGATAGAGTAATACCAGTTAGAACGAATGTTGGCATCGCGGTACTTGCGGTTTACGTTCATAAACTTGCCCATCTCCTGCTCTTCCCGGGCAAAGTATTGGATGATGCTCATGCCTGAGATATGCTCGGCCAGGAAAGTGTTTAACTGCGCCACCTGTGTACGTACTTCCTGAAAAGACGACTTGATGGCCTCTTTAAAGATATAAGTCGACAGGAACAGCAAAGGCATGGGGATCAACGTGATCAATCCCAGTTTCCAATCCTTTACCAGCATGCAAACAATAATGGCAATTACCAGCAGCATATCGCCAATAATAGAGATCAGTCCTTCCGAGAAAATATCGGCAATGGTTTCCAAATCAGACACGGTGCGGGTGATGAGTACTCCGATAGGCGTGCGGTCAAAATAACGCAGACGCATGGCGGTAACGTGATTAAACACGTCAATCCGCAAGTCGCGAATCACCGATTCGCCAAGGGCATTGGTTAAAAAAGTTTGCCAGTACTGGGCTACGGTTTGTACAATCAGCAGGCCAATCATCAGGCAGGCAATCATTACCAGGCCGTTGTAGTTGCCCACCACAATATAATCATCTACCGATTTTTGCATCAGTATAGGCTGCGCCAGCGCCACCACCGCCAAAAAAACGGTGAGGAACGCGCCAATCGCAAAAATGCTTTTATAGGGCTTTACATAATGCATCACCCTGCCCAGCAGTCGCCAGTCTATTGCTTTTCCTGTTACTTCAGCCATTTGTTTATTTCGGAATTCGAATATTCGATTTCGGATTTGTACAATTTACTATTCCTGATTTTCCTATTTGTTAATTTCAATTTCTTATATTCATTTCGGACCTACACACTACCCTATTATTAATTCCGAAATCGAACATTCGAAATCCGAAATCAACCCAGGGGGTAAGGATACTTCACTTCCGTTAAATACAACCCGCAAGCCGGTACAGACTCACCGGCGTTACTGCGGTTTTTGCTTTCTATAATAGCCCGAACACCTTCGGGTGTTATTTCCTTTCGCCCCACCATAATCAGCGTACCTACAATGGCGCGTACCATATTGCGCAAAAACCGATCCGCAGAAATATGAAAGATCAATCCATCCGCAGTCTGTTCCCACTCCGCACGACTGATCTTACAGTTATTGGTAAACACCTGCGTGTTTGATTTACTGAAACAACTGAAATCAATATACTCCGTGATAATCTTCGCCGCCTCGTTCATTAGAGCCACATCCGGCCGGTCGCGCAGCAGCCAGGAGCGATCTTCCTTAAAAGGATCTTTCCAAAAATGGATATGATACTGATATGATCTCAGCGTAGCGTCAAAACGGGTATGAGCATCAGCGTGTACAGGGATAACGTTTTTAATGCCGATATCATAGGGTAAAAGGCCGTTAAGACTTCTCACCAGTCCATCGCATCCATTTGCCCCGAGCAACTTTTCCAGTGCTCTATTAACTCCCCCTTCAGGGGGCTGGGGGGTATCAAAATGAGCAAAAAACTCGGTGGCATGCACACCGGTATCAGTACGACCGCAACCGGTGACGTCAATCGGCGCACGCAAAATGGTGCTCAGCGCTTTATTCAACAGTTCCTGTACGCTCACGGCGTTAGGCTGTATTTGCCAGCCGTGATAGTTGGTGCCCTTGTAAGCCAGTTCAATAAAAAAGCGATGTACAGCCACGGGGCAAAGGTAGGAAAAGTCCGGAAGTCGGGGCGATTGAATGATGATGACTAAGGTCTTGGTTCTGTCACACTTTTCTCTAAAAGCAATAGCAGATCTGTTAAATTATCAAAATATGCATCAACAATAAAAAATGAAGCGTCTTGAACTATGGTGCTGCTAATCTTGTGCACCTTCTGACCTTTAAAAAAGAAATATTATGCGCTTCATTGACCGTTATAGAGTCAATCGGAAAAGTTTCTATTATAGGTGCCAATGAAAACCACTTGTAAGTTTCTATTGAAATATCTTTATCTATTAAGCGCAATTCCCTCACCATCTTATTGAGATCTTTTCTGGAAAAATATGGCCGGACAAAAGCTAATAATATTAGACACACCGGGTAAATAGATATTAGGATATATTTTAAAGTTAACCCGTAAATCACAATACCTGCCCCAATGTAAAAGATCAATAATGCGGGAGCAATAATAAATAACCCAACTTTTGTGTCTTTGACCCATTTATTATAGTACTTGTTACCATCCTGATTAATTCTCAGATCTATATTCATCGCGCAGCAAATGTCCTAAAATAACAAACACCTCTGCGCGAAACCACAATTATTAATTCTCATCCCACTAAATATCGTGTTAACTTTTCTCCTCCCGACTTCCCGACTTTCCCCTATCTTCGCAATACAAAACGTAAAAAAATGTTACAACGAGTACAAAGCATCTTCCTGCTGTTCGCTTCAATTGTATTGTTCGCTATATTTCTGTTTCCGCTGGTGCACAATGTGTACATTGGCGGCACACCAGTTACTATAAAAGTTACCGGTATTTACCAGGATGTTAAAGGTCAGCTGACGCTCATTAAGCCCTTTACCGCATTGAGCATTGGCGCAGTAGCTGCCGCGCTGATACCGCTGGGCGTTATCTTTATGTATAAAGACCGCAAAAAGCAGATTGTAATGAGCTACATGGCTATGCTGCTCATCATCGTTTTTAGCTTCTGGGAGGCGCAAACGGTAAATACCACACTGGCTGGCGTAACGGTACGTACTGATAATTATGGTATCGGCATACTGCTATCTACCATTAGTTTGGTACTGATGCTGATCGCTATCCGCAACATCCGCAAAGACGAAGCCCTGGTACGCTCAGCAGATCGCCTGCGTTAAACCATTTAAGAATATCTTGTACTAAAACCGGTGAGTGCCTTTTGTTGTTGCAATAGGCATATATGAAAGCTTTGCTCACCGGGGCCAACGGTTATATTGGCACGCAGCTTATTCCTTTCCTGCTGCGGCAAGGGCATGAGGTGGTATGCCTGGTGAGCGACAGAAAGCGTTTCTACCAGCAAAGCGGCCTTGAGGGCAAAGTTACCGTGGTTACCGGTAGCCTGCTGCGGCCCGAAAGCATCGCATCCATCCCGCCAGATGTTGACCTTGCTTATTACCTGGTGCCATCCATGTCGCAGGATAAAGATCTTAGTCAACTGGAAGCCTACTCGGCACATAACTTTGTGGAGGCATTGAGCCGCACTTCTTGCAGGCAGGTTATTTACGTGCGAGGCCTCGCCCAACCCCCTTCGCCGCTTACCGCATCGCGCCAGCACATAGAAGACACCTTAAAAAAAGGACCGCTGCCTGTAACCGCGCTGCGGGCCTCGATAATTATTGGCCGGGGGAGCCCCTCGTTTGAGATGATCCATAAGCTGACCGAAAAACTTCGCTTTATGATTGCGCCACAATGGGTAAACACCCCATGCCAGCCAATTGCCCTTAACGACGTTTTGACCTACCTGGAAGGCGTTGCATTAAAAGAAACGGCTTATAACCAAACCTTTGATATTTGCGGACCAGACACGCTCACATTTAAACAATTGATGCAAGGCTATGCCTGCGTTCATCATCTTAAACGGGACATTGTTACGTTGCCTTTTCGCTTCCCCCGGCTATCGTCATACTGGTTACATTTGTTTACCGGCACACGCTATGCACAGGCCGAAAGCTTTGTGGAAAGCCTGAAGAATAACAGGGTTTGTACAGACAACAGCATCAGCAAGATTGTACCTCACGAGTGCCTCGGTTATGAGGAGGCATTGATACAACTATTTGAAAACACAGCACAAACCACGTAGCGGCAAATCAAAGGTTTCTTTATTTTTAACACCACCGTTAACAAGCAATTGAAACAATGGCAACCAAACATATACTCCTAACAGGCGGCACCGGGCTGCTGGGCAAGCAGCTCACCCAGGCGTTACTGGCTAAAGGCCACACCGTAGCACTATTAAGCCGCACGGCAAAGCAGGAGCCTGGCGTAAAAACGTTTCTATGGGATGTGGAGAAGGGACAGATAGACGAGCAGTGTATTGATGGGGTTGACCTGATTATTCACCTGGCCGGGGCGCCTATTGCAGAGAAACGCTGGACCGATCAACGCAAGCAGGAGATTATTAAGAGCCGCACGGAATCCATCCGACTGATCTATAACCTCATGAAACGTAAACCACACCGGGTAAAGCGGGTCATCTCTGCGTCGGGTATCAGCTATTATGGTAATAACGGCGATACGCTGCTAAAGGAGAATCACCCCGCCGCCAACAACTTTTTAGGTGATTGCTGTGTGCAGTGGGAGCAAGCGGTAGACGAAGGCTTACAACAGGGCTTAACCACCGTAAAATTCCGCACAGGTGTGGTGCTTACCAAACAGGGTGGCGCACTGCCTCAACTGGCCATGCCCATCAAATTCGGCTTTGGCTCGCCACTGGGTAGCGGGCTACAGTACATCCCGTGGATCCATCAGCAGGATGTAACTGATATGTACCTGCACGCCGTTGAACATGAAAACCTATCGGGTGTTTATAACATGGTGGCACCCAACCCGGTCACCAATGCGCAGCTTACCAAAGCAGTAGCAAAACAGCTGAAACGTCCGCTTTGGGCGCCAAAGGTTCCGGAGTTCTTGATCAGGCTGCTATTTGGCGAAATGGCCATGGTGGTATTAGATAGCATCCGCGCATCGCCATTAAAAATTGAGCAAACGGGATTTGTGTTTATGTTCCCAACAGTAGAAGGGGCGTTGATGGAGATCTATTGAACCAGGATATAATCCATTTTGTCATGCTGAGGAACGAAGCATCTCTGAGGACATTTCCTTAGGTTCGATATAACCATCTTCCAATTGAAACATTTGATTATTTTTAAGAATGTCCAGTTACAATTTCTATACTTATATCCTCACCAATAAATCTAAAAGAGTTCTTTATACCGGCATTACAAACAACCTGGAACGCCGTTTATACGAACATTATACCGGGGCAGACCAACCAAATAGTTTCACACATAAATATCAATGTTATTATCTTATTTGGTTTGAAAGATACCAACATGTGCAACAAGCCATTGATCGTGAAAAAGAAATTAAAGGATGGTTAAGGAAAAAGAAGGTTGGTTTAATTGGCGAAACAAATCCTGATTGGAGATTTTTAAATGAAGATATAGTGGAATGGCCACCATCAAAATAGCCAACATGTCATTCTGAGCGGTAGCGAAGAATCTCTAAGGACAAGTTAACGATAATGCACTTGGTGAGCATACCTACAGAGATGCTTCGTTCCTCAGCATGACATAACGGACAATAGACTAATACAACTAACCACCATGCAACACCCCATCTCCATCTTCTGGTATCGCCGCGATTTGCGACTGGATGACAACGCCGGGCTTTACCGCGCTCTGAAAGGACCGAACCCTGTGTTGTGCCTTTTTATTTTTGACAAGGAGATCTTAGATCAACTGGAAGATAAGGACGATGCCCGCGTAACGTTTATCTACCAAACACTGGAAGCTCTGCGCGCTGCCTTGCACCAGCATGGCAGCAGCCTGCTCACAATGCACGAAACGCCGGAGAAAGCCTGGAAGAAAGTATTGCAGGATTACCAGGTTACCGATGTGTATACCAACCACGACTATGAACCTCCTGCCAAAAAGCGCGATGAAGCCATAGCCTCATTGCTAGAACAGCATGATATCCGCTTCCATACCTATAAGGACCAGGTAATTTTTGACCGCAATGAGATCACCAAAGACGATGGCAAGCCTTATACCGTTTACACGCCTTACATGCGTAAATGGCATAAGCAACTGAAGCCGTTTTATTTGAAAGCATACCCGGTAAAAAAATACCTGAAAAACCTTTTTCAAACCGGGCACCTGCATTGGCCATCGCTCAAAGACATCGGCTTTGAAAAAAGCACCCTCGAATTGCCTGGAACCAATTACGAGCATGTACTGGCCGATTATGCCGATAAGCGCGATTTCCCGGCCATCGAAGGCACATCGCACATCGGCATGCACCTGCGTTTCGGCACGGTAAGCATCCGCGAGTTGGCGGCCACCGCTAACCGGCATCATGATAAAACATGGCTAAACGAGCTGGTTTGGCGCGAGTTTTTCATGATGGTGCTGGATCATTTCCCACACACTATGGATCATGCCTTTCGTCCTGAGTATGATCGCATCCACTGGCTTAATAATGAACAGCAGTTTGAGGCCTGGTGCCAGGGCCAAACCGGCTACCCGCTGGTTGATGCCGGCATGCGCGAGCTGAATGCCACCGGTTTTATGCACAACCGTGTACGCATGGTAGTAGCCAGTTTTTTAAGCAAGGATTTGCTGATAGACTGGCGCTGGGGCGAGCGCTATTTTGCCCGGCAACTGCTGGATTATGAAATGGCCAGCAACGTGGGCAACTGGCAATGGGCAGCGGGCTCGGGCACGGATGCAGCACCATACTTCCGCATTTTCAACCCCGAATCACAAACCAAACGTTTTGATCCCAAGATGGAATACATCAAAAAATGGGTGCCAGAGTATGCCGATTTTAGCCAATATCCCCAACCTATTGTTGACCACGGCATGGCGCGGGATCGTTGTTTAAAAGCATTTAAGACAGCACTGAATAAATAAGCGCGACAGTTATCGCAATAAAAAAAGCGACATCTTAAACGATATCGCCTTTTTTATTATCGAACGCTAAAGCGTTCTCGTTATTTTTCCCTTTTATTGTTGAACCGATAGAATATTTACATCATAACGGTAACAGCTGTTAACCGGAATAGTGCCGCCATTGGTATCTGTGCCGTAAGCCAGCGTAGAAGGCACCAAAACCGTCATTTGTGCGCCAGGCGTTCCATACAGCAATGCTTGTCTCAAACCAGTATGCGTGTCTGTAGACAGATCCATGGAAACGCCCGTGCCTGTGCTTGTATTGTAAGAGTCGGCGGTTAAAATGCCATCAAACAAGAAACCAGAGTATTGAACCTCCAGTACAGATGTTGCCGTAACTGTATTGCTGGCAACGCCTGCGCGTGTAATTCTGTAGCGCACACCGCTTGGCAACTTAGTAAAGTCAGATTCTTTCCAGTTATTAGCTAGTATATAGTTTTTTATAGCCACATCATCATACGCAGCCTGATTATCAACAATGTTGATATAATAATCAAGACCCTGATTACCCGCTACACGGTTATTAGCATCGCTACTACCCGTACCACGACCAGCTGTGCCAAAAGCCAGGTGAGACGGCACCAATAAACGCATACGGCCACCTACATATTTCAGGTTATTGATCAAAGCAAGCATCACACCTTTGGCCATATATTGGTTGTTTTGAATATGACCAACAAAATTATAGTAGTGATTATAAGTGGTATCGGTTGAGGCAAATTTGCCGTCAAAACTTTTGAGTGTGTAAACCACCGATACTTGAGTTGAATAATCAATAGGCTTTGCGGTGTTGCCCGGTGTAAGTATCTGGTAGTACATACCGGTAGTATCTCCGCTGGTCAGGTCGCGCTGCATGCTGCTGGTTAAACCGTTTTCGCTCATGTACTGCACCATCTGCTGCTGGTCGTATGTTTTAATATCGACATTATTCCTGTCCTTACGGCACGACACCATGGCAACTGCACAAATCAGGATCAGCGTAAAAGTTATTGGTTTCATTTAAAAGTTATCAGTTCGTTATATCAAAAATGTCAATATCAAAATCAAGCACACTGTTTGCCGGCAGGTTCAGATTAGGCTGATCATAGGGCCCATAGCCATAGCGCGATGCCATTAGCAACCTTACCTTACCGCCTTTTTTTACGCCTGAGTAGGTGAGGCCCAATTGCCAGCCCTTAATCAGGTTACCCAGGGTATAAGCCGGGTGAAAAGTATCGGTTGAGGCAAACACCTTTCCGGTAGTTAATATTTTTCCGGTATAGCCCACCGTAATTAGCGATGAGTTGGCAATAACGTTACTCCCCGTTCCCGGATCGCTTACTATGTACCAAACACCTATGGTATCTACATTGCTACCCAGCGGCTTTACCTGTTTGGCCTGACCAGTTAGTCCATTCTGGGCTATATAATCACGCAGCAACTGGTCGTCTTTTGCGGCCTGCTCTTTGATCTGCGCAATATCCCCATTAGCCTTTTTACAGGCCGACAGCGCAAACAGGCTCAAACAACAAATAATCAGTAACCGGCTCATTTACTTTTCAATCGGCAAATTTATTGTTTTAAACGGCAATTACAGCAGCTTAACACTTTTTAACAAATTAAACTTTTAGACTACTACAACGGCGGGAAGGCCCGGGGTATTATTCGGGCTTGTAGTTTAATGTGAGTTGATTGATCTTTTTCAGCGTGTTGATCAACTGGTCTTTCTCTTTCTCTGAAATATGGGCATTAAGGTAGTTGTTAAACTGTTTTACCAAGCCGCGGGCCAGGTGGCGTTTTTCTTTACCCAGTTCGGTCAGGAAGATCTTTACCGAGCGTTTGTCGCCCTCATTGCTTTGACGGTAAATCAGGTCCATCTTTTCCAGTTGACTCAGCATGCGCGACAAGCTGGTTGATTTCAGCCCCAGCAAAGCAGCTACTTCAGAAACCGTGGTGCCTTCCTGCTCATTGATGTTAATAAGCAGATACCCGATAGACTGTGTAATACCAAACTCGGCCACCATCTGATTGTAGCGATTAGCCACAGTTTGCCAAACCACCTTTAAAAAGTAGTCAATTGTTTCCTGGTGCTTTATTTGGTTGCGCATGTTATCACAAATGTAGAACTAAAGTGCAAAGTTAAAAATTTTGCCCCGTTTTGAGCGGGCCGAAATATGCGGTAAAAAGCGATATATCTATCGGTTTGGCTTGCTTTTACAACATGGTTATCAACTGATAACGCCGCTATTTGATTTACTATTTTTCATTTTTTTAAACTATATGGTCAATAAATTGTCAATAGAGGCGTTTTATTGCAAATACTACCACTATGAAAAAAACTTCCCTAATCATTTTTGCCCTGACATTACTTTTCTGCGTAAAGCACGCATCAGCCCAAGATTATAAAACGGCCGTTGGCCTGCATTTCAGCTATGAGGTTGGCCCATCCATCAAATATTTTTATGAGGATGATACCGCACTGGAAGGCATCGTTGGCTTCCGCTCGCACGGCGTGGTATTTAGCGGCCTGTGGGAAAAGCATGTACCTGTTTTTGATGTAGACAAGTTGAAATTCTTTTACGGCTTTGGCGCGCACATTGGCGGCGTGGGTGCTGGCACCTACCGTCGTTTTGGTACCGACGATATCAACTATCAAAACAACACCATCTTGCTGGGCGCAGACGGTATCATCGGCATGGAATACAAAATTCCAACGGCGCCTATTGCCATTAACCTTGACCTGATGCCGCGTTTAGAACTCGCACATGGTCCGTATTTTGATATTTCGCCAGGACTGGGTGTAAAGTACACTTTTTAATCGTCTTTGACAGAAATTAAAGATCAGTTAATCAGAGATTCGTGTTCTCTGCTAACTAAAACAAACATTGCAGTCGCTCGCGATGACACCACAGGTGTTGGGAAAATGTTAAAAATCCCCTCTTGAGAGGGGGCGTGTTGACGGTGCGGCTGCAGGGGTGTGTCATTCGCACGTATATAAGGACACACCCCTCCACCCCTCTCAAGAGGGGAATCGCACTATTCCACCGCTTCTTTTTATCTTCCCAATACCTGCATCGATAACGCGAGTGACGATTATCCGGCGGCCTCTGGCCGCCGTTTTTGTTTGTAAATGCTCAGGTATTCGGGGCTAATAAAGTTAAATCTCTTTATAAAAGTCTGACGCGGCTTATTGCTCAGAAATCTTGACAAAATATTATCGAACCCTTGTCGCGGAACAGTAAAATTAGTTATGAGCAATTGCTTGTCGAACGTGCATATGACCATATATCTATAAGTTCCGAACTTTCCCAAATTAGACTGATCGAATAGCAGCACCTTTTCTACGTCATCGCGATGAATAACAAAACTTTCGTCGTTCTGAAGGAAAGTCATTTCATTTCTATCTTCGTTGATAATAATCGTTTTGTTACTATCGGCTCTGTTGTATTGACAAATTACTCGAATAACATATTGCTGGAGATATAGCAGGTAAGCGGGGGCCGAACAACCCAGTAAAACAACCAACGGATACCGCCATGCGCTAATAATTAAGGCAACCGGTGGTGTCAGAAACACCAAAAAAAAGATGAGTTCAAAACCCCATCGACGTGGTTTAAAAACATATGTCTTAGCCGTTTTCATGCTGCTTTGATGACAGGTCTAATACGGGGGCGAAGTATTTAAATGTAAATATAGGCATTGGAAAGTACAAGCGTATTGATCTTACTAGAGTCGCCGTTTTTGTTCCCCCGTAGAGCCACATAATTGTGGCTCCCGTATGTCTATCGCCGGTAAGCCACAAATATGTGGCTCTACATTTATGTCTAATTAACCAACAAAAACTATATTTGCAGCGCTTTGAATATCCGCGAAGTTTTAGACGAATATAAGGCAGACGAACGGGTGAAGCAGCTGGCAACAGCCCTCAATGCTTCAAAAAATGCCCGCGTGCAGCTGCGTGGTTTGGTTGTATCTGCCGATGCGACCGTGGCGGTAGCTTTGTATTTTTTGCAGCACAAGCCCATGGTTTTTGTACTGCCAGACCGCGATGAGGCCGGCTATTTCCAGGCCGATCTGGAAAACCTGACCGGCAAAGAAGTTTGCCTTTTCCCATCATCATACCGCAAACCATTTGAGTTTACCCAGGCCGATAGCAGCAATGTGCTGGCCCGGGCCGAGGTGCTGAACGAGTTGAACCACTCGTCTGAATACGGCAAACTCATCGTTACCTATCCCGAAGCGCTGGCCGAGAAAGTGATTGATCGCGTAGCACTGGAGAAAAACACGCTCGAAATTGCCGTTAACACCAAACTCAGTATTGATTTCATTACCGAGTTTCTGGTAGAGTATGATTTTGACCGGGTTGACTTTGTGTACGAGCCAGGGCAGTTTTCGGTACGTGGCGGCATTGTGGATATCTTCTCGTTCTCGCATGACCTGCCTTACCGCATTGAGTTTTTTGGCGATGTGATTGAGTCTATCCGCACGTTTGAAATAGAGAGCCAGCTTTCTGTTGAACAGATGAAGAGCATTACCATTGTGCCCAACGTACAATCAAAGTTCCTCACCACCAACAATATTTCTCTGCTGGAATTCATCGATCCAAGTACCCAATTGTGGATTAAGGATGTGCAGTTTACCTTCGACATCATCCAAGAGGGCTACAAAAAAGCCAACCAGTTATGGAAAGCGCTCAGCGCTGATGAAAAGCAACATAACCCGGAATGGATCGATCCGAAATTTAACTTTACCGACGAGAAACTGATAGCCGACCAACTGGCCGACTACCCGGTGATAGAATTTGGCAAGCAGTTCTTTTACAATGGCCGTAACGAGATCAGGTTTGACATACGTCCGCAGCCATCGTTCAACAAAGACTTCCAGCTGCTCATCCACAATTTTAAAAACAACACGGCCGAAGGCATCACCAATTACATACTAACCGACTCGCCTAAACAGGTAGAGCGTTTGTATGCCATTTTGGATGACCTGGATAAAACGGTAAAGTTCATTCCGCTTAACCTGTCCATCCGCGAGGGTTTTGTAGATCAGGAGCAGAAGATTGCCTGTTATACCGATCACCAGATTTTTGACCGTTACTATAAATACAAGCCCAAGAAAGGTTATCAGCGCAGCCAGGCCATCACCCTCAAAGAGCTGCGTGAACTAAAACCGGGCGACTACGTAACCCACATTGACCACGGTATTGGCAAATACGCCGGACTGGAAAAGGTGGAGACCAACGGCAAAATGCAGGAAATGATCAGGCTCATTTATGCCGATAACGACCTGCTGTACGTCAACATCAACTCGCTTAACCGTATTTCTAAATACAGCGGTAAAGAGGGTACCGTGCCCAAAATGAACAAGCTGGGTACCGATACCTGGGAGCGACTCAAAAAAACCACAAAAAAAAAAGTTAAAGACATTGCCCGAGATCTGATTAAGCTTTATGCGGTACGCAAATCTCAAAGCGGCAATGCCTTCTCGCCCGATAGCTACCTGCAAAATGAGCTGGAAGCCTCTTTTATTTACGAGGACACGCCCGACCAGGAAAAGGCCACCAATGATTTTAAACGCGATATGGAATCGCCGCACCCGATGGACCGCCTCATCTGTGGCGACGTGGGTTTCGGCAAAACCGAAGTAGCCATCCGCGCAGCGTTTAAGGCCGTGGCCGATAGCAAGCAGGTGGCTGTATTGGTACCAACCACCATTTTGGCGGCACAGCACTACAAAACATTTTCAGACCGACTGAAGGGCTTCCCGGTTAATATTGATTACATCAACCGTTTCAAATCGACCAAGCAGATCAAAGAATCGCTGGAAAAATTGCAGCAGGGTAAGGTTGATATCATTATTGGTACCCACCGTTTGGTGAGCAAGGATGTGAAGTTTAAAGACCTTGGCCTGATGATTATTGACGAAGAGCAAAAATTTGGCGTAACCGTAAAGGAAAAACTGAAACAGATGCGCGCCAATGTAGATACGCTGACGCTGACGGCAACGCCTATCCCGCGTACGCTGCACTTCTCGCTGATGGGAGCGCGCGATCTTTCCATCATCTCTACCCCTCCGCCAAACCGTCAGCCGGTAGTAACCGAGCTGCACGTTTTTAACGAGAAGCTGATTAAAGAAGCCGTAGAGTTTGAACTGGGTCGTAACGGACAATTATTCTTCATCCACAACCGCGTAGCCGACTTACCGCAACTGGGTGGCTTGATCAAAAAGCTGGTCCCGAAGGCCCGAATAGGCATAGCTCACGGGCAGTTGGAGGGCGATGACCTGGAAGACGTGATGCTAAAATTTGTGAGCGCCGATTATGATGTACTGGTGGCCACTACCATTATTGAGGCAGGACTGGATATCCCGAACGCCAATACCATCATCATCAACTACGCGCACATGTTTGGCCTGAGCGATTTGCACCAGATGCGTGGCCGGGTGGGCCGAAGCAATAAAAAGGCATTCTGTTACTTGCTGAGCCCGCCGATGAGTACTTTAACTCCCGAGGCCCGTAAGCGACTGAGCGCCATTGAAGAGTTTAGCGATCTGGGCAGCGGTTTTAATGTAGCCATGCGCGATCTGGACATCCGCGGCAGCGGTAACCTGCTGGGCGCCGAACAAAGTGGTTTTATTGCCGAGATTGGCTTTGAAATGTATCACAAGATCCTCGACGAAGCCATTCAGGAACTAAAAGACGATGAGTTTAAAGGTTTGTTTACCGACGAGAAACCCCGCCCGTTCGTCAGCTTTACCCAGATTGATACCGACCAGGAGATCCTCATCCCCGATGAATATGTAACCAGTATAGCCGAGCGTTACAACCTCTACACCGAGCTCTCTAAACTGGAGAACGAGGCAGAGCTGAAAGCTTTCCAGCAACAGCTGCATGACCGCTTTGGCCCCGTACCTGCCCCGGTAAGAGATATGCTGAGTACCATGCGCCTGCAATGGCTGGGCAAAACCATCGGCTTTGAAAAAATATCGCTCAAGAAAAACGTACTGCGCGGCTACTTCATCGCCAACCCTAAGTCGCCTTACTTTGAAAGTCAGGCGTTTAAAAACGTGCTTGATTTTCTGCAGTTCAACCACCGTCGCGCTAATCTGAAAGAGATCAAGAACAGCCTGCGCCTGAGCGTTGAGCATGTAGAGGATATTAACCAGGCCGTCGCCGTACTGGAAGAAGTGGCCGGTGTGGGGGACTGAGTTACCTTCTCTTTTCATGGAAGGAATTTTGATTTTATAAACACACTTCTAAACCGCGCAACTGAGCTTATATTTGTGCCATGAAAAACCTTATCAAAGCTACCCTGGCCGTTGCAGCAATTGCATTGATGTTTGCCTGTAACAAGAAAAACGACCCATCAGATCAAACAAACAACACAAACACCTCGCTTGTAGGCAAATGGCTTGTGGTTAAAGAGAACATCAAAGTATATTCACTAGCTAACAATGACCTCCTCAAGGACTCTATACGAGACTATACAATATCTTATAATGCATTAATAGCCTGGTCTGAAATCTACAAAGCTGATGGCAGGGCTTATGTAACAGGACACCCTTATACAAAAAGTGGCAAAACCGTTGTTGATACAAGTGCTTACCTTAAGTATACCTTTAATAATAACGTGCTCATGCAGTCTAATACAGATGGCACAAACCCAACCACATGCCAGGTATCTCGTTTGGACGACAAGCAGTTGGAATATACAGTTACCTCGAACCGCCCTCCTGATTCTGGCTGGGGCTTGAATACTTCTAATACTTATAAATACGTTAGTATTTATACCTATACGCGTCAATAGTAAACTTTCTAAGCCGTCTTCTGGGTATTTGTATTAAGCGGCATTTGTCGCAATCGCCCCCCGTGTTTGACACAGGAGGCTATCACTCATCGTGCTTGTGCTGCCTAACTTTGTTTTATGGAGAAGCAATTAGCAGAACAGCTTAAACAAACCAGGGATGGTTTTTTGGCGGCTTTAGACATTTTCAGTCCGGAGGAATTTAATACTGTTCCATTTGAGGGCAGCTGGACACCGGCGCAGGTAGCACAACACATTTTGTTATCCGTTACCGGCACAGGACAGCTGGTTACCGGCCCAACACAAGCAGCGGATCGCGACTGGCAGCAAAACGCCGCCCAGCTGGCCTCTATCTTCCTCAACTTTGAGATAAAAATGCAGGGGCCCGATTTTGTGCAGCCAGATGACCAGCCCAAAGATCAGCAGGAAATCATTACGCAGTTGCGTGCGGGGTTTGATAAATTGGTAACAGTAGCTGCAAACGAGGACCTGACCGAAATCTGCACCGCAGGCGAGTTTCCTACCATGGGGCATCTCTCGCGCTTCGAACTACTGACGTTTGCAGACGTGCACACCCGCCGCCATACCCACCAGCTCCAAAACATCGCCACACATTTTGCTTAAGCCCGATGACCACGGTCGAAATATTTAAAACCAACGTATGCGAACCACGGACCGGCCAGCGGCTCATCAAAAAACTGCTGCGCCATTACCCTGAAGCGCGCATCAACTTCGATCTGGAAGATTGCGACAGGGTGTTAAGGGTAGAGGGACGGCTGTTATCTTCGGAACAGATTGCAGCGACTTTGCAGAATGAGGGGTTTGAATGCGAGGTGTTAAATTGAACCTGGATTTAACGAATTTTTAGGATTTACAGGATGCCTGTTCTATTTATCTAACACGTCTTTGCGAGGCACGAAGCAACCTCTGTACAGGATAGTCGAATATGCAAACCCACATAGCATTTGCAGAGATTGCTTCGTGCCTCGCAAAGACGTATTGGCTTTATCCTGTAAATCCTAAAAATTCGTTAAATCCTGGTTCCCTTACGCCGCCTTATTATACTTATGCTTATACTCCACCGGCGACAGGCCCGTTACCTTTTTAAACACCGTGCGGAAGGTTTTCACATCGGTATAACCCACATCATACATCACCTCGTTAATGTTTTTGCGGCTCACCTCCAGGCTTTTCTTGGCGGCTTCCATTTTTACGCGTTGTATGTATTCGGTTACGGTGTTGCTGGTGGCCTGTTTAAAACGACGCTCCAAACTGCGACGACCGAGGGCCAGCATATCTGCCAGCTGATCTACTGTAATGCGGTCCTGAAAATTCTGTTCAATGTATTCCTGCGCTTTTTTAACAGGGGCATCCTCGTGAGCTTTTTGCCCCTGGAAGATGATGAATGGCGACTGGCTATCGCGATCGATATCAATCATAAACGCTTTTGAGATCATGATGGCCATTTCTCTACCCGCATGTTTTTCCACCAGGTAAACCATCAGGTTAAGGTAAGAGTAAGCACCCCCGCTGGTGTAAATGCCATCTTCCTCGGTCATAATTTTATAGTCAACCAGGTTTACATCCGGGTACATCCTCCTGAAATCATTTGCTGCCACCCAGTGCGTGGCACACTGCTTTCCTTTTAACAAACCGGTGGCTGCCAGCACAAATGCACCGATGCAAAAACTCACCAATTCGGCACCTTTGTTATATTGATCCACTATCCAGGGTAGTAATGCGGCATTGGCCTTTAACGTCTGCTCAATATCGCCGTGCACAGCGGGAATGATCACCATATCGGTTTTCTCAATGTCTTTATACAGCACATCGGGTTTAATGGTAAACAGGCCGTTACGCTGTGGGGTAGGCGCCTCCAGGCCCACCATCTGCACGTTAAACAGTGGCTGCTGGCCCATCATCTGCATAAAGTTATTAACCTCTGTAAGAATATGATGGCTGCCATCAATGTTACTCAGGCTGGTATGGCCCACGGGTATCAGTATTGAAACATGTTTCATGGTAAAAGTAAAACTAAAAAGAAAATCTGTCGCAAACAACCCGCCATGTTTGCGCAATGGCCCCTCACGGCAGCCTGACTTTCAGGGTACTTTTATATTGTTCAATCACCAGAAACAAAAAATAATCTATAATTTAACATCAAACCATAATCACTATATCACTCCAAACAATCATCATCATGGAACTAGTACTTATCATTGTTTACTTCATTCTGGGCCTTATTGGCACCATAATAATTATTCTCCTTATTGCCGCAGCTGCCAGCAGCGAAGATTATACCATCAGCAGGGAGGTAGTAATCAACCGCCCGCGACAGGAAGTTTTTGACTACGTGCGCATCCTCAAAAACCAGGACTATTACAGCAAATGGGTAATGACCGATCTGAACGCGCAACGCACATTTACCGGCACTGACGGTCAGCCGGGCTTTTTGTACACCTGGGATAGCGATAACAAACAAGTAGGACAGGGCGAACAAGAAATAAAAAGCATAAAAGAAGGCCAACAGATGATTACCAATGTGCGTTTTATTAAACCCTTCGAAGGCGGACTTGAAGCCACTTTTACCACCAGGGATGCTGGTCAGGGCCAAACCAATATCAACTGGACCATACAGGGAAAACGCAACTTGATGATGCGTATGTTCCACATTATGATGAGCCTGCCGAAAAAATTGGGAGCCGATATGGCCGAGAGTTTGAACAACCTGAAACGTGTATTAGAAAAATAGAACATTGTCATTGTGAGCAAGGCTGTGTGGGGATTCCTCGCGTGCACTATTCTTGCGACGAGATTGCTTCGTCACCCCAACGTTTGATCCCAGGGTGCTCCTCGCTATAACATAATAAACAACTGCTATGAGAAAAGTAATTTTATTTATACACCTGTCTTTTGACGGCTGCGTAGCCGGCGCGGAAAATGAGCAAGACTGGATGACCCGTACCGACGATGAGATGGGCGCCTTTATGGCGGATGGTATGGTAGAAAATGTAGATACCATTTTAACCGGCCGCAAGCTATATGAAGGCTTTGCTCAGTTTTGGCCGGGCGTGCCTGCTATGCCTAACATTCCGCCAGAACTGGTAGCCTTTGCACATTGGATGAACGATACCCGCAAAGTGGTGTTCAGCAAAACGCTGGATAAGGCAGAGTGGACCAACTCTGTAATTGCCTCCGGCGATGTTGCCGACGAGATTACCAAATTGAAAGCACAACCGGGTAAAGATATGGTGATCTTCGGCGGGGCCGAGATGGTGCAGGAACTAACCAAACGTGGTTTGGTAGACGAGTATCATATTAAACTGGAGCCGGTAATATTAGGCAACGGCAAACCACTATTTAAAGAAGTGACCGACCGCGTGCAGCTGAAACTGATCAAATCTAAAGCGTTTGAAAAATCGGGCGTGGTAGGGTTGTTTTATGAGGTGGTGAGGTAGGCTCACATAGCAACTCTTTACCATGATGTCATTTCGACGAAGGAGAAATCTTATACGAGTGCAAAGAAACCTCTTTGGCTTATCGCTTATATAAGATTCCTCCTCACGCTACCGCACAACCAACCACTTGTTCGTTTGGAATGACAAATGGAGTATGCGCAAACAAAACCCTTCAACCGAGTCTTAATTCTATAACAACTTTAAAACGAAAGCTTATGATACTTTATGAGCAGGCATTTGCCGGATTTGCCGTTAAAGACATTGAGGCAGCCAAACAGTTCTACACCGATAAACTGGGCATCAGCATAGATAGCGGCCCCGAGGGTACGCTATCGCTTAAATTTGGCAACAACACGGTATTGGTTTACCCCAAGCCAGACCACGTACCCGCGGTTTTCACGGTGCTTAATCTACCGGTTGACAATATTGATACCGCGGTTGATGAACTAACCGCCAAAGGTGTAAAATTTGAGCACTATGATCTGGGCAGCGCCAGCACTGATGAGAGAGGCATCTTCCGCGCAGGCGGGCCGTTGATTGCCTGGTTTAAAGACCCATCTGGCAACATATTTTCTGTATTGCAGAAAAACTAAATTAGAACAACATTTTTCAAAGAAGGCGCTACTATGGGCGCCTTCTTTATTACTATGCATGCATATTAATGGATTCAATAGCGTATTTTCTACACTAAGGCCATTTCAAATTCTATTATAAAACATCAATTCGGATGAAATAATGGAAATTTACAAAAGCTTACCAGCCTAAAAATTGCAACAAAACGAGTTTAAACAACTATTGCTTGTAATAATGATAATGCGTATTGCGGGTTAGCATTATTTTAATGAATATTACTGTTTATTAAGCAAACCAATTAAACATCTAATTTTACTGTTATTTCTGGCATGACGGATTATACCACATTGTCTGAAAATATTCTTGTTGACTTGCTGCGCGATGACAAGCTTGGCGCCTTTAAAGAACTCTATAAAAGGCACTGGAAAAAGCTTTATAACGCGGCCTGGAAACGCCTGCGCAATAAAGAGCTGTGTGAAGAGATTGTGCAGGAGTTATTTACCAACCTGTGGGTTAAGCGCCATTCATTACCGCTCATTAACGGGGTATCGTCATACCTTTACTCGTCTGTTATCCATCTGGTGATTGATCATTATCGCAAAGAGCTGGTGCGCGAGAAGTATCGCGAAGCTTTTATCGCTGTACATGGTCACGAAACCGATAACTCTACCGAAGAAACCATCCTGCTGAAAGACCTGACTGACACCATTGAACAGGAGATCAGTCAGCTGCCTGATAAATGCCGCTCGGTTTACGAGCTAAGTCGCAAACAGCACAAAACCAACAAGGAGATTGCGTTGTATCTGGGCATCTCAGAAAAAACGGTTGAAAACCATTTAACTAAAGCACTTAAGCGTTTGCAACTGGGGCTGAGTCACTATCTGGGCTTCCTGGTGTTTCTGTTGATAAAATAATTCTTTCGCAGTCGCTCGCAAAGACGCCATAGGTGATGGAAAGATGCTAAATCCTCTTCTTGAGAGGGGAATAGTCCATCAATTGGCAGGAGTATAATAAATCCCTCCTTGGGGAGGGGCGTGGTGGCATTGTGAAGTGGCGGGGAGGGGTTTATACCGCATGCAATCGCACAAACCCCTCCCTACACCCTCCCAAGGGAGGGAATCGCACTGGCCTTCGCGTCTTTAGATGCTCGCTGCCTCTTTATGGGCTATTACTCTCTTGAAAGGTTGCGCGTTGATGGTGTGACTGCAGGGGTGTGTTATTCGCACGTATAAAGCCCCCCCCTTCCGCCCCTCTCAAGAGGGGAATCGCACTATTCCACCGCTTCTTTATTTAGTCGCCCTATTTATCCCGATCACTGATTAACTAATCTCCAACCACTACTACCCACATTTTCCCTTATCTTAGCCGTCAGTGATGACACGCATTTCAAACAGGTTATCTACCTGCATCTTACTGATAACCCTGGCGGCCATGGTTGTGGCTTGCGGGACCGATAAAGGCACCAGCGTAAAACATACAGCTCAACAAGCGCCGCCGCAACCTACTTTTAAATCGGTTTTTAACAAACGTTTTACCGAGGTGCGCCGGGCCTTTAGCTCTGGCTATTCTTTTGCCGATAATGGTTACCAGATTGAACCCAACTGGAAGCTGGCCTTTACCAGCGATACTACCGTAAACATCTGGAACCCCAAACGCAAGGTATTTGTAGACGATCCGGTAACGTTTGATCATGACTCGGTTTTTAACGTGGCCTGGGCATGGCTGCGACTGAAAAAGCTGACTAAAGACAGCATTCGATTCCAGGTGCTGCAGGTGCGCAACAAGGTGATTGAGAATGATAAATCGGTAGTGTTTATGACGCTTTATGCTGATGACTATATCCGCAACGTGCTGCATCGAGATCCGGCCAGCATGCAGCAGTTTACCCATGCCGATACCGCTTTTATCCAGAAGAAAAGCGCCGCTGCCAATGCCGATCTGAACAAAGCATTCTCTGCCCGTCAGTCGGTACAATTAACTCCTGCGAGCAACCTCATCAGCGTGCAGCGTGTCCCGGCCGACACTACCGAGTTGCAGCCCGATATGCCGCCTATTGATTATATGCTACCCGAGTTTAACATCACCATCAACAAGGCTTATGAAGATTTTCATTACGCTTTTAGTGCCTGGGTGGATGCAAAGGGCAATATCATCTTCCGCAAATCAGTGGATAGCATTGAGCCTGAGTTTCAGGCATCTTATCTAAAAGCCATGAAGGGCATTGTGGATGGCTACTTAAAAGCTTATCTGAAGGTTACACCGGGCAGTACGCTGGGCATCCCGCACAGCAGTATTATTATTTTGAATGTGACAGGCAGGCAGTAACAGCATCGAAAATCTATAAAAAGAGGGATGGGTATGTCAGCCTGAGCCTGTCGAAGGGCGCGCGAAGGCCAGTCAGCCCGCAATGCTTCGACAAGCTCAGCATGACATGAGGTTATTAAAGAAGGGCTTACTCTACCCCCAACTCTTTCATCAACCTGGCAACCGTAGCTTCCAATTCGGCTACGCGCTGTTCTAGCGAAACCACACGCGGCTCTACGGCGTTGCTGGCACGAACAGTTAGCTCGGCATCATCGTCATCTTCGGTTATTTCAGGTTCACCAGCCAGCAGGTGGGCGTAGCGGGCTTCTTTTTGTCCGGCGCGGCGGGGGAGCTGAACTACATAAGCAGGCTCATCGGCGGCCAATTTTTCTAAAGTTTGTTGTACCTCGTCTATCGACTCAAACTCCCATAAACGGCCCGAGTTGGTATTCAGTTCGCCAGGTGTTTGCGGACCGCGTAGCATCAGCAGACAGATAATAGCTACCTCTGCCGGTACAATGGGGTAAACAATGGCAAAGTTGTGCTTAAACTTTATGGTACGGCTGCCACCTCCGGTTGCCGTTGAGATCAATCCGCGTTTCTTGAGCGAATCCAGCGCGTGGGCCACCGTATTCTCATCATAATTAACCACCGGCTTGCGCGATGTTTTCTGGTTGCAGGCTGCCGTTAAGCTGTTTAACGACATGGGGTAATACTCGGGCGTGGTACGCGCTTTTTCCATCAGCGCACCCAGTACGCGCAACTCTTCGGCGCTCAGTACGGGTAAGGTAGCAGGTGAATCCATCGGGTTAAATATAGAAATATACATTAACAAAACATCCACCATCACAAGGCGGCAGCATGTGGCTAGAGGGTAGCTACTGATTGCTCAATCAGTTCAAATCACGACCCTCAACCCAATACTCGCTTCTTTTTTCCGTTCCTGGAGAGCTATACGATATTTTAGTATAACTACCGCGAGTCGCAATTACCCCTACGAAATCTTGCCTTATAAGATACCCCTTTCGCTGCGCAAAGGTTATACCGTTATAATCAAACAAGTTGGCCTTTTTTGAAACAACAACTTTCAGTTCTGAGATATTTAATCTCTCTCTCAATAAGAACGTATTCTGATTATTTTTCTCATCAGTAAAATCAGTTGCTAAATAACCTCCATCTGGCGATCTGGTCAGAACCATTCTCAAAGATCTGTCATCGTCAGATATTATCAGTTTACCAGGTATTTTCAGGTCGTAACCAGGGTAGCATGCTACAATTTGCCAGACTCCCTTCTTAGATATCTTGCCATGAATGTAGAAGCAGTTTATATCGGTAAACGAATGGTTTTTTTCATCCCATTTATCGTAATATTCATATGCGCCTGTTATTGAGGCACCTGTTATCGCAATAGTAACCTTACCAAAGTTAGAAGTGTAAACTCCACTTCTATTTTTACTCCGTAATGTATCTTCACTTCTAAGCGAAGATGACAAAAACAAACAAACTGAGATCAACAATATCACTTTAAAACTCATATACAGTTGTTTTCTGAGGGTAAGACGATTGGCGACATAAATATAATCAGCCTTAGTAAACCACAAAAATGTAGGCCGCCAACTATGCCAATTACTTCAACAATCCTTTACTTTGCAGCACGCTGTCCGCCGCGTGCCGGTTATAGTTTACATTGCTAAATGCAGGGGTCACCATTTCCCAATTAAAAGGATAATCAGGTTTGGAATAAAAAATCTCGGTGCAGCCTTGCCAATCGGATGGTGTCTTAAAATTAAACTCATCCGGAGGAAAGGCCCGGCGGTTGATGCGCAGCACCCCATCGGCCGGTATAGCATATTCCTTATTAAAAATGCCGGTTTGTTTGAAATCTTTAGGCGTAAGACCTTTAGGGTCATCAATAATTACCAACACTTTACCGCTCATTTGATAAAGATTGAGGGTAAGGCCGCGTTCTTCATAACGGTTGGCAATCCGGAAGAGGACGATCAACCCAATTTCTATCAGCGTTACCCAATTGTAGTGCATGCGCTTAACCAGGAAACCATCCAGCAGCATGGCCAGCAGCACTATGGCAATATAAGCCGGGTACATCAACCCCCAGATATTATGCTTAAACACCAGGTGGATGAGAAAATAACCTTTATAGCAAAAGAACAAAATGAGCAGCGGCCCGGCAATCAGGAAAAGAGTGGGTGACGTTTTTAAACGCCTTAAAAAGTATTTCATCGGTTCTTATGGGCGAATATGATAATTTATCGACAAACCCGCTGCACAAAGCAAAACTATACCCATTAAATTTGGATAATGACAACCGACGCACCAAACGACCGACCGCGTATCCTTTACTCGTGCTACCATAGCCGCAGCCGTGAAGGGGAGCAGTTTGTACCCGAGCACATTTTCAGCTACCAGGTGGCAGGCACTATGATGGTGAACGATGGCGAGCAGGAGTTTGCGAATCAGCCCGGTGATTTCCGTTTTATGCGCCGCAACCGGTTGTTAAAATTTTCTAAAGTGCCGCCAGAAAACGGCGGAGACTTTAAATCGATCTCTATCCGCTTCAGTCAGGATATGCTGCGCAATTTCAGCCTCACGCACGCCTATAAGGTAGACGGCCCGGCTTTTGATGGCACCATCCTGAAACTGGAATCCAATCCGCACTTTAAAGCCTTTATCAACTCGTTATTACCTTATCTGGAAACCGAGGCTCCCGATCCGGAGTTGATGGAACACAAGGTAACCGAAGCGCTGATGCTGTTGCTCAAAACCAATCCGGAGCTGAAGAACACGCTGTTTGATTTTAGCGAGCCGGGCAAGATAGATCTGGAAGCTTTTATGAACCGCAATTTCCATTTCAACGTAGGGCTAAATCGTTTTGCTTACCTCACCGGCCGCAGCCTGGCCACCTTTAAGCGCGACTTTGAGAAAGCATTCCACACATCGCCCAGCAAATGGCTGCAACAACGCCGCCTGCGCGAGGCGCATTATCTTATCAAAGAGAAAGGTGCCGCCCCCTCAACTATTTATATGGATCTGGGTTTTGAAGATCTGTCGCATTTCTCTTTTGCCTTTAAAAAGATGTATGGGGTAGCGCCGTCGCGAGTGTAAGCGTGCCATTTTATTTGGAGGGATACAAATAATGCCTATCTTTCATTAACAATTTAAAGGGCTACACTAATACTGCCCGGCCAATATTGTATGAAAACCAAACCATATCCCACCCTCATTGCCGCAGCATTGTTGCTGGCCGGCATCACCCTTTTTACCCATTGCAAAAGCAAAACTGATAATACCAATGGCATTACCCAGTTTTTAACCCTTTTTAGCCTGCAGGTAAAAAGTGCGCAAACCGACTCATTAGTACAGGCCTTTAATATGCCCACCCGCCGGGGAGAGGTAGCTCGCTTTGTTAACCTGATATGCGGCAAAAGCGGATCTGTTAAAGACAGCAAGCCTATTTTTAAACTTGATCTGGATATTGCCGATTGCACCATTACAACCGTTACTCCTGAGGTCTCTACGGCTACTTTTTCAGTGAATCTGCATCGTGATAGTATTGAGACTCGTTCAACTATGCTCACCTTCCGCATAAAAAAAACGGGGAAAGACAATTACAAGATTGTTGATGTAGACACCAAAAAGTTTCTGGGTGATTATATTGATTATGAGAACCTGGTGCATGAAAAAACGCTGACCGACAAAGACATTTACAGTCCGCAAACACTGGCGGCCTTTGCTGCGGCCGATTCATTAAAAGCCCAGTATGATACCATTCCCTGGTTTCAGCACCTCAATGGTAAAACCTATTTCTTTGTTGTTAAGGGAGATAAAAACTTTGATGTTTCCTTTTATAAAGACACGGTACTCAACTATCAAATGGGCCTGGTAGGCCCCGGCAGAAAAGAAATAGTACCGGCAGCCTTTGACCTGGTGCACAACATTGGCGCAACCTACCCAACGCTGATAGAGGTGGAGAAAAGCCACAAACGTGGTTTTTACAGCCTTGATGGCAAGCTGGTTTTGCCGGTAGTATATGATCAGATCTTCCCATTGAATGACGCCGCCAACCTGGCCGTATTACGCAAAGGCGATGATTATTACTGGTGGAAGAACGACTACACCGTAACCGACAAAGACCCTGGTATCCAAATAGCCAACCTGTTGCCACGCATCAAAAACATAGGCCAGAGTTTCACACTGAAAAACACCAGCTTTGAGAGCATAACAGAACACAACTCGCGCGAGGAACATAACAGCGTCTACCTTCCGCCATCTTACCTGGTAGACCTGGGTCTGATGCCAACTGTGGAATCATATATAAATCCGTTACGCCGGAATGTGTTTGGAGAAGGCGCCACTCAATACAGCGTAAAAACCGAGGAGAAAAATACCAGCGACAATTGGTTTACTTCGATCTTCTATTCCATCCGCGATTATTTTGTGGGCGGTCGCGGCGAATTTTATGATCGCAAGAAGATCATCCTAGCCAATAAAAAGAATAACAGAATTTACGGTGCCGATGTATCCACCGATTTTAGCGAAGATGAGGATGGTATTAATTTTGAAGGAAAATGCAATGTTAACAGCATCAGGCAGCTAAATGACACGCTCTTTGAAGCGCGCACCGCCGGCAATTTGCAAATTACGCTCTACACCCGCGATTATTATGTATGCGGCGGCCCCGGCTATCATTACCTGGTTATAAAGAACAACAAACTGGTAGAACTGCCCAATCACCGCAAATTTGGCTTTACCAAGTATGTGCAAATGGACGACAGCTACTTAAACGCCTGCTATACGTTAGATGATAAGACTAGCATTAACAAGGTAAACACCGAGATGCTGCGTTATATGAAAAACGAAATCTATGCCGATTACAAGTATCACTTTAAGGATACAACCTGGAACAACGTATTTCAGGAGAGCCTGTTTTATAATTACGCTGAAAAAGATAAGTACAACGACAATGTTGATGACTCATTAACGGCTATAGATAAATATAACCTTGCCTTTATTAATAAAAAGCTGAATGCCCAGCAAGCCAGCAAAAAAGCGTTAGCTGCCAAATGAGGATTACCGGTATTCTACTGCGTGCGCTGGCCTTTGTGTGGATTTTGCCCTTGAGCATCAGCACCTACCAATACCTTAATTTTAAGAACGACGAGGGTTTTCTGCAGCTAAAGCAAATGGCCGTAAAAACGGGCTGGTACCTCCCTGCATTTTATGCACACATTTGGGGCAGCAGCCTGATTTTGCTGGCCGGGTTTTTCCAATTCTCCAGATGGGTTTATCAGCATAAAAAGCTACACCGCCTGTTGGGAAAGATCTACGTTTTTGGCGTGCTGTTTTTTGCCTCACCCGGCGGTTTTGTGATGACCTGGTTTATCCACCGCGGCCCGGGCGTGTTTCTATCATTCCTGCTGCAAAATATGCTTTGGGTGTTTTTTACCTCCGCGGCCTGGGTACTGGTATTACGCGGCGATATACAGGGACACATAAAAATGATGAACCGCAGCTATGCCCTGGCCTTTGCCGCAGTAACCCTGCGGTTTTACATCTGGATGCTGCATCAAATGGGCGTAGGCGTTGCTTTTGATAATAATTACCTCATTATTGCTTTTGCAAGCTGGGTGCCCAATTTATTACTGGTAGAATGGCTGAACAGGTATAGAATGATGGGCGTTGCTTTTGCCGGGCAAATAGGCAATTGATTTACAGATTTGTCAATTGCGGGGAACGGAGACAGCCGACCGGAGGGGCTCATTAATTCCATTAAAAAACAATTAATAGAATTAATAAGCTCGTCACATTATAAGATAGCAAACTAGACTATCCTTCGAGGAGATTGCTTCGTTCCTCGCAATGACAATGTGGATAAAGTGCACCACTACTTAATACGTCGCGGCCAGTTTCAAGGCCTCATAGGCATTCACAATTCCACCGCTAACGCAGGTATCGGCAAAGGGGATACTTCTGGTGCTTTTCTCGCCTACCTTTACTTTTACATCGTGGTTTACCTTGGTTACCGATTTCATGATGATCTCTTTGACCTGCACGGCAGTTAGTTTAGGATAGTAAGAACGGATCAAAGCAGCTACCCCAGCCACAGATGGTGCAGCCATGCTGGTACCATCGTGTACGCGGTATTTAGAATCGGGTGAGGTAGAGTAGATTTTTACGCCGGGCGCAAACACATCCACCGTGGTTTTACCGTAGTTAGAAAAATCGGCGGCCAACTCGTTGTTATCTCTGAAAGACGAAGCGCCTACCTCAATCCAGGCATCGGCTTTGCCACTGCCGTCTTCGTAACGGGGGTTAGGGTAGAAGGTAGTCTCGTCGGTATTCTTATGGTCGTTACCTGCGGCATGCACCAGTAATACGTCTTTACTCATGGCAAATTTCACGGCGGCATCTACCGTTTTTTTGTCCCACGAGTAATCTTTACCAAAGCTCATGTTAATCACTTTAGCGCCGTTCTCTGCTGCGTAACGGATGGCGTTGGCTACATCTTTATCGCGCTCATCTCCATTTGGTACCGTGCGTACCGACATGATCCGCACATCATCGGCCACGCCTTTTACGCCCAGGTTGTTATCGCGCTGCGCGCCAATGATACCGGCCACGTGCGTGCCATGCTCATCGCCGGGGCCGCCTACATTGTTGTTGCCGTAAAAGCGCTGGGTGTCATCAGTATAGTTGTCGCCAATAGAATCACGCGGATCAAAGTCAATATTCAAGTGATATTTCAGTTCATCCTGCGCAAACTGGTAAGGCTCGTCAATCTCATCCCGTCTAAACTCGTCAAATGTGCCCGACCGCCAGTTGAGCAGTACAATTTTTTTCAACGCGGCCTGCACCTCATTTTCGGGATAATAACGCAGCATGTCCACATAAGTAGGATCTTGTTTACCTACAGACCGTAGCAGGCTTTGCATATACGGCAGAAACTTGCCCAGATCCTCAGATGTTTTTTGCGCTTTCTTGATCTTATCGTTCAGCACATCATCCAACTGCTGGTACTTTTTGTATTTAGCCATCTGCTCTGGCGTAAAATAGCGGGTATCGGCATACTTATACTCCACCATATCGCGGCGCAAAATGCGGGTTAGCTCCAGGTTATCATACTGCAGACTGCCTTTGTCTGAGCCGATAAAGTTCCAGCCGTTCACATCATCAGGGTATCCGTTCTGATCATCGTCCAGCTTATTGCCGGGTATTTCTTTGGGGTTGGTCCAGATCTCGTTTTTCAGATCTTCGTGATTAATATCTATACCACCATCAATCACTGCTACCACTACCGGCACGTGCGGCTTCCCTTGCAGCAATTCCTTATATGCCTTCTCGGTGCTCATACCAAAATTACCGTCGGCCTGCAAATCAAGGTTTTGCCAGTTGGGCAGGGGATAGTCTATTTTTTTAAGACGTTGTGCAGAAAGAGAAAGCGGCAGGCACAGCCAGATCGCCAGTAAGAGTTTTATAAATGGTTTATTCATGTCTATTTCGCTTGTCCGCCTTGTCTGAGCCTGAATTTGTGGAAATTTTTGCAAAGCCCTGTTAAAGTATCAACAATTATGTCATTTCGAACGAACAAGCGGAGGCAGCGTAATGGCGTGAGGAGAAATCTTAGACAATCTGCAAGCCACCTGCCCGGCGTGGGGGCTAAGATTTCTCTTCCGCTCCTACGCGCTACACCTGCCCTCGTGCTCATCGAAATGACATGAGGGGGAATAATTCCAGTATTCTATAAACTCTGTTAAAACGCTATTTGCTTATCAAGTTCACAAACAACCTGTACGCTCCCGGCACACCTGCAGGCAGTTCCCTGAAGAAAGCCAGCGACGTATACACAAATCTGCCTTTACCATAGTTGGCTACAATCAATGATCCTTTTTTAGGAGCTTCGCCCTGGTCATTCATTTCCAGCGGAGTTTGGTATTGCGGGTCAATATCGCCTACAAAGTACAGGCCGCGTTCTTGGATCCAGGCGTCAAAGTCGTTTTGTCCTATTTTATTAGGGGAGGTTAACACCTCGCTGTCTGGCTGGGCAAAGGTTACCTTGGCCGCTTCGTCTGTCACCCGCTCATTTACAGGGCGGAACGGATACGGACCGATAGGATTAACGAGCACCCCGTTATTATTATTGTACTGCACCAGCAGTGTGCCGCCGTTGTTTACATACTCCAGCAATTTGGGCTGCATTACCGGCAAACGCTTGTTTACATTGTAGGCGCGCACCCCGGTAATAATGGCCTGGTATTGCGATAGGTCTGTGGTCATCACTTCAGCCTCGGTCAGTTGGTACACATCATAGCCCACCTGTTTCAGCGCATCGCTCACTAAGTCGCCGGCGCCGGCTATGTAGCCAATCTTTTTGTTGCCGGGGGTTTTCAGGTTGATATCAACCAGTTTGGTTTGCGCGGGCGGTAATAAGGTAATGTGCGGGATATGATCATAGGCGATGCGCTGGATCCCCATGCTTGATTGTTGGCCATTAATCTGCGCCACAGCCGTGAGGAGGCTGGTTTTTGCTTTATCATTAGCGGGCGTTACCGCAAACTCGGCAGTCCACTCATCGCCTTTCTTTTTGTCGCTGAAATCGATCTTATCCGGACTGATCTTCCAGCCTTCCACAGGTTGCAGGCTAACGCTGCCGTTGCCGTTAACGAAGGTTTTCAGATTGATCTGCACTGTTTGCGGCTGACTGCTGTCTGTCCTGAAAATATAGTTCTGGGCGGCAATATTAGCCGTAATAGCAGGGGTAACATCTACCGGCTGGTAAATTTCGCCCTTGGCTGGGTCTGTATATTTATACTGAATCGGGCGGATGAACGTCATCTCCTTATCCAGAATTCTCAGCGTAATAATGGTCATATAAGGCGTAGTTTCCGGCAACGTGCGCTGGCCGTTCTCGTCAACCGGGTCTATCGTATACTGGCCTGGATTGTGCGGATGACGCAGCCAGTAAGGCTGGGTAATTTCGGTCGCCTTCAAATCGCCATCAAAAGAGGTGAGTATGTTTGGCTTTAACGCCACATCATTAAACAGCTTATTGGTTGGAAACATGGTTGGATTGTAGTACACAATCTCAGACAAACAGGCATCCACACCCTGGCGACTAATGATCTGGGTGCGCACATCCATTCTTTCGTTTTGGGCGTAGCTCGGGTCGGCGGCATAGCTTTCCATCCAGATGCCGGCACAGGCGGCAATCAGGTCTTTCAGTTCACGCACCTTTTGGTTGCGCCAGTAAAAATCGCGTTGCCGCTCTACTTTTTTTAATACCTCTATTAATGCCGGTACAGATTTATCCGGATGTTCATCGTCAAAGCCTTTTTTAATAGCATCAATATCAGCAGATATGCCGTCGCTACCCGGTACACGGGCCCAGGTGGTGTTCACGCCATCCATCAGGCTGCTTTTAGGTGCCTCGCCAAGAATGGTCTTGAAATAATCAAAGAACTGACCGCGTTGTGCCGCGGTGCCAAAGCCCTGTGTTTTGTGGTTAGAGCGGCTTTCGGCCGCCATTTCGCCGTAACCTTTGCCCAATAGAGGGTTATAGGCACCTTCATCAATTTTAAACTGGCTCTCTGATGTGGTATTTACGCCGCCAAAGCTAAACGTGTTCCACAACAGACGTTTGGCTTGCCATACCTGCACATATTTTAATTGCTCAGGAAATTTCTTCGGATCGGCCGCCGCGGTAAAGGCTTCCTGCGCCAGGATAGCCGAGGCCGTGTGATGCCCGTGACCGCCCTCGCCCGTAGTTGGGAAACGACAGATGATAACATCGGGTTTAAAACGGCGGATGGTCCAAACTACATCGCTCAGGATCCGGTTACGGTCCCAGATTTTTAGCGTTTCATCCGGTCCTTTAGAGAAACCAAAGTCGTTAGCGCGGGTAAAGAACTGCTCGGCACCGTCAACGCGGCGGGCAGCTAATAATTCTTGTGTACGAATAAGGCCCAGCAGCTCGCCCTGTTCGTTGCCTATCAGGTTCTGGCCGCCATCACCGCGGGTAAGGGCCAGGTAGCCGGTACGGTAATGTTTCTCGTTGGCCAGGTAGGCCAGCAAGCGGGTGTTCTCATCGTCAGGGTGGGCGGCTACATAAAGCACACTGCCCAAAACCTGCAGTTTGTTAAGTGATTGGCGGATGGTACCAATATCTGCCTTGGGCGCTGTTTGCGCAAATGTGGCGGCAGAAAACAGCAGCCCGGCAAAGGTTAAGAATCTCATTTTCATCAGGAACAGACGTATGTTGGCAATGATAATGAACAAAAATCAGAAAAATTTAAAATTAAAAACAAATATAATCGTCAGCAATTATATAGATAATTAATCGATTGATTAAAAAATATACATTGAAAATCAGGCCATTAACTTAACGTGACAAACAGATGATACACTCAATCAATCGTTTGATTAATTTTGTGTCGTTAATATTATGGAGAAGGATAAGATTGATAAAAAAGAACACATTCTGGATGTTGCCGAGCGCATCTTTTCAGATTTGGGTTACGATGGCGCCTCTACGCGCCTCATATCTGGCGAGGCCGGTGTGAACATGGCTATGCTCAATTACTATTTCGGCTCTAAAGAGGGCTTGTTTCTGGCGGTGTTTGACCGCAAGATCAGCAGTTTTCGGGATATGCTGGCCAACATCAGCAATGACGAGAACACCTCGCAGTGGACCAAGATGGAACAGTACATTGACATTTATGCCGGAAAGATATTTGTAAACAACTGTTTCCAAAAGCTACTGTACCAGGAGCTGGGCATGAACCGACGCAGCGATCTGTCTGACAATTTGCGCGACATCCTGATGAAAAACATTACCGAGCTGATCCGAATTATACAAGAGGGCATCAACAAAGGCGAGTTTAAAAAAGATGTGGATGTGCAGATGGTAATTGCCACACTGTACGGCACCAAAAACTTCATCATCAACACGCCGCTACTGTCTTCAAGCGTAATGGGCTATGATCTTACTAATGATGATGTACTTGACGAGAAGTTCAAACCCCGGGTAAGCGCCTATATGAAAAATCTTTTAAAATGCTACTTATTGAATGAAAATGGATACAACAACTAATAACCTGCAAAAACGCCGCTTGTTTAAAGCGCTGCTGCCCGGCCTGGCCGCAGTGTTGCTAACAGGTGGTTTGTTAAACACCGCTGCCGCTCAAGACCGCACCCTCTCCCTGGATGAGGCCATTAAGCTGGGACAAGAGAACAGCAAAACCTTAAAACTGTCACAGGCTAAAATTGATCAGGCCGTGTCTGAGTTTAACCAGGCCAAAGATAAAGCCCTGCCCACCGGCAGCGCCAGTTTTGCCTACAATCGCGCACAGATACCAGCCAATACGCTTGAGCTGGGCGCCGGCGATCCGATCCACCTGCCAACTCATGCTGATGCTTACCTGGGTATTGCTTCATTAAGCGAAACCATATTTGCCGGCAACCGCCTTAAGTATGCCCGTCAAAGCACAGACCTGCTGGTACAGGTTGCCAAACTGGATGCAGATAAAGACAAAGAGCAGATCACTTATGATATTGTGAACGCTTACTATGGCCTTTACAAAGTACTGCAAAGCCAGAAGGTAATTGACGAAAACCTAAAAACGGTAGACGCACAGATCAAACAATCGCAACGTTTCTTTGACCAGGGCCTGGTTACTAAGAACGATGTGTTGCGTTTCCAATTGCAACGCGCCAACATTGAGCTGAATGGCATCGACCTGGAAAGCAACCGTAAGGTAATCAACTTTAACCTCAATATTCTGCTGGGTTTGCCTGAAGGCGTCCGTCTGAATATCGATCAGCTGAGCCCTAATGATCAGACACTTGGTCCGCTGGCCAGCTATATTGATACCGCTATGGCTAACCGCCAGGAGGTTAAACAAAGCGATCTGCGTACCCAGGCTGCCGAGGTGAACATTAAATCGGTACAGGCTAATCTGTCGCCTACTTTGGCTGCCAGCGTTGGTGGTTACTATGTAGATGTATCGGCTAACCCAATCCCGCAGAGCGGCAAATTTATTACCCCGCTTACAGCTGGCTTAACCTTCGCCTGGAAATTTGATGGCCTGTGGTTAAACAAAAACAAAGTGGCCGAAGCTAAGGTACAGCGCGATCAGTCGGTGATCAGCAAAGGCATCATTACCGATAACATCAAGAACGAGGTGAATCGCGATTATCTGTCTTACACCACCGCTATCGACAAAATAAAATTACTGCAGACATCTATCGCACAAGCGGGCGAAAACAACAAGATCCTGCAATCTAAATACCAAAGCAACGTAGCCAGCGCTACTGATCGTGCCGATGCAGAAACCCTGCTTTACCAGGCACAAATAAACCTGGAACTGGCCAAAGCCGATGCAGGTTTAGCTTACTATAATTTATTAAAATCAACCGGAAAACTTACTAAATAATAACACTTACAAACATGGCAACAGAACAAACTACTCCGCAGGACGCACCTAAAAAGCCCAACAAGGTGATCCCGATCATATTAGGCATTGTACTGCTTGGAGGTATCATATTCGGGATAAAAGAATATATCTATTACGGCAAACACGAGGATACTGATGACGCACAGATTGATGGCGATATCAGCCCGGTTGTAGCCCGTGTAGGCGGTTATGTTGATAGCATCAACTTTGAAGAAAACCAACATGTAAGCGCAGGCCAGCTGCTGGTTAAAATTGACGACCGCGATTACAAAGTAAAACTGGAGCAGGCACAAGCTGCACAGAAAGGCGCCAGCGCAGGCATTGGTGTTAATGAATCGCAAATTTTTGCTACCGCTGCTAACTCTGCCAGCGCGCGTTCACAGGCAGAATCAGCCAAAGCACGTTTGGAAAAAGCACAGAAAGACTTTGCACGTTACGCGAACCTGGTAAAAGACGGCTCTGTAACCCAGCAACAGTTTGATCAGGCTAAAGCCGATCGTGATGTGGCACAGGCTACTTACAACGCATCTTTAGATCAGTACAAAGCTGCTCAACAACAAATTGGCACTACCCGCAACCAGTTAACCGTAACCAACTCTGGCGTTACGCAACGTCAGGTTGATGTAGACTACGCCAAACTGCAACTGAGCTATACCGATGTTAAAGCGCCATCAAGCGGTATCACTTCTAAAAAGAACGTACAACTGGGCCAGCTGGTACAGGCGGGCCAAACCCTGTTCTCTATTGTTAACGATAACAGCATTTACGTTACCGCCAACTTTAAAGAAACCCAGCTGGATAAACTGCGCAACGGCCAGAAAGTTAATATTGAGGTTGATGCTTACCCAGACCTGAAGGTTGAGGGAACAGTTTACAATTTCTCGCCTGCTACAGGTGCTAAATTCTCTTTACTGCCACCAGACAATGCTACTGGTAACTTTGTGAAGGTAGTACAACGTGTACCAGTAAAAATTAAGATTAACGCCGATAAAGAAACCCTGGCTAAACTGCGTCCGGGTATGAGCGTTAACGTTTCTGTTATCACTAAAGACTAAAAATCATGGCTGAAACCGGCTTTAAAAAGTGGATCATCACCATCACAGTAATCACCGCATCACTGCTGGAGCTGATTGATACCACCATTGTAAACGTAGCGTTGCCCCATATACAGGGCAATCTGGGCGCCACGCTTGAGGATGTGGCCTGGGTTGTAACCGGTTATGCAGTGGCCAACGTAATCATACTGCCCATGTCGGGCTGGCTGGGGGGCCGCTTCGGGCGAAAAAATTATTTCCTCGCATCTATTGTAGTTTTCACCATCGTATCCTTTTTGTGTGGTAACGCACATACCATGGGCGAGTTAGTACTGTTCCGCGTACTGCAGGGCTTTGCAGGCGGTGGCTTAATCTCTACCGCGCAGGCCATCCTGCTGGAAACCTGGCCTCGTGAACAGATCGGTACGGCTACAGCCTTATTCGGTCTGGGTGCGGTAGTTGGACCAACCGTGGGCCCAACCATTGGCGGCTGGATTGTAGAGAACTTCTCATGGCCGTGGATATTTTATGTAAACATCCCCGTAGGGGCGCTGGCTGCATTTTTTACCATAACCTATGTGCGGGAGACGCCCAAGGACACCAAGAAACCGGTTGACTGGTGGGGTATCATCCTGCTGGCTGTTGCGGTAGGCAGTTTGCAAACCGTATTAGAAAAAGGCGAAAGTGAAGATTGGTTTGCAAAAACCTACATCCTGGTGTTAACCATTACCGCGGTGCTGGGCTTCATCCTATTCATTTGGAGAGAGCTAAGCACCAGTCACCCGGTGGTAAACTTCAGCATTATGCGGCACCGAAGTTTTGCCGTGGGAATGTTCACCTCGTTTGTACTGGGCTTTGGTTTATACGGATCGGTGTTTGTGTTCCCTATCTTCTGTCAGAACCTGCTGGGCTTTAACGCACAGCAAACGGGCGAACTGCTATTTCCCGGTGGTTTGTGTACCATTGTAATGATGCCATTTATTGGTAAAATGCTCAACAAAGGCATCCCGGCGCAGTTTATGGCTACCGGCGGTATGTTCCTGTTCTTTGTGTTTACCAATATGCTGAGTCACTCTACCCTGGCTACCGGCGAGAAAGACGTGCTGGTACCATTGCTGGTACGTGGCGTGGGGATGGCACTATTGTTCGTTCCGTTAACCACATTGGCCATGGCCGATCTGAAAGGCCCCGAACTGGGTCAGGGTTCTGGTCTGAACAACATGATGCGTCAGTTGGGCGGTTCATTCGGTATCGCTATTTTAACAACAGTGATCCATAACCGTCAGGGCTTTCACCGCAGTAACCTGCTGAGCAACATTAACCCGTATAACACGCCGTTTGTCGACCGCCTGAACGCTTACACCCATGCGTTTCTGGCCAAAGGCAAATCGTTGACAGATGCCACCGCTATGGCCTACCGCGCTATAGAAGGTGTAATTACACGCCAGACCCTGCTACTTACCTATGATGACGCTTACTGGCTATCGGGCATGGTGATGCTGTGTTCAATCCCACTGTTATACCTCCAGCCGTTTAAAAAGCTGAAGGCAGTGGCCGACGCGCACTAATTTACCCCTCCTAACCTCCCCAAAGGGGAGGGATATAGAAAAGAAAAGCCGATCCTTGAACAGGATCGGCTTTTTGTTTATTCTATTTTTTATCTTCTGGTCATGCCGAACTTGTTTCGGCACCCCATTTGCAAAATTAACCGGGCGATACCTGGCTGGTAGGATCCCGAAACAAGTCCAGGATGACCTATACGCATTCGATTTAGTGCGAAGCCTTACGAAGTTTTAAAAACTTCGTAAGGCTGGCTATATGACCGAATAAGAGTGACGGCGGCCAGAGGCCGCGAGATAGTCGTCACTCGCGAAGACGCGAGCGACTGCAATAGAATGATCTGAATCCTGAAAATCCTATTAATCCAAGAAATCCTGGTTCAAGACGAGAGGCTTCCACAAAAAAAGCCGTTCCGCGGAAGCGAAACGGCTCTTTCCCAAAAATCAACAATTAAATCTTTCCCCCCCCGGTATATATATTCTTAACACTATCGGATAAAAGCGTATATCCGGGAAGTGTATTTAATCATACCACTAAAATAAAAAAATTTAATTAATATCTAAAAATTATTGGGGTGATTTTTTGTATGAGGGAACAAGGAGCGGTTGGCGCGGGGCGGCGTATCTTTTATTATTTGTCATTTCGACCAACGGGAGAACTTCTCTCTTGAACGAAGTGAAAAAATCTTAGCCCCCATGCCTTGCAAATAGACATGGCAATCGTCTAAGATTTCTCCCGTTGGTCGAAATGACATAGTGGCTTTGTTAGCAGTTTCAACGCTTGCCACCTTGCCACTTAGTAAATCACCTTACCGGCTGCTGTTACCAGCGAGGCAATGCGTACGGCGTCAAAAATACGCTCTTCTGTTGTGCCTAATTTGATCAGTGAGTCTTCATGAGCATTTACACACATCTCACAACCGTTTACTGCTGAGATAGCGAGGCTCAGCAATTCAAAAAACTCTTTGCCGGTTACAGGCTTCATCATCAGTTGCATGCGGATACGGGCCGGGATCTGGCCGTATTTCTCTTTCTGCGTAAAATGACGGAAACGGTAGAACACGTTGTTAGCTGCCAGCAATGAGGCACAGCCTACAGACTCAGCTACTTCTGCGGCTGTAGCACCTTGTTCTTCGGCGTAGCGGGTAAAATATTGAGTGAGCGGCAGGTTATTGTTGTTCACAGCCACGCTAAGAGCCGTCAGGCCGCATTCTTTTGCGCTCAGATGTTCTGATGTCAGTACACTGGTAAAGTTCAGCTTAAAGTCGCGTACGTAGCGCGATTCGCCTTTTTCCAGCAGAGTAAGGCTTTCAGTGCGATAGGTGGCGTCTAAACCAACCAACTGCAGTATTTCGTTAATGATTTCGGTAGTTTCGTTCATGACCTCTCCTAAATAGCGCAGCCTTCATGAGGGCCGCTTAATTAATTATTATGTCGAATAATCATCTCCTTTGGAGAGGACTATCCTATTTAATTTGATTGACTTCTGATAGAAGCCCTCCCCTTCGGGGAGGGTTGGGTGGGGTAAAAAAAAGCCCGGCCATTTATTTAGCCGGGCCTTATGTGGTGTTTTAAATTACACGGTTAAAGTTTCCTGACCTTTTTCCCAGTTGCAAGGGCAAAGCTCGTCAGTTTGCAGACCGTCCAGGGTACGCAGTACTTCTTTTACGTTACGGCCTACGCTCAGGTCGTTAACGCTAACCCAACGGATGATACCTTGTGGGTCGATGATGAAGGTTGCACGGTAAGCCACTTTCTCGTTTGGCTCCAGGATACCCAGCTCTTCAGCCAGTGATTTTGAAGTATCAGCCAGCATCGGGAATTTCAGATCGCGCAGATCGTCATGATCTTTTCTCCATGCAGCGTGTACAAACTCAGAATCGGTAGAAGCACCAATCAGGCGGGTTTCACGGTCACGGAACTCACCAAAGTTTTTGTTGAACTCAGCAATTTCAGTTGGGCACACAAAAGTGAAATCTTTTGGCCACCAGAACATTACAGTCCAAACGTTATCTTCATTCACCAGGAAATCAGAGGTGATAGTTTCAAACTCTTTACCTTTTTCAAGGCTAACAACAGCTGTTTTAGAAAATGATGGAAATTTCTGTCCTACAGTTAACATAATGATATTTTATTAGATGTAATGTTATTATTTATTGATACAAAGGTACCCTTTTTTGCGCAGGGCTGCTAATCAATATAGTTGATGCCGTATAGGAGTTTTCTATAATATTTTTGGCTTTGGATTGATGAATACTATAAACCAATAAAGCATTTTGTCATTGCGAGGAGGAACGACGAAGCAATCTCGTCGCACGTCTAAGCGTGCGACGAGATTGCTTCGTCACCCCACCCACCTTCCTTTGCTGTTCCTCGCAATGACACAATGGACAAATCCTTCCAACCAAAAAAGGATGCCTGTCATAGGCATCCTTTTTCTCATTGTTGATTTTCGGCAGGTAGAAATCAATTCATTTATTACAGATTGAAGGCATAAGCAACACGCAAACCTACAAATTGGATGGTAGAGCCATCAGCATTTGCAAATTTGGTTGAACCTTCATAACGTACGCCAGCATCGATGTAGCTTTTAGCGCTTACCGGGAACAGGTAGCCTACCTGCGGAGCGTAAACAAAGGCAGCTGATTTGTTATAAGCAGTTTTGTCTTTATTCAGCAGGAAAGAAGCACCACCTTCGGCCTGTACATACAGGTTGCCTACAGGGTAGTATTTTAAACCAGCTTTTACCGGCAGCAGGTGAATGTCCTGAATATCGGCAGAAACATTGCCTACGGTAACGGTTTTGCCAAAGATGTTGTTATAACCAGCGTTAACGGTTAAAGCCAATTTGCTTGCTAACGGGAATTCTACTTGTGCAGAACCGCCCAGGCTCCAGTTGTAAGCGTTGCTCAGGTTGCCGGTTGGCAGGGCACCCTCTACGCCGATGCTTAAACGGGTTGCTGCAGCAGGATCTTCTGATTTAGTTTGTGCTTTTGCGCCAAAGGTTAAACCGGCCAGTGCCAGTACTAAGGCTGAAATTTTTAAAGTTTTCATTGTGATGTAAATATTAAATTAACGTGTCTTTTTCTTTAAGACAGGGCAAAGTAAATACATAAAGTAAATATGATTTTTCATCCCAAAGTCACGAATATTTAATCAATTGATTAACAGATAAATAATTTTTGACCGATTTGGATAATTGGTCAAAACAGTGTCAGGAAGCAAAATTTGAGGCTTTTTTCACAAACTTTTCATCGGAAGAACCGACATTCGCGACTTTTTTGATTTTGGGAAGCGAGGAAAATCTATAAAACAAAATGTCATCTCGACCAACGGGAGAAATCTTTTCGAATTAGCATAACTGGATGCAAAATCGAAAAGATCCCTCACTATCGTTCGGGATGACATGATCTATTTAAATAATTTTACTCGCCCTTAAACTCAGCATTACGTTTTTCCAGAAAAGCGGCCACGCCTTCTTTCATATCACCGGTGCCGAAGCACTGGCCAAACAGCTCAATTTCTTTTTCATAACCGCCTGCAGTTCCCGCAGCATTAACGGCTTCAATAGCGGCCGCAATAGCTTTTGGCGATCGGCTCAGGATTTTTTCCATCAGTTCTTCTGCATTTGGAAGCAAGCTGTCAATATCGGTTACGTGCGTTACCAGGCCGCATTGCAGGGCTTCGGCGGCGGTAAGCATATCGGCAGTCATAATCATTTCCAGGGCCTTCCCTCGGCCCACCAGCTGGGGCAGGCGTTGCGTACCACCATAACCGGGAATCAGTCCCAGCGTTACTTCAGGCAGGCCCATTTTAGCATTTTCAGACGCAATGCGGATATGGCAGGCCATCGCCAGCTCCAGTCCGCCGCCCAGGGCAAAACCGTTTACTGCTGCAATAACAGGCTTGGAGGCGTGGGCAATCAGATCAAAAACAGAGGTGTGCCCCTGGCGGGACAGCTCGGTGCCGCCCTGTACATCCAAGGCCGTGAAACCGGAGATATCGGCACCTGCAACAAATGCCTTCTTACCCGCTCCTGTGATGACCACTCCACCAACGCCGGCATCGGCAAAAGCTGCCGTTAAGGCTAAATGCAACTCGGCCAGGGTACCGCCATTCAGTGCATTTAGTTTGCTCTCGCGATTGATGATGATGTACCGGATGCGCCCTTTGTTTTCAATCAACAGGTTCTGGAAGCTCATAATGTTGGGAAGATTAAAAGTTGCGGTTCTGATGCACCCAATCGGTAATGTATTTTACAATATCGGCGGTGTGGGTACCGGGAGGGAACAACTGGCCTACGCCCATTTGCTGTAGTTGGGCCATGTCTGCCGGGGGAATAATACCGCCGCCCGTTATCAGCACATCATCCATCCCTTTTTCTTTGATCAGCGCTAAAATGCGGGGGAATACCGTCATATGGGCGCCAGACAGGATAGAGATACCAATAGCGTCTACATCCTCTTGTAAGGCCGTATTTACCACCATCTCGGGCGTTTGGCGCAGGCCGGTATAGATTACCTCCATACCTGCATCGCGCAGCGTGGTGGCAATAATACGCGCTCCCCGGTCGTGCCCATCCAGCCCAACTTTGGCAACTAAAACTCTTATGGGTCTGTTAAATGGTTTATCTGGCATGCCGATGCGATATCAGCAAATGTGAAGAATAATTAACGATTAGTCAATAGGGGCTCGGTCATTTCACCTTGCTGTCATTGGTCATTAGCCATTGGTTTAATTAAATTACCAATAACAATTGACCAATGACAACTGACCAACAGACTATATAGCTTTTGATTTATTCATCAACATTAAAGCTACGGCCAGTGCCTCTATCACACCTACCAGCATGGCGCCAAACAAGCGGCCAGAAAAATCGGCCAGATTTGTGCCCTGGTAAATCCAATTAATATAAATGATGCTGGCAAAAACGGCTATCACACCGCCCAGCAGCAACGATTTAAAACACTGTACTAATGCTTCCAGAAAGTTGATGGTGCCATCCATTTCTTTTTCACGATAGCTGCGCACACCAATGAACAGACATACAATAGGAATTAATACAGAATAATACTCATAAGGGGCTATCTCGTGCGGGTTTGTGGTACTGTAGCCCAACCAATGCATAGCGAACAGCCACAAGCCGCTCAGTATGCCAATGGCGATACCGGTAATTAATGCATTTTTCATCTTGTTATAATGTTTTGGTTTGAACTATGCTTACAATCAATGCTGATTGTATAACATAAAGTATTAATTGGTGCGCTTTGTTTTCTTTAATACGGTGTTTTTTGCGGTTTGGTTGCGTTATTGGCGCAAGTTGGAGTAGAAGTAAAAAGTTTAAATTGAAAATTAAAAAGGGTGTAGTGCGATGATGATGGGTTTATCTAAATTTTATTGGCGCGACACAGACAAAAAAAAGCCCGGCTGCAATGCAACCGGGCTTTATATCTAATCTGTAACGACCAATTACTTGGTAACGTACAACACTTCTTTTACTGCTTTAATAACGCGCTCTGGGTTTGGCAGGTACTCCTGGATCAGGGTAGGAGCGTATGGCAGTGGCACGTCGCCACCCATAATACGCAGTACCGGAGCGTCAAGGTAGTCAAATGCGTCTTTTTGTACTTTAAAGGCAATCTCAGTAGCGATTGAACCCAGCGGCCAGCTTTCTTCAACTAATACCAGACGGTTAGTTTTCTTAACTGATGCAATTACGGTATCATAGTCAATAGGACGTACAGTACGCAGGTCAATTACTTCAGCGCTAATGCCTTCTTTAGCCAGTTCTTCGGCAGCAGCATAAACCACTTTCATAATTTTACCAAAACCTACCAGCGTAACATCAGTACCTTCTTTTACGATGTGAGCTTTGCCCAGTTCAAGGTAATAAGTTTCTTCTGGCACCAGGCCTTTATCGCCGTACATCAGCTCAGACTCCATGAAAATTACCGGATCCGGATCGATGATAGATGATTTCAACAGACCTTTTGCCTCATACGGGTTTGATGGAACAACCACTTTCAAACCTGGACAGTTTGCAAACCAGTTTTCAAAACACTGGCTGTGCTGAGAGCTCAGCATACCTGCGTTACCGGTTGGACCACGAAAAACGATTGGCACAGAGAACTGGCCACCGCTCATGCTCATCATTTTAGCGGCACCGTTAATGATCTGGTCAATAGCAACCAACGAGAAGTTGAAGGTCATGAACTCGATGATCGGTTTCAGACCATTCATGGCCGAACCAATACCGATACCGGCAAAACCTAACTCAGAGATAGGAGTGTCGATAACGCGCTTAGCGCCAAACTCATCAAGCATACCCTGGCTAACTTTATAGGCACCATTATACTCGGCAACCTCTTCGCCCATCAGGTAAATATTTTCGTCCTTGCGCATTTCTTCGGTCATCGCTTCACGAAGCGCTTCCCTGAACTGAATTTCTCTCATTATCTATATTAAATGAACTGTTTTTGCAGCGGCAAATATAAGGATTAACCCATTAAAAACAATTGCCGCAAAGTGTATATAGCATACTGATAAATATTTTACAAAAACCTGCACATTACACTGTATTTAAGGCTACAAGCAAAGACTTGTTAGTGTAAAATTTAGTTTTACAATTGATTGCCTAAAGGAAAATTGAATTTGCTTTAAAAAGAGGATTGCAGAATTTATGCACCTAAGCCCAAGTGTGTTTGCGAGGCAAGATTTTTTTGATTTAAGTCTCGAAATGACATCGGGGAGAGGAGCATATATCTCCTAAAACACCGCCGAAGCAATGCGCTTAGTTGGCTCAGGGTTACCCATAGTGTAAAAATGCAGTACCGGTGCACCAAATTTCACCAGCTCTTTACACTGATTAATCATCCACTCAATACCTATCTCTTTTACGTCTTTTTCTGACTTGCACCCGTGGATCGCGTCACTCAGTTCTTCGGGGATATCAATATGGAACGTTTTAGAGAGCGACACCAGTTGTTTGCTGTTGGTGATGGGCTTTAGTCCCGGGATAATCGACACGTTAATATCGTTCTCGCGACATTTCTTCACAAAATCAAAATAAGCCTGATTATCGAAGAACATTTGCGTTACGATGAAGTTGGCGCCCATCTCCACCTTTTGCTTCAGGTATTTAAAATCGGTTTTGAGGTTTGGTGCTTCGAAATGCTTTTCTGGATAACCGGCCACACCAATGCAGAAATCGGTGTGCATAATATGGCTGTCAGAATCTTCATGCAGGTAAACGCCATTGTTCATGTCCACCACCTGTTGCAGCAGATCTGTAGCGAAGCAGTGTCCGTTATTGTTGGGCACAAAGGTAGCGTCTCCGCGACGAGCATCGCCACGCAGCACCAGCACGTTTTCAATGCCGAGGAATTGCAGATCAATCAGCGCATTCTCGGTTTCATCTTTGGTAAAACCACCGCACAGCATGTGGGGCACGGTATCTACCTTGTACTTGTTCATAATAGCGGCACAAATAGCAATAGTACCCGGGCGTTTGCGGTAGGTGAGTTTTTCCAGCAAACCATTATTGTGCTGTTTATAGATATAATCCTCCCGCAGCGAGGTAACATCAATAAAGGGCGGATTAAACTCCATCAAGGGATCGATGGCGTTATAAATACCCTGTATGCTGTGCCCCTTCAACGGCGGGATCAGCTCAAAAGAGAATAAGGTTTTGCCGTTGGCGTTTGCTATGTGTTCGGTTATCTTCATACCCCCTGGCCCCCTAAAGGGGAAGTTTATTTAAATGTTATATCTCAAGTCATGCCGAACTTGTTTCGGCACCCTACAGAACTATTTAACTGACTTGCCTCTACCCACTTTGTATGTGGGTTCCCGAAACAAGTCCGGGATGACCAGTGGATCAAAATCCTGTCAATCCCACTAATCCGTTAAATCCTGGTTCAGACTAATAATTAATATTCGGCCCCAGCCATCTTTCAGCTTCTTCCAGCGGCATATCTTTACGGATAGCGTAATCCTCTACTTGATCTTTGCTGATTTTCCCTAACCCGAAATATCTTGATTGGGGGTGCGAGAAATAGAAGCCACTTACCGATGCAGCCGGTAACATAGCCAGGCTTTCGGTCAGTTGCATACCGGCGTTTTGCTCCGCTTGCAGTAGTTCGAATAGCGTGGTTTTCTCGGTATGATCCGGACAGGCAGGATAACCCGGCGCCGGACGAATACCTTGATATTGCTCCTTGATCAGTTCGTTATTGCTCAGGTGCTCATCGCTGGCATAACCCCAGTATTCTTTACGTACCAGTTCATGCATTTTCTCTGCGAAAGCTTCGGCCAGGCGATCGGCCATGGCTTTGGCCATAATGCTGTTGTAATCGTCGTGGTCTTTTTCAAACTCGGCTACCAGCTCATCACAACCCAAACCTGCGGTTACGGCAAAGCCGCCCCAGTAATCAGGCACGCCGCTTTCTTTTGGCGCGATGAAATCTGACAACGCATAATAAGGCTCGTCTTTCACTTTCTCTGCCTGTTGGCGCAGCGTGTGAATTTTGGTGAGCACCTTCGTGCGCGTTTCGTCTGTATAAAGCTCTATGTCATCGCCTACGCTATTAGCCGGCCAGAAACCGATGACGCCGTTGGCTTTCAGCAATTTATCGTCAATGATGCGTTGCAACAATACCTGTGCATCGTCATACAATTTTTTGGCTTCGGTACCTACGTATTTATCGTCAAAAATCTTTGGATAACTGCCGCGCAACTCCCAGGTATGGAAGAAAGGCGTCCAGTCGATGTACGGCACCAGCTCTTCCAGCGGATAGCTTTCAATCACTTTAACACCGCTCACGGCAGGCTTTGGCGCAACATCACCATCCAGACTGATCACAAATTTCTTTTCGCGGGCTTCCTCAATCGGTACAAAGCGTTTGTCTGACCGTTTGTTCAGGTGCGCTTCGCGGGCTTTCTCGTATTCGGCTTTTATACCGGCTATGTAATCAGCCTTGCCATCTTTGTTCATCAAACTGCTGCACACGGTCACGCTACGCGATGCATCCAGCACGTGGATAGCTGCGCCCGAGTAATTCGGGGCAATTTTTACCGCGGCATGGATACGTGAGGTTGTCGCACCGCCTACAATCAGCGGCATGGTAAAACCTTCGCGCTCCATCTCTTTGGCAAAGTGCACCATTTCATCCAACGATGGGGTAATCAGACCGCTCAAGCCAATAATGTCTACATTCTGCTTGCGGGCCTCATCCAATATTCTTTGTGCGGGCACCATTACGCCCAGGTCAATCACTTCAAAGTTGTTGCAGGCCAGTACCACGCCTACAATATTTTTACCAATATCGTGCACATCGCCCTTAACGGTAGCCAACAGAATTTTGCCGGCTGATGAACTTTGTCCGCCACCGCCCAGTGCTTTCTCGGCCTCAATAAATGGCAGCAGGTAGGCCACGGCCTTTTTCATTACACGGGCAGATTTTACTACCTGCGGCAAAAACATCTTACCGGCGCCAAACAGGTCGCCCACGATGTTCATACCATCCATTAACGGACCTTCAATTACTTCCAGCGGACGGGCATATTGCTGACGAGCTTCTTCCACGTCGGCATCCAGGTACTCAATAATGCCTTTTACCAGCGCATGCGACAAGCGTGCCTGAACAGGGCCTTTGCGCCACTCTTCGTCTTTCACTACCTCTTTGCCTTTACTTTTTACGGTCTCGGCAAATTCTACCAAACGCTCGGTAGCATCAGGGCGGCGATTCAGCAACACGTCTTCTACCATCACCAGCAGCTCTTTCGGTATCTCTTCGTAAACTTCCAGCATACCGGCGTTAACAATACCCATATCCATACCGGCACGAATGGCGTGATACAAGAAAGCCGAGTGCATGGCCTCGCGCACCACGTTATTACCGCGGAACGAAAACGAAATGTTACTCACACCACCGCTCACTTTGGCGTGCGGCAGGTTTTGCTTAATCCAGCGGGTGGCTTCAATAAAATCAACCGCGTAGTTATTGTGTTCTTCCAGACCGGTAGCTACGGTCAGAATGTTTGGATCGAAGATGATATCCTGCGGAGGGAAACCCACTTCGTCTACCAATATATCATAGCTGCGTTTACAGATCTCTATACGGCGCTGGTAATTATCGGCCTGGCCATTTTCGTCAAACGCCATTACTACCGTGGCAGCACCATAGCTTAAAATCTTACGGGCATATTCTTTAAATTTCTCTTCACCTTCTTTCAGCGATATGGAGTTCACAATGCCTTTGCCTTGTAAACATTTCAAACCGGCCTCAATAACCGACCACTTTGAAGAGTCGACCATGATAGGCAATTTGGCAATATCAGGTTCAGAAGCAATCAGGTTCAGGAACTTGACCATGCTCGCTTCCGAGTCGATCATGCCCTCGTCCATATTTACGTCAATTACCTGGGCACCGCCTTCTACCTGCTGACGGGCAACCACCAGGGCGCCTTCAAAGTCTTCTGCCAAAATCAGCTTAGAGAATTTTGGCGAACCGGTGATATTGGTACGCTCACCCACGTTTACAAAGTTGGTCTCTGGAGTAAGAGTTACTGATTCCAGACCACTCAAACGCATAAACGGATCAACCTCGGCTAATTTGCGGGGCTGATGTTGTGCGGCTCTGTCGGCAATGCAACGGATGTGGTCTGGCGTGGTACCACAGCAACCCCCAACAATGTTTACCATGCCGTGCTCCATAAAATCATCCACCTGGTGCGCGGTTTCGTGTGGTTGCTCGTCATACGCACCAAACTCATTTGGCAGGCCAGCGTTAGGGTAGGCCGAGATGAACACATCGGCTTTATTAGAAAGTTCTTCCAGGTGCGGGCGCATCTCTTTAGCACCCAGCGCACAGTTCAAACCTACCGATAGCAGGTTGGCATGGCGCACCGAGTTCCAGAATGCCTCTACCGTTTGGCCCGAAAGGGTACGGCCCGATGCATCGGTAATGGTACCAGAGATCATCAGCGGCAAACCATGATGGCCCGGGTTTTTCTCTTTCAGCTCATGCTCATAACGCTGGGCAGCATATAAGGCCGCTTTTGCGTTCAGCGTATCAAAAATAGTTTCAATCAACAACAGGTCAGAACCGCCATCTACCAATCCGCGGATCTGCTCGTAGTAAGCCTCGGCCAGATCATCAAAGGTTACGGCACGGTAGCCCGGATCATTCACATCTGGCGATAGCGAAGCCGTACGGTTAGTCGGCCCAACGGCACCGGCCACAAAGCGTGGTTTTTCTGGTGTGAGTTTATTGTACTCATCCACCACCTCGCGGGCCAGGCGTGCACCTTCGTAGCTCATCTCATAGGAGAGCTCTTCCATGTGATAATCGGCCAGGCTAATGCGCTGGGTACTGAATGTGTTGGTTTCGATGATATCGGCACCGGCGTCCAGGTATTCTTTATGTATAGCTTTAATCACATCCGGGCGCGTGAGGTTGAGCAGGTCATTATTACCTTTCAAATCACTGGTGTGCTCACGAAAGCGTTCGCCACGAAAGTCTTCTTCCGTTAGGTCATAGCGCTGTATCATGGTGCCCATGGCCCCGTCAATGATCAGGATGCGTTTCTTTAGTTCTTGTCTGATATCCATTCTCTTAGATGTGAGATATGAGATTTGAGATGTAAGACCGTGCGTCTTTATCTTCCTCACTCATCACGTATTCGATATAGATTGATCAATTAAAACCCAAGACAACGGAGTAGTCTCAAATCTCACATCTCATATCTATAAAAAAGCAGCTTATATCGAAAAGTCGGGTAGTATTTTGACTTTCGCTTATCTTTCCAGAACCTTAAGGGGTTCAAGTAGAATGTAGCACCTTGTAAGTACAGGTTGCTAAGACTTCGCAGGGTCTAATCCCTCCGTCTTTCTCTATAAGCGGTGCAAAGTTGCACAATAGGGGCGTAAATTGCAAATGGAAAGTGTGAGCGCAGTGTAAAGAAGGCCTGCCTAATCACGTCATTGCGAGGAACGAAGCAATCTCTGTACTTGCACGTTCAGCATACTTGCCGGACAATCCTATGCAGAGATTGCTTCGTTCCTCGCAATGACGCGGTGGCTCAAACGGGAAACTGAAAGCTTATTCCCCCTTAAACGCGTTCCACCCCTGGGCTTTCAGCTCGTGTACGTTACCCGTACGACTCACCAGGTTGCGCCCGGCAGACGCCTCGGTGATATGACCAATGATGCTGATATCGGGTTGATTTTTCAGCTTATCGTAATCTGATTGTTTGACGGTGAACAGCAGCTCGTAATCCTCACCACCGCTCAGGGCGCAGATGGTTGGGTCGAGGTTAAACTCACGGGCCGTGTCGTAGGTCATCGGGTCAATCGGAATTTTCTCTTCGTACAGGTTACAACCTTTGTTGCTTTGGTTGCAAATGTGCAGTATTTCCGAGGCAAGGCCATCGCTCACATCAATCATTGACGTTGGTTTTACGCCGATGGCACGCAGCAGTTCTACAATATCCTTACGTGATTCTGGTTTCAGCTGACGCTCGATGATGTAATCTTTACCCTCCAGGTCCGGCTGAATCTTTGGATTTTCCAGGTAGATCATTTTCTCGCGCTCCAGCAATTGCAGGCCAACGTAAGCGCCGCCTAAATCGCCCGATACGCAAAGCAGATCACCCTCCTGGGCGGTGTTGCGGTAGGCAATATCCTGTTCATCGGCATAACCCAAAACGCTCACGCTGATCACCAGTCCCTGGCGCGATGAGGTGGTGTCGCCGCCAACCAGGTCTACATTATATTTTTCGCAGGCAATGTAAATGCCGTCGTAAAGTTCTTCAATAGCTTCCAACGGAAACTTGCTGGATACGCCGATAGACACGGTTACCTGTGTAGGCGTGCCGTTCATGGCGCAAATATCGCTCAGGTTTACCTGGATAGCTTTGTAACCCAGATGTTTGAGCGGGGTGTATGACAAGTCAAAATGAATGCCTTCCAGCAGCATATCTGTAGAGAGCAGCACTTTTTTGCCGGCAAAATCAAGCACGGCAGCATCATCGCCCACACCTTTTAATGAGCCGGGGTGTTTCAGCTTTATATTTTTAGTAAGATGCCCTATCAAACCAAACTCGCCCAGGTTTTCAAGGCCGGTAGTTTCTTTATTATCAAACATGTCCATTGGCGCAAAGGTAGTGATTAGTTGGATGAGAAGAGAAACAAGAGGGGAGATGCTGGAAACAGGAGCGCTTTTACTTTATCTCTTTATTTCCTGACGGCGGCCAGAGGCCGCGAGATAGTCGTCCACTGGCGAAGACCCGAGCGACTGCGAGGCGCAGGTTAAAGACTTACAAAGTTTTAAAAACATCGCAAGTTTTTTCTCCCCTTTTCCAGACTCCCAAACTTCTCCACATCCGTGAGTAACTAGGCCTTAAACAGCGTATCTTTCCACATCTCAATTTCGTAATAGTGGATCGATATTAACTTAACAGCATTATTATCAATTTGCTAATTAAAAAAATCACCTATGAAATTAAAACAACTCTTTGCCCTTGTAGTGGTACCAGCCGTTCTGGCATCGTGTACTAAACAATCGCTACCCACACAGGAGCCGCTGGCCGCTGTAGCTCCTGTTGCTGCCAAATTGCAAACGGCAACCATTACTCAAACGGTAAACGAAACATTTGAAACCGGCACCAAAGGCGCTTATGCTGCGGCCAACGTTACCCTGGCAACCGGTACCTGGAACATGGACGATGCTCTGATTGGCAACAGTACGTCCGACCGAAAGGACGGCAGTCAATCCGTGCGCATCCGCAACACCGGCACCCTTACCATGGGCTTTGATGTAACCAGCGGCGCTTCTACCGTTACCATTAAACACGCGGTCTACGGTACAGACGGCAGCTCCACCTGGCAGTTGTGGGCATCAAGCAACGGCGGTTCTTACACACAGACCGGTTCAACCATCACCAGCAGCAGCACCACATTGGCTACAGCTAGTTTTACCGTAAACCTGACCGGCACGCTACGCTTCCAGTTGCGCAAAATTACCGGCGGCGCCAACCGCATTAACATTGACGACTTTGTAATTAACAGCGCCGACAGTGGCACCGGAGGCGGTGGCGGTACCGGCGGCAGCACCGGCGATAACAGCAACCTGCTGATGGGCAACCCAAGCGGCGCCACTACCAGCGCCGTAACCTCGCCTGATAATTACCTGATGGACCAAACTTACTACGTTGAATCATACAACCGCGATCAGGGTAAACCCAACTGGGTGAGCTGGTATCTGGGCAACACCTCATTGGGCAGCACTGCCCGTCAGGATGATTTCCGTCCGGATCCAACCCTGCCTTCAGGCTGGTTTTCAGTTGCAGCAAGCGGCTACTCCGGCTCAGGCTTTGACCGCGGACATAACTGCCCATCGGCAGATCGTACATCTACCGTTGCGGCCAATCAGGCTACCTTCCTGATGACCAACATGATGCCACAGGCACCAAACAATAATGAGCAAACCTGGGGTAACCTTGAAAATTACGAACGCACGCTGGTTAATGCCGGTAACGAGCTTTACGTCATCTGCGGATCATACGGCGTTGGCGGTACCGGCTCAAACGGCTTTGCCACGTCTGTTGATGGCGGCCATGTAACCGTTCCATCAAACACATGGAAAGTAATTGTGGTATTACCAAACGGCAACAGCGATCTGAGTCGCGTTAGCACCACCACCCGCGTTATTGCCGTAAATATGCCGAACAATAACACCATCAACAGCGACTGGACCAACTACATCACTACCGTTGATGCCATTGAGTCGGCTACCGGTTATGACCTGCTATCGGCTGTGTCAACCTCCGTCCAATCGGTAATTGAAGCACGTGCAGACGGCGGTATTTAAACCCTCATACTCAACTTATAAATAAAAAAACCGGACGCCTGTTCCGGTTTTTTTATTTGGGCGCCGTATCATTTTATTTACCTTTAAGATATTTAACATTAAGTTAACAAAACTTAATGACATTTGTGTCCCTTCAAACTCTCACTAAGTATGAAAACAAACAAACTAGTTATCTTAACATTTTTTGTTGCGGCATTGGCTGCAACCGGCTGTAAAAAAGACAGCAAAGGCATCGATCCGGTAGACACTACCAAAACCACCCCGCCTGCAAAAGCCTACGTAATTACCGAAGGTTTTGAAAGTGGCAGCAAAACGGCCTATGCCGATGCTACCGTAACGCTTTCAACAGGTTCATGGGATCTTAACGATGCGGTGATTGGCAATTTGGCAACTGATGTAAAAAACGGCGCATGGGCTGTCCGCTTGAGGACCGGCAGCATTTCCATGATGTTTGACATCAATGGCTTAACCCAGATCAGCATCAAACACGCCAAGTATGGTGCCGATGCTGCCTCTACCTGGCAACTAATGATGTCTGATGACGGCGGCACCACCTACAAACAGGTAGGCACCGACATCTCTGAAACCTCAACAACCTTTGTAACCGACTCATTTAAAGTCACAACTACTAAAAAGGTAAGGTTTAAGATCCAGAAAACAGGTACCACACGCATCAACCTTGACGACATTACCTTTAAAGGAACGGGCGACTCTGGCGTAACCGTTACCGATGACGATGGTAACGATGGTGGCAGCACCTCAACACCTGCCGGCGCACGTGATGCTGTTTTTGGCGCAGATGCCCCACCAACCACCGGCGATAATAGCGACTTGCTGATGGGTAACCCGTCAAACGCGGTAGCAGTATCAGCCAACACGACCAACTACCTGATTGACGCACATTACTACACCGAGTCGTACAACAGCACCAAAGGTATCCCTAACTGGGTAAGCTGGCATTTAGACGCCACTAACACCACCGGTGTAACCGACCGTTTGAACAACTTTGCGGCATTTTCTCAACTGCCAACCGGCTATACCGTAGTGCAAAGCAACAGCTACAATGGTTCTGTAACCGGTTTTGACCGTGGCCACAACTGCCCATCTGCAGATCGTACCAGCTCGGCAAACGCTAACTCTGCTACCTTCCTGATGATCAACATGATCCCTCAGGCCCCATACTTCAACCAACACCCATGGGCAGATATGGAAGGTTACCTGCGCAACCTTGCTGCCAATGGCAATGAGCTTTACATTATTATGGGCAACTATGGTACCGGTGGCACTGGCTCCACTGGTTCTGTCAGCAACTCAATCGCTACCAACGGCGTAACCATTACCGTACCAGCACACGTTTGGAAAATTGCGGTGGTTATTCCAACCGGCAACGGCGATTTGGCCCGTGTTGACGCCAGCACCAAAGTTATTGCTGTAGACATGCCAAACATCAATACCGTAGGTTCTGACTGGAAACAATATGTTACCACCGTGCGCTCTATTGAAACCGCAACCGGCCTTAACTTGCTCTCGGCCCTGCCACAAAACGTGCAGGATGCGATTGAGGTAAAAGCCGCAACCGGTTTATAATTAATTAACAGATTTCATAAACGCAGAAAGGGGCACCAAATGGCGCCCCTTTCTGCGTTTTGTAAGTGTTGGTAGCAGAGCCGTAAGCCGCAACCTAAACAAACCCTACAACAACAACTTATTCTTCAACGGATAATCATGCAGCAGTTTCTCTACGTATGTAGTTTGTAATGCTTTCTCCAGTGCAGCTGCATGGCGTGGATGGTGCATATCACTGGAGATAAAATCTACCAGCGCGTGATCAACCATTGCTTCGGCCATTTTTTTGCTTTCAGAGCCATAATAACCGGTTAATGAAATGGTGTTGATCTGCATGGCACAGCCCCAGCCATATAGCTGGTTAATCTCATCTAACGACATGTAATTATAACGCTCCGGGTGGGCAAGGATGGGTTTATACCCTTTCTCGCGCATCCGTTGTACAGTGCCAATCAGGTTAGGCGGCGGCGTGATGAATGATAGTTCGAACAACACATAGTTGTCTTTCATCAACATCAAATCGCCAGTCTCTATGCGCTTTGGGAATGTTTCATCAAAATAATGTTCGGCGGCGGCCTCAACTTCAATATCCATCTGTTGGTTGGCCAATTCTGCTTTCAATATGGCCAGCGCATTGTTGATAGATTCGGGCGTATTGCGGTAATAATCAACCATTACATGGGGCGTGGCGATGATTTTTTGAATGCCCAGATCCATCATCTTTTTGATCAGAAAAATAGAATCCTCGGGCGTTTGCGCACCATCATCAATCCCCGGCAAAACATGCGAGTGCATATCCACCGCCTGTTTGCTGTAGTTGTAATTAATCTCTCTTACCTTTTCTTTACGTTTAAAAAGCCCGAACATTGTTATCTCCCTGCGTATTGTCTATTTAAAACGGATTGGTTTCGATATATTTCTCCCACTCCCAGGCTGATGACATCATTTCGTCAATGCCCAACTCTGCTTTCCAGCCCAGTTTTTGAGTTGATTTGGTAACATCGCCCCAAACCTGCTCCACATCGCCCGGGCGGCGCGGACCAATCTGGTAGTTCAGCTTAACACCTGTAGAACGCTCAAAAGCGTGGATCACCTCCAACACAGATGAGCCGGTACCGGTGCCCAAATTAAACATATCATAGCCGGTAAAGCTTTCTTTCTCCATTAAACGCAATGCAGCTACGTGAGCCTTCGCCAAGTCAACCACATGGATATAATCGCGGATGCAGCTACCGTCTGGCGTGTTGTAGTCATCACCGTGCACGGTAATGTTACCGCGTTTGCCAATGGCAGACTGGGTGATAAACGGCACCAGGTTTTGCGGCACACCAATAGGTAACTCGCCAATCAGCGCACTGTGGTGGGCACCAACCGGGTTAAAATAGCGTAATGAAACTACTTTATATCTGCTGCCGCCAGAGAAGATCATATCTTTCAAAATTTCTTCGGCCACCTGTTTGGTGTTACCATAAGGCGATTGCGCTGGCTTAACCGGCGCATCTTCAGTAACCGGCAACACATCTGGCTGCCCATAAACGGTACAGCTTGAAGAGAACACCAGGTTTACCGGTTTAGCGTAATAAGCATTCAACAGGTTAATTAACGAGTAGAAGTTATTTCGATAGTATTTTAGCGGATGCCCAACAGATTCGCCTACAGCTTTAAATGCGGCGAAATGGATAACACCGGTAATATCCGGTTCGGCCAGTGCCAGGCTGTTTACATCGGCTTCAACGCTCAGATCCAGCTGATGAAAGGCCGGTTTATAGCCAATAATCTTTGTGATTTGGTCTAAAATAGCCAGCTGCGAGTTTGAAAGATCATCTACAATTACCGGTTCATAGCCGGCATTTACCAGTTCAACAACGGCATGCGAGCCGATAAAGCCCAAACCGCCGGTTACCAGAATTTTGCTCATAGGTTTTATTTGGTGTATTGTTTAAAGTCTTTATGCTCCACCTTCTCGATCAACTCCTGTGGTAATGATTTAAAGTATTCATACGTGATCTTCAAACCTTCGCTGCGCGATACTTTCGGCTCCCAGCCCAAAATGCTTTTGGCTTTGGTAATATCCGGGCGACGCTGCTTAGGGTCGTCAGTAGGTAACGGCAGGCTAATCAATTTCTGATCGGTACCGGTCAGTTTAATAATTTCTTCACCAAACTCGCGAATGGTAATTTCATCAGGGTTGCCAATGTTAACCGGGCTTGGATAATCGCTGAACAGCAGGCGGTAAATACCTTCAATCAAATCGTCCACATAACAGAAAGAGCGGGTTTGAGAACCATCGCCAAACATGGTTAATGGCTCGCCACGCAGCGCCTGACCAATGAATGCTGGTAAAACGCGACCGTCATTCAGTCGCATACGCGGACCGTAAGTATTGAAAATACGTACAATGCGGGTTTCAACACCGTGATAGGTATGGTAGGCCATGGTCATGGCTTCCTGGAAACGTTTGGCTTCATCATAAACACCACGCGGGCCAACCGGGTTTACGTTACCCCAGTATTCTTCTGGCTGCGGGTTGATATTCGGGTCGCCATACACTTCAGATGTTGAGGCGATGAGCATGCGGGCACCTTTAGCCAATGCTAAACCCAACAGATTGTGTGTACCCAATGAGCCTACCTTTAAGGTTTGGATAGGAATTTTCAGGTAATCAATCGGGCTGGCGGGCGAGGCAAAGTGCAGGATATAATCGAGCTTGCCTGGTACATGCACAAAATTGGAAACATCGTGATGGTAAAACTCAAAGTTTTCCAAGCTAAACAAATGTTCAATATTGCGAAGATCGCCAGTGATAAGGTTATCCATGCCAATAACATGATAATCTTCTTTAATAAATCTGTCGCAGAGGTGCGAACCCAGGAAACCGGCGGCACCGGTAATTAAAATCCGTTTACGAGATTCCATTTATGCAGGTTTTTACGGCGAAGATAGTAATTTCGCCCTTAATGTTATTGATCTACAACATAGCAAACTATATTTATTATCTACTCATCAAGCTGGTATCTTTTTTTAACAAAAAAGCCGCACAATGGATTGATGGGCGTAAAAATCAAGCTGTTAACACCCATCAAAACAGCATCTGGTTCCATTTTGCATCATTGGGCGAGTTTGAGCAGGGGCGTCCCGTGCTGGAACGTTTAAAAATTGTTTATCCTGACCGTCCTATAGTAATCTCGTTCTTTTCACCCTCTGGTTATGAGATCAGAAAGAACACCCCGCTGGCCGATGCTGTATATTATTTACCGCTGGATACCCGTGCCAACGCCCGCCGGTTTATAGCCGCCATTAACCCAAGCATGGCTATTTTTACCAAATACGAGTATTGGTACTATTATTTTAACGAGCTGCAAAAACAGCAGGTGCCCCTATATATCATCTCCAGCATCTTTCGCCCCAACCAGGTGTTTTTTAAATGGTATGGCGGCCTGCACCGCAAAATGTTGGGCATGGTCAATCATTTCTTTGTTCAGGATGATGATAGCCGGCAATTACTGCAAAATCTTGGCATTGACAATGTAACCGTTAGTGGCGATACCCGGTTTGACCGCGTTTGGGCCAACGCCCAGCAGCCCAAAGACCTGCCACTGATAGCCGAGTTTAAAAACAACCAAAAGTTGCTGGTAGCCGGTAGCTCGTGGCCGCCGGATGAAGATCTGCTGGCACAACTGATTACTGCTTATCCCGATTGGAAATTCATCTTCGCACCGCACGAGATTGGGGACGACAAAGTGAGCCGATTAATGAATGTACTTCCTGCTGATGCAACCGTTCGCTTCTCGCAGATCGCAAATGCATCGAAAGCGCTTTCTAATTACCGCGTGCTGGTAATTGATAACATTGGCATGCTGTCATCACTCTACCAATATGGCGATGCCGCTTACATTGGCGGAGGCTTTGGCGCGGGCATCCACAATACACTGGAAGGCGCAGCTTTTGGCCTACCGGTTATCTTCGGACCCAAATATCAAAAGTTTCGCGAAGCACGCGAGCTGATTGCCTTACAGGCTGGCTTTAGTATCAATAATCAGGAAGAGCTAAATAGTATTGCCGCCAAGGTTTTAGGCGATGCCGGTTTTAGAAATGCTGCAGGAGATAAAGCCCGCAATTATGTGGCAAATAAGATTGGGGCAACCGAGGCGATTGTGGGGTATATTATCCGAGAAGACTAGTTTTATTCAAGCACCACGTCTTTATCTCCATACTTATCAACAACCTGTTTCACGCCAGAGTGCTTCAAATCAAGTGCTACCTGCCTGATGCCATAGTCTTTCCAGCCGTAGTTCCCGGGTTCAAGATCAAAAAGAGCGGTTTGTTTCCAAAAAACGGTTAACACATTTCCTCTTCTGGCCATTCGCGAGTTTAATCCAACGTCAAACCATCTGTCGGCAATAGGCCGATCGCGATAAATAAAATCGATTTCTGACAGCGGATAACTCTTTTTTAATCGCCTGCGCAGTAATCTGCTGTAGGTTACGTAAAGAACACCGGCTTCAATATTTAGATATTTGACGGTAGACCAACGGTACAGATTGACTAGCCAGAGGATAATTATAATTGAAAAGAAAACTACTATAACTACCATGATTGAAGTCAGTGAATTACCTGTTCTTCACCATCCCCTCCAGGGCATCAATAAATAGGGGGTTATCGTTCAGGCTTTCTACCAGCTGCACGTGCTCACCGCCGTGCTGTTTAAACTCGCCATCGTACTCCACAGAAACCTCATATACGGTTTCCAGGCAATCGGCCACAAAGGCGGGACAAAATACCAGCAGTTTCTTTTTACCTTGTTTGGCCAGGTCTTCAATCACCACGCTGGTGTATGGCTGCACCCATGGATCGCTACCCAGGCGAGATTGAAAGCATACCGTGTACTGCTCTTTCTTCAATCCCATTTTTTGGGCAATCAACCGTGCGGTGTCATATGATTGCGCTGAATAACAGAACTTATTCACATCAGTCAACGTCTGGCAGCAATCGGCCGATTTCAGGCAGTGATTGTGGGTATGGTCACACTTCACCAGCTGGCGTTGCGGCAAGCCGTGGAAGCTGAACAGGACATGGTCAAATTGCTCAGGCTGATGTTTCTGGGCGTTTTGGGCAAAAGCCTCAATCATCAACGGGTTATCATGGAAAGAGTTGATAAACGAGATATTAGGAATAGTAGGCCACTGACCCACCAAACGCATCACCTTCTCATACACCGAGCCGGTACTGGCCGATGCATACTGCGGGAACAGGGCAATTACACGGATATCTTCTACCAGCGCAGCCTTCAATCGATCTAAAGCCGCCTCAATAGATGGGGTTTGGTAGCGCATAGCCAGCTCTACCATATACTCATCTCCAAGGCGCTTTTGCAGCAATTCCTGCTGGCGGACGCTATAGTAAAGCAGGGGAGAACCTGTCTCGGCCGACCAGATTTCTTTATACAACTTTGCCGATTTCGGCGCGCGGAATGGCGTAATCACCCCGCGTACCAGCAATGCGCGCGATACCGGGTTGATATCGATCACACGCCCATCCATCAAAAACTCGTTCAGGTATTTACGCACATCGGGCGTAGCCGCGCTGTCGGGCGTACCTAAATTAACCAGTAATACTCCTTTTTTAGCCATTTTTCAACAGGCAGCAAAAGTAAGCATAATTACATCGCCTAAAAAATGACGAAGATCAGGGTTTTGTTATTTTGTGAGAAAGGAAGTAGCCAATGCTTCCTCGCAATATGCCCGCAAATTTCTATTTTTACCGCATGAGAACCTTATTATCAATTCTACTTTCGTTAGCAATCGTTTCTGCTTTCGCTCAAAAAAGAACTAAGTCTGCACCATCTAAAACGGTATTGGCAACCCTTATCAGCAGCGCAACAATGACACCTGAAAAGCCAGCACCGCAAACGCCAATCGAGCTCAAAGAAGGAGATACTGTTAGACTGATGTATTACAATATGAATACAAATCTTTGGCGGGCCAAGTTTAAAGCAAAGATTGGCATTATAAAAGATACAGCCTTAAATCACACTGATGCTGTAATCTTTTTTAAGAATGATTTTATAGCAAAGCAATATTTGGTAGAACTAAAAAAGAAATATGGTCCCAGCTATGGTGTTGACATCTATAATGCGACCCCAAGCGTTGGAATGACAAAAAAAATGTTTCTTGTGTTTATGGAAAAGCCTGACGAAATAAACACGACCGAGGGCGCCTGGGGCACTCATGAACAATGGGTTTACAATAATCGCCCCAGTGGTAAAACTGAATATTATTATTTTGAGAACGGCAGATTGACCAGTTGGCAATACTAATTGCTAATCTATTGAAGTTTCATCAAGATCAAGATTGGGTTATTTTCTAATCCTCTTATTGGGACGGCGGCTAGTATGGAAGATAGCCGAAATAATAATGATCTGCTGTTGTTCATTTATCCAATAAACAATTACGAAAGGGAAATCCGCCAAGACGGCCTGACGATATTTTTCATTTAAAGATTTATACAAATACGGGCCTTTTACAATCAGCCTGATTTTTTCGCGTACCGCGACAAAAAAACGCTCACCCAAACCGGGAAGTTCTTCTTCATACCACTTAACAGATGCCTCAAGTTCGTGAAGCGCCTTTTCGTTTATTTTGACACTAAATATTGAACTCATTTTTTCTTTAACGAGCTCTCTATCTTTTTGGCAGCATCTTCCCAATCATAAATTTTAGCCGAGCCATTCTGATACTCTTCCATACGGCGATCAAGCTCTTCCCATTGCTCGGCAGTCAAACTATTTCGCTCCGGGGACCCGCCATTTTCAAGTAGATCATAAACCGCCTCAAGCAACTGCTCATCTTCAGCGGTATCTATATACTCATGCAGCTTTTGTTTAATTTCGGCAATACTCATAGTATCAAATTTACTAAATTTTATCCTCTTTCGCTCAAAATCAGTCCGCCCCCGCATTAAATTAATTCTGAATCGAGCCGCCCGCATTTGCCAAAAATATTAGTATATTTACCCACATGACCACCCCGGCCCAGGCCTTACAGAAATACTTTGGTTACAGCAGTTTCCGCCATCAGCAGGAGGCTATTGTACAGCAATTGCTCAATAAAGGTGATGCCATGGTGTTGATGCCAACCGGTGGGGGCAAATCTATTTGTTACCAGTTACCTGCTGTTCTGCTGGGCGGATTGACCATTGTTATTTCCCCACTCATCGCGCTGATGAAGGACCAGGTAGATGCACTGAATGTTACCGGCATCCCGGCTGCTTACCTCAACTCCACTCAGAGCAGTGCAGAGCAAAGCGATATTATCCAGCGACTGCGCAGCGGCGAAATCAAACTACTTTACCTGGCTCCGGAACGACTGTTTAAATCTGAAAGCCGGTTAACGGATTTTTTGAAATCGCTCAGCGTATCGCTCATTGCTATTGACGAGGCGCACTGTATCTCGCACTGGGGGCATGATTTTCGTCCGGAATATTTGATGCTGGCCGGACTGAAAACAGAGTTTCCGAATATCCCGGTCATCGCATTAACGGCAACAGCAGATCAGCTGACCCGAAAAGACATTTTGGAGAAACTGAACCTGCATAACCCGGCTCAGTTTGTATCGTCGTTCAACCGCGCTAATATCAATTACACTGTCGCACCCAAAAAGAACAGTACCGGCCAATTGCTGGATTTTCTGGATAAGCACAAAGAAGATTCGGGCATTATATATTGCTTGTCTCGCCAGTCTACCGAAGACCTGGCCGCACAACTACAACGAGAAGGTTTTTCTGCCGAGGCTTATCATGCCGGACTCAGTAATGATGTAAAAGCCCGCAACCAGGAAGCTTTCCTGCGCGATGAGGTGCGCATTATGGTAGCGACCATTGCCTTTGGCATGGGCATCAATAAATCAAACGTGCGCTATGTGGTGCACATGGATCTGCCTAGGAATATTGAGGGTTATTACCAGGAAACCGGTCGTGCCGGGCGCGATGGACTGCCGTCTGAGGCCCTGCTGTTTTTCTCGGCGGGTGATGCATTTAAGCTGCAGCGCTTTGCACAGGTGGAAGATAACCCCGAGCAAACCCGTATTATGTTGCGCAAGCTGGACGACATGGTGCAGTATTGCCAGTTACAAAGTTGCCGCCGACAGTATCTGCTTAAATATTTTAATGAAGATTTCCCCGGTCATTGCGGCTCATGTGATGTTTGCCTGAGCGAGTTTGAAAAGTTTGACGGCACGGTGATTGCCCAGAAAGCCCTCTCGGCTGTGGCCCGCCTGAAAGAGCGTTTCGGCATGGGTTATGTAATCGATCTGCTGCGTGGCTCAAACAGCGCCAAACTTCGGGAAGAACATAAACAGTTAAAAACATATGGAGCAGGGGCCGATATCAGCAAAGCCGACTGGCAACGTCACCTGCGCGAACTGATCCAACTGGGCTACCTGCAAACCAGTCAGGATGCCTACCCGGTACTGCAATTGACTGAGCGTAGCGATGCGGTGCTGAAAGGGTTGGAAAAAATCGAACTCACCCTGTCACAAAGCACCGAAGAAACGCATCAACCCGAAACTCCACCGCACGAGGCCCCGTTATTCAATCAGCTCAAAAACCAGCGCCGCGACCTGGCCGAGCGGGAAAACGTACCGGCCTACATCGTGCTTTCAGACGCCACGCTGATGGAGCTGGCCACGTACCTGCCGCAGTCTTTACCAGAATTACGCCAGATATCAGGCTTTGGCGAACTGAAATTGCAACGTTATGGCGAGGCATTTCTCAACATCATTATCCCATATTGCCAGGCAAACGGATTGACATCAAAAATTGCCGAGCGCACTACGAAACGAGCGCGCGAACGTAAGCCTAAACCAAAAACAACCGGCGCCAGCAACACGCAACAGGAAAGTTTCAACCTCTACAAATCGGGCAAAAGCTTTGAGGAGATAGCCAAACAGCGCGATCTATCGCCCCAAACTGTTCAAAACCACCTTTGTGCCTTTATTACCACCGGCGAACTGGATATCAGCACCTTTGTATCGGCCCAAAAACTCCCGGTTATTGCCGATGCGGTGGAGAGTTATGGCAGTGAATACCTATCACCATTAAAGGAAGTTTTGGGTGATGATTACAGTTATCTGGAGATTAGGGCGGTAATTAGCTGGATGAAGCGGGAGATGAACCAGGATTCGTAGGATTTTTAGGATACTTGTTCGGTTTATTCCATTCGTGGTCGCTTGCGTAGACGCCACATGTGTTCGGATTGTGCGATTCCCCTCTTGAGAGGGGTGGAGGGGTGTGTCCTTTATATGTGCAAATGACACACCCCTGCAACCGCACAGTCAACGCGCCCCCTCTCAAGAGGGGATTTTAGCTGTTCCCAACACATATGGCGTCTACGCGAGTGACGACTATCCGACCTCTCCCCGCCCGGCCAAGGCTCATCCTCTCCAACCTCTTACTAATCTCTAATTAACCAATCTCTATTCTTTGCTCCCAAAATTCTTGACCTACATCATCGTTTTACCCTTCCGCCTTGCGGTAAATTTGTATCAACAAAAACAATAAGGAGTAAAACAATCAATCATGGCAAACACCGTATTACATAAAGCCGACACTCGTGGTTTTGCAAACCATGGCTGGCTGCAAAGTCACCAATCATTCAGCTTCGCAAACTATTACAATCCTGAAAGGATTCACTTTGGCGCACTGCGCGTTCTGAATGACGATACCGTATTGGGTGGCGGCGGCTTTGGTAAACACCCGCATGATAACATGGAGATTATCTCTATCCCGCTCAGCGGCGATTTAGAGCACAAAGACAGCATGGGCAATACCGCCGTTATCCGCAATGGCGATATACAGGTGATGAGCGCCGGCACCGGCATTTACCACAGCGAGTATAATAAAGATGCTAACGAAGCGGTAAAATTTCTGCAGATCTGGGTATTCCCTAATCAGCGCAATGTGGAACCAAGGTATGACCAGGTAACATTGGATCCGGCCGATCGTCATAACAAACTGCAACAGGTATTGTCGCCCAACCCCGATGATGCCGGTGTGTGGGTTTACCAGCAAGCCTGGTTTCACCTGGGCGAGTTTGATAAAGGCGTAAGCACCACTTACCAGATGAAAGCTGAAGGCGATGGCGTTTACGTTTTCGTACTGAAAGGCGATGTAAAAGTGAACGACCAGGTGGTGAACACCCGCGACGGCTTCGGCATCTGGAACACCGGCGAGTTTACCATCACTGCCGAAAGTGACGCAGAGTTTCTGCTGATGGAAGTACCAATGGAATTTAAATACTAAGGCCATGGCGCAAACAGCAATACTGGTTTTTTGCCGGCACCCGGAGATCCGGGCCACCATCATCAGGCTTATTAACAATAATCCTGAGTGGACAGCCACCGGTTTTGCCGAGCCTGCTGATGCGCTGGAAGATCTGAAAAACAAACCCTACGGACTGGTGCTGCTGGGCAGTGGATTTGATGAGACGGAAGAGAAGGAGCTGATACTTGCCCTGCAGCACATCCGCAAGGGAATACCGATAGTGAAACATTATGGGGGCGGCAGCGGGTTGCTGAGTGCTGAAATTTATCAGGGACTGAGCAGTCGCTCGCGTCTTCGCGAGTGACGACTATCTCGCGGCCTCTGGCCGCCGTAGCAGTCATAATTCATTAAAAGTTTAACATCCGGGATTCGACTCGCACTAAAAGCGCAACCTGCTTCCAAATGCCAGGTTGCGCTTTTTGTTTAAATGATTATTACGGCCAGAGGCCGCGAGATAGTCGTCACTCGGCTGGAGCCGGGCGACTGCGGAGAAGGCGAAAAAACCAAACTCACTTCTTCACCACCAAAATTTTCAACGGAGGGTAGGTGGTCAAATAATTAGCAGTCAGCATTTTTGTTCTTAGTCCCAGACCGTTAAAATGTTCTAGATACTCGTTCATATGTTTCCAGTCTGATATAATGGCTTTGCCGCCTGGCTTCAATACCCGCGCAATTTCTTCACAAGCCCGTTGCCTGCCGGCCTTATTGTAAATGTTGTGGATAACCTGGTTGGTAACAATCACATCAAAATTGTTATCGTCAAAGCTCATCTCCATGGCATTTTCGTTGAGAATCTGCACACGATCGGCCACGCCTTCTACAGCGGCATTGTTATTGGCATTTTCATAGTTGTTGCCGCTCAGGTCTTCCGTGTTCCAGATATCAATACCGATAGACTTACCCGTGGTTAAATGTTTAGCGGCGCCAATCATTAATAAACCTTTGCCTGTGCCTACATCCAGCACCTGCTCATCGCCTTGCCATTGGTGCAGACCGAGCATACGGTCGCGATGGATAAATTTTCCTTTAAGCGAGTAAAACAGCATCAGCAAACCGCCAATTACCAGAAACGAGGCCATCCATACCAGTCCGGGGGTAAGGATCTGTACATTGCCAATACGGATAACCGGAAAAAAAATAATAATGAGAAATAACCCTACTCCCGATAAGAACAGATTGCGGATTACGCCCGGCGCATCTACGCCGTAACGGGCTTTTTGTGCGGAGGCAGAGATATCGGAGTTTTGCATAGATGGCTAAATGTAGCGATTATCTTTTGAAGCGGCCATGCCTTGTTGTTGACCATGCCATTGCTGAGTAATAGAATCCCGGCGGCAGGACTATTAAAGTGCAATGACAAACGAGAGGGCTGTCAGTCTGAGCCTGTCGAAGACTCGCGCGGAGAGGCCCACCCGCCATGTTTCGACGGGCTCAGCATAACACAACCTATCTAATAGGCCATCGCGCACCCTTCGACAAAGCTCAGGATGACATCCCGCCCACATTCATTTTAACAACGCCGATATTTTAAAGCATCCCGCCCTCTCCTCCGATAACTAATCTCTAATCACTAACTTAGCCCCATGCCTGCTCAACCCAAGCCGCGCAAGCTGCGCACGTTACAATTAGTTACCGTTATCTTTTTCACCGTATCTGGCGGGCCGTTTGGGTTGGAAGCATTGCTAGGCTATGCGCATGAGCACGCGGCACTGTTGTTACTATTGGTTACGCCCCTGCTATGGGATATCCCCGCCATGTTTATGGTGCTGGAACTAAACAGCATGATGCCCGTTACCGGCGGCTATTATCAATGGGTGAAGCATGCCCTAGGCATGAGGTGGGGATTATTTGAGGGCTGGTGGACCTGGCTCTATACCTTTGCCGACCTGGCCATTTATCCCGTGCTGTTTGTAATGTACGCCAGCTATTTTGTACCCATTGAAGGCGTATGGAAGGTGGCGATGTGCCTGCTCATCATCTGGGGATCGGCCGGGATTAATATTTTGGGCATTGTGCCTGTAGGTAAAGTGGCGCAGTTGCTGAGCATTATTGTGATAGCTCCGTTCATCCTGCTATTCGTCATTTTTGCGCAGCGACATACGGGTAGTTTTGCGCTACCTGCGCCGTCATTAAAAGGCCTACCGTATCCTTCGCTGGGCTCGGCTATTTATATTGTGATGTGGAATTGCTTCGGGTGGGACAATGTAACCACTTATGCTGATGAGGTGGAACGCCCTGAGCGAGCTTACCTGCGCTCGGTTTTTATGGCATTTTTGCTGATGATGGTGGTATACGTCGGTGTGATTATTACGGCTCAGCTATCGCATATCGGGTATAAAGAGTTTGCAGAAAAGGGTATGCCTGCACTGGGCGAACTGGTGGCTGGCCGGTGGTTGGGCATTGTGCTTTCTATTGGCGGCATGGCCAGTGCCATTGGGTTGTATGCGGCCAATTTACTGGCCGTATCGCGCCTGCCAAAAGTTATGGCCGATGATGAGCTGATGCCAGCAAGATTACATGCCCTGCACCCGCGTTTCGGCACCCCGTATGTATCAATCATCGTTTGCTCCGTTGTTATCAGCCTAATGACTTTCTGGGATTTTGGCGATCTGGTGATCATCGATGTAACCATCTACGGCGCCGGTCTGTTCCTGGAATATATCACCTTGATAAAAATGCGCATCCGGGAACCAAGTCGTCCACGGCCGTTCCGCGTTCCGTTGTCCACAACGTGGCTGTGCGCGTTACTTATCTTGCCGGTGGGCGTTTACAGCATTGCGCTTTCCGGCGTGATGATAGCACAGGGCAATGCACTTAAACCGGCATTATTTGCCATTGGCTGCCTGCTGAGCGCCGAGGTAGTTTGGCGCATTGTGCTATGGCGGAAGCCGCATTTACGGGCGTGAGGAAACATTTAAAATAGCTACACTTAATCAGATCGGCATCTCTATAATAATGAACGAAAAACAAACCTTCAGATTTATGGCAATAACATTCCCGGCATTTCTCGTGTTAATGGGCATACTTTACATTAGGGGCACCATTATTGTTAAGAACTACGGCTTTAACGGGAATGTAGATACGGTAGAATATGATGTTAAAGGAACCCCTACTGTTAAAATACGGGGCCGGGAGTATTGTTTGGGTGATAATGATTGGCTTATAAACCATCAGATACAGCAAGGCGATTCGCTAATAAAAATCAAGGGACAAATGACCTTCAAAATCATTAAAAAAGAAACAGGAAAAGTTATTGTAATAAAATAACTCCCTTTGCCTTCGCCCACCCTTCGACGACGCTCAGGATGACACCCCACACGCTTTTTGTAGAGCCACATATTTGTGACTCCCCTATGCAAATCGATATGCAAAAGCACATACCCAAAAGAGCCACAAATATGTGGCTCTACGAATGAACTGCCGTTAATCAGCGCTCAAACTTAGCTACCCTGGTAGGCGCATCTTTACCCGACACAATTGTACGCGCGCTGAGCGCAATAGCACGGATGGCCAGCGTAATGTTTTTCACATCCAGGGTTTTCAATTCATCTGTTACCTGGTGATAGTCATGGTCTACATCAATCTGATCCGTGCTGATAGTGTGGGCTGGTACGCCCTGCATGGCCAGCGTGGCGTTATCGCTGCGGTAAAACAGATTTTGCTCGGGGTATGGGTCTGGATAGAATTTAAATTGCGTTCCCTGCAGATTACGCTGCAATATCCTGCCAAAATCAGATCGCTCAAAGCCGGTAATAAAGGCCGAGTTACGGCCAAATTTTGAGGGCTTGCCAATCATCTCGATGTTAAACATAGCCACTACTTTATCCGGATTAACGGTGCTGGTAAAATAGCGCGCACCAAAGCCGCCAATCTCCTCGGCTGTAAAAGCCACAAAGATGAGTGTCCGCTCGTTGTTGTTTTGCTTTTTAAAATACTTAGCCAGTTCAATCACTGCAGTAGTGCCCGAGGCATCATCATCTGCGCCATTGTAAATACTATCTGGTGTCATGCCCTTGCCTATGCCCAGGTGGTCATAGTGGCCAGAGAAAACCACATACTCATCCGGCTTGCTTTTACCCGGAATCATGCCCGCTACGTTAAACAGCGGCACTTCTTTGTTATCTGCTTCGTAATGCACCGTCAGGCTTTTCAACTCATCAATCTTGCCTAATACAAAAACAACCTGTTGTGGTGCATGATTTTTATCGATAGCCGCACCACCCATTACCTGGGCGCGATAGGTCTTGAACACATCCGCAAAAGCGGGATCGACTAGCACCAAGGTTTTCCTGCCGTTTTTCACTAAACCACGATAATCTTTCCGCAAATCCTTACCTGCAGTTTCTCTAATGACCTGGATGCCATCGAGGCTATTCCAGTCAAACGAACCGATGCTCGCCGTAATGATATTCTCTGCAGGTACTACAGCTCCGTTTATACTCACCTGCATTTGTCGCGGCGTAACTTTAATCATCGAAGGGATATTTTGCCTGAAAGAACTATTCCCTGCCATGGGTTGCAAACCAGCGGCCTTAAACCGGTTTTCTATATAAGTGGCTGCTTTATCAATCCCCCGGCTAAAGGTCGCGCGGCCCTCCATGTCATCCGCAGATAGGGTAGCTATAGTTTGACGCACCTCTTTAACCTTGATTAGTTTGTTTACATTTTGAGCCTGCGCCGATATGCTAAGAGCCAGCAGTGCGTTAGCTATCATCAATCCCTTTTTCATGTTATTTCACTTTGCTGGTTAACCAAGCTTTTCTAAAATCGGCCTGCTCTGCGGTTAATTGTTGTCCGATGGTTTCAATTGGCACCACTTCTAACTCGGGGTTCTCTACCACTTCAATAGTGGTATTATGCGTGCCGGTACGATTTTTAAATGTTACTGAAATTTTATCACCCGGTTTTTTTGCTCCCGCCAAGAAGGCCAACTTAACAAAGCTGGTAATTGATGAGCCATCGACACTGGTAATCAAATCGCCGGCATCAATTCCAGCCTTATACAGCGGCGAGTTTAAAGCCGTACTATTGAGGATAGTCACGCCGTCTGTTTCCACTGTGTACACCTGACCCGAACGGCTACGACTGACTGCCGAGCCGATGTTACCAATCCAACCCTTGCCTGGTTTGGCTTTGCGCACCACCATGCCGGCTTTAGCCAACAGAGCGGTGTAATCATTTTTTTCTATCCCGTAAACGTATTTGTTAAAAAAGTCAGCCGCAAACTTGGGGTCTTTAGTAGTGGTTGCCAGCACTTTTTGCAAGTCGGGGATGGTATATGGTTTCATTACCTTGCCCATAGTGAGCCATACATTACGCATATAATCATCCAGCGTTAAATGATAATCGGCACGCAGGCGCAGATCAAGCGCCAGGGCAATGGCGCCGCCGTAGTAATAATAGCTGGTAAAGATATTATTATTGTTGTTGGGATCGATGGATACACCTGCATCAGCAAAAACCGAATAACGACTCATCTGCACTGCCGGGTATTTGGCTGCCCCCGGCTGATTTAGCACCGCATTGAGCAAGCCTGCCAATGTTTGGCCGTACTCCTCCGAGGTGTGAAAACCGGCGCGTACCAGTACCAGCCCGCCGTAATATTGGGTAAAACCTTCGGCAAACCAAAGCTCATTGCTCATATTGGCATGCTCAAAGTTGAATGGTTCTAATGATTTTGGCCTGATACGTTTCACATTCCAACTGTGGAAATACTCGTGCGAGAAAGTGCTCATCATTTTCAGCTCGTTGCCTTCTACCTTATCAAGCATGTGTACAATGCAGGTAGAGTTTCTGTGCTCCATGCCGTCGCCATCGTTAGCGGGATACACATCATCAAGGAAGGTATAGTTGCCAAAATCATAGGCTGGCAATTCGCCAAAAACGGCTTGTTCTTCCAGCACCATTTTCTGCACCATTTTGGCAAAATTATCAATCACAGGCTGCCCGTCGTCGGAGTGGATGCTCAGGTGGATGCCTTGCTTCTTACCATCGGGATTGCTTACCTCCCAGCTACTTTCTTTCGAGGCAGAAAGCTCGGCCGGGCTGTCCATCATATACTGAAAGTTGGGGGCATAGAAAGCGTCGTTACCCTCAGCTTTTAACTGGGTTGATACATGCCATCCGTTTTTATCCAGGTCTTTAAACAGAAAGTGGACGGGGCGCTCGTCCATCCCCTCTGCCCATAAAACAGCTGCAGGCATATTCAGGTGTGCGTGGCTGGCATCTATGCTGGCATAGGTGCCATCGGTCCAGTTGGCAAACAGGGTATACGTTATTTTCACACTGGCGCCATGATTGGCAATCTCATACACATCGCCTTCTATCTGCTTAACAGTGATAGGAGTACCCGCTTCGCTAAAAGCTTTTACATTATAAATGTTTTTACCAAACTCATGCGTAGCATAACGGCCCGCGCTAGATCTACTCATACGCACGCGCAAAGGGCCACTTTCAAGACCACCTATCCGCAAACCAACCTCTGCCTCATGATGCTCAGGATGCGGAAAAGAGAAAGAATAATAAATATCATTTTGCGCAAAAAGCGTAGCCGCGCTGAGCATGGCAGCAGCGGTTAAAAGCAATTTCTTCATACCTGGTGTTTAGCAGGGCTCAAGGTAGGATTTTGAACCGAAATTTTTAGAACGGCTGTTCGCAGAGCCACATATTTGTGGCTCCAACATGCAAAATCTTGTCACCAGGAGCCACAAATATGTGGCTCTACAGGTATATCCTTTCTGCCTCCTGATTACTCCGTCATGATTCACTTCAAAACCTAATTACTATCTTCACCCCCATGTCTAATTTAAAAACCAACCTTCACCGGCTTTGTCTTGACATTGTGGAGCAGCGCATGGAAACAGGGCGGCAAGCGCTCAAATCAGCAGAGGATGGTGCCGAGCAGGAAACCAAGAGCAGTGCGGGAGACAAGTATGAGACCGCCCGCGAGATGATGCAGCAGGAAAAAAACCGAGCGATGGCCCAACTGAACGAGGCCAATAAATTGCTGGTTGCGCTGCAAGGCATCAGCACCAATGGCGAGGCCGAAAAGGTTCAAGCCGGAAGCGTAATCAGTACAGATAAGGGCAACTTCTATTTGTCTATCAGCGCAGGGGTGATTAAGTTTGAGGGGAAAGATTATTTTGCGGTATCGCCGGCATCGCCCATCGGCACAAAACTAATGGGCAAGCAAAAAGGCGACAGCTTTGATATGAACGGCAAACACTACCAAATTATAAACGTCATCTAACCGAATCATCAAACATTATGAACTTAAAATTATCTGCCACGCTCGGGCTGGCACTAGCATTTGCCCTGGGTACGGGTACTGCGCAGGCGCAAAAAAGAACAGACGTGCCTAAAAACTTTAACATCGTTTTTATTGGTAACAGCATTACCCATGGTGCAGGGTTGAAAGACCCGGCCACCGAAGCACCGCCCGTAGAGACCGTTGCCTGGCTGAAAAAACAAAAGGGCATGGGCAAGATTGATTTTAGAAACATGGGCGTCAGCGGCCGCACAACGGTTGATTTTTTACCCGGCGGACCAAAATGTTTTCAACAGGTAGAAGAAGCCACCAATAGCTTTGCCGACAAACAGGCTCAACTTGTTTTCTCTATTATTTTAGGCACTAATGACAGCGCCGTGAAAGGGCCCAATGGCGCACCGGTAGCCGTGGTTGATTACAGTGCCAACCTGCGCAAAATAGCCGATAAGCTTTTAGAAGAATTCCCGGGTTGTAAGATCATTTTTCAGCAGCCTATATGGTATAGTAAAAACACCCACAACCGCTCTACCTATGATGCCGAAGGCCTGGAACGCCTGCAAACCTATTTCCCGGCCATTAAACGGGTGGTGCGCAGTTACCGCGACTCTATCCCCGGTCGTGTATTTATGGGTGATACCCGTGCTTATGGATTTTTCAGGAAACATGCCGAAGCCAACTTTCAGCATGAGAACGGCGCCGAAGGCATTTTCTTTCTACACCCCAATAAGGAGGGCGCAGTTATTTTAGGCGATTTCTGGGCAAAGGCGATTTATAAGAAACTACAGTAATAAACCACAACGTCATTCCTCGCAATAACGTATTTGACTAAAGCAAAAAGAGCCGGAAGATATCTCCCGGCTCTTTTTGCTTTAGCTGTCACGACTACCAATTTAGTCATGATGCCCGTGACCACCACCGTGGCCATTGCCATGACCTTCACCATGGCCGTGTTCTCCACCACCATGGTCTTCACCGTGGCCCCGGCCATTTCCATGGCCGCGTCCCTGATCATTACCGTCACCATGACCCCAGCCGTTATGACGGCCGTTATCGCCGTGCCAGTGCTCGCGGTAGCGATCGTCGCGGCTATCGCGAATAATCACCTGGCCGCCTCTGCCTCTGTAACCGCCATAAGCGTTGCGGTAATAAGCATTCCTTAACCATGGGTTAGGGCGGTTTACCACCACTTTGTAACCACGATAAACATCATAATTACGGTAACGGCCAGGCAAATAGGCGCGATGCACCCATACACCGCCTTCATCATATACGTAGCAATGTGCAGGCACATCATAATAGGCGTCTACGTCTGGCAGATAATAATAGTTTACATAATCATAACCAACGGGGCCCCATTCGGGTTGGCTGCCAATGTTCAGGTGTACACCAATGTGTACCTGGGCAGCAGCGGGCTTGGCAAACATCAGGCCGCCAAGCAATGCAGAAAATAAGAATAACCTTTTCATAGTCTTGTTAAATAGGTATTGTGGAAGTAAGACAATTTTTAGGCACGAAGGTTTAAATTTTTTTAACAAAAAACCCCGCCGGGATGGGCGGGGCTTCTATATTTCGACCTAAAAATCTGTGTTTCTTAGTGATGACCGCGGCCATTATCATGATCGTCATGGTCACCATGACCGTTCGGGCGACCGTGATCGTCACGACCTTGTTTGTTCCAACCGTTATGGTTGCCATTATCATGCCAGTGGTTGGTGTATTTCTTGTCGCGGCTATCGCGAATTACCGCCTGGCCACGGCGACCTTTAAAGCTGGCGTATTTAGCGCGGTTAGCGGCAGCGTTTCTCCATGGCTCTGGCTGGTTAAGCACTACTTTGTAGCTGTTGTACACATCAAAGTTGCCGTAACGGGCAGGCAGTGCAGTGGTGCGCACCCAGGCATTGTTTTGAAAGTAAACATACTGATGAGATGGCACATAATAATAAGCATCAATATCAGGGAAATAGTAATACTCGGCATGATCATAGCCGGTTGGGCCCCATTCTGGCTGGCTGCCTATGTTTAAGTTAAGATTGATCTTTAACTGGGCATCGGCTAATTTGAACGTGAAGGTGCTTAATACTAAAGCAACTCCAAAGATGATCTTTTTCATAGTTGTACGTTTTTTTATTGTTTGGTATTAGGACAGCAAATAGACAGCAAAAGTTTAATATTGTTTTGTATCGTCTTGGTTACAATTGATTCAAATTATAACCAAACGTTAACAAAGGTGCCCTAAAACAACGCATTCGGCGCGTGCACTATGATAGCTGTGCATTTGTTCTGCCCGTCAAATTCAAAAGCAATACCGGCACGTACATCATCATATACTTTTCTCCCAGCCCATTGGTGCGGCACAAGTTTATAGATGGTTTTTATTTCAGCCAAAGTCATACCCGTGCGCACATCATTAATGGTTTTATATTTGGGTGAGGTGATGCGAATTTGCTTCACCACATTATCCACCGTATGCCGCTTTGAAGTTAACTGACCGGCGTAGATAGTCAACGAGTGCCCGGTACTATCGTGCTCATCATACCAGGTTGATACCGATATATCGCCGCTTGTTATCTTACGGTCAGGTTCGCCCCATTCAGCGGTTGATTTGCCGGCATCGCTAAACAAAACAATATGGCCAATGGCCTTACCCGGCTCTATATGTTTGTAGGAGTTAGTTTCTTTACTGATGATGTAAGTAGTTGTGTCTGATATAACGCCCTGCCGTTTTTTAGGCGTTTGTCCAAATGCTGATAGCCCGATCAGCATTAGAATTAATGTATTCTTGATCATAATTTTCGGGTTTGATTGGTATATAACCAAAACCAGCTTATTTTGTTAGTTTGGATGATAATGACTCCCGGACAACAGGTAATACAAGAATGGTATCAGCGCAGGGGCTGGCACCAGTTTCCGTTTCAGCAAGAAATGGAGGAAGCCTATTTGGGCGGTAACTCCGGTTTGCTTAATGCACCTACGGGCAGCGGCAAAACATTTGCGCTATTTATGCCTTTTTTGGCTGGCTACATTAACCGCCACCCCAATGATTACCTGACGCGCAGCAACAACGGACTGCTCATGCTGTGGATCACCCCGCTGCGGGCGTTGACCAACGATATCCGCAAAGCCATGCAGGAAGCCTGCGCCGAACTGGGCCTGCCGTGGACGGTAGCCACCCGAACCGGCGATACCTCTGCTGCCGAAAAAGCATCCATCAAAAAAAAGCTGCCTGAAGTGCTGCTCACCACCCCAGAAAGTCTGCACCTGATGCTGGCTCAGAAAGAATATCCCAAATTGTTTCAAAACCTGGAGGTGGTGGTGATAGATGAATGGCACGAGCTGCTGGGCACTAAGCGTGGTGTGCAGGTTGAGTTAGGGTTATCGAGGCTGAGACACCTCTCCCTAGCCCTCTCCGAAGGAGAGGGAACGAACGGGGTTAACGGCGGGGTAAGCATCTGGGGCATCAGCGCAACCATCGGCAACCTGGAGCAAGCGGCAGAAGTACTGCTGGGCAACAACTTCCCGGCGCAACGCATCAAACTTATCCGTGCGCATATTGATAAAAAGCTGGTCATCAAATCGGTGATACCGGATGATGTGGAAAGCTACTCATGGTCAGGACATATTGGCATCAAGCTGCTGCCCCGGGTGATGGAGATTGTGGCCAAAAGCAAAACCACGCTGATCTTTTGCAATACCCGCTCGCAATCGGAGATCTGGTATCATGCTATTCTGGATAATTACCCTGAGTATGCGGGCGTGATGGCCATGCATCATGGCTCGTTGGATAATGAGCTGCGCAATTGGGTAGAACAAGCCCTCCATGCCGAGGCGTTGAAAGTGGTGGTATGCACATCGAGCCTTGACCTTGGGGTGGATTTTCGACCGGTGGATACCATTGTGCAAGTGGGCAGCCCCAAAGGGGTGGCCCGTTTTATGCAGCGCGCCGGGCGAAGCGGTCACCACCCCGGGGCAACATCATTGGCCTATTATGTGCCCACCCACTCGCTGGAACTACTGGAGGGTGCCGCGTTGAAACAGGCCATCAGGCAAGGCATTTTTGAAAGCCGAGACCCAATTCTGCTCGCCATGGATGTGCTGATCCAGTATATGGTAACACTGGCCGTATCAGACGGATTTCGGGCCGATGAATTATATAACGAGGTAAAAAGCACTTTTGCCTTTGCCGATTTGCGGCGTGATGAATTTAACCAGCTGCTGGATTTTATTACCAATGGCGGCAAAACGCTGGCTCAGTATGACGAGTTTTTAAAAGTTGAGGTGGAGAACGGGCTGTACAAAGTAAACAGCCGCCGGGTGGCTATGCGGCATCGGTTGAGCATCGGCACCATTACCAGCGAGCTGAGCTTGCGCGTGGCCTGGCTGAGCGGCGGCGGGTTGGGAACTATAGAGGAAAGCTTTATCTCCAAACTGAAACCCGGTAATGTGTTTTGGTTTGCCGGCCGCAGCCTGGAGTTTGTAAAAGTGAAGGAAATGACGGCCTATGTGCGCAAATCCAACAAAACTAAGGGCATCATTCCCAGCTGGGCAGGGGGCAGGATGCCGTTATCGTCGCAACTCTCGGCAGTATTTAGAGATAAGTTGGATGAGGTATCGCACGGGGTAGAGGAGGATGAGGAAGTAATAGCGCTACGTCCGCTGTTTAAGTTGCAGGAGCAGTTATCGCACCTACCACAAAGCAACGAGTTTTTGATCGAGTCTTTTCATTCTGAGGATGGGCATCACCTGCTATTCTATCCTTTTGAGGGCCGGTTGGTGCACGAGGGGATGGCATCGCTGCTGGCCTATCGTATCTCTAAACTCAAAAGCGCCAGCTACTCCATCGCCATGAATGATTATGGTTTTGAATTGCTGACCGACGAAGAAATCCCTATCCGCGAAGCGTTAGAAACAGACGACCTGTTTAGTATCCATAACTTGATAGATGATATTCAGCACAGCCTCAACGCTAACGAGATGGCGCGTCGCAAATTCAGAGACATCGCCCACATCGGCGGACTGGTATTTACCGGTTATCCCGGTCAAACCATTCGCAACAAGCACCTGCAGGCATCAACCTCCTTGCTCTTCGAGGTCTTTAGCGAATATGAGCCCGATAATCTGCTGGTACGCCAGGCCTATAACGAGGCCCTGGCTTTTCAACTAGAAGAATTTCGTCTGCGGGCGGCCCTACAACGCATCAGCCAGCAAAGCATCATCCTAAAAGAAATTGAACGCCCAACGCCATTTGCGTTCCCCATTATGGTCGATAGCCTCGGTCGCGAAAAGCTGACCACCGAAACAATGGAGGAGCGCGTAGCAAAAATGGCCCGCCAATATGGTGCCGAAGGGGTAAAAACCAAAGAGCGTCCTGAAGGTGAAAAGAAAAAATTTTCGGCAAGGACGTCGCGGAAAAAGGGCCTCTGACAGCGGCCAGAGGCCGCCAGATAGTCGTCACTCGCGAAGACGCCACTGGTGTTGGGAATTCAGGAAAAGGGTGTCATGTTGAGCTTGTCGAAACACGCGCGGTGGCCTTTTATCGTGCGATTACCCACCACACGCCCTTCGACAGGCTCAGGATGACAGCCCTCGCTCTTTGCTTGCTAACTAATTACTATGCTCTATGGACCGAACAACTACCGCTTCGCCCTCATCCTGCTCAAAAACTCGGGACTAACGCCTATATAAGCCGCCACCTGCTTTTGCGGGATGTGGTGGATCAACGTTGGGTAGCGCTGGCAAAATTTATCGTAACGCTCCTGTCCCGTCAGGCTCAAACGGTCTATCAGACGTTGTTGATGGGCCACCAACGAGTTCTCGGCCAGAATGCGGAAGAAGCGCTCAAACTTGGGCAGATCCTGGTAAAGTTGTAATTGATCTGCCTTGCTCAGCATCAGCATTTCGGTTTCTTCCATGGCCTCAATATTAAGCGTACCCGGCCTGCCGCTAATGAGGCTGTACATATCAGCCATCCACCAATCAGCCGGGGCGAAGGCGATGACATGCTCCAGGCCGTTCTTGTCCACATTATAGCTGCGCAAACAGCCCGAAGTTACAAAGGCCGATTGCTTGCACACATCGCCATCATGCATTAAAAACTGTTTACGCTTCAGCTTAAACGGTTTTAGCAATGAAGTAAAGTGCTCCTTTTCCTCATCCGTCAACTGAATGTGCTTGCTAACGTTATCTAATATCAACTGGAACGACATGGGGGCTTAATTGCTTTGTTTTAGCCAAACATTACGCACGGCCATCTGCTGCGCGGTAGGGGTTTCTATACTCAAAATACGGTAACGCCTGGTGGCATTGCGTTTTAATGTTACCGGCAATACAATGTGCTGCCCGTCTCGAATAACGGTTACTTTCACCTGCTGCCCCACCGTTTTGTAAGCCAGCATAGCGCTCAGTTCTGTAAATGTTTCGCCATCTATGGCCACTATTTCATCATTCACATTCAAACCGTCAACCCATGCGGCACTGCCACGTTGCACAGATGAAATTACCGGACGGGCATTCACCGCTGTGATGCTGATGCCCAGCGCAGGGGTATTACTTTCGGCCAGTTCATCAACCAGCTTAAAGCCGGCGTAGCCCAGGTATCGGTCATAATCTATGGCAGCTGTGCCATAAATGTATCTGCTGTAAAACTCATCCAGGTTTTTGCCCGCAAATTTTTCCAGCGCCTGTTTAAACTCCGCATCGGTATAACCGCGTTGCTGCTTTTTGTAAAACTCATTGTAGGTATAGCTCATCACATCATCCAGCGAGTACTGGCCCTGGCTATCGTGAATAATTTCAAGATCCAGCATCATAGCAGCTACAGACCCTTTGGCGTAGTAGGACACCGTTGCATTAGGCGAGTTCTCATTCGGGCGATAGTATTTTATCCAGGCATCAAAGCTGGCATCAGCAACTGGCTGTACCAGGTTACCGGGCGCGTTTTCTATATTGTTGATATCGCCGCCAATCTGTCCCAGGTAATTCTGCTGCGTATAAAGCGCCATACGGTGCACTACCAGGTTATCGTAGTAATTGGTAAAACCCTCGGCAATCCACAAATCGGTAGTATAGTTTTCCTGCTCGTAATTAAACGGGCCCAGCACAAAGGGGCGCAGTCGTTTCACGTTCCACAAGTGAAAGTGCTCGTGTGCGCATAGGCTCAGGAAACGCTCATAAGTGGCTTCATCGGTATAACCATTACGCGTTGCACCTAAAACGGTACTGCTCAAATGCTCCAGACCGCCGCCGCTTTTATTATAGTTATGAACGATGAACACATAGCGGTGGTTAGGGTTTTCGCCAAAAATGGCTGTTTCTTCCTGCACCATTTTGGTCAGGTCCTTTACCAGTCGCGGTTTATCATAATTACCGCCCAGACACATGGCCAGTTCATATTTTACACCATCTACGTTAAAATGCGTAACATCCTGCGTCCCCACTTCAATGGGCGAGTCAAACAGGATATCGTAATTTGGCGAGGCGAGTGTAAACTGATCATCGCCCACCATATCTAAACTGGTAGAAACCGTTGTCCACCCCGCATACGGTTTTATGCTGATGGTTGCAGGCTGATCCAATCCTCCGGCCGGATATATAAAAACAGCGGCCGATGAGATGAACCCGTGGCGGGTATCTACAAACGGCGTACGTACCGAGATCTCAAAACAGTAGATACGGTACCGCACTTTCACCGTAGTAGCGCCGTTCAGCTCTACATGCCAGGTGTTTTTATTGATCTTGGCAATGCGCAACGGCTGGCCGTTCACTTCGGCACTAACCGATTCAATGTTGCGGGCAAACTCGCGCACCAGGTAGGAGCCCGGCGTCCAAACGGCCATTTTCAGGTCGATAGCAGGGCCGGTAATGCCCGCAATATCCATTTCTACATCGGTATAATGCGCCTGCGCCTCAGGGAAACTGAGCGTATAATGTATTTGCAGCCTGTCTGCTGCCTGCGTTGTTGTAGTAAGCATAGTAAAAAACAAAATAGCCGCTATTAACCAGCGATTTTTCATGCTTGCAAGATAGAAATTAGTATGGTAGTGCAAAAGAAGGGGAGCGGGCGGCCAAACAACCCGCTTGTCATTTCGAGCGAGCGAAGGGAGGGAATGAACTTTAGGGGCGACGAGAAATCTTAGACGAACGACAAACCAGCACGTTAGCATAGTAATCGTCTAAGATTTCTCCTCACGCTAACACACGCCCCTCTGCAAGCTCGGTCGAAATGACATGGGGTTTATTCTTCCCTTACATCCAGTTATACACTCATCTTAAAATAATTATCGCCATATTAGTAACACTCATTCAACCTTTTATATGGAACCTGTTTTGCCACTCCCAAAACCGCGCATACATTCCATAGATATCCTGCGGGGTATCATTATGGTGCTGATGGCGCTTGATCACACCCGCGATTTTTTCTCTAACGCTGCTTTTGATCCGCTTGATCTTGATAAAACTACGGCTGCCTATTACCTCACCCGCTGGGTTACCCATCTTTGTGCGCCAACGTTCATTTTTTTGTCGGGCGCCAGTGCTTATCTGTCGTCTCAAAGAAAAACCAGTCGGCAAACCTCCAGTTTTTTGCTGAGCCGCGGCTTATGGCTAATTTTCCTTGAACTAACGGTAGTTAATTTTGGATGGATGTTTGATCCCGGTTTCCACCTCGTATTTGCACAGGTTATCTGGGCTATCGGGTTCAGTATGATCTTCCTGGCGGCGCTGGTTTACCTAAAGCCCCTGCATATCGGCATCATCGGCCTGGCGCTTATTTTCGGGCATAACCTTTTTGACGGCATCAAATCGGCCTCTTGGGGGCAATACAAATTTTTCTGGATGTTTTTGCATGAGCAAAACCTGTATGTTATTAGTAAAACCCATGCCATTATGCTACTATACCCGGTGGTGCCCTGGTGCGGGGTAATGGCTGCAGGCTATGCCTTCGGCACATTGTTTCAGTTTGACCCAGCCGGCCGCCAGCGTTTGTTTATACAAATTGGCTTGTGTTGCATTTTGCTTTTCCTGCTGCTGCGCCTGTTTAACATCTACGGCGATCCGCGTCCGTGGGCACACCAGCATAACCTGGAAAAAGATGCGTTTGATATGATGAACGTGCAGAAATATCCGCCATCACTGGCCTACCTACTCATTACGCTGGGCATATCTATCGCCGCGCTGGGGTTGTTGGAGTTTACCAACAACGGCATCACTAAAACATTTACTACCTATGGGCGGGTACCCATGTTTTATTACGTGCTGCATATTTATTTACTGCATCTGGCAGCCCTGTTTACGGCCATGGGCAAGCACACTTCGCTAAACAGCCTCACAGCAGTGGGGTTGGGGCCACAACATGGCTTTAGTTTGCCGGTGATTTACCTCATCTGGCTCTCGGTTGTCATCCTGCTTTATTTTCCTTGCTATTGGTTTATGAAGGTTAAACAGCGTCGGCGCGATTGGTGGCTCAGTTATGTATAGCCATTACATACCTGTTCCGACTTTCGCGCAAAAAACATAACTTCGCCGACTGAATTACCATTGACAATGAAATTATTAGAAGGAAAAGTAGCGCTTATTACCGGCGCATCTAAAGGAATAGGCCGTAAGATTGCCGAAAAATTTGCCGAGCACGGCGCCAAAGTAGCGTTTACCTACCTGTCATCAGTAGAAAAAGGCCAGGAACTGGAGCAGGAACTGCAAAGCTTTGGCACCCAGGTAAAAGGCTACCGTTCTGACGCCTCTAAGTTTGATGAGGCCGAAAAACTGGTGAACGATATTGTTGCCGATTTTGGCTCACTCCACATCGTTGTTAACAACGCCGGCATTACCAAAGACGGCCTGTTGATGCGTATGACCGAAGAACAATGGGACGAAGTACTGGACGTTAACCTGAAATCAATCTTCAACGTTACCAAGGCGGCTTCTAAAATTATGATGAAAAACCGTCAGGGTGTGTTTATTAACATGAGCTCTGTGGTTGGTGTACAAGGCAACGCCGGTCAGGCTAACTATGCGGCTTCTAAAGCGGGCATCATCGGTTTCTCAAAATCAATTGCTAAAGAGCTGGGCAGCCGTAACATCCGCACCAATGTGGTAGCGCCGGGCTTCATCAAAACCGAAATGACCGAAGTGCTGGACCCTAAAGTGGTTGAAGGCTGGGAAGCTAACATTCCGCTGAAACGCGCCGGCGAAACTCAGGATATTGCCAACGCCTGCGTTTTCTTAGCGTCAGACATGGCCGCTTACATTACCGGTCAGGTAATTGCGGTTGACGGTGGGATGCTGTAGCATTTTGCATTCCGGAATTTCGATTTCGGATTTATAATATTGAGAAAGCGGCTTTAGGGCCGCTTTTTTGTTGAGCCTATGCACAAAAAATAAAAGTCCTCTCCTTTGGAGAGGATTTAGGAGAGGTAATTACCTTTGCCCTCATGGAAACCATCTCCTGGCACGATTTTGAAAAAGTAGAACTGCGCACCGGTACCATTTTGCAGGTACTTGATTTTCCCGAGGCACGCAAGCCGGCCTATAAACTCCAGGTTGATTTTGGAGCGTTTGGCATCCGCTGGTCGAGCGCGCAGATCACTAAACATTATACCAGGGAAGAGCTAGTAGGGCGACAGATTTTAGGGGTGGTTAACTTTCCGAAGAAACAGATTGCTAATTTTATGTCGGAGTTTCTGGTAACCGGCTTTGCCGATGAAAATGGCGATATTGTATTAGCTGCAGTAGAAAAACTGGTGCCCAATGGCAGTAAACTAATCTGAGATTTATGCATCTGAAAGAGTTTATATATGGCCCGCAGTTGGTTGGGGTAATCCTGATCATCGCAGGGTTGATCTTGAAAAAATATCCCCCCAAAAAAATCAATGGCTTGTACGGCTACCGCACCTACCGGTCAAAAAGCAGTCAGCGCAATTGGGATGAGGGAAATCGTTATTCGGCCATATTAATGGTGCGTATTGCCTGGATCTTGCTGATTGGCGGATTAATAGGTACTGTAGCCCTGCATTTTGTACATAACCGCGCGCTAAAAGAGGGTTTAACCTTTTTGCTGATGACCGGCGGCACCATGACCGGCATGATCATTATGATTGTTAAAACCGAGCGCCATTTAGCAAAATTTGAGGAAGACGAAGAATGAGATATTACACCTTCGGCGATGAACCGAGCATCTCGCCCGATGAATTTTTTATGGAAGAAGCCCTACGCGAGGCCCGACAGGCTTTGGCCGAAGATGAGATCCCTATCGGTGCCGTCGTTGTAGCCAAAGGCAAGATCATTGGCAGGGGGCATAATTTGACCGAGCGCCTTACCGATGTATCGGCCCACGCCGAAATGCAGGCGCTTACTGCTGCGGCAAATTATATTGGCGGCAAATACCTGAAAGACTGCACGCTGTACGTTACCATGGAACCCTGTGTAATGTGCGCCGGCGCTTCTTACTGGTTCCAGATAGGGCGCATTGTTTTTGGCGCGTATGATACCCGCATGGGCTTCGGTCGCATCAATCAAAAGATCACTCACCCTAAAACCCTCATCACTGGCGGCATCAAAGAGAACGAGTGCGCCGAGCTGGTGCGCGACTTTTTTAAGAGCAAGCGCATGAAGAAAGGATGAGGATTTTTACAGGTGAGCACAATATAATTGTTAAATTGAGGTTCTGGCGGTATATTCAACCCCTATCTGTCATAGTTAATAAATGCGGTCGCTAAAGTCCTGGTTTTTTGGTTCACTCTGTTTGCTTTTCCCGCTGTGTTCGTCGGCGCAATACATGTATAAAGAAAAAGTTGCCGATACCCGGGTAACCAGTTTCTGCTACAACTGCGGTACGCCCAAAGCACAATATGATCCTGAAATGTTTGAGCGCATTGCCCACGCTGTCGAGCGCCGGTACAATCTGGCTGCATCATGGGGCTCTATTTCTTACCAGATATTGGTAGATACTGCGGGCAACGGCCAGGTATTGAGTTATAACGATGCCTCGCACAGCCAGCTCTCTCGTGATATTATTGGCTATCTCAACGTGTTCCGCTGGAAACCGGCAAAGGTGAACGACAAGTCTGTTTTTTCGTCAGTAGATGTTACCTTCACCATAGGCAGCGGCATGATTACCGGCAAAGTGAGCGATGCCTCGCTGGACGATTTTGCCGATAACGTTATTGCCAACCATCCGCTCATCATCAACAAAAGATATTTTTATCAAAACCAGTCGCTAGGGCGTTACCAGCTCACCGTTTGGAATAAAAACAACTCGTTACTGCCCGACAATGTGAGCCAGTGTAACGCGGTAGACCGCACCGGTGTGCTTTGGTATGCCACCGGTCACGGCATCATTACTTTCGCGGGCGGTACGTTCAGAAATGTGCCTCAAGTGGGCACGCCCGGCATCACCAGCCTGGCTATTGATAACACCGATGTAAAATGGATGTACTCGGGCAACGCGGTTTACCGCAATGCGGGCAGCACCTGGCAAAAGTATGATTTGCCTAAAATGGGCTTTACATCCGTAAACAATATTACCGCCACTAAAACAGGCGAGGTGATCTTTTCTACAGAAAAAGGCCTGCTGATCATTAAAAACGGACAGTTTACGCTGGTGAACAAACAGCGCTTCGGCAAGCTGCCAACCAACCAGATTGAGTATGCATACTATGATAAACGTGGCCGCCTTTGGGTGGGCACCAACCTGGGGTCTGTATTGATTGATAAATCCAGAAAAGTAACTGTATTTAACGGCATGGCTAGTCCGCTGAACGGCACTTGTATCACCGCCGCAACCGAGGATCCGGCTGGTAATCTTTATTTCGCGCTCAGATCCATCCGCCCGTACAGCAAAGATGCTGATGGTAACACACTCTCTGAAAGCGATGCCGAAGGTATTGCTGTGTACACCGCCAACGGCAAATGGCTGCATTATAACGACAAGAACTCAGGCCTGCCCAGCAACCAGATTAACAGCCTGCTGTATGACCGCTTTGAAAAAGTATTGTGGGTAGGTACCCACCGCTCTGGCCTGGCGCGCTACAACCCACACAACTACACCTGGGAGCTGTATCATAACGAGAACTCAAACGTGCCCGATTACGACATCTACCAACTATCGCAAGATGGCAACGGAAGTATTTATGCATCGACCTATAAAGGCTTGCTGGTGGTGAGCCGAAGGATAGGGGGATAGTGGTTTTATCTAACCACAGCGTCATTGCGAGGAACGAAGCCAACCGACCGAAGGGAGCTCATTAATGCCTAAGAGAACAATCAAAAAATTAATAATCTCTGCAAAGGACGAGCGAATATGCCTGGCGGATTTGCATGTACAGAGATTGCTTCGTTCCTCGCAATGACGCAGGTGAAGCTTCCCTCCAAAAAGTTGACAATAAATTAGAACAAATACAATACTCGTCTCTTATATTTGCGACGATACGATCTGTTAACCTCATAAAAACAATACTATGGCATTTGAATTACCAGCGTTACCGTACGCAACTGACGCTCTTGAACCACACATTGATAAACTGACCATGGAAATTCACCATGGCAAACACCACCAGGCTTATGTTACCAACCTGAACAAAGCTTTGGAAGGTAAACCAGAAGCGAACGGCAACCTGGAAGATATCATCAAAAATATCTCTAAATACCCAGCTGCAGTACGCAACAATGGTGGCGGTCATTATAACCACAGCCTGTTCTGGACCTTGTTATCACCAAACGGTGGTGGCGAGCCTGCTGGCGACCTGCTGGCAGCAATTAACAGCACTTTCGGTTCTGTTGCTGAGCTGAAAACCAAAATGAACGAAGCTGGTGCAACCCGTTTCGGTTCTGGCTGGGCTTGGTTAATTGTTACTGCAGACCACAAACTGGCTGTAACTTCAACTCCAAACCAAGACAACCCACTGATGGACATTGCCGAAGTTAAAGGTACCCCTATCCTGGGTATTGACGTTTGGGAGCACGCTTACTACCTGAAATACCAGAACCGTCGTCCAGATTACTTAGGTGCTATCTGGAACGTAATCAACTGGAACCACGTAGCAGAGCTGTACGCAAAAGCAAAATAAGCTGAGCTATTAAAAATAGAGGACGCCCCGGAATAATATTCCGGGGCGTTTTTTTTGTCTTGAACTGGGATTTATTGGATTTTAGAGATTTACAGGATAAATTAGCTCCCACGTCATGCCGAACTTGTTTCGGCACCCCACATGCTAACTAAATGGACCGTCCTGTGAGATCTCGAAACAAGTTCGGGATGACCTGCGTTCCATAACCAATCAACTAATCACTGATTAATAAAAATGAAAGCCATCGTCCTTGAATCTGCAGAAAACCCCATCGTTTATAAAGATGTTGAAAAGCCAACGCTTGCCCCTGGCGAGGTGCTGGTGCAAATAAAAGCTGCGGCCCTTAACCGCCGTGATTATTGGATTACCGTTGGCAAATACGCCGGACTAAAATATCCCACCATCTTAGGTGCCGATGGCGCCGGCATAGTGGTAGAAACTGGTGGCGATGAAGGTAAAGAATGGTTGGGCAAAGAAGTGGTAATTAACCCAGGGAACAATTGGGGCGACTCACCCGACTTTCAAGGCAAACATTTTAAAATTTTAGGTCTACCAGACGATGGCACCTTTGCCGAATACGTAAAAACCCGCGCCGAATACATTTATGCCAAACCAGCTCACCTCAACTGGGAGCATGCGGCAGCATTGCCTTTAGCCGGTTTAACGGCCTATCGTGCGTTGTTTACGAAGGGTCGTGCTAAGAAAGGCGACAAAGTGTTGATTGTAGGCGTAGGCGCAGGTACGGGCTCCATTGCCTTACAAATGGCCGTGGCGGCAGGGTGTCAGGTATTCGTTACCTCCGGCAGCGGCGATAAACTACAGCAAGCCAAAAAATTAGGCGCAGCCGCAGGCGTGAACTATAAAGCGCAAGACTGGGCCCAGCAACTGCACGAACTGGCAGGCGGCTTTGACGTGATTATAGACAGCGCCCTGGGCGAAGGCTTTGCTAAACTACCAGATCTGTGTAATCCCGGTGCGCGTATTGTATTCTTCGGCGGTACAGCGGGTGATATCCCGGCTATTAACGGCCGCAAGATTTTCTGGAAACAGTTACAGATACTCGGTACTACCATGGGTAATCAGGATGATTTTAAGGGTTTGTTGAAACTGATTACCGAGCATGAAATTAAACCGATTGTTGACGAAGTTTTCACCCTGGCTAATGCCAAAGAGGCTTTTAAACGCATGGAGTATTCTTCACAATTTGGCAAACTGGTACTGAGTGTTTAAATGCCTGAACTGATTGTAGAAAACATCATTCGCCTTGCGGTAGATACGGCCACTTTTCAGCTGCGCCCTGCGGATGGGCAGCCGCTGCATTATAAATCGGGGCAGTTTATTACGCTGATATTTGGTCATCATAATGAGGAGTTGCGCCGGTCATATTCCATCAGCTCATCACCTGATGAACCCTTGCTCAGCATCACCGTAAAACGGGTACCCAACGGCGAGCTTTCGCGTTTTCTGCTCAGCCATACCAAACCCGGCGACCGCTGGAACGTGGCCGAACCAACCGGCAAGTTTGTACTGGATGGTAACGAGGATAAAAACCTTTTCTTCTTCGCGGCAGGCAGTGGCATTACACCCGTATTTGCCCAGCTGAAATACCTGCTCAACAGGCCGGGACAAAGCAAACTTACGCTCATCTACAGTAATCGCAATGCTAACGGCATTCTATTTAAAGATGAATTGCAGGCGATGGAGGAACAACATCCAGATCGGCTTAAAGTAATTCATTTTTTAAGCGATGAAGCGCGACGCCTGAATAATTACGTCATAGAGCAATTGCTTCGCCCCTCTGCTGACAAGCTGGACCGTATGGCCTTTTATCTCTGCGGTCCGTTTGATTATATGCGCATGGTACGGTTATCGCTCACTTACATGGGCGTAGCGGCGGAACAGATCCGTAAAGAGAATTTTGTGGTAGATACCGTGGCGGTAAGCAGCTTTCTTCCGGCTTTTGCGCCACATAAGGTGCAAATCATTTACAAAGGCGAGACTTATAACATTACAGCGGGCGAGAATCAATCCATCTTACAGGCTGCTTTGCAGAATAAGATCAACATCCCTTACAGTTGTCGGGTAGGCATTTGCTCGGCCTGCTCAGCCATTTGCAGCAGCGGCAAAGTGCAGATGACGGCAAACGAAGTCATCACCCCGGCAGATGAAGCCAAGGGCTGGGTGCTTACCTGCACCGGCTATGCGCTGGATGATGATGTGGTGATACGGTATGAGTAACGTCTTGCTTGACGGCGGCCAGAGACCGCTGGATAGTCGTCACTCGCGAGGACGCGAGCGACTGCAAATAAATTGAAGGGCGCAACGGCCTAAAATCTCCCCCCTCGTCATGCTGAACTTGTTTCAGCACCCCACAGGACCGTCCGCACGTAACCTTGCATATGAGGTCCCGAAACAAGTTCGGGATGACCGGGCTTATGGCCCTGTCATGTTGAGGAACGAAGCATCTTTGACGCAAATAAACACGGCCGATCATCAGAGATGCTTCGCTATCGCTCAGCATGACATTCGGCCCATGCTTACGGTGTCGGCACTCTTTTCGCCCTTGTATTCAACTCGCTAATCGGCATGGAAATCATCCTGCCAATAGGTTTGCCGCCGCGATAGGTAATCACCCGCATCAGGCCAGCATCTTTGGGCACGATGAGGGGCATCGTATATCTCGGGTAAAATTTATCAGGGTAAGAGTTGTCAAAGCTGTAATAAATATCCAGTCCCGGTATCTCGGTGCTCAACTCTACACGCAACTGGTTACCAGGGGCAATAGACGGACTAAATGCCGGGTCATAAACCGCCGGTGAGTATTTAATTTCGGCATCATCCAAACGGGTAAAATGTTTTTCTACACGTCCAAAAAAATCAGTCCAGTTCTTACTCCCTTTGGCAGACCATACAGACTCTGACACCGCCATGGCCCTTGGCCAAAGCATGTATTCTACCTGACGGAAGTTGTAGATCTGTTCGGTCCACAAATTGGCCTGGCCGCCCATAATTAATTTTGAATCCACCGTATCAGCCGGCACAGGGTCAAACTCATACGTTTTATTAAGGCGGAGCGATGCGTACACATGCGGCTCAGTTACCCGGTCTGATTGCATGTAATCCAGGTAAGTAAAGGCCGTAGGGGTCATCACCACCTCGTGCCCCATTTTGGCGGCGTCCATACCGGCTTTCTGATTACGCCAGCTCATTACCGCGGCGTTAGGGCCAAGGCCACCTTCAATAATCTCGTCCCAGCCCATAAATTTCTTGCCTTTTGATTCTACTATCTTTTCCAGCCTTTTTTCAAAATAGCTCTGCACCTGCTCCATATCTTTAAGGCCTTCGCGCTGCATCAGGGCTTTTACCGAGTCGCTTTGTTCCCAGAAGTTTTTGGCGCACTCATCGCCCCCCATGTGCATGTAAGGGAAGGGGAACAACGGCGCCATTTCGCCCACCACTTTATCCAGGAAAGTATAGACACGCTCATTAGCCGGGCAAAGGGTATTATCTACCAATGCGGTTAATCCGCCGCTAAAGTTCATGATCCGCTCACCAGAGCGCACATGGTATTGGTCGGCACCAGGGGTACAAGATAGCTCGGGGTAGGAGGCAATGGCCGCCAGACTATGGCCGGGGACGTCAATCTCCGGCATTACATTTACAAAATTTGCCTTGGCATAGGCCACAATTTCACGAATATCATCCTGTGTATAAAAACCGCCATAATTGCGTGGCTCATCTGGTTTAGGTGGAGTGAAGGTGCCAAAATCACCTACCTTGTTTACCCGCCAGGCACCAATTTGCGTAAGTTTTGGTAAACTTTTGATCTCAATGCGCCAGCCCTCATCATCAGCCAGGTGCAGGTGCAGCACGTTAAATTTGTATTGCACCATCTCATCAATAAAACGCTTAATCTCGGCTTTGGTAAAATAATGGCGCACCACGTCAAACATCAGTCCCCGCCAGGCAAAGCGCGGGTAATCGGTGATCTGTACGTGAGGGATAGTCCATTTTACGTCAGATGCGCTTTCTGTGCCTTGCACCGCGGCTGGCAGCAGTTGCATCAGCGTTTGGGCGCCATAAAACAAACCGGCAGACTCATTAGCTTTAATAACCACGCCTTGAGCTGTACTGGTCAGATAATACCCTTCGGTGCCGATAACCGGATCGCTCTTGGTCAGCAACATCATTTTTACCGGGCCCGTGGCGCCGGGCTTTACGCTTACCTTGAAACCCGCCGCCATCAGCCGTTTAAACAAATAGGCAGATGCATCTGCCGCCTTGGCCGGTGCGCAGATGGTGAACGTTTTGGGCAGCGTAAAACTCCCCGGTTTAGTCACCATTTTTACAGGCTTGGGAATAATAGCCGGCTTAGGCTGTGCAACAGCAGTCAGGCTGATCAAACCGGAAAAAGCTAAGGTAAAAAATCTCTTCATCGCGATGGGTTTTTCAACAGGTTACTACAACAGCGGCAAAATTTCGCTGATGGTGTTTACCATTTTAAAGTTCTCGTGTTCAATATTGTTTTCAATCATTTCGTGTTCCCACGTAATGTGGTAGGGCACATGGATGGCGTGCCCGCCGATATTCAGCACCGGCAACACGTCTGATTTTAAGGAATTACCCACCATCAGCAGCTCATGCGGGTGGATATCCAGATGGCGCAGCAGTTTCTGATAGTTGGCTTCATCTTTCTCAGACATAATTTCAATATGATGGAAATAATGCCCCAGGTTAGATTTGCGCAGCTTGCGCTCCTGATCGAGCAGATCGCCTTTGGTAGCAACTACCAGCCGGTATTGGCCTTTCAGTGTTTTCAATACTTCTTCTACGCCATCCAGCAGCTCAATCGGTTCATCCAGCATATTTTTACCCAGCTGAATGATGCGGTCTACCACCTCAATGCTGATGGTTTTGTCTGACACCTTGAGGGCGGCCTCGATCATAGAGAGGATAAAACCTTTTACCCCGTATCCATACAGTGGCAGGTTGCCAATTTCAATCTTCATCAATTCACGCTCTAAAGACCGCTGTTGCAAATAATCGCTCATCAGCTCAAAAAAGGCCTCTTCGGTTTTCCTGAAATAGGGCTCATTCACCCAAAGGGTGTCATCGGCATCAAAAGCAATAACTTTTATATCCATAAACAATTATAACAAAATAGCGCGGCTTAATCTCGTAGTTAAAACAGCTACAGGTATTTTAATCTGTAAACTGAAAACAAAAATAGTGGTAGATGTTTTAACATTATGACCTCACCCCAGCCTTCTCCAGAGGAGAGGGAGCTATTAGCGCGTAGAAGCATGGAAAAGACCTTTCCCTTAGAGAGGATTAGGTGAGGCTTAACCAGGTAATTAAACCATAAGCACCATGGAACACATTGTTAGAATTCTGGACATTGCGCAGGTTACCCACAATGTAAAAGCCTTCAGGGTAGAAAAGCCCGATGATTACGTTTTTGAACCCGGACAGGCTACCGAGGTATCCATCAATCAGCAGGGGTGGGAGGACGAGAAACGCCCGTTTACCTTTACCAGCCTGAACGATCAACATTACCTGGAGTTTACCATCAAAGGATATTTTGACCACGATGGCGTAACCAACAAACTGCACAGCCTGGTAACTGGCGACGAGCTGATTGTGCGCGATATATGGGGCGCCATTGCCTACAAAGGCGAGGGCACATTTATTGCCGGCGGAGCGGGCATTACGCCATTTATTTCGATACTGCGGCAGTTGCATAAAGATGGGCGTTTGCAAGGCAATCAACTGTTCTTCGCTAATCAAACTGAAGACGATATTATCTACAAAGATGAGCTGGACCAGATGCTGGGCAACAACGTGCAGTATCTGCTGAGCCGCGCGCAAGGATCTGGTAAATACCCTGTCGGACGCATTGATGCTGATTATCTGAAAACTCATATCAAAGATTTTTCCCAGCATTTCTATGTGTGCGGGCCCGATGAAATGGTGAAGGATATCAGCGATTTGCTCACAGACCTTGGTGCACAGCCGGATGCGGTGGTGTTTGAAAAATAGGGGCGGAGAGATTAGATGTTAGAGATTAAAAATTAGTCAACTTCAATAAAAAGGAGAGGATATCATCCTGAGCCTGTCGAAGGGCGCGCGGTGGCCCAAAAAGCCCGCTGTGCTTTGCAGTCGCTTGCGTCCTGGCCACAGGTGTTGGGAAGAGCTCAAATCCCCTCTTGAGAGGGGGCGCGTTGAATGTGCGGCTGCAGGGGTGTGTCATTCGCACGCATAAATGACACACCCCTCCGCCCCTCTCAAGAGGGGAATCGCGCAATCCCAACGCTTCTTTCTATCTTCCCAACACCTGTGGCGGCCTCTGGCCGCCGCGACGAGTAATCGCTAATGTCGCCCCTGTCTCACAAACGCCAAAATCTTCTTCGCTTCATCGGCATACACTGCAATGCGATGCGTGCGCACCAGGTACGGCAGCGCCTTTTTCTGCGTAGCTGTTTGCACGCCTATCTGATCCGACGGCATGGCTGGCATGTGACAATCTATACATTTGCTTTTCATCACACCGGCGTCCATTCCTCCGGCCATTTTGCAGTTATTATGATTGGCAGTGTTATGGCACTGCATACACTTATCAGCAAAAAGCACCACCTGGTTGCGCTGACTAACATGCGTATCATGACAGGTGGTGCAATCCATATTACTCATTAAAAAGCATTTGCTGCCGGCCAGCAGTCCGTTTTGGTTTCCATGTACATCCAGCGTTGCTGCGTTGGCGGGCGTGTTATCAAAACCGGGCTCTTTGAAGTTGGCCAGCGTATCGCCCGTTTTAAAATTAAAGGCCGATGTAATGAAGCGTTCGTTATTCCCCCCATGGCAAACTGCACAGGCATCCAGCTTTCGGGCGCGACTCATTTTACTGAACACCCCAATAAAATGTGCTTGTTTCTCCTCCGGATGATCCTCATGATAAACCACATGCTGTGCTGCCGGGCCGTGGCAGCGCTCGCAATCAATACCGGCAATCAGGCTTTTCCGGTCGTAACTATTGAGTGAGCCGCGCAGGGTTAACTGCTCGGCCTGTTTAATGTAACTGCCGTGGCACTCCAGGCAACGCATGGCAACTGGTCTGTCAAAATTAATTTGATCCGGCGCATAACCGGGGCTGTTTACCCAGCTGTGCAGCCCGTTAAACCAGGTTAGCGGCAGTTCAAACAGCTGGTTATTCTTCCAATACAAATAGGTTTCGGCCTTTACCCCGCCAATGGCCAGATCCATCTGGTGCGCCTCTGTTTGGCGGCCATCCTCATAACCCACCTGGTAAAAATCGTTATGGATTCGCTGGGCGGCAATCTGCCGCCCGCCGGCAAGTACTAAGCTGTTAAACCCCGGGCTGAAATTACCATGCATGGATGACCTACTTACCGTATGACTGGTAAAGTAATGCGCCGTATGGATGTAAGAGTTATATACCTCTTTGTGGCAACTCTCACAACTTTGCGCCCCGGCATAAGCCGGTCCACGCGGATCTGCCGAAGGGCTTTTCCGGCGACAGTTGTTCAGCATCACCATGGCGGGTAATAGCGCCGCCAGCAAGGGAATCAACAGCTTTTTCTGCTTCATGGCTCACATCGCCTTAGTTCCACACGTAGGTACCTACCGCGCCACCGGTTAGCGTACTGGTCACTATTTTAGCCCCGTATTTTATGTTGAAAGTTTGCGCATTACTGGTGTTATTGAGCACAATAAGCACTTTTGAGCCTGATGCATTTTTGAAGGCCACGTTCAGCAATGTTGCCGATTGATCTGAGTTGATCCGCACAGCACCGGGGCGCACAAATTTAGAGGCATGGGCAATAATGTAGTACGATACATTGCGCGCCACGCTGCTGCCAATGGTCACTGCGCCTAGGCAAGTAGAGCAACCGCCTGTGGTATGCGGGCCATAGTTAGGGTCAGACGCCAGGTTCCATTCAATTACGTTGCGGCACCAGTTACGGGTAGCGCCCACTACCAGGTTGCCCACGTGCCAGTTTAAATCGCCGCTGAAGCTGCCTCCTGCAAAAGTGGCCTGCTCGGTAAAGTACAGGTTTTTGGCAGGGTAGGCGGTGTGCACCGGACCAATAGCGTTTACATTTCCACCGTACAGGTGAAAGGCTGAGCCATCTACAAAATTTGCCGTTGCTGCATCTGCCAGCATATTGGTGGCATACTCGGGATGATCTGCATTATGATCATAGATAATAATCTTGGTGCTGATGCCAGCCGCTTGAAACGCCGGACCGAGGTTGTTTTTAATAAATGCCCCCTCATCTGCCGATTGGAACAACATGGCCGGGGTGTTGTACTCGTTCAATGGTTCATTTTGCGGGGTAATTGCATCAATGGTAATACCCGCCGCTTTCATCCCCTGAATGTATTTTACAAAATAGTTGGCGTATGGGCCGTAGTTCTCCGGCTTCAAGCTGCCGCCGGTAAAGCTATTGCTGGTTTTCATCCAGGCAGGTGCACTCCACGGACAGGCCAGTATTTTGATGTTAGGATTGATAGCGATGATCTTCTGCAGGATAGGGATCAGATCCGCCTTTTCTTTGTCCAGGCTGAAATTGGTTAATGATACATCACCCGGCACATCATCATAGCTAAACGCCGCGGCGCTCATATCAGATGCACCGATAGTGATTCTGATGTAACTGATGCCTATCGCGTTATCTGCCGTGCCGAAAAGTTCTTGCAGCAGATCGGTCTTTTGAGGTTCGGCCAGCGAGTTGAGTAACGTGGCACTGCCGCCGGTAAGCGCAAAACCAAAGCCGTCTATGGTTTGGTAAGTAACCGTACTATCAACATTGATAGTTTGTGTGCCGGTGCCTGTCGCCGCAAAATTGAGAACTGTGCTCTGCTTGGCAAACAGCTGCGATTTATCGGCCGTAGTGAGCCACAACGCCACATCGCTTTTTAACGGATTGGTTGGATTAGTTGGATTGGTCGGTTGCGTAGTAACCGGACTATCCGGACCATCATCTACGCTTTTTTTGCTGCAGGCCCAGAGCAGCATCGTCAACACTGCTACTGCCAGGCCATATATTTTTATGCTTTTCATCAGTTTAATTTTTATGGGTATTGATTAAAAATGGCATACAACGTCTTCCCCAGGGAGGATGGCAGGTAGCCGCTTACCCCCATCTCCATCCATCCCCGAAGGAAAACAATTGCCCCTAATTAATGCCTTGCGATGGAGTGGATTGTGCGATTCCCCTCTAGAGAGGGGTGCAGGGGTGTGTCATTTCTGCGTGTGTAATAACACACCCCTGCCAATGCTATGCCCTTCGCGCCCCCTCTCAAGAGGGGATGTATTGGCTCTGAAATATTTTTCTATTTACTTCACCGTTGTAACCATTTTATAATAGCGCACATAATCTACCTGCATGGCACATGGAAAAATTGTGTCGTCTACCCCTTGCGAGCCGCCCCAGTCACCGCCGATGGCCAGGTTGAGCAGGATGTGGAAACTCTTGTCAAAAGGCCACATTTGCCAACCAGTGTTGGGATTGTTATAGGTAAACACCAGTTGGTCATCGTAATAACCCTTAATGCTGTCGGGCGTCCAATCTGCGCGATAGGTGTGGAAATCGGTTTGATAAGTGGGTATTTTCAACGTACTGGTTTTAGAGTTACCGGCAAAATTCACCTGGTCATGGATACTGAAATGCACATTGGCCGGGTCAAAGCCCACGTGCTCCATAATATCAATCTCGCCAGAGTTTGGCCAGTTGCCATAAGCATAATCATTAGGCAACATCCAGATGGCTGGCCAGGTACCGCGGCCAGCGGGTAGCTTAGCGCGGATCTCAATCCTTCCATACAGCAAATCGGCAGGTGTTTTTGATACCAGGCGCGATGAGGTGTAGTTCATCCCGCCCATACTTTCCTTACGTGCTGTAATAGTGAGTATGCCGCCGCTGATATTGGCGTTATTGGTGGTATTGGTATAATACTCCAACTCGTGGTTACCCCAGCCGGTACCGCCAACATCATAGGTCCACTTGTTGGCATCGGGTGCGCCATCGGTGTTAAACTCATCGCTCCAGGCAGGGGCAGCATCAAACGAGTAGGTTTTTACCTGCTGTACCGGCGGCTGGTAGGGGGGCAAGTCATCACCCACATCTGCCTTTTTAGAGCAGGCCAGCAAAAGCAGCATAGCAGGGCCAATAGCCCAGGTAAACTTCTTCATAACATCAATCATTTTTAAACCGGGGTTGGGTGCAGCGATATCGCGCTGCACCTCCGGTCTGCTTTGCATGTTTAGTTAACTCCTCTAAATTCTACGTTGGTAAAGCCAATGCCTGTGGTGCCCAGGTTGCTGCCACCGCTCTTAATGAGCAGGTAAACGGTACCGCTTTTGGTAAACGTGAAGGTATTGCCGCTACCAGAACATGATATGGCCGATAGCTTGCCGCTAAACTGCCCCTTGCCACAGCCGGCCCAGGTGTTTAAAGAGATCAGTTTGTTTGATGATGGGTAATCCTGCCCTTGTACCGGCACGGCAAAATCGGCATACACTTCAAACCAGGTATCTGTAGCGCCGCTGCCTTGTACCAGCATGTCTACTTTATATTTTTTACCGGCTACCACGTTAATGGCCTGGTAGATGGCCGCGTGCCCGCCATTACCGCCCGAAGCCCACATATAGCCATTGTTGATGGCCATGGTTACGCCCGGCGATATTTGCAGGTGCGTCCATTTGGCATCATCGCCGGCCTGCATTTTGCCGCCTTGTACCAGGTTACCGGCATTCGGGTCAGACGTGGCCACGCTGATGTTTTGGGTTGACGATGCCGAGCCACCGCCCTTACCAATAGTGGTTAGGGTGATGGTATAGGCGCCCGCATCCGGATAAAAAACGGTATCAATAGCCTTGCCCGCCGCCGAGCCGCCGCCATCGCCTAAATTCCATTTGTAGCCCAGCACACCTGGTACCTCTGCCGCTTTTAAAGCGTAATAGTTAGGCTTGTTGGGTATTGGTGTTACCGTAAAATTGGCAGCCAGGTTATCGGTAGTCAAGCCGTTACCGGTAGAAACTTTTTCGGGCTTACAGCCGCTGTATATGCTCATAGCCACAACCCCGGCCAACAGGGCGCCAATGGCCAATATTTTTGTTTTCATTGTTTTACTCTTAATGAATTGATGATAATTGGTTTAAAGCGATCCGCCCCACTCTTTGCTCTGTTTGATTTTGGTGTTGCTCAGCTCGGAAAGCGGAATAGGCAGAATCTCGTTCTTACCAGCCGCAAAGCCGCGCGACTTCAAGGCGTTTGGAGCATCGCCCCAGCGCACCAGGTCAAACCAACGATGGCCTTCGCCTGCCAGCTCTACACGGCGTTCGCGCTTCAGGTTATCAAAAGTGGCTGCGATGGGGTGCGATGTACCATCGTTATAAGCACGACTGTGGACAGCAGTCATCAAAGCCGCAGCACGGGTTAAATCGCCATTACCTCTTATCAGCGCTTCGGCCTCCATCAGGTAAGTATCGGCCAGGCGGATCTCATAGATATCCTGCGGATAATTTAGCTCCGGCGCACCGGCGCCTTTGGTTTTATCAGCCTGATGACCGGCAAACTTGGCCAGGAAATAGCCGGTATTCATGTAAGATTCTGAATAATTAGCTGCACCGGCTTTCTTCATACTATCCAGGTCGGCAATGGTTGATTTAAAGCGTGGATCAAAGTGCATGGTGTTGTACAGATCGGGCGTTACGATACAGAATCCATAACCGGCAATGTAATCTGGCGCGTCTGGTTTAATTGCGGCGTAGCCACGTGGCGCGGTCAGGATGTTAAGCACGTTGCCCTCGGTACAGGCAATACAGCTCCAGCCACCGGCACTGGTTGATGAGTGCGTCACCTCCAGGATAGACTCGCTGTTAAACTTGTTGCTCACCTTCCACAAGTCGGCAAAATTGGGCAGCAGCTTATAACCATAGGTAGCATTTTGCTGGCCCGGGGTACCGTTAACCTGTGCCAGTTCTGTAGCTGCCTGTGCAAATTTCTGCTCCTGCAAATACACTTTGCCCAGCAAGGCATGCACGGCACCTTTGGTTAAGCGGCCGCCATCGGTACTAACATTGGCAATAATGTTTGGCAGGTTACTATCGGCTGCTGCATCGGTTAAATCTTTCTCAATCTGTTGGTAAACAGCCGTTGGAGCGGCTTGTTCAACGTTGTAAACCTGATCTGCAGGAATAGGAGAGAGAATCAGCGGCACATTTTTAAACAGACGCACCAGGTCAAAATAAAAGTAAGCACGCAGTGCTTTAGCTTCTGAGGCATAGCGGCTTTTCAAAGCGGCATCCATCGGCACACCCGGCAATTTTGACAGCAGGATATTGGCACGGAACACGCCTGAGAAACCGGCTTTCCACAACTCACCCTGCGGACCGGCCGCCGGGGTAAGGGTATAGTTAGAGAACAGCTGCAAATCGCTAATATCTGTCGCGCTGCCGCCGCCGGCCAACTGATCGTCTGAGCCAGCGTCCATGGCATTCTCTTTGGTTACAAAGCCACCACCCTGCCAGCCCACCACATCATACACGGCAACCAGGCCGTTAAATGCTTCGGTTTGGTCTTTATAATAGTTGCCTTCTAAGGCGGTGCCTACGGGCGTCACATCTACAAAGCTGTTTTTGCAGCCGGCAAAAGCCATTGCTGCAACAGCGCCAAATGATAAATATTTGAATATCTTTTTCATATAATCAGCTATTAATTATAGTCCTAAACTTAAACCAACCATAAACATGCGGGCCTGCGGATAGAAACCGCGGTCAATACTGCCGCTGATGTCTGGGTCATACCCAGTGTAGCGGGTAAAGGTGACCAGGTTTTGGGCCGATACATACAAGCGGGCATGCTGCAGAGCTGCTTTCTTCATCCATTTCTGGTTGAAGGTGTAGCCCAGCTGGATGTTTTTTAAGCGCAGGTAGGTGCCGCTTTCCAGATAAAATTTAGAGTTATAAGTAAAATTGTGATTAAGATCAGGTGCGTCTGACGCTACCAGGCGTGGGAAATCATTGCTGGTACCCGGGCCTGTCCAACGGTTCAAGGCGGCGGTAGTATAGTTGGAGTTATCAATATCCAGGCGATGTAAACCCTGGAAAATCATGTTGCCGGCCTGGCCTTGCGCAAACACCAGCACATCAAAGTTTTTGTAAGCCGCAGTAGCGGTGAAGCCATACTGCCAGGAAGGGGTAGGGTTGCCGATGAATTTGCGGTCGGCATCGGTAATCTGGCCGTCGTTGTTCAGATCGGCCCATTTCACATCGCCGGGGCGGGCATTGGGCTGAATCAGCTGACCGTTGTGGCGATAGTTGTTGATATCTGCCTGAGTTTGAAACAAGCCCAGGTTATCGTAACCGTAGAAAGAAGCATAAGCCTGGCCAACCTCGGTGCGGGTAATTACATCCTGTACGTTCTGGAATTTTGCACCCGGTAAAAACTGCTGCGCATTGCCCAGGTAAGTTACCTCGTTGTGCAGATGAGACAAGTTACCATCAAGCCCCAGTTTTACGCCATTAAAGTTATGGTGATAGCCGATAGACAACTCCTGACCGGTGTTCTCCATATCGCCCACGTTAGCGGCGGGGTTAGAAATAGCGCCCACATAATTTGGAATAGGCGGATTTTGCAAAATACCGGTGGTTTTCTTTTTATACCATTCCAGCGTAACGTTAAAATCATTCAGCACCACCAGGTCAAGCCCGATGTTGGTTTGCGATGTTTCTTCCCAATGCAGGTTAGGGTTAGCCGGCGCGTTAGGACTATAACCGCTCACGTAGGTATCGCCCGTACCAAAGCTGTAGTTACGGCCGCCGCCTATGGTTGGCAAAAACGCATTATCGCCAATATTATCATTACCAACCACGCCATAACCGCCACGCAGTTTAGCAAAGTTGATCACTTTGTTTTCAGGCCAGAAACTTTCTTTGGTTGGCACCCAGCCTAATGACACCGACGGGAAGGTGCCGAATTTGTAGTTTGCACCAAAGCGAGAAGAACCATCGCGGCGGATAACGCCCTGGACGATGTAGCGCTCGTCAAAATCATAGTTCAACCTGGCAAATAAAGAGCTGACGTGGTGCACCTGCTGTTCGCTGCCTGAGCCATCGCGCTGGTCTTTCGGCAAACTATAGTTCATAGATGCATCTGCAAAAGTATTTACCGGCAGGTTAAAGTAGGTGATGTTGGTGCCGTAATTCTGGCCGTCTGAGTACGCGCCCTGACCAATCAGTACATTAATGTTGTGCTTGCCGATAGAGCGGGTGTACGATGCGGTGTTCTCCACGTTCCAGTTAAACCCGCGTGTTATCTGGCGGTTAAAGCTGTTTTGCGTGGTGTTGTTATTGGCATTGAGGTAAGCCACCGGCGTGAACGACTCTGAGCCGAAGAACGCTAGTTTTGAACCCAGGGTAGAGCGCAGTTTCAGTCCGCTGATCGGCTCCAACTCTAAGAAAGCATTGCCAACAATGTTATGGCCCCAGCCATAATTGCCCAAATGAGTTTGGGTATAGGCCAGTGGGTTGGTAATCTCCTGTTGAACAATAGGCGAGATACCATAAGGATACCCTTTGGAGTTTCGCACAATATTTGCCGACTGGGTGTAAGGATCTTTAGCAATCATTGCCGGATCGGTGGCGATTACCGGAGTCAACGGATCAAGGTTGATAGCAGAGCTAAGCGGACCGCCAAACTCGCTGTTGGTATTGCCCAGACCGATGGATTTGTTGTAGGCATAACCCAGGTTCTCGCCAAAAGTTACCCATTTGGCGGGTTTAAAGGTTTCGTTGATACGGAAAGTGATGCGTTTGTATTTAGAAATATCGGTAGTTACGATACCTTGCTGATCCAGATAACCGAAAGAGGTGTAATAAGTATTTTTATCATTACCACCGCTAAACGCCAGTTCATGATCCTGCTGTTTGGCGCTGTTGTTAAAAATTACCGATTGCCAATCTGTGCCTTTGCCAAACGCAGCAGGGTTGGCATAAGGGGCGGCTAAACCGGCATTTACTTTAGCCTCGTTACGCAGGGTGGCGTATTGGGTAGCATCCAGCAACTGGAGCCTGCGGGCAGGGCCCTCTACACCAAAGTAACCGTTGTAGTTAATCTGTAAATGACCTGCTTTCCCTTTTTTGGTGGTTACCAGGATAACACCAGCGGCAGCACGTGTACCATAAATAGCTTGTGACGCCGCATCTTTTAATACTTCAACCGATTCAATATCCTGTTGATTCAGGTAGCTGATACCGCCATTATCAACCACCACACCATCCACCACATAAAGCGGATCATTATTGTTAAAAGTGGTAATACCCCTTACGCGTACCGAAGCGCCATCGCCCGGCTGACCATCATTGGTGGTAATGGTAACGCCTGATGTACGACCCTGCAGCACCTGCTCCAAACGCGTTACCGGCTGATCCTGAAAATCGCGTGCGGTAACACCTGAGATAGAACCTGTGGTTACGCTTTTCTTTTGGGTACCATAACCTACTACCACTACTTCGTTCAGACCGGTCAGCTCTTCTGCCAGCGTAACGTTAAAAACGATCTGGCTGCCTACAGCCATCTCCTGTTTTTTGTAACCGATAAAGTTGAACACCAGCACCGCGTTGGGGCCGCTTACATTCAACTTAAAATGCCCGTCAGGACCGGTGGTTACGCCAGTGGTAGTGCCTTTTTCAACTACCGTAGCGCCGGCAATGGGCATGCCTTTATCGTCCACCACCCGGCCGGTAACCGGTGTGCCGGCTACTGCCTGCGCATCTGCATTAACGGCATCGCCTGCGGTGTTTATTTCATTGCTCCCGTTTTCTTCCGCCGGGTGCGGTGCTTTTCCTAATACAATGCGGTTTTTCAGCACTTCATAATCAATGCCGTTTGGGGTAAGCAGCTGTTCAAGCACCGCTTTAAGCGATGCATCGGCCGCATTTACGGTTACCTTTTTGAGTACATTGATGGCATTTTTGCTATAAATAAATTTTACGTTATTGTTTTTCTGTAGTGCAGACAGTGCCTCTGCCAAACTGGTATTTTGTACCGACAGCGTCACCTTTTTATTAAGTATATCCTGCGCACGCAATGAACTGGCATAAGTCATGCTGGTTACGATCATTGCTATCAGGATTTGGCTAAATGTAATCTTCATGATTTGAACCCAGGGTATAGGTTTTCGTAAATGAAATTTCATATATTTGATCTTGTTTCTGTTTAAAAATGAGACAATAAGGGCCCCCTTCACCATTTTATGATGGCGTTCCAATCGGGCTTGAGCTAAAACTTAGGAGTGGTCGCAACACTTCTAAGTTTTTTTGTTTATAGCTATTGGGTGTTTACCTCAAAGAGATTTATCTGAGGCTATTTTTCAGGTCTGTAGCTTGTTTATCTTCATGCACATTGGTTTTTGTATGGTTAATAAATTGGGTTATTCAAGTTCAATGTTGTTATCCTTCATCTGGTAATCAACATTCAGTGATTTTTTGAAGGCTTCCAGTATATCCGGCAGGTTAAAGCCCTCCATATCGGCATTCAGGATGTAATGGTTCAGCTTTTCGCTGCGCATTTTAATATTTACGTGGAACTGCGCGTTCAACACCGGTACAATCTCGCTCAACGGTTTATTTTCAAAATTCAGGTTTACGCGATTCCAGATCTGCAGCGCAGGCTCGTTGCTACTCAATTCCGGACGAAGCTGATTTTTATCGGCCAGGTAAACCACGCGCTGGTGAGGATAAAGCATTACGTCGCCCTTTTTCAATACCAGGTGGTTAACATCAGCACTATCGGCATTTTTAATGCTTACCGATACTTTGCCTGTCACTACCGATACATCGGCACAGCAATGCCTGGCGGCATCATCGCGCACGCGGAAACTGGTACCCCAAACTTTGGTAATGATAGAATGGCTGCTGATAATAAACGGTCTGCCTGGATTTTTGGTCACTTCGAAAAAGCACTCGCCGTTCATACGCACTGCACGATATTTGGCAGCGAAAGTTTTTGGATAACGCAACTGCGCACCCGGGCTGAGCCATACCACGCTATTATCTGGCAGGGTAGCCTTATAAAGTTGCTTGCCGTCATTATTAATCACCACTAAATCTGACGATTGGCTACGGTCGGCCATCAAAACACCGCCGTTTTTGAAGTTTACCAGCCACACGCTAAAAACAACCAATAACGTAGCGGCAATACCGGCCACCGCATACCAGGCTTTAAAGCGGCGGCGGGCAGGTAATTCGTAAACACGATCATCTGCAGTTTCGGGCTGATCTGGTTCTGCCGGCTCTTCAGACATGCCGATGTTGTGTAGAATCCGATTGTAAATCGCTTCCTCCAGTTGCTGTTCTTCTGGCACGCTGAGCGATGGGATGGGGTCTTGCTCTTTATCGAACGAGAAATACCATGCTTTAACAATGGCCATTTCTTCTTCAGAACACTGCCCATTAACATACTTCTCCAGCAGTTCAATGGATATCGGATTTTTCATAAAGGAGGAATATAATTCGGTTTACAAAAAGGTATGACGTGCGAGTTGGTGTGTACCCCCTACGCGGAGGGCAGAAAAATTTTATTATTAATGCATTGGGATTGATTATGAGCGAATTAAAATCAACGAAACTTTATCAATGCGAGGAACAGCAAGGGGTGGTGGGGTGGGTGACGAAGCAATCTCGTCGAAGATCATCGGGTACATATCCACTTGGCTTGCGACGAGATTGCTTCGTTCCTCGCAATGACAAGGTTTTAATAATAGTAGAAATATAGTTCTTGATTTAAGCTAATCAATCGAACCAGTCTTTGCTTAAATCCTTCCAATCTGGATTGGAATTAACAATTAGATCTATCTTGTTCTGACGCGAGCCTCCTTTTAGCTGCTTCTCACGGGCGATAGCTTGATCTATCCATTGAAAATCCTCAAAGTAAACAAGCTTGTGGCATTCATATTTAGCGGTGAATCCTGGATAGGCTTTGTTTTTATGTTGTAGTATTCGGGTGAATAAGTCGCTAGTGACGCCAACATAAAAAACGGTGTGTGCCTTATTGGTAACTATGTAGACGTTATATTGATGGATGTTTGTTATCATTCTCAATTAAAACTAACAAAACTTTGTCATTGCGAGGAACGAAGCAATCTCGTCGCATGCTAGACGAATTTGCATGTCTGACTACCCTCCGACGAGATTGCTTCGTCACCCCACCCCACTTCCCTTGCCGTTCCTCGCAATGACATATTGGGGAGAGGAACACTACGCCATCAAAACAGCCGCAACTGATTACTATCCCCCTTAATCAATGACGGGCGCTCTACCTCGCCGAAGTTTGATAAGGATATACCCAGCAGACGGATGCGCACATCGTCAATCCCGGTGGCCAGCAGCAGGCTTTTTGCGGTAGAAATAATAGTCTCAGCATCACCGACCGGATGAGGAAAAGATTGGTTACGGGTGATCTGACGGAAATCGCTGTATTTTATTTTGAGGGTGATGGTACGGCCTTTCAGTCCGTAACGCTCCAGGCGATCGCAGACGGTTTTGGTAATTTTTTCTAACTCGGGGAACATTTCCTCCGCAGTGGTGAGATCATACGGAAAAGTATCTTCGGCACCGAGCGATTTGGTTTCACGGTGTGGGTTTACCGGGCGATCGTCAATGCCGCGCACAATGCGATAGTAAAAACGACCAACCTTGCCGAAGTGTTGCTGCATTTCGTCTTCGGTCAGCCGCTTCAGATCGGCGCCGGTATGCAGGCCCATGCGTTTCATTTTGTCGGCCGTTACCCGGCCTACTCCGTAGAATTTATCTACCGGTAGTTGCTCCATAAAGGCCTCGATAGAGGAAGGACCGATAAATTTTAATCCATCAGGCTTATTGATATCTGACGCAATTTTGGCGACGAACTTATTGATAGATACACCAGCAGATGCCGTCAAGTTCAGTTCATCTTTAATGGCTTGTTTAATTTGAGTAGCCACCTCAATTGCCGAGCCGATGCCCAGTTTATCTTCGGTAACATCCAGGTAGGCCTCATCCAGCGAGAGGGGTTCAATCAGATCGGTATACCGGCTAAAGATCTCACGGATCTGCCGGGAGGCATCTTTGTAAGCGTCAAACCGTGGCCGCACAAAAATAGCCTGCGGACAAAGTTGTTTAGCCTTCTTAGACGGCATGGCCGAGCGCACACCAAACTTGCGCGCTTCATAACTGGCAGTAGCCACTACGCCGCCCCGGCCTTCGGGCAGGCCACCTACTACAATGGGTTTGCCCCGGTAATCCGGGTTATCCCGCTGCTCTACCGACGCGTAAAAAGCATCCATATCTATATGGATGATCTTTCTGACTACGGTAATGGCGGTATCGGACATATTTGATGAACAAATATGCAGAAGAAATGGTGGGAATAGATGCCCTGCAATAACGTTTTGTCATTGCGAGGAGGAACGACGAAGCAATCTCGTCGCATATAGTTGGCATACAAATTGGATCGTCCTTCGACGAGATTGCTTCGTTCCTCGCAATGACAAAACGGTTAAAGAAATGACTTACTTCCTGACCAAATAAGATTTCCCTAAATCAGTTTCCAGGAAATTATCAGATTCGGTATGATCTGTAGAAATACTTACCGGCAGCCATTTTTCCATTTCCTCGCAGCGGGCTTCATCGGCATTTTTCAGGAAACCGATCGCTTCGCTGCCCAGCACCAGGTGCACCGGCGGCTCGGGGTTTACGGCCAAATCAACCATTACTTTGGCGGCTTTATCCGGATCGCCCACCGGCACAAACTTGCCGCTTTGGAACATGTCTTTACGCCAGCCGACAGATTTTTCATAGCCTTCAATATCCTCGGCATAACTCATCGAGTCGCCTGCCCAGTCGGTACGGAAACCTCCCGGTTCAACACTGGTTACCAATATCCCCAGATCGCGCACCTCTTTAGCCAGCGCCTCGCTGAAACCACTCAGACCAAATTTAGCCGCCTGGTAAATACTCACGCCCGGATTACCTACACGACCACCAATAGAGCTGATCTGCAAAATTCTACCCGAACGCTGTTTGCGCATATAAGGCAATACAGCGCGGGTAATTTCTATAGGGGCATATAAGTTAGTTTCCAGTTGGCTGCGCACCTGCTCATCGGTGAACGCCTCGGCAGCACCGGTGATGCCGAAACCGGCGTTATTCACCAATACATCTATCGAACCAAAGTGCTTAACAGTGTCGGCCACCGCCTGGTGTACCTGAGGGTAATCGGTCACATCCAGTTTTATAGCTAAAAGCTGATCGGGGTACAGCACTTTCAAATCATCTAATTGTTCAGGGTTGCGTGCAGTGGCAGCAACGTTATCGCCTGCGGCCAATACGGCCTGTGTTAAGCTGCGGCCTAATCCGCGTGAGCTACCTGTTATAAACCATGTCTTTTTCATAAATCGTTTTTTTATTCAAAGATCGGGAGGATAGCGTGCGGGCGTTTTGTTGTACGGCTCATTGTTGGTTTGTTGGTTGGCTCAGGCTGCTATGCATTCTCATCTTATGCTATTTCGAACGAACAGAAGAGGGTGTGAGCGTTAGTGTGAGGAGAAATCTTAGACATCTGCTTGGCTATTGCCTACAAGCATGGGGGCTAAGATTTTTTCACTTCGTTCAAGAGAATAGTTCTCCCGTTGGTCGAAATGACAGCATGTTTATGTATCCCTTAACATCTTTTAACATCCCTGCCCGCCTTTTGCCTTTCGGCTTTCGGCTCAAAATACTACTTTTGCTCACTTTATTACGAGAGGACTATGCTACGTACACATACTTGCGGCGAATTAAATATCAGCCATTTAGACCAAACGGTTACTTTATGCGGCTGGGTGCAAAAATCGCGCGACCTGGGCGGCACTACTTTTATTGACGTGCGCGACCGTTATGGTTTAACCCAGATATTGTTAAATACCGATACCGATGCCGCCGTGCGCGATAAAGCACGTGGCATGGGCCGCGAGTTTGTAATTCGCGTTACCGGTAAAGTGCTGGAGCGTACCAGCAAAAACCTGAAAATTCCAACCGGTGAAATTGAAGTTGCTGTTGAGGAACTGGAAATTCTGAATGAATCAAAAATTCCACCATTCCTGATAGAAGACGATACCGACGGCGGCGAAGAGCTGCGTGCCAAATACCGTTACCTGGATTTGCGCCGTAACCCCATCCGCAATAACCTTGTTTTGCGCCATAAACTGGCACAAGAGGTGCGCCGTTACCTGAGTGATCTGGACTTTATGGAGGTAGAAACCCCGGTACTGATCAAATCGACCCCGGAAGGTGCACGTGATTTTGTGGTGCCAAGCCGCATGAACCAGGGCGAGTTTTATGCCCTGCCGCAATCGCCACAAACATTTAAGCAATTGCTGATGGTGAGCGGTTTTGACCGTTATTTCCAAATTGTTAAATGTTTCCGTGATGAGGATTTACGTGCCGATCGTCAGCCTGAGTTTACCCAGGTAGACTGCGAGCTGTCATTCGTTACACAGGAGGATATCCTGAATATTTTTGAGGGACTGATCCGTCACCTGTTCAAAACCACTAAAGGTATTGATCTGGGCGATTTCCCACGCATGCAATATGCTGATGCCATGCGTCTGTACGGTTCAGACAAGCCAGACCGTCGTTTCGGCATGGAATTCGTTGAACTGAATGACATAGTGAAAGGCAAAAACTTCGGCATTTTTGATAGTGCAGAACTGGTAGTGGGCATCAACGCTAAAGGTTGCGCCAGCTACACCCGTAAACAAATTGACGAGTTGACCGAATGGCTGAAACGCCCGCAAATTGGCGCTACGGGTTTGATCTACTGTCGTTACAACGAAGATGGTACGCTGAAATCATCGGTAGATAAATTCTACAGTGAAGATGACCTGACCAACTGGGCTGCAGCCTTTGGTGCAGAGAAAGGCGACTTAATACTGATCCTGGCCGGCAACACCAATAAAGTGCGTAAACAAATGAATGAGCTCCGTTTAGAAATGGGCAGCCGTTTAGGTTTACGCAATAAAGATGAGTTTGCGCCAATGTGGGTACTTGACTTCCCGCTGTTGGAGTGGGACGAAGAAACCGAGCGCTACCATGCTATGCACCACCCGTTCACCTCGCCAAAACCAGAGGATATCCCGATGCTGGATACCGCTCCCGGTGATGTACGCGCCAATGCGTATGACCTGGTGATCAACGGTTCTGAAATTGGCGGCGGTTCTATCCGTATCCATGATCGTGAAACCCAATCGCTCATGTTCAAACACCTGGGCTTTAGTCCGGAAGAAGCGCAGAAACAATTTGGCTTCCTGATGGATGCGTTTGAGTATGGTGCACCTCCGCATGGTGGTTTGGCGCTGGGCTTTGACAGGCTGTGCTCTATTTTTGCCGGTCTGGACTCGATCCGCGATGTAATTGCCTTCCCGAAAAACAACTCGGGTCGCGATGTAATGATCGACTCACCGTCTACCATTGCACAGGCGCAGATGGACGAACTGAAAATAAAAACGACGATATAATTTTTTACCCCATTTTGAGTTAGAATAAGCGATGAAAAAATTTATACTGATATTGCTGGTAGTTGCGGCCGGATTTAGCGGATGCAAAAAAGATAGTACCGATACTTTTGACGCGGAAGCACAGGCAGCAACAGACGATGCGACAATACAGGCCTACATCGCAAACAACCATCTTTCTATGACCAAAGATGTGTCTGGCTTTTATTATAAGATAGTTACGCCGGGTACCGGTAAATATCCAACCGCGGCATCAACTGTAACGGTATCTTATGTAGGTAAGCTACTTAACGGCACCCAATTTGATGCTAACGACAATTTTTCAACCGCACTTACGGCAGTAGTGCGCGGATGGACACTAGGTTTGCAGCACATTAACGAGGGCGGTACCATTTTCCTCATCATTCCATCGGCCATGGGCTATGCCAACGTAGATAACGGGGCAATACCTGCAAACTCTGTGCTTACCTTCACCATTACTTTGAAGAGCGTAGATAAGTAACTACTTGCTTTGCAATAAAAAGAAAAGGGGATAGCCATAAACTATTCCCTTTTCTTTTTAGCAGGTGGCAGGTATTGTTGTTTAATGGTATATCATTTAAATTCGAAAGCAAAACCGACTGCCATGATCACCAAAAGTGTTTTGCTAAACTTTAGCCTCCCCGCAATTATCTGCTTGACGGCTACTAATTACATAACCGCAAACCGTTTAAAATCATCTGGGTTTAACACATCTCATATTCATGTTATTGCCGACCGACCTGAATTTGATCATATAAGCAATCTGAAACTGAATAATTCCATTTCGCTTATAGATCACTACAGACACGTAAAAAGCGTGTTGGGGAAACCAGATAGCATAACAACACCGGTAGACCGCTCTGTATCTTTTTATGATCAGCCTTGTAAACTGGCCTATTTCAAGGGAATTGAGTTTGAAAAATATGGAGATAAAATGGTTATCAGTCAGATTAACTTTAGTCAAAAAAACAAAGTTTGGCTGCAATCCGGCAAGTTGATATTGAATTATCAAACTACCATCAGTTCTCTCAAAAATTACTTTCCTAAATCCATAAAAAAGAAATTGACAGTCACTAACGACGACCATGGTACTCAAAAGTTTGTGACCATTTCATTAAGTGTCCCCAAATCTGATGACCTGTGGGTTTTGCTTTTTAATGCCCAAACCGGACATTTGGAAAGAGTTGATTATTGGATGCCCGATTGATCCACAACTTAGCCCCTTATAATTTATTTCATGATTCTACACATCCTTAATGGTGATGCCATGTTGCCCGACTTCCAGGAAGCCGGCATTGAAGGCGATATATTGGTTTGGCGCGAAGCTTTGTGTGAAGGGTCACTCATAGCCGATATCAGCAGCCTTGAATTTTGGGACGATCGCAGCGAGTGGATCGGGAAGACTTATGGCGAAACCAAGGCTGGTTATAACCACAAAATGCTGGATGAACTGGCCAAACTCGATCATAGCTATACCGAAATCATCCTTTGGTTTGAGTTCGATCTGTTTTGCCAGGCTAATTTGCTGGGGGCGCTGGCTTACATTCGGTGCCAGCCGCATCTGCAAAACACGCAAATCTCATTAATCTGTCCTGACAGCTTTCCCGGCATGGCCGATTTTAGAGGCCTTGGAGAGCTTAATGCATCACAATTGGCATCCTTGTACCCCGGCAGGAAAACACTAACTGCAGATGGCCTGGAAACAGCTCATCAGGCCTGGCAAGCATTTGCAGCACAAAACGCCGATGTATTGGAAACCTGGCTGGCCAGAACCACCCCATCTAGCCCTTTCTCAGCGCTTCTCCCGGCGCTGCAGGCCCATTTAAAAAATCTACGCACCAATGCCGCCGGATTAACCTACATAGAACAAAAGCTACTGGATATCCATCAATCCGGCGCAACATCTTTTCCCGCCATTTACCGCGAATTTTGGCGCACAGAACCTATTTATGGTTTGGGCGATTTGCAGCTATTAACTTATCTGCAAAAATTACAAGACCGGGGCTTAATTTATCTATAATTTCCGGGCGGAACCACCTCCAATATATGGCGCGAAGCGCCGAAAATTTTTTTAAAATCGGCGCGGAACATCCACCCATTAAAAAGGGGCGCAAAGCGCCCCAAAATTTTTTTAAAAAAGCAGCTAATCGCCGAAGGCGAAAAATTTTTTTTATTTTTTGGCCTGTGCCAGCACTTCGTTATTTAAACGCACATATTCATCGGTTTTACTGGCTTGGGCAAGCTTTACGCCTTCTGTAGCGGCAGCTATGGCTCCGGCCTTATCACCCTTTTTTAACAAAATACGTGCTTCCCATAGTTTAGGCAAAAAAGGAGGGAACCTTTTATCCTTCTCAATCTCTTTGGCCCAGGCCAGCGCCTTATCCATATCTTTATTATTGTTGTAATAATAGATTACCGATTCAAAATATGGCTTATTGTCGGTCTTCATAGCCGAGTCTATTTTAGCCATTACTTTGGTATCAATATCAGTCACAATATGGAAGGCAAAACCTGAGTGTTCCCACTTCATTTGCAAATCGCAGGTAGTAGGGCTTACATTAATAAAGTCAAGCGTCATGGTTTCGGTCAGATCTTTTAGTTTGTCGGTCTTAACTTTAAAACGCATCAAGTCATCACTTTCTTTGTAAGTATAGGCACCCCACTGTTTAGGGTTCTTACTGATAATAATAGTCCACTCATCCATACCGGGGATACTGAATAAACCATAATCGCCGGCGGGTACTTTTTTACCATCAATAATTACATCGTCGCTAAATTTTAAAAGCGTGGCCGAGTTAGCACCCGTGCGCCAAACGGTGCCATAAGGTTCCATTCCGCCAAAAATCTTACGGCCTTTAACATTGGGGCGAGAATACGTGAGGGTGACCTGTCCTAATCCAAACCCCTGAACAATGGTTTGTGATGAACTGGGTTGTGGTGTGATTTGCGCTTGCGATTGAAACGCGGTAAATGATAAGGCTGCTATTAAGCAACGCATTAAATTCGTTTTCATGATGTATAGGTTTGCTTAGTATAAAGTTAGGGCCTTTTGCTTCGGGAAGCAAGGAATAATTTAAGCCTGCAAGACTAAATATCCGTCGCGTCGCTGCCCCATTCTTCGCTATTGAAGTAGTAGATCAGTCAACAAAAAAGAGCCACAATATATTGTGGCTCTTTAAATTATACGTTTTTATTAAAGTTGTAAAAACTATAAACCCAGTTTAGCTGAAATGTCCAGCATGCGCTCAATTGGCTTTACTGCTCTTTCAATAATATCTGCCGGTACAGCTACCTCCGGTTGTTCATTTTTCAAACACAAGTATAACTTTTCCAGCGTGTTACGTTTCATGTGCGGGCAATCGTTACAAGCACATTGGTTGTTTGGTGGCGCCGGGATAAACGTTTTATCCGGATTGGCTTTTTGCATTTGGTGCAGTATACCAGATTCGGTTGCTACAATAAATTCCTTTTCCGGGCGCGAGCCTGCATATTTTAAAATGCCTGTGGTAGAGCCAATATAGTCGGCCATTTCCAGTATTACTTCTTCGCACTCAGGGTGGGCCAGCAGTTTGGCACCAGGATGACGCTCTTTCAGCTTGGTAATCTTTTCTCTCGAAAAAATCTCATGAACCATACAGGCACCATTCCACAACACCAAATCGCGACCGGTTTTTTTAGCCACGTAAGCACCCAGGTTTTTGTCAGGGCCGAAGATGATTTTTTGATCTTTCGGCAAGCTCTCTACAATCTGCACGGCGTTGCTTGATGTGCAAACAATGTCGGTCATTGCTTTCAACTCGGCCGTACAGTTCACATAAGTAATCACCAGGTGATCCGGGTAATTTTCTTTAAACTTTTTGAACAAGTGCGGCGGGCAGCTGTCGGCCAAAGAGCAACCGGCTTTTACGTCGGGCAGTAAAACTTTCTTTCCAGGTGAGAGGATCTTGGCTGTTTCGGCCATGAAGTGTACACCGGCAAATACAATAATATCGGCGTCGGTTTTAGCAGCCTCTTGCGACAAGCCGAGACTATCGCCAATATAATCGGCAATATCCTGTATTTCTCCGTCCTGGTAATAATGGGCCAGTATAACCGCATTTTTTTCTTTTTTAAGTTTTTCGATTTCCGCATAAAGATCCAGCGACGGATCAATGTACTCGTCGACGAAACCTTTCATGTTTATTTCTTCAAAAGTATCCATTTCAACAATTCAAATAATAACAACTAATATTTTAAATAAATAAAACTATTGTTTATTGGTGTGTTAGTTTTGTGTAAAACCAAGGTTAAAAATATTTGTGAAAGCTACTTATCCGCAGGTTATCCACATTTTTAACACGGTTTTTATTTTCTATTAATTTGATTTTTAGATTGATGTGAGAACCAAGTTTTTTCTTCAAAAGATTTATGTGGAGATTTTAGTATGTTTAAAAATGTTAATTAACGCACTACATCTGCCAGGAAATTCCTCAAAAGTAATCCCTTCTAACGGTAAAATCAGCACTTATCCACATGTTCAACATTTTTTAAATATTTGCTTACACAAAATTAACACGTTTTAGGAAGCTTATTAACATACAACTCAATTTTTAAACATCCTATGATTTTGATATGACCAAAAATGTGGATTTCCTGGTAGTCGGTTCGGGTATCGCCGGATTGAGTTTTGCACTCAAAGCTGCCAAACATGGTAAGGTACTGATAGTTACAAAGGCAAATGAAGATGAGAGCAACACAAAATATGCCCAGGGAGGCGTTGCTGTGGTTGTGGATAAAAAGGAAGATTCGTTTGAAAAGCACATAAATGACACCTTAATTGCCGGTGACGGACTATGTGACGAAGCAGTTGTGGAAATTGTGGTGAAAGAGGGTCCGGCCCGGATTAACGAAATTATTGACTACGGAACCAATTTTGATAAAACTAACGATGGTATTTATGACCTGGCCAAAGAGGGTGGTCATAGCGAGTATCGTGTACTACATTATAAGGATATTACCGGTTTTGAGATAGAAAGGGCGCTGTTAGAACAAATTCATCAAAACCCTAATATTGAGATACTTACGCATTATTTTGCCGTTGATCTGATCACTCAGCATCATCTGGGTAAATTTGTTGATAAGCAGAGTGATGATATCACTTGCTATGGTATCTATGCTTTTAACACCCATACCAATGTGGTGGAAAAGATCCTTTCTAAAGTAACAGTGATGGCTGCAGGTGGCGCCGGCCATATTTATGCCATTACTACCAACCCAACTATTGCAACCGGTGATGGTGTAGCCATGGTGTATCGTGCTAAAGGAAAAGTGCGTAACATGGAGTTTATGCAGTTCCATCCCACAGCCTTATATAACCCGGGGGAGTATCCTTCATTTTTAATTTCTGAGGCTGTGCGTGGTTTCGGCGGTGTGTTGAAACGAATAAATGGTGAGGAATTTATGCACGAGTATGATGAACGCGGTTCATTAGCGCCGCGTGATGTGGTGGCTCGTGCCATAGATGCTGAGATCAAAAAATCAGGTGAGGATTACGTTTACCTAGATGTGCGTCATCGCAGTAAAAAAGATATCCTGGCTCATTTCCCTAATATTTATGCCAAGTGTTTAGATATCGGTATTGATATGACCAGAGATATGATCCCCGTATCGCCGGCCTGTCATTATATGTGTGGTGGTATCATGGTAGATCATAGCGGTCGTTCATCTATATTAAGATTGTATGCCTGTGGGGAATGTTCTTCTACTGGCTTACATGGTGCTAATCGGTTGGCTTCCAATTCTTTATTAGAGGCATTGGTTTTTGCGCATCGCATTTATAAAGATGCCATGAGCCAGTTTGAAACTAATGTGATCCCGGATAACATCCCGGATTGGGATGAGAAAGGTGCAACATTATCTAATGAAGACATCCTGGTTACCCACAACTTGCGCGAAATGCAAAAGGTGATGAATGATTATGTAGGCATTGTCCGTTCAGATTTTCGTTTAGAAAGAGCTATGCGCCGACTGGGCCTGCTGCATGAAGAAACAGAATCATTCTATAAACAAACCAAGCTCTCAGTAAAGCTTTGTGAGTTACGTAACCTGATCCAGGTTTCATACATCGTCATCAAATCGGCCATGATGCGTAAAGAGAGTAGAGGACTACATTATACTACAGATTATCCGGAGCATTCGCCGGTTTTGCAGGATACGGTATTTTAGGTTATGTGGCCATTCAAAAAGAAGAATGCGGAGCTACAGAAGGTAGCGGAAGCGGTTGTGAAAACTATAATATGTATTCCGGGTGATTGGAAAGACAGGATAGAAATATTTAGTAGATCCAACGGAGAACTGATGATCGCTGGCAAGTTTCTGGCAGATAATATAACGGGGCGGAATTACGAGATAGAACTTTGCGTTGCTGATGATCGTATAGCTTTAGCTTTTACTGCTGCTGGGTACGCTTGCAGTTTGTCTTCTGAATTTTTGTCAAAAATAGCTGATCATCAATCTGTTTTGTATCTTATTGGCGAAACAGGTGATCCGGTTAAGGCTTTTCAAATGGCTGAGATAGCTGCTAAGTTGCTCAAAGTTGGTGGAATTGGGATAAAGATTGAAACAGCTGGTAAAGCATTTGAACCATATCAGTGGAGTAAAAATCTCGACTTTGATTTTGAAGACGCAGCTTTTAATGGTTTCGTAGTAGATTCATTAGTTAAGCCAAACGGTGATGTTTACTCGTGTGGAATGCATAATCTTGGTTTGAAAGATACGATAGTATCTGGTCTTGAATTTCAGGAGGCTGTGGATTTGATAAAGATCTTTTCATTTTATCAATTGATCGACAAGCCTGTCATAAAAAATAAACAGACGTTTAGAACCGGTTTAGAATCAGCTTATTATCTTATAACAGAAGAAACAGATCAGCCTAATAAAGGCATTGAACTTTTTGAAAATCCTTTCGGGATGTGGAAGTTGGAAAGGTTACAGTAGAGAAATATAGAAGCTATATTTAATTATTTCAATTTATCCCAGTCTATTTTATTAGAAAAGCTTATTGTAAAGAGGGGAGTATCTTTATAAGGCTCAAGAGTTTTTTTGTCGTATAAGCAATCAAATACTATACAGTCAGTATAGGCATAGGTATCGTAATGATCTAGCTTTTGTTTACTGAAAAACCGGAGATATAGGTGACCGGGTTTAACTATAACGCTAGCGATGCCGGTAGACTTTTTTATAATGTATTTCAGATAGTCTAAGTTCTTATTTTTTACCATCCATTTTTTATTTGTCCAGGTATTATATACTTCAATGCTGTCAATGGCGTCTACATTGATAAAATTTTCGACTTTATACTTTTTGAAAGGATCATATTTTATAGGTTTTTGCTGACCTATGCTAAAAATGGGCAAGATTAATAACGGGAGAAAAACGGGTAAGATTTTTTCCATGCTTAGGTTCTGAGCGAAAAACGGGGTTCGAACCCGCGACCTTCAGTTTGGGAAACTGATGCTCTACCAGCTGAGCTATTTTCGCTTTTGTTGTAAGCTAAAGTAGGAAAATAAATATAAAGTGTGCAACTTGCCTGTAGCTTTATCATTTACCTTTTAACCCAAGATTATGCCGCTGATACTTCCCGTTAAAAATAAAAAGCCTGATTGGGGCGACGACTGCTTTATTGCCGAAAACGCTACCATTGTTGGCGATGTTATTATGGGCGATAATTGTTCTGTATGGTTCAACGCCGTTATCCGCGGTGATGTTAATTATATCCACATTGGCGATAACACTAATATTCAGGATGGTGCTGTTATTCACGCTACCTATATGCGTGCCGCAACTACCATTGGTAACCATGTAACCATTGGTCATAATGCTATTGTGCACGGCTGTACCGTACACGATCATACGCTGATAGGTATGGGATCCATTGTAATGGATAACGCCGTGGTAGAAGAATATGTGATTATTGGGGCAGGTTCTATCGTACTGGAAAATACCATTTGTGAGTCTGGTTACTTGTACGCAGGCAATCCTGCCAAAAAAATAAAGCCTCTGACCAATGATCAAAAGGCTTTATTAGATCGTTTACCACAAAACTATTTACTGTACTCCAGCTGGTTTAAGGGATAAATACTTCAGGTGGTATGGCCACATCCTGATCCATTTCCCAGTTAGGTCTTAGCGTTATTACGGTAGGGGATACCCATATATTTTCGGGGTATCGCTTGGCTTTGATATTGCCTGTATCCCATTTACCGTTGCCATTGGTATCATAAGTTACCCTGACAAACAATCTGCCGGTAGGGTAGTCTTTGTATACCAGTGAGGTGTTTTTCTTGATGGCGTCGCTGCGCAGTACTTCTTTTTTATCGTTTAAAAGTTCTACCACGTAATTTTTGCTGGTATCGGGTACGGTCATTTTTAAAGTTAGCGTTCCGTAATTCTCTATTTTATCAACCGTAAATTTCTTGACAATCCGCTTGTTATGGTCGCCGTAGATGTTTACAAAAGTGCCTTCGTTAAAAGAGAGCTCGTACCGCTTATCCTGCTTCCATCGGTATTTTAATATGAACTTAGTTTGCTTCAACGAGTCTTTTTGAAGGGTGAAATTGCTTACGTCAACAGAATCTTCCAATAAGAGCACGCGCGATCGGTCAAAGCTTTCAATCGGGCTGTTTAACGTTAATTGAAGGTCTGTATTTGGCTTTAATCTGCCCATGTTGCTGATATTGGCACCGATAGAGATATCTCTTTTAAAGGCTTCTTTACGGCCTTTTCTGAGGTATGTTGTATCAATAGGTTTGCCATGATCTGTTATGGCGACAGACACCGAGTCAAAGTCCATGTTACGCAGATAAATCAAGGCTGTATCACGTGTTTTGCTGAAGTCTACATATTTCTGGTCGTTAGAGCCTTTCGGGTAATTAATAGTAATGCCGGGCTCAGCTAGTTTCTTATTAAATGCCAAAAGTATCTTACCGTCTGCGTCAAAACGTTTGGCTAGTATTCTGAAACGGTCAGGATCCTGCTGAAACAAGCTCAACTGTACACCCGAGGTGTCTTTATCCAATACAATGTCGTTTTTAAGAAATCCTACCTGTTCACTCTCATTATCATAAATTCGATTGGCGCTTTGTTCTTTCAGCGCATAAATGCGATAACGACCATCATGCAGGTAAGACATGCTGAAATTGCCTGATGAATCTGTAGAGGTAAATATGCTCGGTTTATGTTTACCCCAGATGGTATCCTGTTTTATGGGCACCAGCATTACCGTTACATCCTTCTCTTTCTCCTGGGTGAGGGAGTTAACCACGGTTCCAGACAGAGTGAGCGAGTCAATGTGAGGGCCGGTAGAAAAAACGTAGACGAAGTTTTTGATCACGTTGCCTTCATTAACATCGGCAACAGCTTTGCCGAAGTTGATCACGTAGGTAGTGTTCTTTTGTAGCGTATCCTTAAAGTTGATGTACAAACTTTTTTGGCGCACTTTAAACTCCGGCGTTTTTTCCATAGCCGGGCTCACCGTGATTTCCTGAAACTGATTGACCAGTTTAAAATATTCATCAAAATCCATGCGGATTTGTTTCGCATTAAAATTGCGCGTCTCGTTGACGGGGGTAGCCAGCAAAAGTTTAGGTGGGGTACGGTCACGAGGTCCGCCCAGTGGTCTTTGGATGTTGGCACAGCCAATAATGTTAATGATGACCAACAAAAGCCCTAAAATTTTGGCTAAAAAAAGTGATTTTTTATTTGAGCCCATTTTTATGCGATATAAGCCACTTTTGATGTTTTTGGAATATTGATATTAAAACTTTCTAAAAGTGGCTTATAATGAATATTTATAATTAATTGATTATCAGTTATTTATGTATTATCTACTCATGTGCACCATCAAAACCGAAATATCAGACGGCGACACGCCTGAAATGCGTGATGCCTGGCCCAAAGTCTTCGGTTTTATTCTGATCAATTTTTCGCGAGCTTCTTTAGAGAGCGATACCAGGGTCTGATAATTAAAGTCAGGGTCGATGTTTCGGTCTTCCATTTTCTTCATGCGTTCTACAATGTCCATCTCTTTCTCAAAGTAGCTCTCATATTTAATCTTGATCTCGGCCTGCTCAATAGTCTCGGTGTCATAGTTTGATAACAGTTCATCCAGTTGAGTGTCTGCCTTGCGCAGGTCATTAATAGTCACCTGCGGGCGACTAACCAACGCGTGTAACTTTACACCCTGGGCGAGGGGGCTGGTACCTAACTCTTCCAGTAAGCCATTTACTTCCGACTGACTAATCGATTTTTGGCGGGTGAAGGCCACAATGTCATCAGAGTCTTTTATCTTTTTGTTTACCTTCTCCAGCCGCTCATCGCTGATCAAACCCAACTCATGACCTATCGGACTCAGCCTGATATCGGCATTATCCTGTCTTAAAAGTAAACGGTGTTCTGCCCTTGAGGTAAACATACGGTATGGTTCTTCGGTACCTTTGGTTACCAAATCGTCTATCAAAACACCAATGTATGACTCTGATCTTTTCAGTATCAGCTCATGTTTGTCATGTACTTTATTGTGTGCGTTGATGCCGGCAATGAGTCCTTGCGAGCCTGCTTCTTCATAACCGGTGGTACCATTAATCTGACCTGCGAAGAATAAATTGCTGATGAGTTTAGTCTCCAGCGTCAGATTTAATTGCATAGGAGGGAAGTAATCATACTCTATTGCATAACCTGGTCGGAACATTTTGGCGTTCTCAAAGCCCGGTATTTGGGTCAATGCACGGTACTGTACATCCTCGGGTAATGAGGTAGAGAAGCCATTTACATAGATCTCAACTGTGTTCCATCCCTCTGGTTCTACAAATATCTGGTGACGGTCTCGCTCTGCAAAACGGTTAATCTTATCCTCAATAGACGGGCAGTAACGAGGGCCTAAACCTTTAATCCTGCCCGTAAACATAGGCGATTTTTCAAAGCCTTCTTTCAGGGTTTCATGCACTGCAGTATTGGTATAGGTAATCCAGCAGCAACGTTGATCTTGCGTTACAGGGGTATCAGTGTAGCTAAATTTGCCTCTGTTTTCATCGCCCCATTGCTCTTCCATCACCGAATAATTAAGGCTGCGTCCGTCTACACGGGGTGGGGTACCGGTCTTCATGCGGCCTGCTTCAAAGCCTAATTCAACCAATTGCTCGGTTAAACCAGTAGCCGCTTTCTCGCCTGTACGGCCACCACCAAAGCGTTTCTCGCCAATATGGATGAGGCCGTTTAAGAAGGTACCATTGGTTAATACTACCGCTTTGGCTTCAATCTCTACACCTATAGAGGTACGTACGCCTACTACCGTATTGTTTTTAACTAATAGGCCCGATACCATATCCTGCCAAAAGTCAACATTAGGGGTTTGTTCCAGTGCTAGACGCCATTCTTCGGCGAAGCGCATGCGGTCTGTTTGTGCCCTTGGGCTCCACATGGCAGGGCCTTTAGATAAATTGAGCATCCTGAATTGGATGGTAGATTTATCTGTTATAATACCTGAATAGCCACCAAGTGCATCAATCTCACGCACAATTTGCCCTTTGGCCACACCACCCATTGCGGGGTTGCAGCTCATTTGTGCAATGGTGCCCATGTTCATAGTAATCAGTAAAACTGACGATCCCATGTTTGCAGCAGCAGCGGCAGCTTCACAGCCCGCGTGCCCGGCACCCACTACAATTACATCATATTGCTTAAACATCTCTTTTATTTACTTACGTTCCACGTGGAACGTCTATTTTAATCTAACTATTATTACGTTCCACAGGAACGTAAACTTATGGCGATTATCGTTCCTTTACCGATGTTCCACGTGGAACTCTAAAGAAAGAAACCAGGGCAAACGTTGCCCAAACGCTTTCTAACACCACAAAAGGGTAGAAGCTGATCATGTATGAAGATAAACAGCATAAGCCGGCGCCAATAAAGTTCATGGCGGTATAGGGGCGGCTGTTAGCTGATAATTTCTTCTGTACATTTAATACAAAAGCTATTAATAAGATAACTACTCCAACTGATGCTATAATATCTGATAGTTTCATGCTTCTTTTAATTCTTCCAGTTCCATCCAACGCATACTTTTTTCGTCTATTTCGTTAGATTTATCTTCTATCTGTTTAGCCAGGTCCATTAACTCCTGATGTTCTGTAACACTGCCAGAATTCATCTTTAGGGTTAACTCTTTTATTACTGTTTCCAGTTTAGCTATCTCGCTCTCTAAAGTTTCATATTCCTTTTGCTCTTTAAAGCTTAGCTTATTCTTTTTAGGAGCAGGGGTAGGAATGGCTACCACTGGTGCAGGCTTATCATTAACGCTTTGTTTCTTGGCTAATTGTTTTTGCTCTTCAATTTCTTCGCGGTATGATGAATAGTTGCCATTAAAGATGCGTACATCGCCATTGCCTTCCATAATAAAGAGCTGATCGGTTAGTTTGTCCAGCAAATAACGATCGTGCGATACCAGCATTAAAACGCCTGGATAGTCGGTTAAAAACTCTTCTAACACATTTAGTGTGTCAATATCCAAATCGTTAGTAGGCTCATCGAGGATGAGGAAGTTTGGATTCTTCATCAACAAGCTCATCAACTGCAAACGTTTCTTTTCGCCACCGCTCAGGTTTGATATAAAACCGTGTTGCTTTTTAGGTGGGAATAAAAACAATGTGAGCAGGGCAGAGGCCGAGATGGTTTTACCATCGGCCATGGTGATAAACTCTGCCACGTTCTTTACCACATCGATTACGCGCTCGTCTTCTTTAAAAACAATGCCCGATTGATGGAAGTAACCCAATACCGTTGTTTCGCCTTTAATAGCCTCGCCGCCGTCAGGATTTAAACTGCCGGTAATAATATTGAGCAGGGTAGATTTACCGCTGCCGTTCTTACCTGCCAAACCAATACGGTCGCCCTTCTTAAATACATAAGAGAAGTTTGTGATAATCTCGCGATCTCCGAAGTGTTTATTCAGGTGATGCAGCTCCATAATCTTATTACCCTGGCGGGCCGCCTTAACGCTTAGCTCTACCTTGGCTTTAGGTCCGGCGTTTTTGGTTTTTTCTTCCAGATCATAAAAGGCGTCAATGCGCGCTTTTGATTTGGTACCACGTGCCTGTGGCTGTCTGCGCATCCATTCCAGCTCTTTCTTTAGCAAGTTACTGTTCTTGGCAAAGGCAGCAGCATCGGCACTTTCGCGCTCGGCTTTCTTTTCTAAGAAATAGGCGTAGTTGCCCTGGTAGGTAAACATCTTGCCGTTATCAATCTCCATGATCTCGTTACAAACGTTATCCAGAAAATAACGGTCGTGCGTTACCATGATGATGGTTTTGTTGCCCTCGGTCAGCAGCTTTTCCAGCCACTCAATGGTATCAATATCCAGGTGGTTGGTAGGCTCGTCCAATACATAAACCTCTGGGTTCTCAATTAACAAACGCGCTAACGATAAACGTTTACGCTGACCACCTGATAAGGTAGTAATAGGCTGATTAAGATGATGAATATCTAATCTGCCCAGAATGGTTTTGATTTGATATTCATATTCCCAGGCGTCCAGATTGCTCAACTCAATGGTGAGGCGCTCTATTTCTTTTATATTTTCCGGATCATTCTCCAGAAGCTCCTCATACTCGCGGATGAGTTGTTGCTGACGATTGTCTGAATGGAAAATATAATCGCTGATAGTAACAGCACTGCCAAAAGAAGGATCCTGCTCCAGGTAACCCAGCGATAGATCGCGTGCATGCACAACTTTACCTTCAACGGGCATCAAGCGGCCCGATAAAAGCTTTAATAAGGTAGACTTGCCGGCGCCATTAACACCCACCAATGCCACCCGGCGCCCGCGGTTTATACCCAGCGTCATGTTTCTGAATAGCCAGTGGTCTTGAAATGAATGCCCTAATTGCTCGGCCGATATTAACGTACTCACGCGATGTTTATTAGTTTATTAGTTTGATAATCAATTGATTAAAATAAAAAACAATGCTTTTAGCCTACTACATGGGTACACTTTAGCCAGTTTAATAATTGGTGCAAAAGTACGGATTTCTGAACCAGATTGAGAACCAGTATGAAACGGATTGATAGGATTGACAGGATTTTGATAAAGCCAACAGTAAATGCTTTAAAAATAGGTAGATCAAAGGAATGATTTGCGTCCTGTAGATCCCATTAATCCTTTAAATTCTGGTTTAAAAATTAATATATACTTAACACCAGCAATTGTAAAACGAAACAAAATAAACCCCGAATTGTCATGCTGATTGAGAGCCACTTATAAAACTGAACAATTAGGTATAAAAATTAGCATTATGGCAGCAGAGGCAACAGTAACAACGGGTTGGCGCAAATGGCTGGAGAGCGTTGGCGAGCAGGGTGTGTTCTTTATGCGCTTTGTGCGTAATCTTTTTTCCGGTGGTTTTGAATGGAACGAGTTTGTGCGCCAGTGTTATGAAATTGGCTATCGGTCTTTAACATTGGTGGGTATTACCTCTTTTATTATGGGCTTAGTGCTTATTCTGCAACTGCGACCAACATTGGTTGGTTTTGGTGCGGAAAGTATGCTGCCGCACACACTTGCCGTATCAGTAATCAGAGAAATAGGCCCGGTAATTACAGGAATTATCTGTGCAGGTAAAATAGCATCGAGTATAGGTGCCGAATTAGGCAGCATGAAGGTAACCGAGCAGATTGACGCTATGGAGGTATCTGGCGCTAATTCGGTACAATACCTGGTTGTAACGCGCATATTGGCCACCAGCCTGATGATTCCACTATTGGCCATGATCGGCGATCTGATTAGCCTTGTAGGCGGGTTTATAGCCCTTAATTTAACCGATAATATCAGCCTTACCCTTTATCTGCATAAATGCATAGCAGCGCTGGATTATACTGATTATATGCCCGCCCTCATCAAAACCTTCTTTTTTGGCTTCGCTATTGGTTTTGTGGGCTGTTATAAAGGTTATCACTCAGATCATGGTACCGAAAGCGTGGGTGTTGCCGCTAACTCGGCGGTAGTAACATCGTCTTTGTGGATCTTTTTTATAGACATGCTGGTGGTACAGATAAGCACCCTTTTATTTTATAAATAATGGAAGAAGTAGCAGAAAAAGCAAAGCATACTGCTTCTGACCAAAAGGAGGCGGTAATCGAGATCAAGGGATTAAAAAAGTCCTTTGGTAAAAAGCAGGTGCTTAAAAACATCAACCTTAGTGTAAAACGGGGAGAGAATGTGGTGATTTTGGGTCGATCAGGTACCGGTAAATCAGTCACCATACAATGTGTGGTTGGGATGTTAACGCCTGATAAGGGCACCGTAAAGGTATTAGGTCAGGAAGTAGAGCAACTGAATGATAGGGAACTAAAGGAACTGCGTACCAAAATAGGTTTCCTGTTTCAAAGCGCTGCGTTGTATGACTCTATGACCGTACGCGAAAACCTGGAGTTTGCGCTAAAGCGCGTAATGCGAGTGACTAATCAGTCTGAACTTAATAAGCGCGTAAAAGAGATGTTGGAGAACGTCGGCTTGCCTGATGCGGCTGAAAAGATGCCATCGGATTTATCGGGAGGGATGCGTAAGCGGATTGGCCTGGCGCGGACGCTGATTGTTCACCCCGAGATTATGCTGTATGATGAACCGACTACAGGTTTAGACCCCATTACGTCGCGTGAGATTAGTCAGCTGATCCTGGAGATGCAGCGTAAGTATAAAACAACCTCTATCATTATTACGCACGATATGGACTGTGCCCGTGTGGTATCAGACCGGGTACTGATTATGGATGATGGAGAATATAAAGCCGAGGGATCATTTGATGAGCTCTCGAAATCAAAAGACGAATTGGTGAAATCTTATTTTATCTGATTATGAAAGCAACATCGGGACAAAAAATAAAAATAGGACTCTTTGTAGTTGTTGGTCTGGTAGTGCTGTTTCTCGGCATCTTCCTGATAGGTAACCAAAAGAGCATGTTTAACGCAACGTTTAACGTTTACGGCATATTTAAGAACGTTAGCGGCCTGCAGGTGGGCAATAATGTGCGTTTTGCGGGCATTAACGTAGGTGTGGTAGATGATATTACTATTGTGACAGATAGTTCGGTAAAAGTGACGCTAACGCTTAATAACTCGGTTAAACAGTTTGTAAAGAAGGATGCCAAAATGGCCATTGGCAGCGACGGTTTAATGGGCGATAAGCTGGTAGTAATTAATCCGGGCGGTATAAAAAGCCATGAGGTAGTAAATGATGGCGATAAACTGGCTACCGTTAATCCACTGGATGTAGACAAGCTGATCAACAAGTTTACCAGGATTGCCGACAATGGCGCCGTCCTTACCGAAAACCTGGGTGGCATAGTAGAGAAGATAAATAAAGGCAAAGGTAGTCTGGGGCGGCTATTGAATAACGATAAAATGGCCAAAGACCTGGAAGGTACAGTTAGACAAGCCAAAACTACCATTGCCAGCGTACACACCACCAGCAAAACGCTTAATGAGGACTTAACCGCCGCCCAACATAATTTCCTGCTGAAAGGCTTCTTTAAAAAGAAACAGAAAGCCAAACAAGATTCATTGAAGAAGATCCAGGAGGCAAAGAAGAAACAGCAGGAGAGCAATAAGGAATAAGCCCTATATCAACAATTTGAGCAATACCATTTGTCATTTCCAACGGGAGAAATCTTAGACGATTGCAAGTCCAAACATGCCATACGTCTAAGATTTCTCCTCACGCGCCACATAGGCCCGCGCGGTGTTCGTTCGAAATGACAAATGGTATTCATTTATTATCCTCAAAAAAACCGCCAAATTTTTGCTTTTTACCGCTTAATAATGATTAAATTCATAGACCGATTAATCACTCTAAGCTATTGGACAAGCAGACACAAATATTAGCGACAGCACTCAAGCTGTTTGTTAGGTTCGGCTTTCATGGAACGCCGACAGCCAGGATTGCAGAAGAAGCCGGCGTGGCCAACGGCACGCTCTTCCATTATTATAAAACCAAAGATGAGCTGGTTGTAGGGCTTTATAACAGCATCAGGGATGAGTTTTCTGCCGCTATAGCCAAAACCATTCATGCTGATGATTTTATGGCTGTACGTTTCAAAAAGATGTTTGTTACCTCGGTGCACTGGGCGTTGGACAATCGTGATAAATACTTTTACCTGCAGCAATTCCAATTATCGCCCCATGTGCACCAAATACCGCCCGAAAAGCTGAAAGAGCAAATCAGCATCCAAAGCCAGCTGATTACCGACGCCATCCATAAGCGGTTGCTTATTCAACAACCGCCAGAGTTGGTGCTCAATTTATATAATGGTCAGGTAATGGCTGTTTATCAATATCTTACCTCTTTTGAGCTGGAAGAAGACGAGCAACGCCGCTTGATTCACAGCGTTTATGAGCTGATGTGGGAGATGTTGAAGTATAATGGGTGAGCGAATTTATAGTAGAGCCACATATTTGTGGCTCACTTTGCTAACGGGAGCCACAAATATGTGGCTCTACGGGAAATAAAAACGCTATTTCGCATCAGGTTTAAAGCTTCCGGCATCTACATCCTTCAAAAAAGCTATCAGATTGCCAAAATAATGCTGCTGATCATCATACATAGCCATATGGCTGCCGTTAGGGCAAATGTAGGTGCGACTATTAGGCAGTAATTTACCCTCGCGCTTTAAATCTTCGGGATTCATTTCGTCATACTTAGCACCCAAAACCAGAATAGGGGTTTTAATATCTGGTAGTCTGCTCCAAAATTCCCAGTTTTTGAAGTTTCCGGTAATCTGAAACTCATCTGGCCCCTGCATTTGCATGTAAATGGGTTGGTTCATTTTTTTAAAGGTGCGTAGTAATGGCTCCGGCCATTTTTCCAGGGGTATACGGCAAAGTACGTTGGCATACAATTTGGTCATTAAGAGCGTATTATATTGTTCGGAATCATATTTTTTTAATCGCGAAAGCGAATCAAAGACAACAATATCACGGGGGGTGAAATACTTTTTCTTTAACTGCTCGGCATAGGCTACATATTCTTTTACGCCGGCCGTCATATCAGACAATACGGCTCCCTTAACGTGCGACTGATACTTGTGCAAATACTCCATAGCCAGCATGCTGCCCCAGGAGTGGCCGACGATGTAAAAACTATCCAGCCCTAAACCTTTACGTACCTGCTCTACTTCTTCTACATAACGCGGTACAATCCAAAGTGTGGTATCTTTAGGTGTATCAGAGTTACCGCAGCCTAGCTGGTCATAGTAATAGAACTCGATTCCGGCCTTTGGTAAAAAATCTTCAAAGCACTCCATATAATCATGCGGCAGGCCAGGGCCACCGTTAAGTAGCAATACCTTAATTTTTCCGTCACCTACCTTTTTTGTGTAGATGTTGTACTTACCATCTACCTTGATGAGTTTGCTGCCACCCGTTTTTACTTCATGAGATGAAGTGTCGGCTGTTGAAGGGGTATTTGTTGATGGATTTTGTTTGCAAGCGGCAAAACATAACGCGGCCGAAAGCAATAATACATGTGGTTTCATGGCGTAGTTTCGGTTTGATAATGAGTTAGTTAAATATAACAAATATTTAAGGCATGTGCTTATGAAACCTGCCAAATAAAAAAAGAGCTGTTTCACGTGAAACAACTCTTTTTTTATTTGGACAAAAATCTCTTTTTAGTTGAGATATTTGGTTAATTCTGCAGACATAGGGGTAGTTTTTGAACGGAAGCGGTGGATGAGTTTACCGTTTTCGTCAATCAGGAATTTCTCAAAGTTCCATTTAATTTCGCCGGTAAAATCTGGGTTTGGTGCTTCTGTCAGGAATTTAAACAACGGGGCAATGTCATCACCCTTAACACTAACTTTCTCTGCCATTGGGAAGGTTACATTGTAAGTGCCGGTACAGAAGGTTTTAATTTCTGATGCGCTGCCAGGTTCCTGTCCGCCAAAGTTATTGGCCGGGAAACCAACCACCACTAATTTGTCTTTGTAGGTTTCAGATAATTGCTCCAGCTCTTTGTATTGCGGAGTGTAACCGCATTTAGAAGCTGTATTAACAATAAGGATCTTTTTGCCTTTGTAGTCAGACAGTTTGAAGGCTTTACCGTCTATGTTTTTTAGTTTAAATTGATAAACTGAGCTAGGTGCTGCAACAAACAGCAACGCAACCATAATGGAGAGGATTTTCATAACTATACCAGGTATTTAAATTAATACGCAGTGAAGTTAGACAAAATTGCTGCGGCTTTAAAAAGTTCTGGCCGCCAGATACTCATCTTCCTTCTGTGTCATCAACTTTTTACTTTCGGGGGTCTTATCCGGATAGCCAAGCAGGTGTAAAGCACCGTGGATCATTACGCGGTGCAGCTCGGTAGCTTCTGTAACCTTGAACTTTTCAGCGTTCTCACGAATGCGCTCTGCCGAAATAAAAATATCGCCTACAATTACCTTTTCCTGCTCAGAATTATCAAAGGTGATGATATCGGTATAAGTATCGTGATCTAGGTATTGCTGATTGATTTGCAGCAAATAGGCGTCAGAACAGAAAATGTAGTTTAGTTCTTTCAGCCTGAAACCTTCGGCAACACAGGTGTCTTTAATCCACTGCCGCAGGGCGGCTTTTTGTTTGGGTTTAAAGACAATATCTTCCTCAAAAAAATTGATTGACGGCATTAAATCTTAAAATGAAGCTCGATCTCGTTTCCGCGATCGTTAAAAATACATTGGTCTGCCAGTTGTTTCATAATAAATACGCCGCGACCGGTTAGGGCCTCCAGGTTTTCAGGAGCGGTAGGGTCAGGCAGCTGGTTGGGGTTGAAGCCTTCACCCTCGTCTGTAACTGTCCACACAATGCGGCGTTGGTCTACCTCGGCATTCACAATTACCAATTTATCGGCATCAAGTTGGTTGCCATGTACCATAGCATTGATAACTGCTTCACTCAAACAAGTCATCATATTGGCAAAGGTGTCATCAGCCACCTGGTGTTTATCGGCTATATTTTCTATCAAACTCTCAAGCTGTATAATGCTTGCAGGCCTTGACGGCAGTTGCAGGGTATAAAGCTCAGTAGTTGGCACTTTAGCAGTTTGCATACTATTTAGCATTAAGTTGATCAAAGTACGATTTAATTTTTTGCTTATAATACAAATTCAATGCCGCAGGTACAGTTTTTATTTGTTCGGTTTGTTTTGACCGGGTTTGTTGATAGTTCTGCAAGGCTTTGATGTATCCCGGAGGCATATCTTTGCCGGCGTTGCTCTGGCGTTTTTGGTCTTGTTCGCGTTCCTGCTCGGCTTTTTCGGCTTCCAGCAAACGCGATTGTATTTGCTGTTGCCGTTTTATAGATTCCTCAGTTATTTTCCTGTTTACGAGATCGTTCTCAGTTTGTTCCATTTGCTTGGCAATTTTTTGCAGATCGCCCATGCCGCTGCGACCGTCTTTATTTTCTTCCTGGTTAATCCGCTCCAGTTCCTGACGGATCTGTTGCTGGGCCCTTGCCATGCGTGCCAGTTGTTCACTTTGGCTCTGGTGCTCGCTGCGGCTCATGTTGTTGCCTTGTTGCTGCATTTGCTGCCGCATGCGCTGCATATTATTATTCAGCTGCTGCTGCATGCGGCTTAGCTGCTGCATGTTGGGCTTACTTTTGCCCTTGCCGCTTTTTGATTTGCTCATCTGATCTTGCAGATGATCCAGCGCTTCGGCCAGCATCAAAGCCAAGTTGTTCATAGACGTCATGCTGAACTGCTGGTTGCGGTTAGCCTCGGCGGTGCGGCGGTCGCCCAGGTTTTCCAACGCTTTATCAATATGATCATTGATGCTGCTAATTTCGGTATTTACGGTGGATTGTATCTGCTGAATGCGCCTGCTTAATGAATATAACGTATCTTCTGCCGTTTTAAGATTGTCTTTGATATCTTTTTGTTTCTGGGCCAGCGTTACATAGTTAGGGTCGTTAATGTTAGTGCCCTTCAGGGTTTGCATCAACTTTTCCTGCTCAAATGAACTGTTAACCAGGCTCTTTAATAACTCGCGTAATTGCTGGGCATCAACAGAGTTCTGCTCACTCTCGCTATCCTCGCTGCTTTGGCGCATTTGCTGGGCCATTTTTTGCATGCGCTGTGCGGCCTGTCGCTGAGATTTTGATGCATTCTGCCGGTCATTCTTTTGCAGGTTTTGCTTGCTGTTCTCCATATTCTGCTCCACTTCCTGCTTATCCCGCTCGTTATTGGGCATATCCTGTTTTTGCTCCAGTTGATCGTTCTGCTTTTTCAGATCGTCCATTTGTTGCTCTACCTGCTTAAAATCTTCGCTCAGCTTTTGTTGTTCCTGCTGTAATTGCTGCTGATTAGGCTGCTGTTGATTGGATGGTTGTTGGTCTTTATCACCGTTCTGCTGCTGACCGTTTTGCTGCTGTTGATTCTTATCGCCCGCTTGCTGCTGTTGGTTCTGATTTTTTTGATCTTTTGGCTGCTGTGTTTTATCGGCCAGTTTATTCTGATCATTAGCCAGTTTTTCCAGTTGATTGGCGGTTTGGTTTAATTGCTGTTCAAATTGCAGGCGTTTATAGAGGGCCTGCATGCGGTCGAGCTCTTTGCGCAGATTCTTATTATCGCTCTGCATCTGGTTCAGGGCATCACGGGTGGAGTCTTTGCGCTCGGCTTCCAGTAGTTTTTGCAGCTGCTCCAGTAATTGTTGCGTTTGCGGATCGAGCACATTGTTGAGCAGTTGCTCCATCTGTTTCTGCTTATCGGTAAGCGACTGATCCTGTTGCTGGTTCTCCTGCCTGTTATAGTTGTTTTTGCGGTTCTCGTCCTGAATTTGCTTTACCAGGTCATTCAGATCTTTCTTTTTCTGCAGCAAGTCCTGGATCTGTTTCTTCTCGTCGAAAGACAGGTTATTTTTATTTAGCAGCAGTTGATTCAGTTTTTGCGTCTCACGCTCCAATTGCGTAGCCATTTTAATGGCCGATGCCATTTTATCCATTACGCCTTTGCTGCCGGCGTTCAGCTGCTCATTCAGCTCTTTTTGCGTAGGGACAATGAGACTATGTTCTGCAGTACGCGCTTTTTTCGGGCCGTTAACGGCATCGTTATCGGCAACCTCAAAGTAATAATGCACCTGGTCGCCGGGTTTTACCTGCAGGTCTTTTAAATCCCAGAAATAGAAGAAATCTGCCTGGGTTTGACTCAGATCGGCTTTTACAGGCTTGCTGTAATTCTTTTCGCCTGTTACGCCAGCTGCATTAACTGTATAGTGGAAAGTAAGCGATGAAAAACCATGATCATCCTGTGCACGTCCATTAAAATAGATGGCCTTGGTACTTACCGAATCGGCACGTTCATCGGCTGTAATACTTGGCGCTTCGTCGGTAATTACATTGATGCGGTATCCAGCAGAGTCGCCGCGGGTAATGTTGCCGTTTTCGGGTTTTAAAGAGTAAACAGCATTGGCACTGATGCGCTCGGTATGTTCAAATAAGCCGTCTTTGCCATTTTCGATAGGGGTAGTGGCATCATTCAGCTTAAAAATCACCCGGTTGGCATTTTGCGTGTGCAGCTGCCACTTAACGGTGGTACCGGCAGGGATATTCAGATCGCCGGCATTTAAAACGGTTTCATTCTTTTTATGCAGATAGGCCGGATAACTTAGCTGCACATCAAAATGCAGCAGCGATGGCTTCAGGTTTACTTTAATTTGATACGGCTGCGAGTAAAACCCGTTGGCCGAGAGCCTGAATGAGGTACTTTGCTGCACATTATTAAAGATATAATGAAAGCGAGAGAGGTTCTCTTTATCAAGCTTAAAAGTATTATTGGCTGTTTCTATATAAACATCGGCAGGCAGGTTGTTGCCGGTTAGTTTGAGGTCCAGTTTTACATCTTCACCCTGCACGGCCGAGAGACTTTTGTTTAGCACCACAAACTGAAAAGGGGCCAGAGGTGCAAAGTACTCGTTATGACGGATAAGCCGTTTGGTGCTCTCTGTCAGTACTGATGGCGCTGCCAATGCAATTACACAGATAACTGCGGCCGGGAAGATGACCCATTTGAGGTATTTGTTATTCTCTTTCAGATTGATAGCCGAAGGGAAACTCACGGGTTTCAAAACCTCTATCTTTTGATTGATGCTGGCTTCTATGAGTAGTCGGTGTCGCTCATCCTCGCCGGCCAGTTTTTTGAGTTGAAGGGTGTTGAGCAGTTTATCGCTTACATCACTAAAATGTTTGCCGATGATCTGTGCGGCTTCATCATGCGAGATGGTTTTACCCAACCTGAGCCAGGCCAGCAATGAGGGAACTACCAGCCAAATAAGCAAGGTAAGGTTGATGAGGATAAACGCATAGAACAACAATGTGCGCAGGGTACTGCTGAAGTTACCGAAATACTCGCTCAAAGTAATAACCACGTAGGCCGAAAACAGCCCAGCGCCCAGAAAGATCAGTCCACGCAGCAGGTTATTAAAGTAATACTTGCGGATGAACAGGTTGATCTTTTCAATAAGCAATTCATAGTTATTGTTAGCGTCCATACCTGAATACTAAATTAGCAGATATACCTCATTAAACGGAAATTGCGCTGTAATAATTATACGGTGCTGACGGAGAATAACTGTTAAATGTTTTGTTGTCAGCTTTGTAACAAAGTTTGTAAGTTTAGCTATGCTTAAACCGGTTATATTGATATTGATGCTGCTGATTTTATGCGGATGCAAATCAAAGTTTGATAAAAAGCTTTGGGTGGTACAGGGAGATGTTGATGGTTACCCTTACCGCAATGATATGGTGGATGACTTGGTAAAGCATCATAAACTGCGAGGGCTGACATACCGGCAACTCGTAGATTCATTAGGAAACCCAAATAATTCGGTTGATGATACCTCTGGTATTATATATTATGATGTTAAAATAGATTACGGTTGGGATATTGACCCGGTTTATGTTAAGTCGTTACGGCTGATGATAAATAAAGACTCGATAGTTACTGGTGTAGATATCAAGGAGTGGAAGCATTGATGAATGCTCTGCTAAACTCGCGACAGCAAAGAAATTTTTAAGAATCTGTAGATTTAACCACTAAAGAGGCAATTGCAAGTGCCTGTTTTGGCAGTAATCCTCAATAAAGTATGACATTTTACATAGTCTAGGCACGTAATTCTTTAAATTATGTTCGATTATGCCATTTATAAGCCTTTCAATTTTAAGAAATTGTAAAAAATTCGCTTCTTCTTAAAAAAAAATGCAATCTGTGACTGAGGCGGTTAAAAAATTTTTAGCTTTGCGACAATCAAAATGAAAAATAGATGAGCGTCCTTGTAAACAAAGATTCAAAAGTTATTGTGCAGGGTTTCACCGGCACCGAAGGTACTTTCCATGCTTCGCAGATGATCGAGTACGGAACCCAGGTTGTAGGTGGTGTAACCCCAGGTAAAGGTGGCCAAAAGCATCTGGACAAACCTGTTTTTAATACGGTAGCCGACGCGGTTGCAGAAACTGGCGCCAATGTATCTATCATTTTTGTTCCTCCTGCTTTTGCTGCCGACGCTATTATGGAAGCTGCTGAGGCTGGTATCAAAGTGATTATCTGTATCACCGAAGGTATCCCAACCAAAGATATGATCCAGGTAAAAGAATACCTGAAAGGTCGTGACAGCCGTTTGATCGGCCCTAACTGCCCGGGTGTAATCACTGCTGATGAGGCTAAAATTGGTATTATGCCAGGCTTCATCTTCAAAAAAGGTAACGTAGGTGTAGTATCAAAATCTGGTACTTTAACTTATGAAGCTGTTGATCAGGTTGTTAAAGCTGGTTTGGGTATCACTACTGCTATCGGCATTGGTGGCGACCCAATCATTGGTACTCCAACCAAAGAAGCTGTTGAGTTGTTAATGAACGACCCTGAAACTCACGGTATCATCATGATCGGTGAGATTGGTGGTGGCATGGAAGCCGAAGCTGCTCGTTGGATCAAAGAAAACGGTACTAAACCAGTTGTAGGTTTCATCGCCGGTCAAACTGCTCCTGCAGGTCGCCGTATGGGCCACGCCGGTGCCATCGTAGGTGGTGCTGACGATACTGCTGCTGCCAAAATGAAAATTATGGCTGAGTGCGGTATCCGCGTAGTAGAGTCGCCAGCTGAAATTGGCGCTGCTATGGCTGAGGAACTGGCTAAACTAGCTAAATTAGTATAAAGCCCCCCTAACCCCCTGAAGGGGGAATGGCCTTCGGAATTAAAATTAACTTCGTTGAATGCTTCGCAGTTTTTGATTTCGGATATATAGAAATAAATAGAAAATGCGGCTTTGGGCCGCATTTTCTATTTATACATCATGTCATCGCGAGCGAGCGAAGGGTGGGAAATGAGCGTTAGGGCGACGAGAAATCTTATACGATAGCAAAGCCTGATTGAATGGCATATTGGCGTATCGCAAGTACAAGATTTCTCTTGCGCTCCATTGCCCCTGCCCGTGCTCATCGAAATGACATGAAGGTTGATAGAGAGAAGAAAACGTTATGGAAAAAATTAAGCCGAAATAGCCTTCTTACGAATCGCCAAATTAATCACCCACGCAATCCCAATTACCAAAAAGCACCCGATAGGATTTAACCACAAATAAGCCACTGTTTTGGTAAATCCTAAGGCACAAACCACGGCCTCGGTAATCAGCGCTGCAATAAACACCGGTGTACCGCTGATGCGTTTAAAATAAAATGCCACCAGGAACACGCCAAGGATGGTGCCGTAGATGTAAGAGCCTAACAAGTTTACCGCTTCCAGCAGGTTGCCCATTTTCCCGGCAAACAGGGCCATGCCTATGCAAACCAGTCCCCAGAAAACGGTGGAAAGGCGCGAGGCAGTAACATAACTTTCATCACTGCCCTGGGTGTTAATCATCCTTTTATAAATATCAACTACCGTGGTAGATGCCAGCGAGTTGAGCGCACTGGCAGTAGAGCCCATTGACGCCAAAAACACTATGGCAATGAGCAAACCCACTAAACCGGTTGGCAGATAGCGTTTTACAAAGCTAAGGAAGATGTAATTGGTATCGTCTGTATTGGCGTTGGGGTTATTCAGCGTCATCAGCTTTAAACCCGCGCTGCGGATGCTGTCGCTCTTAGAAGTTAATTGATGCAGGTTTTGGGTAACTGCGTCGGTTTGGGTTTGATCTTTTGAGTCAATAAGTTTACCCGTCTGCTGCTGTTTGAGTACAAACAAACTATCATACTGCTTTTCCAGATGATTATAAGCTGGTGCATAGGTGCTCTTTTTGATCTGCTCGGCCTCGTAGCGATTAAAAAACATAGGCGGCTTGTTAAACTGGTAAAAAGCGAACACCAATATGCCGATGAGCAGGATGAGGAACTGCATGGGGATCTTGATCAGGCCATTCATAATCAGCCCTAAACGGCTCTGCGCTACCGAGGCACCGGCCAGGTAACGGCCCACCTGGCTTTGGTCTGTACCAAAGTAGGAGAGTTGCAGAAAGAACCCACCAATAAGGCCGCTCCACACCGTGTAACGGTTGTTCCAGTCAAAATGCCAGTCAATCACGTTCATGCGGCCCGCTTTGCCGGCTACTTTGAGCGCTTGTACAAAGCCTACACGCTCGGGCAGTATTTTTACCACCACTATACCGGCCAGAAACATACCGCAAAATATAATACTCATTTGCAGCAGCTGGGTATAGCTCACGGCTTTAGTGCCGCCGTAAACGGTGTAAAATATCACCAGCAGACCAATGAAAATAGTGGTATAGGTAACGTTGATGTTGAGGATGGTAGCCAGGATGATGGACGGCGCATAAATGGTGATCCCCGTAGATAATCCGCGCTGAATCAAAAACAGGAGTGACGTTAACGTTCTTGTTTTCAGATCGAAGCGTTGTTCCAGATACTCGTAAGCGGTGTAAACTTTGAGCCGGTGGAAGATGGGGACGAAGGTGATGCACAGCACAATCATGGCCAATGGCAGGCCGAAATAGAACTGCACAAAGCGCATTCCATCGCTGTAAGCCTGGCCGGGGGCCGAGAGGAACGTAATAGCGCTGGCTTGCGTAGCCATTACCGATAGGCCGATATGATACCAGGGCAACGAGCGCCCGCCTACCAGAAACTGATCTATATTTTTATTACTGCCACTCTTCCAGACGCCGTATAGTACAATCCCCAGCAGGGTAACGGTTAAAACTATCCAGTCGGCAATGCTCATTTAACGGAAGTACAGGGTGATGAGCCAGAAGATAAAAACTAAAAGAACCAGCCATACACCCACAATGATGTAAAACTGGTTCCAGTTACGTATAAATGTCGGTAGCTCCGGATCAGGCTTTTTCACTGCCTTTAACCAGAACATTCAGGAAGAAAGCTGCGGTTAATAAACCCATAACACCACCCACTACTACCCAGGTGAAACCTTTTTCAATTACGGCTCCGGTAAACATACCAGCCAGCAGGCCGATGATGTAGAATAGAGAATCGTAGTTTTCTTCTTCTTTTTTATGATTTTTCATGATGCTGTTTACAGTAATGATGTGGCAAAAGTAGGAGATTAATTGCTGTATCGCAACAGATTGAATAATTTTTTCAACACTAAGCTTGCGGTGTGGAAATCTGCTCGTCGGTCTCCACTATTTCTTCCATTACCACGTAGGTATCAGACCACTTATCGTGCCAGCCACGATCCATAAAAAACGAGATACTATCAAACGGAACCAGCCTGCTTAAACTTCTTATGGCAATGGTTTTAAATTGGGGAGTGCGGCTTTCATCATCAACTACACGTGTGCCGGTAAGGGTTTTAGCAGGGGTGATGCCAAAAATAGCCTCGTATATTGCAAAGTAGATCCAGGCGCAAACCAAAAAGAAAACTTGCGTGAGCAATACGGTGCCTACGTCCTCATTTGAATTGGCTGCGCTTGCGCCGTGAGATACCAGGCCCTCAAAAGTCTTTTGCAGGTCTGAAAAAATTAAGATGATGGTAAGGTTATCTATCAGGTTATGCATAAAGCGCGTGCCTTTGGATGCTTCTATATAAATGCCTACCTGTTCACCGTCCTCTTGCTCATGCAATTCTACGGCCACATCACGTGTGCGGTTAAAATATCTGAGTATGAGGAACGATACTACCAGCCATGCACATTCCATCGCCAGAAACTCTGCGTCGCCAATCATACGGTCGGTGGTTATTACCGGTGCTTTGTTGCCCATCATCGGTCTGAACAATACAAAAAACAACACCAGGCGCAGTATAGATACCACATTGCACCCAAAAATTAGGGAGTAAACAAACCGAAGTAGCCTGATCTGCCGCTCGCCGTTAATAGCGAAGCCGATGGCACCTAATATCAGCAGGAAATCAAAAATACCGTTAACCTGATTTAGTCCGTTAACGCGACCAACGGCCTTGGATCCAAATGATAATTGCAGGTTTAACGGACTAAATAGCTGTTTCAGATCGCCGATTTTAAAGTCGTGTGTTGTCCAGATCAGGTCATTGTAAACACTCCAAACGCCTACTATTAAACTAAAAACAATGATAAAATACTTGAAGGAGGGTTTAGCCTGCATAAGGGGGGAACTAGAATTTGCGGCAAAGGTAAATAATTGATCTTAAAACCAATGTAAACAAGTGCAACACGTAGCTCAGGTTAGGTTTAGGTTAAGCCCGTTTGCATTGTTAACACACAAAGCCTAACTTTGCGCCATATTTTTCTCAAGGGGTGCCTTGCTTTGAGCAATCAAACTGAAAGACAGGCTGAGATCATACCCATACCCCCCACCCCCCCTGAAGGGGGAGCATTTTATCCTCAAGATACTCTTCAGGACGATGTGCTCCCCCTTCAGGGGGCTGGGGGGTAACACCTGATCCGGGTAATGCCGGCGTAGGGAACAGGTAACACAGTTAAGTATTCTGAGCGATTTACCCTATCGAGCAGCAAGTTTAACAGGTTTTTTATACAAAGCACATTGAAGAACTTTTTTGCGGGCATTTTAGCCCTGCTGTTGCCGTACGCGGCATCGGCCCAACTTTCCGTATCGGGGAAGGTAACAGACAACGTTACGCATTATGCATTGCCCGGCGCTACCGTCAGCATCAAGGGTAAAAGCATTCAAACACAAACAGACCAGAAGGGCAATTATCGTCTTAATTTGCCTGAGGCTGGCAAATACACTTTTGTTATAACTTACATTGGCTATAACACTGGCGAAATTAATCAACAGGTTGCTGGAAGCATCAGGTTAAGCTTCAGTATTTCTTCAAATACCACTGTGACCGAGGAAGTAACCGTACACGGCACGCGTGCCGGCGCTAACTCACCAACCACTTATACCAATATCAATAAGGGCGATATTCAGAAAAACAATACCGGCCGGGGCTTTGAGTATTTGTTGGAGCAAACACCATCGGCTGTGGTAAGCTCAAATGCCGGGGCAGGTGTGGGCTATACCAGTATCCGTATCCGTGGTAGTGACGCTACCCGTACCAACGTAACGGTTAACGGTGTGCCAATGAATGATGCAGAAGATCAGGGTGTTTACTTTGTAGATATTCCGGATCTGGCTTCATCAGTAGATAACATCCAGGTGCAACGTGGCGTGGGCACTTCAACCAACGGTGCAGGTGCTTTTGGTGCCAGCATCAACATCCAGACCACCACCCGTCATGATACGGCTTATGCGCAGTTAGATAACTCAGCCGGCTCATACGGTACTATTAAAAACTCGGTGAGTGTGGGTACCGGCTTGCTGGGTGATCATTTTACGTTTGATGGCCGCCTGTCGCGCATTAACTCTGATGGTTACATTGAGCGCTCTGCATCGCAGTTAAAATCATATTTCCTGAGCGGTGCTTATTATAACCAAGGTACGGTACTGCGCCTGAACGTTTTTAGCGGCTATGAAAAAACCGGCCAGGCCTGGGACGGCGTGTCGGAAGATATGATCAATGCCGGCAACCGCCGTTACAATGAGTTGGGTTATATCGATGCTAGGGGTACTTATTACAACAACCAGACAGATAACTACTGGCAAAACTTTGCCCAGCTATTGCTAAATCAAAAGATCACAAGTGATCTGTCGTTCAGTGGCGCGTTACACTATACCCGTGGCTATGGGTATTACGAGGAGTACCAGAACGACCAGACTCTGGCCGACTACGGTATTACTCCTCAAACCGTTGGCGGTACTACCATCACCAACTCAGACCTGGTGCGCAGACTGTGGTTAAGCAATTACTTTTATGGCGCAACATATAACCTGAACTATCATCCATCAAACAAGATTGATGCAACACTGGGTGGTGCTTATAATGAGTACAGAGGCGACCATTACAACAACATAGAGTGGACACAACAAACCACCAACATCCCGCCAGATTATGAATACTCGCGCGACCGCGGTGTAAAGAAAGACTTTAACGTTTTTGCCCGTGCCGATTTCCATGCAGGTAACTTTTTGTTCTACGGCGATATGCAATACCGTCATATCAACTACTCGTTCCTGGGTTTTGACCGTGACTTGAGAAACGTGCAGCAGGATGTTCAGCTCAACTTTTTTAACCCTAAAGCGGGTATCACTTACCAACTGAACGATCAAAACAACATCTACGCATCGTTTGCAGTTGGTCACCACGAGCCTAACCGCAGCGATTATACCAATTCGTCGCCAGCCAGTCGCCCAAAACCAGAGACCTTGCTGGATTGGGAGCTGGGTTATCGCACCAAGCAAACCTGGATTACGGCCGGCATCAACGCTTTCTACATGAAATATAAAAACCAGCTAATCTTAACCGGCTCGCTGGATGATGTAGGCGAGGCTATCCGTACCAATGTGGATGATAGCTACCGCGCAGGCCTGGAAGCCGATGCGCGCATTAAATTCTGTGATGGATTTAACTGGGCGCTAACTGCATCAGTTAGCCGTAACAGGGTGAAAAATTTCCACCAGTTTTTATATAACGATGCTACTGGTAATATGGATGAAACGGCTTATAACACCACTAACCTGGCTTACTCGCCTGGTTTTATAGGCAGCAGTTCATTGAATTTCCTACCGTTTAAAGGTGCGGAGTTCTCGTTCATCAGCAGGTATATCACCCGCCAGTACCTGGATAACACCAGCACGGTGAGCCGTTCGCTGCCGGAGTATTTTGTGAGCGATGTGCGCTTAAACTATAACTTCAAAATTAAAGGCATCAAAAATATTGGCGTTGGCTTGCTGGTAAATAACGTGTTCAGCAAAGCTTATTCGTCAGACGGAGCAACTTACCCTGGTATTTACAGCGGACAGTTAAATAACTATAACTACTTCTTTACACAGGCGCCAAGGAATTTCCTGGCATCACTGAGTTTGAGGTTTTAACAGCCGAGCCTAAACTCTCTCCATCAATGGAGAGGGTTGGGATGAGGCTTACAAGCAATACTACCTAAACCTTATCATATATCCAGGCTCTGGTGATAACCGGAGTCGGGCAAACAATCACGCAGTCGCTCGGCTCCAGCCGAAGACGCGAGCGACTGCAAATGATTCAATAACAGAATAAAATCTCCCTCTCCTTTGGAGAGGGCCGGGGAGGAGATACCATGCAACACTTAATTCATTTATTCTGGGAGCAGATAAAAGAAACCACCTGGCTGGAGTGGCTGGCCGTTATGGCCAGTGTAGCCGAAGTTTTGCTGGCAAAAAAGAACAACATCTGGTTGTATCCAACCGGGATATTAGGCATATTAGCAGGAAGTATTCTGTTACTGGAAAGTAGCCTTTATGCCGAAACCGCGCTGAACGGTTATTACCTGGTGATGAGCATTTATGGCTGGGTGCACTGGATTAAACGACGGAATGAGCCACCGGTAAAAATTAGTAACAGCAGCCGGCAGGAGTGGGGCATTACGCTGGCCATCACCTTTGTGGGTTGGGCGGTGTTGTATGTGCTGTTAAAACATTTTACCAATTCTAACGTTCCGGTTTGGGATTCATTTGTTTCATCGAGCGCCTGGGCCGGTATGTGGTTGCTGGCGCGCCGTAAAACAGAAAACTGGATATTGCTAAACATATCTAATCTGTTTGCAATCCCGCTGTTATTCTACAAGCAGTTGCCGTTGATGGCGCTGCTCACCCTATTTTTATTTATAGTGGCCATTTTTGGATATCTGGATTGGCTGCGCATTTTAAAGAAAGAACGAGCCGAAACTGTAAGCATATCTACCGCATCATGAGAAAACCGCCGCCGCATCCATCAGATTATATTGATCAGGAACATGCCGACGTCATACGCCGGTATTCCGGCCAGGCAGAGCTGGATGGGCAGTTGCACCCGGAGCAAATGAAGATCATCCAACGGTTGGGGTGGTTCAAGCTGCTGGTGCCATGGACTTATGGCGGACTGGAGCGCGGCATCCCCCAGTTAGTGCGCCTGCAGGAAGGCATCAGCTGGGCCGATGGCAGCGCCGGATGGGTGGTAACATTGTGCGCCGGTGCAGGCTGGTTTGGTGGATTTATGACGGCCCATACCGCACATCAAATATTTAACACCCCACAAGTTTGCCTGGCGGGCAGTGGTGCCACTACGGGCCAGGCCGAAATTACGGCCGATGGTTACCGCATCAATGGCATTTGGAACTATGCCAGCGGTGCGCATCATGCCACGCATTTTACGGTAAATTGTTTGATTAAACGTAACGGCGAGGCGGTATTGGACGAAAAGGGCGAGCCTTGGGTGTTGCCTTTTGTGGTAGATAAAAAAGACGTAACACTAAAGCCCACCTGGAAAACCATGGGCATGGTAGCCACGGGCAGTCATTCGTTTATTATTGAGGATTTAGTTGTATCCGAAGATCGCTGTTTTCATATCGACCCAGATTATGCCGAAGTGAACGAAGATCTTTATCAATACCCATTCCTGCAATTGGCAGAAGCTACGCTGGCCGTCAACATGTCGGGTATGGCTATCCATTTTATAGATCTGTGTAAAGAACTCTTTGAGGATAAAAAGAGGAATCCGCGACTGCTGGTGGAGAACATGCTGCTGCTGGACGATCTGATTGACGATACCACCGCCCTCATTAATGCCACACGCGAGCTCTTTTATAAATCGGTAGACATCTCCTGGGAAAAGCCGGTTGACAATCGCCAGTGCGAATTGAAGAACGTAAGTAAATCCAGCCGTACGCTGGCCAAAATATCCCGCGAGGTAGTAGATACTCTTTATCCTTACTGCGGCCTGCGCGCAGCCGCTGCCGATAGCGAGATCAATCGCGTTTGGCGCGATATGCATACCGCCGGCCAGCACGCTATTTTTACGTTTGAGCGATAGATCTCATCGTCGCAGTCGCTCGCGTCTTCGCGAGAGACGATTATCCTGCGGCCTCTGGCCGCGCTCTGCCCTCAATAACCTTTCGTTAAATTACCGTTAACAATAACATCACACACACGCTCCCTTTATTTGTGGATATTTGGCCGAATTTACAAACACCATTTGAAGATCATGAGGCTTAAATCCATCCTTCTTTTAACCTTCGGGATTGCTGCTACTGCAACCGCCCAGGTAAAAAAGAAAACAGAAACCGCAACAAACGCTTTACCCCGCCCTAAACTGGTGGTGGGCCTGGTAGTAGACCAGATGCGCTGGGACTACCTGTACCGCTATTACGATCGTTACCAGGCTGGCGGTTTTAAACGCATGCTGGGCGAAGGTTTTACCTGCGAGAATACCAGCGTAGATTATATTCCAACCGTAACCGCGGCTGGTCACAGCTGTGTGTACACCGGTTCTGTACCGGCCATTCACGGCATTGCCGGTAATGATTTTATTGATCAGGCCACGGGCAGGGCTATGTATTGTACCGAAGATACCACGGTAAAAACAGTTGGTAGCACGTCGCACGCCGGCGAAATGTCGCCACGTAACCTGGAGGCCAGCACCATTACCGACGAGCTGAAGCTGGCTACCAACTTCCGCTCAAAAGTTATTGGCATCGCACTGAAAGATCGTGGCGGTATTCTGCCTGCCGGTCACGCTGCAAATGCCGCATACTGGTTTGACGATGCATCAGGCAATTGGATTACCAGCACCTTTTACATGAACGATTTGCCTGCATGGGTAAAACAATTTAATGACCAGAAACTACCTGAGAAATATTTGAAACAAGATTGGAACACCCTGTATCCAATCAATACTTATTTACAGAGCACTGCCGACAATACGCCATACGAAGGCCGCGTTGGTGGCGCTGCTAGCCCAACTTTCCCGTTCAAAACGTCAGAACTGTACAATGGTAACCTGGGCATGATCCGCACTACGCCTTACGGTAACACGCTGACGCTGGATCTGGCCAAAGCAGCCATTGATGCCGAGCACTTGGGCAACAACACCGTAACCGACTTTTTGGCTGTGAGTCTTTCCTCAACCGACTATGTTGGTCACCTGGTAGGTGTTAATGCGGTGGAGACAGAAGATACTTACCTGCGTTTGGATAAAGATCTGGCCGCGTTCTTCAGCTACCTGGATGCCAAAGTAGGTAAAGGTAATTATACCGTATTCCTGACTGCCGACCACGGCGCTGCACACAACCCTAAATTCCTGACCGACCATAACATCCCGGCAGGCACCTGGAAAGCTGGCGAAGCCATGCGCGGCATGAACGCCATGCTGAACGAGAAATACAAGGTAAATAATCTGGTGATCAGCCTGGACAACTATCAGGTTAACCTTAATAACATCGCCATCAAAAAACAAAACATCAGCGAGCAGGCCGTTAAAAACGACATTATCGACTGGCTGGGCAAACAGCCGGCAGTAGCCTTTGCTGTTGACATGAAAGCCGCGCAAATAGCCAATATCCCTGAAGAGCTGCGTTATCGCATTATCAATGGTTACAGCATTGAGCACAGTGGTGTGATCCAGATCATCCTGAAACCGGGATGGTTTGCGGGTTCGGGCTTAACAGGTACCACCCACGGTACCTGGAATCCTTATGATACGCACATCCCGCTGGTATTCTTCGGTTGGGGTATCCAGCATGGCAGTCTGGTCAGACCAACCCACATGACCGATATCTCGGCCACGCTGGCAGCCCTGCTGCACATCCAGGCCCCAAGCGGTTGTATTGGCGTGCCAATCAGCGAAGTGATTAAGAAGTAATTAGCCTAATATTATAAAGCAACCGGCCTGGACACAGGCCGGTTGCTTTGTTTTACCCCCATGTCATTTCGACCAACGGGAGAAATCTTAGCCCCCACGCCAATCAGGTGGCTCAGGCATCGCCCAAAATTTCTCTCTACGCTTCGCTGCTTATAAATGACACAGCGGAGTATGAGCAGCCAATTCATAATCAGGTTAATCAAACAGAATAAAAACCACATCACACTTAATCTATTCTGTTATTTTTTTGCTTGTTTTGAACCCGAAAAACAAATACTCCCGATATGGAAGAATTCTCATTAAAAGATAAAGTGATCATCGTAACCGGCGGTACCGGTATTTTGGGTGATGCATTTATAAAAGGCATTGCCAAAGCAGGTGGTACCGTAGGCATTTTGGGCCGTAACCAGGCTGTAGCCCAGGAGCGCGCCGATGCAGTGGTAGCCGCAGGTGGTAAAGCCATGGCACTGATTGCAGACGTAATGCAGGAAGATCAACTGATTGCTGCTAAAAACCAGATCATGGATGCTTATGGCCGTATTGATGGCCTGGTAAACGGTGCTGGCGGCAACATGCCAGGCGGTATTGTACAACCCGGCGATGATGTGTTTAAACTAAATATGGACGGTCTGCGCCAGGTAATGGACCTGAATCTGTACGGCACGCTGATCCCTACCCAGGTTTTTGGCGAGGTGATGGCACAAGCTGGTAGCGGTAGTATCGTAAATATCTCATCTATGGCTTCGCAACGCGCAATTACCAAGGTGTTGGGTTATACGCTGGCTAAAACTGCTGTTGATGCCTATACCAGGTGGTTTGCAGTAGAAATGGCTAACCGCCATGGCGATAAATTGCGTATGAACGCAATTGCCCCAGGTTTCTTCCTAACCGAACAAAACCGTACGCTGCTTACCCAGCCAGATGGCGGTTATACCGAGCGTGGTAACCTGGTGTTGCAGAACACCCCATACAAACGTTTCGGCGAGCCAGACGAGCTGATTGGCGCCCTGGTGTGGTTGCTAAGCGATGCCTCTAAATTTGTAACCGGTACGGTTATTAATGTTGATGGCGGTTTCTCCGTTTTCAGCGGCGTATAAAATACAAAGCGCTATAAAATATAAAAGGCCGTGCGAGGGGAGTACCTGCACGGCCTTTTCTTATCAACAAGGGTCCGTTTTTAAACGTGGTGCCCCAATACATGTTTTTTAATAAACTCGATGTTTGAACCGGGCAGGGTGTTGCCTGCGGTTTGATGCAGGGTGCCGTCAGGCTCAATTTGCAGGGTGGCATCAATGTTATTATCAATATGTACCTGTAAAATATCGTCTTTTTTCTCTACCCGGCACGCCAACTCCCGCTCCGAGTAATTGATGGTGAACTCATAGTTACCATCGCTGCCTTTTGGCAGTGTTTCGCTGGTCGTATTCATAGTGATGTTTTATTTAAACAACGCGCGCTATTGCGGGGTTGTTTTAACAATTGAGGCAGATTAGCATAGCAAAAGCGACTATCGCGCTCGCAACATCATCCTAAATGTTTTTATACTGATGGGCTATATTGGTGTAAATAACAGGTAGCGTGGGTGTTACATTGTTGCGTCATAATATTGGCTTTGTATTTGCATATGTTAATTATATACTAACTTTGCGCCATGATAATAGAGGTGTTAAAATCCAAGATCCACAGGGCAAGGGTAACACAGGCAGAGCTGAACTACGTAGGCAGCATTACTATTGACGAAGCATTGATAGAAGCCGCCAACATTATACCAAACGAAAAGGTGCAGATTGTTAACAACAACAACGGCGCCCGTTTTGAGACTTATGTAATTAAAGGCGAGCGCGGAAGCGGAACGGTTTGCCTCAACGGCGCCACCGCCAGGCTGGCCCAGGTAGGCGATGTGGTGATCATCATGTCATACGCCCAAATGGAAATGGAAGAAGCCAGGAAATACGAGCCCATCCTCATCTTCCCGGATAACGATAATAAGCTGATCTAAACTAGGATTTAACGGATTTTGTAGATTTTCAGGATTTTTTGTAGAGCCACATATTTGTGGCTTATTTGCGCAATGATAGCAACCAAGAAAGGTGTCATGCTGAGGAACGAAGCATCTCTAAGGACAGTCCGCACGGTTTTGCATCAGAGATGCTTCGCTCTTGCTCAGCATGACATGATTAAATTTATCCTTAAGAAGGGTAGTCAAAACCTTGGTCTGCAAAATAACTACTAATCTTCAATCTCCCCATTTTTAATCTTTAGAATTCAAAAAAGCCAAAAATTTTAGCAATTCCCAAAACATTTGCGCACTTTTGCTTAACGGCAAATACAAATGGCTAAAACCAAAACCACCTATTTCTGTCAAAGCTGCGGCTATGAATCTCCAAAATGGCTGGGCAAATGCCCGTCATGCAGCCAGTGGAATACTTTTGTAGAAGAAATTATTGAAAAGGCAAATCCGTCCGTTCCAGACTGGCGGCAGCCCACCAATGGCTCAACCTCTATGCAACGCGCCAACAAGGCCATCCCTGTAAGCGCCATTGCTTATGATGAAGAGCCGCGCATTCCCACTCAGGATAAAGAATTAAACCGTGTGCTGGGCGGCGGTATCGTCCCCGGTTCATTGGTACTGATAGGCGGAGAGCCGGGCATCGGTAAATCAACCCTGATGCTGCAGATCGCGCTCAATATGCCCCATCTGAAAGTGCTTTATGTATCTGGCGAGGAAAGCGAGCGACAGATCAAAATGCGGGCGGAGCGTATAGCCCCAGCCCCCCAGCCCCCTGAAGGGGGAGCCGTTCGCAACAGGCAGTCCCCAATAGGCAATAAATCCGAAATTGAACATTCGACATCCGACATCTCCCTGCCTTTAGAGGGCCGGGTGGCCGAGGCCTTTATTTTGTGCGAAACATCAACCCAAAACATATTTAAACAGATAGAGCAGTTGCAGCCGGATTTGGTGGTGATTGATTCGATCCAAACCCTGCATTCGGCCCATATTGAGTCCACGCCGGGCAGTGTATCGCAGGTGCGGGAGTGTACGGCAGAATTACTGCGTTTTGCAAAGGAGAGCGGTACGCCTGTATTTTTGATTGGCCATATTACTAAAGACGGCATGATTGCCGGCCCGAAGATATTGGAGCACATGGTAGATACCGTACTGCAGTTTGAGGGCGACAGGCACCATGTTTACCGCATTTTACGTGCGGTGAAAAACAGGTTTGGAGCGGCATCAGAGTTGGGGATTTATGAGATGCTGGGTGCAGGCTTGCGCGAAGTATCCAACCCGTCTGAGATCTTATTATCACAACGCGATGAGCCTTTAAGCGGCATCACTATATCGGCCACGCTGGAAGGCATGCGCCCTATGATGATCGAAACCCAGGCACTGGTGAGTGACTCGCCTTACGGCACGCCTCAGCGCTCGGCTACGGGCTTTGATACGCGCCGCATGAATATGCTGCTGGCGGTGCTTGAAAAGCGCTGTGGCTTCCGTTTAGGGGCCAAAGACGTGTTTCTGAACATTACTGGCGGCATCAGAGTAGAAGACCCTGCTATTGACCTGGGACTGGCCGCTGCCATTATTTCCTCGCACGAGGATATGCCTATACCATTCAAAACCTGCTTTGCCGGTGAGTTGGGCCTCTCGGGCGAGATCAGGGCTGTAAATCGCATAGAACAGCGTATAGCCGAGGCGCAGAAACTGGGCTTTGAGCAGATTTTTATCTCCAAGTATAATTTACCGCAGGGCGGTCAGGATAAAAAGCGTATTGATCTCTCCCGTTATGATATCAGCGTAAAAACGGTAGCGAATATAGAGGAGGTATTTTCGTTGCTGTTTGGGTAGGGGGATAATCTGATTGTCATCCTGAGCGATAGCAAAGGATCTCTGCGGACAGGCTCCTACTCAAAGTTGATTTGCATCGGAGATGCTTCGTCCCTCGGCATGACATCATTATTGAGGCATAAACAAGAAAGGCTCCCATTGGGAGCCTTTCTCATAAAATATCATTTACCTCACGGAGCGGTTTTTACTACAATCTTCCGGATGCGGTTATTGTTGTTATCGGCTACATAAACATTGCCGCTTGCGTCAACTGCAAGCCCCTGCGGCGAGTCAAATTTGGCTGCGGTACCATCGCCATCAGCAAAGCCATAGGTAGCTGCATTTCCGCCCAGGTTATACAATACGTTGTTGGTACCTATCATCAGGATACGACCGGTTTGATCGGTGATGAAAAGTTTGCCTTTTTGGTCGCTGGCTATAGCCACCGGTGAGTTTAATACATCTGCAGAAGGTGTTGGGTTACCCAGTAAGGTAGACACCTTAGCGCTGCTGATAACAATTTTACGGATAGCGTAATTGCCCAGATCTGTTACATAAAGATTAGCTCCGTCAATTACGATGCCTGTAGGCGATCTAAAGAGGGCGCTGGTACCCGTAGAGTCTACATAGCCAACTGTGTTGGTGCCTGCAAAAGTGGTTACCTTGCCGGCTGGTGTTACTTTACGTATGGCAGAATTAATACGGTCTGTTACATATAAGTTGCCGCTGGCATCAACAGCCACCCCTGTGGGTGCGTTAAAGCGGGCATTGGTACCGGTGCTATCAACATAGCCGCTAAATTTGCCGCCTGCCAATGTGCTTACCACACCGGCTGTGGTTATTTTACGAATGGCGTTATTGCCGGCATCGGCTACATAAACGTTACCGCTGGCATCAACAGCTATGCCAATAGGTGCATAAAATTGCGCACTGGCGGCATTGCCATCAGCATAACCGGCAGCGCCGGTACCCGCCAGGTAAGTTACCACACCTGCCGGTGTAATTTTACGGATACTGTTGTTATAGGTGTCGGCTACGTAAAGGTTGCCGGCATTGTCTACAGCTATGCCTTGCGGATTGCTCAATGTAGCGGCAGTACCGGTGCCATTGCTATAACCAGCCGTTGTTTGACCGGCAAAAGTGCTAACGGTGCCATACATGTTATTGCCACCACCGGTTTTAAGCGTAGTTACTTGTACAGCCGGGCTATAATAAGTGGTGCTATTCATCACCGCGTAAGCACGTACGTAATATAGCGTGTTAGGGGTTAAGCCGTTAATAGTAGCTGTGTAGTTTACAGCACTTGGCGATGTAGCTACATTGTTTTTAGAATCGGCTGTGGTGGGGTTGTTTTTAGAAGAGCTCCAGCATACACCGTAGCTGGTTACTGTTCCTATCACAAAATTCTGAATCTGGTAATCAACACGCAAGGTGGTATCTTTTAAATTTGATACGATGGGGTTGACGGTTACATAGGGGGTCAACGGGGTTGAATCGTTGTTTTTATTACAGCCCTGAACCAATAACATTACCGGCACAAGCGCCGCTGCTAGTAAAAGCAGTAAGGGTAAGCGTTTTCTCATATACACGTTATCAAAGCAAAACTATAAAAAAACATTGTACTACAGTTTATATTATATGGTGATGCTGCTTTTTTAACACATTTTAACAAGCAGCGTGCCTCTGTAAAGTTCATAAAACCAATTGTTTTGCCCGATGTTGCTTTTAAAAGCATCTGCCAATATGAAAACGTTAGGTATTATGATCTGTCTGGCCGCCGCCACACTAGCGCAGGCACAGCACAAATTGCCCCATGGCATGGTATATGGAGCCAAGCCAAACACTACCCAGATAATAGCAGCCAACAAACTGGAAGACTGGATGGCCCGACGCCCGCGCGTAAGCACTACTATAAAAGGGCGGGTACTAAAAGTGACCGATGTTAGGGGAGGCTGGTTTGAGATGGATGGAGGCAGGGGGCGCGTAATTGCAGCGCATTTTAATCGCTCCGGCGTAAATTTGCCTAAAAACCTGGCTGGTAAAACAGCTGTGGTTGAGGGAATTGCGCAACGACAAATGGTAGCGGCTGATAAACAGCATTTTGCCGGCGACCGGGCCAACGGGCATCAACCGGAGGTGAATACTGATCCCAGAAAACATATAACATTTGAGGCGAAGGGGTTAGAAGTTTATTGATTTGAACGATTAAAAAAAGGGATGTCATGTTGAGCCCAGTCGAAACACGTGCGGGAGCCTCTCATATGCTTAGGCTATTGGCATGGGCCTTTACGCGCCCTTCGACGATGCTCAGGATGACACACTGGATGTGGTTCATCTTTCCGCAGATTGCCGGTTTGGGACTAAGTAGTACGTCAAAATATTATGCTATTAAGGATATGGACGAAGCTGTGGCCTATCTGGCACATCCAGAGCTTGGCGCGCGACTGGTGGAAATTTCAAATGCCCTGTTGCTGTTACCGGGTAACGATGCTCATCAGGTTTTCGGTTCTCCCGATGATATGAAGCTGCAATCAAGTATGACGCTGTTTGCTCAGCTGGATGGTGCACCGCAGGTATTTAGACAGGTGCTGGATAAATATTTTGACGGCGAGCCGGATAAACAGACGCTGCAATTAGTAGGAAAATAAAAAAGGCGAAAGATTAATAACCTTTCGCCTTTGTGCTTTCAGCTTTCGCCTTATTTAGACAAATACATTGATTTCTCTTTGTACAAGTGTCTGAAGTATGGATCTTCCAGGTTAGGGATGAAACGGATGGCCTCGCCGGTTGATTTCATCTCAGGGCCCAGCTCTTTGTTCACCTCAGGGAATTTATCGAAACTGAACACCGGTTCTTTGATGGCGTAACCTTTCAGTTTGCGCTCTATGGTGAAATCTTTCAGTTTGTTTACACCCAGCATTACTTTGGCAGCAATGTTAATGTAAGGCACATCGTATGCTTTGGCAATGAAAGGCACCGTACGTGATGCACGCGGGTTGGCCTCAATCACATAAACTTTCTCGTCTTTGATGGCAAACTGGATGTTCAGCAAACCGCGGACGTTCAGCGCACGGGCAATCTTTTCTGTATGGGCTTCCATCTGTTTGATCACGTTGTCGCTCAGGTTAAACGGAGGCAGTACAGCGCTCGAGTCGCCAGAGTGGATACCGGCAGGCTCAATGTGTTCCATCAAACCAATAATGTGTACATCCTCGCCATCGTGGATCGAGTCAGACTCTGCCTCTTCGGCGCGATCAAGGAAGTGGTCAATCAGTACGCGGTTGCCCGGCAGGTTTTTCAGCAGGTTAACTACTGCTTTCTCCAGGTCCTCATCGTTAATCACAATGCTCATGCCCTGACCACCCAGTACGTAGCTTGGACGTACCAGTACCGGATAACCCACTTCGTGTGCTACTTCAATCGCCTCTTCAGCGCTTTCAGCTACACCATATTTTGGATACGGAATGTCCAGATCCTTCAGCAGGTCAGAGAAACGGCCGCGGTCTTCGGCAATGTCCATGTTGTTGAACGATGTACCGATGATTTTGATGCCGTGCTCATGCAGTTTTTCTGCCATTTTCAAGGCAGTTTGACCACCCAGCTGTACAATCACACCTTCTGGTTTTTCCAGTTCGATGATCTCGCGTACATGCTCCCAGAATACCGGCTCAAAGTACAGTTTATCGGCCATGTTAAAGTCGGTCGATACTGTCTCAGGGTTACAGTTTACCATGATGGCTTCGTAACCTGATTCTTTAGCGGCCAGCAAGCCGTGCACACAGCTATAGTCAAACTCAATACCCTGACCGATACGGTTAGGGCCAGAGCCTAGTACGATGATCTTTTTGCGGTTTGACGCTACAGATTCGTTCTCACCTTCGTAAGTTGAATAGTAGTATGGCGTTTTAGCAGGGAACTCGGCCGCGCAGGTATCTACCATTTTGTAAACTCTGCGAATGCCCAGCTCTTTGCGGCGCTGGTATACCTGCTCCTCGGTAGTGTTGCCCAGTATCCATGAGATCTGTGCATCAGAGAAGCCTTTTTGTTTCAGGGTATAGAAGAAATCTTCCGGAATGTTATTCAGTGAGTAGCGACGTAGCTCGGTTTCCAGCGTTACCAGTTCCTGGATCTGGTTCAGGAACCAACGATCAATCTTGGTAGCTTTACGGATGGACTCGATTGGCACACCCAGGCTCATGGCATCATAGATGTGAAACAGACGATCCCAGCTTGGTTTTTCCAGGCTGCGCATAATCTCTTCTACATCGCGGCTCTGGCGACCGTCGGCACCTAAGCCGGCGCGGCCGATCTCCAGTGATTGACAGGCTTTTTGCAGCGCCTCTATAAAGCTGCGGCCAATGCCCATTACCTCACCTACAGATTTCATCTGTAAGCCCAGCTCGCGGTTAGCGCCTTTAAATTTATCAAAGTTCCAGCGCGGGATTTTTACGATGACGTAATCCAGCGTTGGCTCAAAGTAGGCAGAAGTAGTTTTGGTGATCTGGTTCTCAATCTCGTCCAGGTTGTAACCGATAGCCAGTTTGGCAGCAATTTTAGCAATTGGGTAACCGGTTGCTTTTGATGCCAGTGCTGATGAACGTGATACACGTGGGTTGATCTCGATAGCGATGATGCTTTCATCTGCAGGGTTAACCGAGAACTGTACGTTACAACCGCCGGCAAAGTTACCGATGGCGCGCATCATTTTGATGGCCTGGTTACGCATCTCCTGGTAGCAACGGTCGCTCAGAGTCATGGCTGGTGCCACGGTGATCGAGTCGCCGGTGTGGATACCCATTGGGTCAAAGTTCTCGATAGAACAGATGATGATCACGTTGTCGTTACCATCACGCAGCAACTCCAACTCGTATTCTTTCCAGCCCAGTACGGCTTGCTCCACCAAAACCTCATGGGTTGGCGATGCCTGCAAACCGCGACTCAGGGCCTGATCAAATTCATCTTTCTTGTGTACGAAACCTGCGCCTTTACCACCCAGCGTATAGCTTGGACGGATAACCAGCGGGAAGCCAATCTCTTGCGCAGCCTCTTTACCTTCAAGGAACGAGTTGGCAATTTTTGATTTGGCAACGCCTACGCCAATGTCAACCATCAGTTGGCGGAAGGCCTCGCGATTTTCGGTTTTTTCAATGGCATCTAAGTCAACACCAATAATTTTAACACCGTATTTTTCCCAGATTCCGCGTTCTGCTACGGCGATACAAAGATTTAGCGCTGTTTGGCCACCCATGGTAGGCAGTACAGCGTCAATTTTTTGCTCTTGCAGAATTTTCTCGATGCTTTCTGGCTCAAGCGGCAGCAGGTACACATGATCGGCAATCACTTTGTCGGTCATGATGGTGGCCGGATTGCTGTTGATGATGGATACTTCGATACCCTCTTCTTTGAGCGAAAGAGCAGCTTGTGAACCCGAGTAATCAAACTCGCAGGCTTGCCCGATAATAATAGGGCCAGAGCCAAGGATCAGTACGGATTTGATGGAATTATTTTTTGGCATAGATACGTGAGTTTTTTAGTTGCTAGCTCATGGCTCATGGTGCTTTTTTTTCCATGCTCTATGAGCTATTATTTGTGAACTAAATTCTATGCGCTGAAAGGCGAAAACCCGACCCCAGCGTCGGGGTGCAAAGATAGGCTTTTTATGCTATGGTTTTAGGTTTATTTTCAAATATAACAAAAGGCTAATTTTGAGGTCTAAAACCCACCGGACTAAAGAAAATCGGTTTGCCATCTAAAACATACCTGTAGTAGCCATATTTAAAACCATGCTTAACCCTGTAATTTACCGGCCGGCCTCGTACAAGCAATACCGTAAGCCCTCTATACGGTTTTTTAAGTGGCAATATTATTGGAATACCGCCTGATTTAAATCCGGTTAGCTGGCTGGTTTTTCCAAGTGAATCTATTGTGTAATCAATCTCTATTCCCTGGTTGCCAAAGCGTTTAAGGCTAATGGTATCGGTTGGGGTGACAAGATACTCTTTTATGGCGGTTTCTACCTTTTGACGTTTATTGCCAACGTCTGGCATGGTGACAATTTTAGAATATTTGTAGACTTTCCCTTGCTTATCGATACTGCTTCCGTCGGTTAGTTTGCCGTTTTTGTAATGTTCTTTAAAGAGCAGATCATTGGTGGTGCTTCCAATCCATTCACCGTTTTTAAAGCCGTCTCGGTACGGGCCCGACATCTCGTAACTGTCTAAAACGGAGTCACCATAAAGCCTATATAAGCCGGCTTCATGACGCTGGCCGTTACCGTTAACAATGTTTGCTGTTCCGGTTGAATCTGCCTCATGCATAATACCTATATATGGCAATTTGCCGGTATGATTATAAACGAGGGCTTGTAACAGTGTACCATTAGCGTGATAGCGCCAGGTTTTTAATATCAAACCATAAAAATCGTATTCGTGCTGCTCAATAAGATGGGCTTGTTTATCAAATAGTTTAACCAGTCCCACATAGCGGGGATGCTCAATGTTGTCTTTGGCCCGTGCCAGTACATAGCTACCATCATTATGGTATTCTGTAAAATTGAAGATGGCCACAGAATCCTTTTCTGTATATACCCGGTAAAATATAGCGGAAGCTTTGTCTCTAGTGAGAAAACCCTCATCGTTAAAATAGGCGGTGTCTTTTTTTTGTGCCGAAGCTGTGAGGGAAAGTATGCTGAACATAGCAGTTATAAAGTGACATGCAGCCAGCATTCTTGATCTGTTTCTTTTCAATTTGTTCATCATGTTTATACAAATCTTATTGATGTCCTTTGTAATGGCCGCTTAGGTCAGGGTCTACCTGAAATGGAGGATAATTACGCCGGGGCTGCGGATACCCCAGCCAGTTACTCGCAGGCATAAAGAAAGCTGTTTTTATACCACGAACAGTGCCGGGCTCTATACGGGGAAGTTTCCGGGTAAGTTTAAGTTCGACAGTTGATCCATTGCTCAGATAGCCATACGCGCCGGTGATGTCTCCATTGGCAGCAATTTTGTAGGCAATAGAAATGTGCTTGTCGGTATCATAGCGGTGCCAAAGGTTCAGGGTATCAGCCGGGTTTTGCAAATGGGCGATTATGAAAGTATCTATTTTGCCACGCTTGCTTTTAAAATCGGGAATGACAAGCACATTGGTGTAGTTGTGTTTTTTGCCGCTGGGCGTGATGGTGGTGCCATTTTTAAATTTATCGTGTTCATACTGTTCTTCTACGGTATAACCACGGGTGTCTTTTCCTGTCCATGTACCTTCTTTTACGCCATCAATATATTTCCCGGTAAGGGTATAACTTTGGGCAGCGCTGTCAACTAAGGCATTTTGAGTATTTACAATGGAAAACAGGAGGCCGGTACCTTGTCCGTTTTCTACCAGTGCTTTACCATCTGGCAGGGCTTGATACATCACCAGCGGAGGGCTAAAGTTGCCTTTGTATGTTAGCTTGAGTGATAAATTTCCGTTAGGATAATAGACCAGAATTTGTTTGCGTAAGCCGTGTACAAACGTCCGTTCTTCGTGTGGTTTGCCCGTGGTGTAGTACCAGGTTTGCAAGCCATCGTATATGGGTTGGTTAATAGTGTTTGAAGCGTGAGACGTTAGCCAGGTGCCGTCTTTCTGGTATTGTGTAAAATCAAAACTGCCGTCGGCCGCCCGTTTGGTAATTACCCGGTAATAGGCTGCCGCCTCTTTGTTACTGATAACGTCTTCATTGGCATTAAAGTAAACGGTATCTGTTGGCCGTTGTGCCGATGCCACAAAAGGTACGATGACGCAGGCAAAAAAAATGAAAATGCGCATAGGTTTAGACATGGAATGGTCATACTAAAATATGGTTTTGTACGCTTATTCAAAAAGTGATTAATTTGCGCACTATATTTTAACGCTACCTCCATGTTCAAAAAACTGCCTTTGTTGTTTGCTGCTGCTTTGTTAACGGCTTGCGGAACTTTTCAATCTGTTGTAAAATCTGCTTTTCCATATACTGCTAACCTGGTGGTGCCCATCAGTGCCGAGCCGGGCAAACCGGGCGAGGTAACCGCCATGTCGCAAAGTTTCGACCAGAAGTTTAGCAAGGATGGTAATAATGCCTATAAAATTGAGCAGGTACACGTATCGTCAGCAAAAATTGAAGCTGATAATCCGTCTGACTTTAACATTGGTAACATTGCTTCTATCAAAATCTATCTTTCTAAGGAAGATGGCAGCAGCGAAGTGCTGGTTGCGCAGCGTACAGACATTGGCCCCAACGTTGGTAAAAGCCTGGTGCTGGATGCAGATCAATCTGCCAGGCTTGACAAACTGGTGCGCTTGCCCCGCCTGAAAGTGCGCATGCAATACACCGTACGCCATAAACTCGATATGGATGCCACACTACACCTGGCGTTGAATATGAGCGCGAAGGCGGCCGAGTAGTGCTAGGCTAGTTAAGGCGTCGGGGTGTTTAGCAGATTAATTACCCGGCAGCGTAAAAGTTAATGGGACAGTAAATTGTTGACGAACCGGTCTGCCTCTTTGCGTACCCGGGGTCCAGGCTGGGCATTGAGCAAGTGCCTGCAATGCGGCGGCACTCAAGTCTGGATGTGGGGAGCGTAATACTTTGGCTTCGGTTAGGTGCCCATCAAAATTTATAACAAACGTTACAAATACTTCGCCCGATATTTTGCTTCGACGTGCGCTTTGGGGGTAGACCACATTCTGGCTCAGACATTGGTAAAAAGCGGTTATCCCGCCATTAAACTCAGCAGATTTTTCAAGCTCAGTGTACTCGTAAGTCTTTCCATTATTGAACGATTTGCCTTTTACAAATTTTCCGCCCTGGTATAGATCCTCGTAGGCAAACAACCGGTTCCCGCCTTCCCATTTGCCGTCTTTTTCTCCATTTTTTAGCTCTCCGGAAGCGTAACCTTCGTGGAATGCGCCGTAACGAAACGCGGCAGAAGACCATTCTGGGGCCGCTATTTGAGGCTGATAGTCAATAAAGCTACCATTGCCGTTTGCTGTTAGCATCTTCCCGGTAGAGTCTGCACAGGTTAATATTTGAACGTCGGTAATTCTGCCATATTTGCCGGAAGAGGGAGACTCATAAGTTGTTTTTTCTGTTAGGTATTGTTGCCCGTTTGGATAGTAAATGGTAATGACCTGGCGCTGATCATTATTGAAAACCGCATCGGCCAGTTTGCTGCCCGATGGATAATAAGCCGTAAAGTGACCCTGTAGATAGAGTTGGTTGATCTTTGTAGTCTGTCCGCTGCAAATCTGCTTTCCAGATGTTGTAGCATCATTGAAAGCATATAGGCCTGTCGCTGCGTCTTGGGAGGTAACTGTACGGACAATCAGGGCGCTATCTTTACTGGTGGTGATCTGCCCTTTTTTATTCAGATAGTAAACGGTTGATTGCCCCTGCGCTTTTGCAAAACAGGCGGCGGTTAAAAGGAAGAAGCAAGTAAAGAAGTGTTTCATATAAATTGCGATAAAGCCGTGCTAATTTAAAAAAAGCGGCCCGCAGTGCAGGGCGCTTTTCATTATCTTTTTGGGTAAATGGCGGCCGGGTAGATCTATCTGCTTAAAGTAAAAGAAACGGGCAGCGTAAATACTTGTTTGGCTGGTATGCCTCTTACTAATGATGGTTTCCACTTTGGGGATAGTTTGAGTACCCGGATGGTTTCGTCGGCCATATCGTATGATGGCGCCCGCAGACATATCAGATTGTGGAGCGTGCCGTCTTCGCTGATAATAAATGTGATAAATACCTTTCCCTGTACATTGTTTTTACGGTCGGCTATCGGGTATCGTACGGTTTGGCCGATAAATGCATAAAGATCGGTCAGCCCGGTTGGATAGTCTGCGTTAGTCCTGAATTTATCATAAGGATGTTGTAAGCCTTCGGCATCAGTTGAAACACCGCTTATTAATTTGCCATTGTTATATTGTTCGGTATAAGTATAGTTAGATAGTTGGCCCTGCCATTTACCAACTCTTTTGCCATTCTCAACGTCTCCTTCCTGTTCAATTAGTTTAAAATCATCGCTATATCCAACAAAATGGCCTTTGCCGTCTATCACCATTTGTTTCCCGGTAGTGTCATAACTGGCTATAATATTCTGCCTTTCGCTTTCAGGAATGTAATCCATGCTTTTGTACAATTTGCCCAACGTCTTAATATCGTTATATAGCAAAATTTGATAAGGCTTACCATTGGGATAATAAAAAGAACCATTTCCGGTTGGATAGCCCTTTTTATAGCTGATGACGCTTTTACGTTTTCCATTAACATAGAAGGATACGCAGGAGCCCTCAAGCGATAACGGATAACCACTGGATGACCGTCCAATCATGATACGCTGCCCGCTTTTTATATCATACTCGGATAAGTCATAAAGGTGAGCTACAGAATCGTAACCGTTAAATACCCGTACTATTTGGGCGCTATCTTTAGAATCTACCCTTTCGCCATCTTTATCCAGGTAATAGGCATTTTGCCCAGGAAGTAATTTACTTGTGTTGATGGAGGTGTTTTGTGCTAGTGCGGTGGCTACACTTGAAGCAAGCATTAGTGCCGTGAAAATGGTCTTACAAAAGCGCATATAAATTGTGATAAAGCAGCGCTAATTTAAACAAAAAAGCGCCCCGCAATGCAGGGCGCTTTTCATTATCTCTTTTCGGACAAATCCGCTTTATAGTTTGATCTCTTCGTCTTTGTTCGAGAAAAAATGGAACTCGGTAATCTGGTAGCTTGAATTGCTTTTCACCTTTATCCATTGGCCGTATTTGAAATACCATTTCCTTTGACGGCTCATGATGCCTTTTTTAATGTAGGCCTCAATGTAAGGGTGAACACACAGTGTAATGTGTTTCTCGTTCTGTTCTACCAGTATGTAATTGAAATTGTTTTCAATATCGTCTAGCAATAATATTGTTGGGCGTACGGTGCCGGTGCCGTGGCAGGTTGGGCACACCTCGCTGGTAACAATATTCATTTCAGGACGCACGCGCTGGCGGGTAATTTGTACCAGTCCAAACTTGCTGGGCGGCAAAATGGTATGCTTAGCCCTGTCGTGCGACATCTCCTGACGAAGAAAATCAAACAATTCCTTTCTGTTGGTTGGCTTGTGCATGTCAATGAAATCAATCACCACAATACCGCCCATATCGCGCAGCCGCAGCTGTCGCGCAATTTCTTTAGCAGCCTCTTTGTTCACCTGGAAGGCATTTTCTTCCTGGTTTTCTTTATTGGCTGTTCTGTTGCCGCTGTTCACGTCTATGACGTGCAGGGCTTCTGTATGCTCTATTACAAGATAAGCGCCGCCGGCTAGGTTTACTGTTTTGCCAAACGCGCCCTTGATTTGCTTTTCGATACCGTAGTGCTCGAAGATTGGATCTTTGTGCTTATGCAGCCTCACGATATTCTCCATCTCCGGCGATATTTCGTGCACGTATGATTTGATCTCCTCGTAAATCGAGGTCTCGTTTACATAGATGTGCTGAAAATCCGGATTTAGAATATCGCGCAGGATAGTTGAGGTACGGTCTATCTCGCCCAAAACCTTTTTTGAAGGTTCTGTACCAGGCAGGCGGGTAATAAAGCTTTCCCATTTAGAGACCAGATCAAGCAAGTCCTTTTGCATCTCGGCTACGCCCTTGTTCTCAGACACGGTGCGGATGATTACGCCGAAATTTTTAGGTTTAATGCTCTCAATGATCTTGCGTAAACGGGTACGCTCGGTGTTGCTCTTAATCTTTTTCGATATGGATATCGTTTCAGAAAAAGGCACCAGCACCACATACCGGCCGGCAATAGACAAGTCTGAACTAAGGCGTGGCCCTTTGGTAGAGATAGGCTCTTTGGCAATCTGTACCGGTATGAGCTGGCCTTTGGTTAATACCTCAGAAATTTTCCCCGCTTTGTTGATGTCGGCCTCCAGCTTAAAGTTATCCAGCAGTTTGGCTGTATAGCCGCCGCTTTTAACTTGCTTAGTGAGTTTAAGCAGGCTTTGCACCTGCGGACCGAGATCTAAATAATGCAAAAAAGCATCCTTCTCGTAACCTACGTCCACAAACGCGGCATTTAACCCGGGCATGATCTTTTTGATCCTGCCGAGATAAATATCACCAACGGTGTAATTGTTGTTGATGTGCTCTTTGTGGAGTTCTACAAGCTGTTTATCCTGTAATAAGGCAATAGTCGACCCATTAGGGGTCGAATCGATAATTAATTCTTTTATCAACTGCTATTCCGTTTTCTAAAAGCCGGCGGGATAATAAGCCGGCTTTCGTTGTGAGGTAAACAATAAAATATAACCCGTTAAAACAGGAAAATAAGCTATGGGGATAGCTTATTTCTTTTTGTGCCTGTTTTTTCTTAAACGTTTTTTGCGTTTGTGGGTGGCCATTTTATGTCTTTTACGTTTTTTACCGCTTGGCATAATTTTAATTTTTTAAGGGTTAATTAATGTTTTAATTCGCTTATATATCTGTCGATCTGTTTTGTAAATTCCGGATCGTCCGACATCATTTCTTTACAAGCGGTGTAAGCTGCAATGGCTTTCTCTTTCTCGCCCAGCTGTTTATAGCTTTCGGCCAGGTAAAAGTAAGGCTCAATACTGCGCTTGTCGCCGCTTTTCATTTCAATCAGCTTGGTGAAACGGATAACCGCTTTATCAAACTGGCCCGATTTCATGGAGAATAAGCCAAGGTTAAAGTTGGCGTTCCAGTTGTTCGGCTCTTTACCAACCACTTCCAGCAACAGGCTGATGCCCTGCATTGGCGATGGTGCACCACCGTTAACATAAGCTACGCCCAGGCCTGTTTTTGCTTCCAGGTTGTTGGGCTGCATGGCGGTGGCTTTGGTAAATGCTTCAACAGAGCCGGCAAGCATGGTGGCTTGCAGGGTACTGTCTTGCGTAACGCGAAAGGCAGAGTTAAAACGGTTACCGGCTTGCAGCCAGTCGTCAAACTTGTTTTCGCTTTTGGCAGCTGCCTGGTAATAGAAGGCTGCCGGTGCAGGCTGGCTTACGTTATCCCAGGCTTTAGCCAACTGCAATTGCAGGCTGGTTTTCTCGGTGCCCTGGGCCGCTTTTAGCTGGCCTTCCAGTTCGTTAATGTGTACCGATAAGTTTGGACCGATAGCTGTTTTTGCGGTGGCCGATAAAGCCTCCACGTTTACCGCTGTAGCAGCTGGTGCCGGTTTTGAGCCTGCTACCATGCCGTTGTTATGGCCCGATTTCTCTTCGGATTGTAACCTAACTGGTTTTAAACTATACAGATAGCCTGTAACGGCAACAGCTGAAGCAATTACAACTATCTGTATGGTTTGTTTTTTCATCCTTTTAAGGGGTTAATTATTTTTTGTTACCGCTTTTTACTTTTTCAACAAAAGTTTTGGCTGGTTTAAAGCTTGGCACAAAGTGCTCTGGGATAATGATGGCAGTATTTTTAGAGATATTGCGAGCAGTTTTTTTAGCTCTTTTTTTAACAACAAAGCTACCGAAACCTCTCACATAAACGTTTTCACCGCTTTGCATTGAAGTTTTCACAACTTTGAAAAACGCCTCAACAGTCTCCTGAACGTCTACCTTCTCAATGCCTGTTTTAGATGAGATTTCAGCTATTATTTCTGCCTTAGTCATATCTGTTTTCCTTTTATTTATTATGTAAATACTTAACTGTTTTGGGGTTGCAAAAGTATCGCTTTATTCGCGAATATTGAAATAAAAGAAATTTTTTTTGACACGGGCATTAAAATGGACAAAAACCGCCCCTCATTTTAATGCGTATTTTTGACGAATGATGTTGTTTTCTGACGAGCTGATTGCCTGGTACCGGCAAAACAAACGCGACCTGCCATGGCGCAACACCAACGACCCTTACGTCATCTGGCTTTCTGAAATTATACTGCAGCAAACCCGTGTGGAGCAGGGCCTGCCATACTTTAACCGGTTCCTGGAGGCTTATCCGACGGTGACCGATTTTGCCGCCGCGCCGGAAGACGATATCCTGCGCCTGTGGCAGGGCTTGGGCTATTACTCGCGTGGGCGCAACATGCTGGTAACGGCCAAGTTGGTTCAACAACATTTTGGCGGAAAGTTCCCCACGGGTTATGAGCAACTGATTAAGCTGAAAGGAATAGGTGAGTATACAGCCGCCGCTATTGCCTCTTTTTCTGCTGATGAACCCCGCGCGGTGGTTGACGGTAATGTATACCGGGTACTTGCCCGTTACTTTGGCATCAGCGAACCGATTAATAGTACGCAGGGCAAAAAGATCTTTCAGCAAATGGCGGATGAGCTGCTGAACCGAGAGCATCCCGGCTTGCACAACCAGGCGATGATGGAGTTTGGGGCCACGCTGTGTAAGCCCAAAAATCCGGCATGTGGTATTTGTCCGGTGCGATTGGGGTGTCATGCCTTTAAGCACAATGCCATCAATGCGCTGCCCGTAAAACTGAATAAATTAAAGATCCGCGAACGCCATTTTAATTACCTGCTGATAACTGACGGGGAAGACCGTATACTGATGCAAAAGCGGGGCGCTAACGATATTTGGGCCAACCTTTATGAGCTGCCCCTGGTAGAGACTCCAGAGCAGGCGGCTCCAGAAGAAATACTTATTGCGGCAAAAAATGGCGGGCTGGTAAATGGGGATTCTACTATTAAGAAAATTCATCCTGTTAAAAAACATGTATTGACCCATCAGCGTTTATGGGTTCAGTTTATTGAAATTGAAGCTGAAAGCGTTGATTTACTGTCGGATTATTTTTTCACAGAAAGAAAAAATTTAAAAAAATTAGCATTGCCTCAAATCATTTTTATATTTTTAACTAATTTTTTAAATTAAAAACTAATTCCCTGTTTTAAACTATGTCTGGTATCAATAAAGTGATCCTGGTAGGGCATCTGGGTAAAGATCCCGAAATTCGTCACCTGGAGGGAGGGGTTGCCGTGGCTACTTTTCCGCTTGCAACGTCTGAAACCTTCAATAAAGACGGACGCAAGGTAGAGCAAACCGAATGGCATAACATCGTGATGTGGAGAGGATTGGCAGATGTGGCAGCGAAGTACTTGCAAAAAGGCAAACTGGTATACATTGAAGGAAAAATACGTACCCGCTCTTTTGAAGATAAAGAAGGAACAAAGAAGTACACCACAGAAATAGTGGCTGAAAATTTCACCATGCTGGGGCGTAAAAGCGATTTTGATGGTGATAATCAGCAACGTACACCATCTAAAACAGATAATGTGGCCCAGGATTTTGGTCCTTTGGCAGATGACGATCTACCCTTTTAAAAAATATAATTACGCCTTTACTAACCAAAAAGCAAAAGCCCGCCATCTTTCGGCGGGCTTTTTTTATGTGAATGATATCAACCTTTTACCTGCCTCCCGGTGGGCAATGTTCTTTCAAATACTGTGTAAACAGCGTGCGCAAATGTTGCGTGGTGCCTTGTCCCTCAGATATGCCGTGGGTGCGGTTTGGGTATGACATCAGCTGAAACTGGCGGTTGTATTTAACCAGTTCATTGATCAGCATTTCGGCATTTTTGTAATGTACATTGTCATCGCCCGTGCCATGAATATAAAGCAGATTGCCGCGCAGATTTTTGGCATAAGTGACTGGCGAGCCTTTGATGAACGGCGCACGGCCAGCATCGTCTGTAGGTACGCCCATGTAGCGTTCCTGGTAAATGTTATCGTATGATAATTGCCAGCCCACGGCAGCAACGGCAATTCCTGTTTTATAAATATCAGGGTATTGAAACAGCAAATTCAGTGTTGATGAACCGCCGCCGCTCCAGCCCCATACCGCCGTGCGGGTAGAGTCAATAAACGGCCATTTCAGCACTTCCCGGGCTGCCATTGCCTGATCGCGGATGTTGAGTATGCCAATGTTTTTGGAGATAGCTTTGCGCCACTCACGGCCCTTAGGAGCAGGCGAGCCGCGGTTATCCATAGAGATGTATACATAACCATCGGCAGCCATATCGCCGTTGTAAAGCCTGTTCTGGCCGGCGCCATATTCGTCGTCGGCAGTGGTAACGGCAGGTTCGCCGTAAACATAAAATACAACAGGGTATTTCTTATGCGGATCAAAGTTGTCGGGCTTCATCATCCATCCGTCCATCTCAACGCCATCAATGGTTTTTACCTTGAAAAATTCAGGGCGATTCTTTTTTTCGGTGTTGTTGATGTCTACCGTAATCTCGTCGCCGCTCAGATGCTTATGATCGGGCAGACTTATAACTTCATCTATATCGGGTGTATAAGCGTTAGAGAAACTATGGCGGGCGTATTTGCCGGTAGGAGAGATGGCGTACTCATGCGTGCCTGGCTCACTTGCCGGACTAATGCGTTTGGCCGTGCCGCCATTTAGTTTAATACTATACAGGTAACGCTGGGTAGCGTTATCCGGCGATGCAATGAAATAAATCTGGCCGCCAGCTTCGTCAACCAGTTCTACGCTAACTACATCGTAATTGCCTTTGGTAATCAGTTGCTCATTACCATCGCGGTCAACGGTGTAAATATGTTTCCACCCATCCTTGTCGCTCAGCCAGATAAACTTTTTACCGCCGGCCAGCCATTGCCAGTACTCATTATCCATGGCATCAACCCAGGCTTTATCCTGCTCGGTATAAATAGCGTGTGCGGTGCCATTAGACGTGTTGCAGATAAATAATTTACTCTCATTCTGGGCGCGGTTAAGCTGTTGTAAAATCAACTCGTTATTATTTTCAGCCCACTGCATTCGGGGGATATAATGCTGCACGGCATCGCCCGGCACTTGCATCCAGCGGGTTTGCGCGGTACTCACATCAACCACACCTACTTTGCATGAGCTCGGGTCTTCACCAGCTACAGGATATTCTACCGGCACGGTGAATGAGTAGGTCGAGTCGGTAGTATTCAGCATCAGGTAATTCTTGATCTTACTGGCATCAATTTGCCAATAGGCAATATGCCGCCCGTCTGGCGACCAGCGGAAACCGTCGCGGCAGTCAAACTCCTCCTCATAGGCCCAGTCGAACGTGCCATTGATCAGTCGCTTGGTTCCATCAGTGGTTAACGGTTTAATGCTGCCGGTGGTCAGATCTTCAACATAAAGATTGTGCTCGCTCACATAGGCAACCTTGCTGCCATCGGGCGAGAACTTGGCAAACATGAGCGATGACTCGGGCTTGCCTGCGCCCAATTGTTTCAATGTTTTGGTAGCGAGGTTATATACCCAATAATCGCCCCGGGTGTCATAACGCCAAACACGGCGGGTATTAGCATTAATCAATACCTCTTTACCATCCGCAGAAAAACTGAAGCGGCGAGGTTTAATGGCATCTTTACCCGCAGGGGTAAGCATGGCTTTTGATACGATGATTTTTGATTGCTGCGGATTGCGGATATCCAACTCCGCTATCTGGCCGCCTTGCGATTGGTAGTAATGGTAGCCGTCTTTCTCCCATTGCGGCGAATGGCTGGGTTGTGCTTGCACGCCAAGGCTGAGTGAGACCACGGCAATACAAATACAAACTTTGTAAAATCTGTTTGTTTGCATCAATGTTTATTTAGTTAAATCCTAAGTGATATTTTACCGTACAAAGTGTTAGTAAAATGGGGAGTAAATTAATACTTTATGCTCGTTAAATACATTGGTGTGTTATGAAAAAATTAAGGTTGATTTTCACCGGTTTAATGTTGTCTGCAACCTGCGCGCTGGCGCAGCCCGCGGCAGACAGAACAAATTTTATAAGAGACAGCCTTGATGTTTACATGAATCGCGCCATGACCAACTGGCGCATTCCCGGTGCTGCGGTTTGTGTAATTAAAGATGGTAAAATAGTAACCATGCGCGCCTATGGCGTAAAAGAGCTGAGCTTGCCCAACAAGGTTGACGAGAATACGCTGTTTATGATTGGTGGCAACACCAAAACTTTTACCGCCACCGCCATAGCCATGCTGCAAGAGCGCAAACAGCTATCGCTGGACGATAAGGTGACTAAATACATCCCAGACTTTAAGCTCGATAACAAGCCTGCCGGCGAGATGGCCACCATCCGCGATCTGCTTAGTCACCGCATTGGGTTTGGCACGTATCAGGGCGACTTTACTTTTTATAATACAGATCTTACCCGGCACGATGTGGTAGAACGCATGGCCCGCATTAAGGCCGCCCACCCTTTCCGTACGGAATGGGGATATACCAACTCCGCATTTTTGACGGCAGGTGAGCTAATGCCCAGAACAGCGCAGGGCCGCTCGTGGGAAGCTTTTATAAAAGACAATATCTTCGCCCCACTGGGCATGACCAATACCCTAGCCTTAACCCGCGATATGCCTCAGGCATTAAACCGCACCGCACCGCACACGCTGGTTGACGGCCGGTTGGTGGCTATTCCATACGCCCAACTGGATAACCTGGCGCCTGCTATGTCTATCTGTTCGTCTATCAGCGATATGAGTAAATGGGTAATGGCTTTGTTGAATGATGGTAAGGTTGGTCCGCGGCAGATCATCCCTGCAGCAGCCATCAGCGCTACACGCCAACCGCAGGATATTGTTAAGAGTGTTCATCACCTGAGTGGAGAAAATAACTTTGAACTTTACGGACTAGGCTGGTATCTGCAAGACTATGCCGGTCATCGCGTGGTGATGCATGACGGTGGGGTGAGCGGCTATGTATCATCGGTAACGCTGGTACCGCAGGATCATTTGGGCATTATCATCCTTACCAATACAGATCAGAACTCGCTTTACGAAGCGTTGCGTTGGGAGATAATGGATGCTTACTTTAAGTTGCCTTATCGCAACTACAGCGAGGCGTATCTTAACTTTTATAAAACAGAGCAAAAGAACGAGCAACTGGCCGATAAAAAGCTGCGTGATACCACCATTTTAAAGCCAAAGCCGGCGCTGCCGCTTAATGCCTATACCGGTAAATACATGAACGATCTGTACGGAAGCATGACCATTACCATAGGCGGCGAGCTGAACGATCAGTTACAGTTGCGCTTTGAGCATCACCCTAAAATGTTTGCCCTGGCGCAGCCCTTGGGAGGAAATCGTTTCTACGTGTCATTCTCAGACCCTGAATACGGTAAAGCGGTGTTTCCGTTTGCCGTTATCAATGGTAGGGTAACCGGCGTGCGCGTCAAGGTGTCGGATTTTATAGAGATGACGCCGTATGATTTTAGGAAAATGTAATACCCAACCCAACCCTCCCCGAAGGGGAGGGCTTTGAATATCTAAATAATTAATGATGCTAGTAATTCCTCCCCTTCGGGGAGGCTAGGAGGGGTATTACCACCCAAAATCCACTGTCTTTTTCATGTCTGGATGCAAGCTCAACATTACCGGACAGGTAAGGGCTGCATTTTCAATGATGGCTTTCTGCTTATCATCATACGTATGCGGAAACTGGAAGCTGATCTGGATTTCGGCCACCTTACGCGGACTAGCGCTCATAATCTTGGTGATATCGCAGGTTGTGCCTTCAAGCGCAATGTTGTGGGTGCGCCCGGCAATGCCCATAATGGTCATCATGCAGCTGGCCAGTGATGCCGACAGTAGATCTGTTGGCGAAAATGCTTCGCCTTTACCCTGGTTATCAACAGGGGCATCTGTAATAATATGTGTGTCTGATTGCACGTGGACGGCCTCGGTACGCAGCTCGCCCTGGTAAGTTGTTTTTATGGTTGGCATATTGGTTTTTGTTTTATGATCAAAGTTACTAATAAATAGCAGAGGGGAGATACAGATGCGTAACAGGTGGCGACCAGCGGGAGGAGCGTAGAAAGCAAATAATTTCAGATATGGACAGGCCGCCCCGATGGGGCTTGTTTCTTGTGTTGTTTATTCTACAAACAGGTCATCCCTACGGGATTCTTTAAAACGTGATTTTAGCTCCAGAGGAGCGGTCTGTCTGTAGCTCATTAACCTGTCTTTTTTCAAGCCCCGTCGGGGCGATCTGTTATCTTAATGTGTCTTTTTCAAACACATTAAGCCAATTTATAGCGATAACTTACACAAATTCAACACTCAGCATGCACAAGGTATGGTGCAAAACAATAACTTTGATGAATTAATAACACAGATACGATGAAAGAAATAACCGTACAGGAACTGAAAGACAAGTTAGACAGCGGCGAGGATTTCCAGCTGATTGACGTGCGTGAAGATTTTGAATATGAAATGTCTAACCTGGGCGGCACCCTGATACCGCTGGCGGGCGTATTGATAGAAAGCGAAAAAATTTCAAGAGATAAGCCGGTGGTGGTAATGTGCCGTAGCGGCAAGCGTAGCGCGGTAGCTATTGGTCAGCTGGAGCAATTGGGTTACACTAACCTGGCAAACCTGCAAGGTGGCATTTTGGCCTGGGCGCAAGAGATTGACCCGGATATTCAAGTATACTAAGCCATGTGGAAGAAGTTTGCACTTAATATTGCTTATACTATCGGTTTTTTCCTGGCCGTTATTATAGGCTGTTGGGCTTATAAAAATCATCAATACCTATACTTGGCTGGTGCTGCGGTTGTAGGAATAATGTTTGTTATATTAAAGACTCGCTTGCGTAAAGAGGTTCGTGAGATGCTAAAAAATCGTTAAGAAATTCTTAAAAATAAGTTAAGAAGAAATATTGTAGAGCCACATAATTGTGGCTCTTTTTGTTGGTATGGTAGTTAGTCAGAGGTCATTATATTGGTTGCGAGATTATCTATCGCGATAGTAAAAAAATGTTCCCCGTGGAACAAAAAAAGCCCTTCGGTATACCGAAGGGCTTTTTTTGTAAATGTAATTATTTGATTGTCAGAAGCTTATGCTTCTTCAACTTCCATTGCCATTTGCTCATCAACCAGGATACGGCCACAGTGCTCGCAAACGATGATCTTTTTGCGCTGACGGATATCAGACTGACGTTGAGGCGGGATCTGGTTGAAACAACCAGAACAAGAATCACGACGGATGGTTACTACAGCCAGGCCGTTTTTGGCGTTGTTGCGTAAACGAGTGTAAGCAAACAGCAGGCGGTCTTCAATATTTGCCTGTGCTTTTTCTGCCTCGTTCAGCAGATCTTCTTCTTCTTTCTGCGTTTCGGCAGTAATGGTGCCTAGCTCTTCTTTCTTAACATCAAGATCTTTACGACGCTCTTCCAGATCTGCCAGGGCTTTTTCATAAACCTGGTTTTTGCTGGTGATCTCGAAGCCAAACTCGCGGATTTTTTTCTCGCTCACCTGGATGTCAAGTCCTTGGATTTCAACTTCTTTGGTTATAGCGTCGTATTCACGATTGTTTTTAACCTCGTTCAGCTGAGTTTCGTATTTTTTGATATTGGCCTGGGCATCGCGGATAACGTTTTTGCGGGTAACAATTTCATCTTCCAGATCGTCCAGTTCATATTTGATTTTCTGGATACGTGTTTCCAGACCGGCCACATCATCTTCCAGATCGGCAACCTCCATTGGCAGCTCACCTCTTACCTGGCGGATCTTGTCAATTTTTGAGTGGATGGTTTGTAGTTCGTATAAAGCTTTAAGCTTTTGTTCTACGGTTTGTTCCATTAAATATAATATTTTACGGGGTTCGTATTTACTTCAGTTAAACGGACCGCAAAGCTAATGAATTTTTTTTGAATTATTTCACACAATAAATGCTGCGTAAATTGTTCACTTTCAAAGTGTCCCACATCTGCTATTACTATCTTTCCTTCGGCATCAAAAAACTCATGGTATTTGTAGTCGGCCGTTATAAACACATCAGCCCCGGCCGCTATGGCCTGCTTTAGTAAAAAACCTCCTGAGCCGCCACATACGGCCACCTTCTTTACCATTTTGCCGGTTAATGCTGTGTGTCGGATTACGCTGGCATTCAGTTGCTGTTTGATGTGCTGTAAAAATGAGCGCTCATCTATCGGGAAGTCTAGCTCTGCTATCATGCCGGCGCCCACTTGCTGGTGCTGGTTGGTGATGGGGTATAAGTCATACGCCACCTCCTCATAAGGATGCGCCAAGAACAAGGCCATCAGTATTTTACTCTCCAAATTGGCCGGATAAACGGTTTCTATCCGTGTTTCGGCTTCGGTGTGGCGAGCGCCTGGTGTGCCTGCGTAAGGGTTGGTCCCCGCATCGCCATTAAAGGTGCCTTCGCCGTTGGTGTTAAAACTGCACTCGCTGTAATTACCAATGTGGCCGGCGCCGGCTTTAAACAAAGCATCGCGTACCTGACCGGCTTGGTTTGCCGGAACATAGGTAACCAGCTTTTTAAGCAAACCGCCCTTGGGCGCAAGAATATTGCAGTTTTTTAGTCCCAGTGCGTCGCAAATGCGTTTGTTTACACCTTCTTTTATATGGTCAAGATTGGTGTGGATGGCATAAATGGCAATATTATGGCGGATGGCTTTTTCTACCACGCGCTCTACATAGGTTTTGCCGTTAAACTTTTTCAGCCCTTTAAAAACAATAGGGTGGTGCGAGATGATGACCTGACAATGCTTGGCAATGGCCTCGTCTACAACGGCTTCGGTACAATCCAGCGAGATAAGCGCCTGCTGAATTTCTGCGTCAGGCCGACCGACGATCAATCCGGCATTATCATAATCTTCCTGGTAGGCCAGCGGGGCCAGGCTTTCCAGGTAGTTGGTCAATTCATAGAGTTTCATGCTGATAAATTTAGTGATTAGTTGTAGAAAGCCAATCTCTGCATTTATGTCATACCGAGCGACAGCGAAGTATCTCTGGGGGCAAGCTGCCGGGATAGTTCTTCGAGATGCTTCGTCCCTCAGTATGACATATTGGATTTTCTTCCTTATATCCGTTCATGTGTCAGCGCTTGAACGGGGGATATGTGTTATCGTAATAAACCAGCCTCTTTTTTCTGAAAATGAAAGTCGACAAACTTAAATTGTTCTAAAATTGTTTACCAAAAGTTAAAACAAAAACGAGTAACGCCTGCTATTCTATTAGGTTTCAACTGAAAGCAGGCGTTACTTATGAATACTTTTAACTACCTGAAAAGACAATTAAACAGGCTGAAAATAGATCTGGCAACCCAGGGCACCTTCCTGGCCGGACAAATCCCCAGCATTGATAGCCATAACATACTCAAAACCGTAAGCACCAATTACGAGGAATTGGATCAGATTTTTTCTAAAAGGATCACCCTCGCTTCGGATGACGTGATAGTTGATGTTGGCTGCGGCAAAGGCAGGGTGTTTAATTATCTGTTATATCATGGCTATACCAACCGCATGATAGGTTATGAAATAAATGTAAAAGTAGGCCTGAAAACACGCGAACGGCTGAGTCGCCATCAGAATGTCGATATCCGCTGCGGCAATATCTTTGATGATTTCCCTACTGATGCTACCATCTTTTACCTTTATCATCCGTTTAAAGAGGCCATGATGGAGGAGTTTGGTAAACGGATATTAAGCATGCCCGGCCGTCCGCTCATTATATACAACAATCCAGTGTATGTAGACGCATTGGGCAACCTGTTTGATAAAGAAGTTTTTGAGCTGCCCGTGCCCGGTTATAATTATCGCTTTAAGTTTGCCATAGCTATGCCTAAACAAGGCAGACAGCAAAAGCACACGCAGTGGGTGGCCTGAGTTTGGCGTCTTAGTGATCGTTGCCTTTATAAATCCACATGGACTGGGTTTGCCCGGCCGGTTCAAAGCCGCATTTGCTATAAAAATCTATGGCCTTGCCATCGGCAACCAATATCTGCTGATGAAAGCTATTGTATTTCTCCTGAAACTTCGCCAAGATCATTTTGCCTACGCCCCGGCCCTGGTAGTCTGGATGAACAATAAGGTGCGGATAATAAACCACCAGGTATCCGTCTGAAAGCGCATTACCCAAGCCAATCAAACGACCGCTATCCCAAGCGGTGATGAAAGAGTGGGAGTTAAGCAGCGCTTGGTATAACAATTCGGGCTTCTCTGCAGACGACCAATGGTTGGCCCTGTAGATAGCAATGATATCTTCCTGCTTAACGTCTTTGGTTTCTTTAATGTCGATGATCATTCTGGACTAGTTTTCTTTCCGGCGCTTCAAGTTAAGTTAAATCTTCATTTCAAAATTACTTTCGGTTAACAAAAGAAGCACGATATTTGTAAGGTAAACTTACAAGTTTAGCTGATTAATAATGAATCAACAAGAAACCCGGCATCTGGCCACTGATTTGCGCACCGTAGTAACACGGCTGACCAAGAAACTCCGCAAAAAATCGGCAACGGGGGCGAAGCTGTCGCTCACCGCACGCTCGGTTATTGCGCAGTTGGATCAGCATGGTACGATGCTGCCTACAGAGCTGGCAGCGGCCGAGAAGATCACCACGCAATCTATGTCGCAACTGTTGGGGCAACTCTTGGAGATGGGGGTTATTAACCGCACGCTGTCAACGCAAGATAAGCGTAAGGTGCTGATCTCGCTTACCGATTACGGCACCGAACTGATTAACCAGGTGCGTCATGAGCGCGAAGAATGGTTACTGAAAGCCATGGAGCAGGTATGCACACCCGATGAGCAGGAAGTGTTGAGGAAAGCTATTGGTCCGCTAAGCCGGTTGGTTGATTTTGACCCCTCCTAACCTCCCCAAAGGGGAGGAATATTAGGAAGAAGGGCCAGTTAGAGAAAGTTTGGAATATAAAAATATTAAGAATTCCTCCCCTTTGGGGAGGTTAGGAGGGGTGATGATCACAACATTCAGGGCCTTTAGAAGCCGCAATTACCGTTTATATTTCTTCGGGCAGTCCGTATCGCTTATTGGTACGTGGATGCAAAAAACAGCGGTGAGTTGGGTGGTGTACGAATTGACGCACTCTAAATTTATGCTGGGTTTAACGCTGTTTGCCAGTATGTTCCCGTCGTTTCTGTTCTCTTTTATTGGTGGTGTGGCGGCAGACCGGTATAACCGTTTCCGGTTGCTGCTGGCTACGCAAATTGCATCGCTGGTGCAGGCGGTGTTGTTAACGCTGCTCATCTTTTTCAGGCATTATAACATTTGGGAAATACAGGCGCTGAGCGTGCTGCTGGGTTTGATTAATGCGTTTGATGTGCCCGCGCGCCAATCATTGGTTTATGAGATGATTCATGATAAGTCTGATCTGCCCAACGCACTGGCTCTTAACTCATCAATGGTGAATTTATCGCGATTAATTGGCCCAGGCATTGCCGGGTTGATCATAGAAAAATTTGGCGATGTTTTTTGTTTCGGACTGAACGCGGTAAGCTTTATTGCAGTTATAGGTTCTTTGTTGCTGATGCGCCTGCCTAAATATGAGGCCAAGCCACACAATAAAAATGCATTTACCGATCTTAAAGAAGGATTCCACTACCTGAAAAATACGCCGTCTATCAATTTTATTATAGTGATGCTGGGCGTGATGAGTTTGCTGGTGTTGCCCTACAGTACGCTGATCCCAGTTTATGCCAAAGATATTTTTCACGGTACGGCATCCACCTTTGGGGTGATTGATAGCGTGATTGGCCTGGGGGCATTTTCTGGGGCTATTTTCTTGGCATCCCTCAAGCCGGGACGTAATTTAAAGAAGATATTGGCCATCAATACACTCGTATTTGGTGCTGGGTTGGCGCTATTCTCTCATGAGCATAGTTACCCATTGGCGCTATTCTTCTCGGTAATGGCTGGTTTCGGTATGATGTCGCAGATCACGATCAGTAATACGCTGATCCAAACTACGGTATCGCAAGAAATGCGCGGACGGGTGATCAGCTTTTATGCCATGGCCTTCTTTGGAATGCAACCACTGGGCGGCTTGATTATCGGTGCCGTGTCTCAACGGATAGGTGTACAAAACACAGTGCTGGCCGAGGGCTGCGTGGCCTTGCTTACCGGCCTCCTGCACTTCAGGTTTTTGAGAAAGAGCAACCTGAAAAAGAAACAGCAAAAAATACTGGAACAAGCGCCGGCACAAGCGGTGGCGCCTTAAGCCCTCTAACCCCCTGAAGGGGGGACAAAGCAGAACATTTATACATCACATACATAAAAGTCCTCTCCTTGGAGAGGATTTAGGAGAGGTAAAACCCTATGATAACATCACTTGATCCAAAAACTGCATTGGTTTTAGTAGACCTGCAGAAAGGCATTGTTGGCTACCCGGCGCTGGCAGCGGCTATTGGCGGCGTGCTTGGCAATGCTAACCAACTGGTAGCTGCGTTTCGCGCGGCAGGCCAGCCAATTGTATTTATTAATGTTGACCCTGGCGATGCGCGCTGGCCAAAAACACGTAAAGACTCGGGCCCCAATAACCCTGGACCCATCCCCGCAGAAATGCTGCAAATTACCGAAGAGGCAGGCATACAAGCCGGCGATACGGTGATTACCAAACACTCATGGGGCGCGTTCTGGCAAACAGAACTGCATAGCCATCTGCAACAACTGGGCGTTACCGGTATTGTGTTGGGCGGCATTGCTACCAGTATAGGCGTTGAGGGCACTGCCCGCCAGGCTTATGAACTGGGTTATAACCTCACCTTTGTTACGGACGTAATGACCGACATGGTACCGTCGGCTCATGAGCATAGCACCAAAATCATCTTCCCGCGGATGGGTGAGGTTGGCGTTACTGCGGATGTGCTGGCTAAGCTGGGAGTCTAAACGGTTTTTCTCCAAAAATCAATAAAGGCCAAGGCGATCTGATCAGATCGCCTTGGCCTTTATTGACTCTAATGTCATTTCGAGCGAGCGAAGCGGGGGAATGAGCAAAGGGCGACGAGAAATCTTATACGATTGCATAGTGGCTTTGCTTGTCAATCACTGTGTCGCTCTTACAAGATTTCTCTTGCGCGCTCACACTTAACCCTTGCTCGTGCTCATCGAAATGACAAGGTTGGGTTAAGGATGATGTCGTTGAAAACCAAAAACGGCGGACTGCATAGTCCGCCGTTCTTATGATATATGATGGAGTTGACGTTGATTAATAAAACTGACCGCCAATTTTAACGATGTTAAATGCCTCGTAAGCCATTTTTTGATTATACTCAAATGTGAGTGTTTTATAGTTGATGACATCTACTATGGTACCAATACAACACAAACCGCCGGTGAAGAAGAATAGGATGCCCATGCCTACCTGACCCATTACAAAGCGGTGAATACCGGCAAATCCAAAGAACCCAATAACGGCCAATAACAGGATGTCATTAGGGTTTTTTCTTTTGGTAGAATATACCACAAAGAAGCTTTTTAGCTGATTTTCATCCAGCCCGTTGGTGGCTTGTTTTAAGAAACCTAATTCTTCGGCAGATACGCCTGGCAGATTCATGTATGCATTTTGATAAAAGTCCATTTTATTTGGTATTGATTTAATGAGTGATTGTTTAAAAACTGAGATAAAATTACGCTGGCATTGGCTTTTGCCCTATGGTAATTAGGCGGGGCAAAGCATTAAATCGGTAAACGGCGGTTTGCTGTCGGTGAAAATGCCGCGTTTTCATCTACCGGTTGTTGGGCTTTTATTGCACGCCTAAATAACACAACAATACGGTGCATCAATATCAACAAAGCCGGTATGCCTATCCAATGTGCATGCAGCAATGCCTTTACGTCTCCATGAAGCAAAAAGGCAATAGAATGCCCCAGACCGCAACCCGGACACCAGGTAAAGCCCATTAAGCGTAGCGGACACAGCACAAAGTGCGTTTGTGTCGGGTTGGTAAAAGCCAGCGAGGTGAGGGCCGCTACCCAAAATATCAGTTCGAAATTGTTCTTTACCAGCTTGATCATAGTCTTTTAGAGGGTTATAATCAGGGGTTGTTACAGGCAAGTTATTAAAAATGATTGAGATAGGCGCGGGAAGTATCCCATCAAAACCAATTGCCGCTATTGCCGTTGTCTATTAACAAAAGACATTCTATGCCCCGCAAACCGTTGCTTGAGTTTACAGACCGCGGCATTTACTGCCCCAAAGGCGATTTTTACATCGATCCATGGAAACCGGTAGACTATGCTGTGATTACCCATGCTCATGCAGACCACGCTTATTGGGGGCACAAGCATTACCTGGCACATCATCTCTCCCGCGAGGTGTTATATTATCGGCTGGGTGAAATTAACCTGCAAACGGTGGAATACGGCGAAACATTGAATCGCAACGGCATCGCCATCACCCTGTTTCCGGCAGGGCATGTTATCGGTTCGGCGCAGGTACGCCTGGAGTGCGAGGGGGAGATCTGGGTGGTATCCGGCGATTATAAGGTGGAGGATGATGGCGTTTGCACACCGTTCGAGCCTGTACGCTGCCATCACTTTATTTCTGAGTGTACCTTCGGGATGCCCGTTTACAAATGGAAACCGCAACTACAGGTGTTTGAAGAGATGAACAACTGGTGGCGCCATAACCTGGATAATGACCTGGCAACGGTTATTGTGGGTTACTCGCTGGGCAAGGCGCAACGTATTTTGCAGAACCTTGACCTGTTTAACGGTACGGTTTATACTCATGGTGTTATTGAGAACACTAATCAGGCGCTACGCAAAAATGGCGTCAGTTTGCATCCGACAGAACGCATTACTCCGGAGATTTCAAAAGAGCTGGTGCGAAAAGGTATCATCATCGCCCCGCCATCTGCCGTAGGCACGCCATGGATGCGCAAATTCGGGCCTTATAGTTTTGGCTATTGCTCCGGCTGGATGGCCATTCGCGGGGCTAAGCGTCGGCGCGCGGCAGACCGTGGTTTTGTGCTGTCTGATCATGCCGACTGGGACGGCCTGATCAGTGCCATTGATGCCACCGGCTGCGAAAGGGTATACCTTACCCATGGCTACACCGCCACCTTTGCCCGCTATTTAAACGAGATTGGGTTTGACGCGCACGAGGTGCATACCCTGTATGGCAATGAGGAAGAAGAACCCGGTAGCGCCGATGATGCGGTTTGAGCAGGCGCGCGACTACCTAAAAGCTATAACCAAACCTGAACATAAATGCACTGCCTACCTCTATCGTGCCAAAAAAATCATTGATCTTCATGTAGTAGCTTGCCTTGGGGTAGATGGTTCTAAACGCCTTTGCGGCAAACTCATTGTCGTTTCTGTAGTAAGTGTCATTAAGCGGGTTGTGCCCGGCAGTAAAGCCCAGGTAGCCACGTATGCCGTGTTGGAAGTGTTTGTTGTTTTGGTTATGGAAGATGACTTCGGTAGTCAACCCGGCGCTGAACAGATCGGTACGCGTATCTACATAATTATCTGGCGAAAGCATGGCGTACGACTTCCGGAAATCTGCATAGCTGCCAAACTCATGACTGTAAACAGCTTCTACGCCAATAAAACGAAAATCAACCCTGTCGTTATGAACAAACGCGTTTGCCGAAAACCGGCCACCAACCGCACCGAAAAAACGATCGGTACTGGTACTGCTGTTGTTATTCGATGAATTATTGTTATTGCTGCTGTAATCGCCAAACACACCAAACGCCCCGTAAGCCACATTGGCGCCGTTAAACACATGGCCTTCGCTCAGGTTAACCTGTCCGCTCACCAGGCCGTCATTAAAATTAGGGTTGGTATAAAAGTTGCCGCCGCCGGAAATATAGGTGGCCGATTTTTTTTCGTCCCACGATGTGGGCTTGGGCATGTAGGCAATATCCTGGTGATACAGCGCAGGCGAATAAACTTTTGAGCACGCGCCCAAAATCAACGATAAACCTGCAAGTACAAATAGCTGTGGTAGTTTTCTTTTCATAATAAGGTTGATGTATTAGGAAGAACTATATCAGTTTGTTTTTATTGTGAAAGCAACAACATCTACGCGCGGGTATCATTACCATGATAGATGCTGAGGTAACTCTCATAACGGGTTGGTGCTATCTCTCCTTCTTCAACTGCATCTAAAACAGCGCAGCCGGGCTCGTTAATATGGCGGCAATTATTAAACCGGCACCCATTCATCCGCTCGCGAATCTCTGGAAAGAAGTGCCCCAGCTCCTGTGGTTCAATGTCAATAATGCCTAACTCACGGATACCCGGGGTATCTATAATGGAGCCACCATGCGGCAGATCGTGCATTTCGGCAAAGGTGGTGGTATGCATACCTTTATCGCTCCATCCGCTTACCTCTCCGGTGCGCAAGGCCAGATCGGGCAGCAGGGCGTTGATCAAACTTGATTTACCTACCCCCGAGTGACCGGTAATCAGCGTGGTTTTATCTTTTATCAGTGCCTCTACCTGGTCAATATTGGTGCCTTTCAGGGCTGATACTTCAAAACAAGGATAACCAAGATCTTCATAGATCGATTCGTACTCGGCCAATATCTCCAACCCCTCTTCGCTAAACAGATCCAGCTTGTTAAAAACCAATGCGGCAGGTATGTCATAGGCCTCGGCCGTTACCAGGAAGCGATCAATAAAGCCTAATGAAGTACGGGGCGATGCCAGCGTAACCACCAGTATGGCCTGATCCAGGTTGGCCGCAATGATCTGCGCCTGTTTAGACAGGTTGATAGATTTGCGGATAATGTAGTTTCTGCGTGGGTGCAGGTGGGTAATCACCGCGTTATCACTACCAGGTTCAAACTCAAAATCAACCTGGTCGCCCACGGCAATAGGGTTGGTGGTTACCATGCCCTTAATGCGAAACTTACCTTTAATGCGTGCCTCATAGCGTTTGCCATCAGGCGTTTGCACCTGATACCAGCTTCCGGTTGATTTGGTTACGAGTCCTTGCATAAGTGGGTAAAAGTAAGGAAATTGTCTGAACCGGGATTTATTAGATTTTAAGGATTAACAAGATTTCTATGTCTTTCACGTCATGCCGAACTTGTTTCGGCACCCCACATGCTAAGTTGCCGCCATTTATTTTTTATTCCAGAGCCTCACTTCAAAACCCCAATCCTTAATCGGCTAATCGCCAATCACTGCCAATGGGCACAATTTCATTTTCATAAACCTATTGCGTAATTTTGCGTCAAAATCAAGAAATTATGTCTTCAGTAGAAACCACTTACACCAAATACAAGGTAAAAGATTTTTCGCTGGCTGATTGGGGCCGCAAAGAGATTGAACTGGCCGAAGCCGAAATGCCGGGCCTGATGTCGCTGCGCGCCGAATACGGTCCGTCAAAACCATTGGCTGGTGCACGCATTGCAGGCTGTCTGCACATGACCATCCAAACCGCCGTGTTAATTGAAACCCTGATTGCGCTGGGTGCTGAAGTTACCTGGTCTTCTTGTAACATCTTCTCTACTCAAGATCATGCTGCTGCTGCTATTGCCGCTGCTGGTATTTCTGTTTACGCCTGGAAAGGTATGAACGCCGAAGAGTTTGACTGGTGCATTGAGCAAACCCTGTTCTTTGGCGAAGATCGCCAGCCATTAAACATGATTCTTGACGATGGCGGCGATTTAACCAACATGGTATTAGACAAATACCCTGAGCTGGTTGCCGGCATTAAAGGTCTTTCTGAAGAAACCACTACCGGTGTACACCGACTGTATGAGCGTGTTAAAAACGGTACGCTGCCTATCCCTGCTATTAACATTAACGATTCGGTTACCAAATCTAAATTTGATAACAAATACGGTTGCCGCGAATCATTGGTTGACGCGATCCGTCGCGCTACCGACGTGATGATGGCTGGTAAAGTTGGTGTTGTTTGCGGTTATGGCGATGTGGGCAAAGGCTCTGCAGATTCACTGCGCAATGCCGGTGTACGCGTTATCGTTACCGAGATTGACCCGATCTGTGCCCTGCAGGCTGCTATGGAAGGTTATGAAGTGAAAAAACTTTCTACCGCTATTGCCGAGGCTGATATTGTAGTAACTGCTACCGGTAACAAAAACATCGTTCGCGAAGCGCATTTCCGTGCGTTGAAAGATAAAGCCATTGTTTGTAACATCGGTCACTTTGATAACGAGATTGACATGGCTTGGTTAAACGGCGCTTATGGCAACACCAAAATTGAGATTAAACCACAGGTTGATAAATATAACGTTGACGGTAAAGACGTAATCGTATTGGCAGAAGGCCGCCTGGTAAATCTGGGCTGTGCTACCGGTCACCCAAGCTTTGTAATGTCAAACTCGTTCACCAACCAAACCCTGGCTCAGCTGGAACTGTGGACCAACGGCGGCGCGTACGAGAACAAAGTTTACACTCTGCCAAAACACCTGGATGAGAAAGTTGCCCGTCTGCACCTGGCCAAAATTGGTGTAGAACTGGAAGTGCTTGATCAGGATCAGGCTGATTACATTGGTGTACCAGTAGAAGGTCCGTTTAAACCGGAGTACTACCGTTACTAATTAAAAAGTCAAAAATAGAAATTCAAAAGGCCGGTGTGATGAACATCGGCCTTTTTTATAATAATCGAAAGCGTTTAATCATAGGGCACGCCTCTTTTTAGTAAATAACGGCAGTAAAAGCGCTTGTTGCACCACTGGCAACAGTTACAGAAGGCGCAGTTACCTTGTCGTTTGCATCAATTTTCCCGTCTCCGTTAGTGTCTTGATAAACAACGGCACCATTTGTATAACCAATAGGGATAAGGCCACTGTAATAATTTTTGGCGGCACCATTAACAGCAACCACATAATAAGTCCCCGCATTTACATTACTAAAAGTAGCTTTGCCCGTTTGGTCTGCTGTGGCGTTGTAATCTGGTGCACTGCCCGCGGTGGCCGCCGTTGCACTAACATATAAATTAACAGTAGCCCCGCTGGAAGCAGTTTGGGTAACCCCGGATTTTACCGTTACGGCGATGTTTGTAGTAGTTGTTGTTTTATCGTTCTTTTTACAAGACGAAACGCCCAACAATAAAAGCGCACATGATAAGATAAAGATTTTTTTCATGATGCTTGTTTTTTACAATATAACCTTTCTAACCCGGCTCCACAAACTCACCCTCACTCTTAGCAATCACAATGGTAGCAATACCATTCCCTATCACATTGGTGATGGCCCGTGCCTCAGACATAAAACGGTCTATACCGAATAGTATCGCCACGCCCTCTATGGGGATGATCTTCATGGCCGTTAAGGTTGATGTAAGCACAATGAACCCACCGCCGGTCACCGCAGCGGCGCCTTTGGAGGTCAACATCATAATGCCAATAATAGTCAGCTGCTGACCCAGCGAAAGCGGCACATGAAACACCTGCGAAAGAAAGATAACCGCCATAGACAGATAAATGGTGGTACCATCCAGGTTAAAAGAATAACCCGTAGGGATCACCAACCCGACAACCGATTTGGAGCAACCAAACTTTTCCATCTTCTCCATCATGGCCGGCAGTGCCGATTCTGAAGATGAGGTACCCAGTACAATCAAGATCTCTTCTTTAATATGTTTGAGGTATTTCCACAGGCTAAACTTCCAGATCATGCAGATGATGTTGAGCACCACAAAAACAAACAAGAACATGGTCAGATAAACCGAGCCCATCATTTTGGCCATTGGTTTCAACGTCTGCACGCCATATTTGCTGATGGTAAAAGCCATCCCCGCAAAAGCCCCAATAGGGGCCAGACGCATCACCACCTTCATAATATTAAAGAAGACCTTTAATAATTTATCAAATGTGCCAATGAGTGATTGGCCTACGCTTCCCATCTTGCTCAGCCCAAAGCCGAAGAGGATAGCAAAAAATAATACCTGCAAAATATCGCCGCGGGTAAAAGCATCAAAAACGTTATTGGGGATGATGTGCGCAAAAAACTCGCCCCACTTCATCTCGCCGGCGGCTTTCTGGTAGGTGGCCAGCTTGGCTTCATCAACGTGCCCGTGTGCACTAACGCCATCGCCGGGGCGGAGTATGTTGGCTACCACAATGCCTATTATCAGCGCAAAAGAAGTGACCACCTCAAAATATAACAGCGCCTTGCCGCCAACGCGGCCCACCTTTTTCATATCGCTCATGCCTGCAATGCCCAGCACAATGGTAAGGAAGATGATGGGAGCGATGAGCATGGTAATCAGGTCTATAAACTTCTTGCTGATCAAGTCGGCGGTTGGGCCGAAGCTTTTAAAGTAATAGCCCACAATAATGCCCAGCGCAATAGCCACAAGCACCTGGAAGGTAAGGTTGGTTAGTAGTTTCTTCATGAACCAACAAGGTACAATTTTGCAAGGGCTTGTTAAAATGATGTATTATAGTCTGTTAAATGCAACTAAGATTTTACGGTGCAACCCTTCCCAATGCTTGCCGTTTGGCTGCGTGTTGTTCAACTTGCCCCAGACTTGGTATATTTGCATAGTTATGTTAGTAAACATCTTAGCGTTCGGCATTGCCAAAGATATTTTTGGCGGTAGCTCCATTAAACTGGAATTACCCGAAGGAGCAACGGCCACCAGCCTGAAAACAGCGTTGGAACAAAAGTATCCGCGATTGAAACAACTCGCCTCCTACCTGTTAGCGGTAAACAATGAGTATGCCGATGATGAACTGCTGTTGAGCGCTACTGATGAGATAGCCATTATTCCACCAGTAAGCGGAGGTTGATCTGATATGGAAACCAGCATTATTTTAACCCACCAGCCTTTAGATATCAACGCCTGCATTGCGCATGTAATGGCGCCAGATTGTGGTGGGATTGATGTTTTTATTGGCACCGTACGCAATGCTACCAAGGGCCGCCCTGTGCTACGTCTGGAGTTTGAAGCCTACGAGCCCATGGCCCTGAGCGAGATGAAAAGACTGGCCGACCGCGCTCTGCAGCAATGGCCGGTGCAACGTATTGCTATCCACCACCGGGTGGGCACGCTAGAGGTAGGCGAAGTGCCGGTGATTATTGCCGTAGCGGCAGCCCATCGCGATGCTGCTTTTGAGGCTTGCCGTTTTTTGATTGATACGCTGAAACAAACCGTTCCTATCTGGAAGAAAGAGGTTTTTGAGGACGGCGAAGTATGGGTATCTGCCACTCCATGACAACAGGTCTTTGCTTTATTAATAAAGCGCATTAAATTAACGCTAAACATTGTGCAGATAATGTTTCCGGGGTTTTATTGTTAATTTAATTTTATAATTTAGTGAAGCCCTCTACGCTACATGCAGCAAACAAATAACCAGGGAGAAGACGAATTAATACGATTACTGCTCAAGAGGCAGTCTGAGTTGAACTCATTGTTGGAGATTACGCGTGCTATTAACCGTAACTCGGCCACGCCTGTTATCATCCAGATGCTGGAGGCTATTTTTAAAAACCTGCTGCGCATTGGCCGTATGCGGCTGCTGGTAGAGAAAGATGATAGCTTTATCTGCCTGTCTAAATACGGCGGACAGTTTGAAACGCTGCCGGTACTGCTTAGAGCCTGTAATACATTAAAGAAAATAAGGGAGCCGTTCGCACTAATCCACAGCCGGAATTTCTTATTAAGCAGCTACGATTTCTTTATCCCCATCTATACTAAAAATAAGCCGCTGGCCTACATCCTGATTGGTGATTTTGAGTCTGACGATGAAATGGTAGATAACGACCTGCAGTTTGTACAAACGTTGGTCAATACCATTGTGGTGGCGCTGCAAAACAAAAAACTATTTCGCCAGCGTTTAGAAACCGAGCGTATGCAGCGCGAAATGGAGCTGGCAGTAGAGGTGCAAAACATGCTGATCCCCGGCAAGCTGCATAAAGATGCCGCGGTAGAAATTGGCGCCAAATACCTGCCCCATCAAGACATCGGCGGCGATTATTTTGATTTCATCCGCCTGAACGACCAGGAGCTGCTTTGGTGCATTGCCGATGTGTCTGGCAAAGGCATTTCGGCTGCGCTGCTGATGGCCAACTTTCAGGCCAGCCTGCGCGCCTGGGCCACGGTAGAAGATGATTTGACCAGCATTGTAGACCGGCTTAATCATATTGTGGTAAGCAACACACGCGGCGAGAAATTTATCACCCTTTTTCTGGCCAAATACAATCAGCATACACGCAAGCTCAACTATATTAATTGCGGACACAACCCATCTATCCTTTATGCCAATGGCGAAGCGGTGCCATTAAAATTGGGAACTACGATGATTGGTGCGTTTGAAAATCTGCCGTTTCTTAACCAGGGCGAGATTGATGTAGAGCCAGGATCGCTCATTATCAATTACACCGACGGATTGATGGATTACGAGGTAGATCAAACCAAACAGTGGAACGAAGACAAGTTGATAGAGTTTACAATCAACAATGGCGAGCAGCAGCCAGACCGTTTTAACCAGCTCCTGATGGATCATATGAACCTGGTGATCAGGGGCAAGCCTATTGACGATATTACCCTGCTTACGCTGAGGATTTTTTAGCAGTGTTTTCTGCCGGCCAGAGCAACAAAAAAGCCCCTGCGGTAATCCGCAGGGGCTTTAATATAAAGCTTCTTTTTTATTGTTTTGGTGCCGGAACGTTGGTTACCTTGTTGTCCATGCCAATATAGTCTGTCAGAATCTGACCGGCCTCAATTTTCAGGAAGTCCAGGTCGTCAGCTTCTTTCTTGGCAACGGCAGCTGGTTTAGCAGTCTCGCCTTTTTTGAGTGGTTGAAGGCCCATCGCTACACGACGTTTGTTGTTCCGGTCAAAAGTGCGGGCCTCATCGGCATCGCGTTGTTGTTTCAGCGATTGCTCGTTCAACGTAACACTCTTCTCGGCGTCACGTTTCTTAAAGTCGGCAATATCATCCAGCAGATATTTGTAGTTAGGGTTGGTAGCCATGCGCTGGTCATGCAGTTTGTTTAGCTGCGGCAACACATTGCTAAAGCTGCCTACGGTGCTGTAATCGCTTTTGTTAATCATATCAAAAGGCAGTGCAGATGATTCGGTATCCTCGCCATATTTATCCATCGGTATCACAGACGGGAATTTGATATCAGGCGTTACGCCTTTATGCTGCGTAGCGTTACCGCTGATGCGATAGAACTTGGCGATAGTCAGGTTCAGCTGGCCGAACTGGCTCTGGCTGCCATTACCCACCGCGGCTGATTTGGTGTTTTTACCGGCCAAACTAGCCAGCAGATTTTTAACCGACGGGCTGATTACCTTATCCAGATCGATTGGGCTTTGCACGGTGCCTTTACCATAAGTTTGGGTACCGATGATCAAACCGCGACCGTAATCCTGGATAGCGCCTGAGAAAATTTCTGATGCCGAAGCGCTGAAACGATCTACCAGCACGGCCATTGGGCCGGTCCAGGAGATAGATGGATCTTCATCCTGGTCAACTTCAATTTTATTCTGGGTATCGCGCACCTGTACTACGGGGCCTTCTTTAATAAACAGGCCAGCCAGCTCAATAGCTTCCATCAGCGAGCCACCGCCGTTTTCGCGCAGATCGATCACCACGCCGTCAACGTTGTTCTTTTTCAGGGTGTCCAGAATCAGGCGTACATCGCGGGTGGTGCTTTTGTAGTTGGCATCGCCGGCTTTGTAGGCGTTAAAATCAACATAGAAAGCAGGGATAGAAATGATACCAATTTTCACCTGTTTGCCATTGTTGTTATAAGTGCGAATCTCTTTCTTGGCCGACTGATCTTGCAGGATGATTTTTTCGCGCACCATCTCTACAATCTTAGGTTTGTCTGATGCCGATTTACCTTTTGGCAGAATTTTCAAACGTACAATGGTGCCTTTTTTACCGCGAATCAGGGCAATAGCATTATCAATGCGCCAGCCAATTACCTCGGTAAACTCGCCGTCTGCACCCTGGGCAACACCAATAATGCGGTCATCAATGCTAATCTGTTTGCTCTTATCGGCAGGGCCGCCCGGTACTACGCTTTTAATGGTAACGTACTCGTTCTCTGTATTCAGACTTGCACCAATACCCTCCAGCGAGCGCGACATATCAATGTTAAAGTTGGCCGCGTTTGACGGGTTAAAGTAATTGGTGTGCGGATCTATGCTATTGGTAAACGCATCCATGAACAGCTGGAACACATCCTGGTTTGACAGTTTGTTTGACTGCGATAGCAGGTTCTCATAACGTTTGCGCAGGGTTTCTTTGTTCTTGGCCATATCTGCACTAGCCATCTTCAGGTTCAGCAGATCGTATTTTACACGCTGCGTCCACAACTTGTCCATATCAGCCTGGCTGGCTATCCATGGCAGGTTATCACGGTCGTAGGTAAAAGTTTCGTTCTGGTTGTAGTCAAACGGTTTGTCAATCTGCGCCAGCGAGTATTTTACATGCTCGTTATAGCGTTTCTGGTAAACGTTAAAAATGTAAAAAGCATCGTTCAGGTTGCCGCTTTTCAGATCGTCATCCAGCACGGTGCGGTATTTTTCAAAATCCTTTACGTCTGATGCCAGCAGGTAATTGTGGTTCTCGTCAAGCGCTTTCAGGTAGCGGTCAAATATCAGGGATGATATCGAGTCGTTCAGTTCTACCTTTTTATAGTTATAGCTGGAAATAAACGAGGTAATGGTACGGCACACTACAGACTGCTGCTCATCAGGCTGAACATCGTTAGAGCCGGGCACACTTATCATCTTAGCCGGAGCGGCTTTGCATGCCAGCGCAGAGCCGAGTATCAGTATCACATACAGTTTCTTAAACATATCCTTGGTTGTCTTTAAATCGGGGTTAATATCTAACATCAAACTTGCGCCTTTATTATTTGCTTTTCCGTTTTGCCAATGTAAATAAAAAGAGACAGCATTTTACGGCCGTCTCTGCATAGAATAACAATTATACAAAATATGTTTTTATTTAAAAGCAAGGCAGCAAGTAAATTACAAAGTGGTTACAGGGGGATTAGATAAGAAGTTATTTAGCTTGTCATTGCGAGGAACGGCAGGGGTAAAGCAGAGGGTGACGAAGCAATCTCGTCGCATTCATAGCGACTTTGCTTGTCCGGACTATCCTCCGACGAGATTGCTTCGTCGTTCCCCCTCGCAATGACAATAGGTTAAATGATGAATATTAATCAATCGAAGCCGTTTCCGCATAACGTAGATCAGAACGCAGCGAGGCCATGCGTTTCTGGCGTATTTGTGATAGCTTTTGCTCGGCCTCAATAACACCGATGAGCCAGCCTTTAGCGGCGGCCATATCACGAGCTTCAAGCAGGTCTTGCTGGCCGAGTACAAAATCGCCAATCTCTGATTTGAGGATGCCTAACTGACAGAGGTTTGAAAACGTGAGGCGATAATTATTTTGCTGTCGCGATATGAGGCTGCTTTGTAGAAAGTACCATTTGGCTTCAGACAGGCGATTCTGTAATACAAACAGCCTGGCCAGTTCATTAAAATTGTAACTGGCCTCGGCATAAACATGGAAACGCATATTGTGCTGTGCCAGTTTCATAACGGCATATTGGTTGGCCTCCAGGTCAAAATCGCTGCGTGGCACCTGGTAGCGCATGAGTTTGCCCTGCGGCAGTTTAAATACAAAAAATTGTTGCGGACGCGCCTCCACAGCCGAGGGTAATTGCGGCAAAACCGGCCGTTTTTTGAAACGGAAAAACTGAGCCGATGCGGTAAGGTGAAGGCATGCCACTATGAGGCACAAAAACAATCGCTTATACAATTTTTCTCCTGAGTTTAATTAAATTAATCAGATTGCAAAGATATAGCTAAATATCAATAGTTTAGATGGTGTTGAATTTAAATTTAAGGTAAAAAATTTATTATACAAAAAATGATGCGGCAGCGGGGCTGATTTTAAAATTTGTTAGTTTAGCGCATCCTTATCAAAAATAACATGAACAACAGCTTTATCCCGCTCATACTAATACTGGCCACCTCTTTCATTATTTATATGATCAGGTTTAGTAAAGGGTCCAAAAATTCCACGTCTTTAATTACGCCGCCGGTAAAGCCGTCTGGTCCTGTTGTAAACGATAAACTGATTATTATCCAAGGCGAGAATATTGCTAAAGCCCGATTGGCAGCTAAAAAGTTTTCTGAAGCATATAAGCTGAAAGATGACGGCATAAAACTGCGTTTAACAGATCTTGGTGATAAAAAGCAGGTTGTTACTTTTCCGTTTGATATCTCTTTTGACGCATTTTGCTTTGCGATAAACTTTTTAAAATATCCTACAGATATTCTATGGGCAGCACAAATAACCGCCTGGGGCACCACCCGTATTGGCGATAGCTGGATAACGCCCGAAATTGCTGGAGAGAAGGCCATGTTTTATCTGCCAGAAAATGATACCGAATATGATATGGTGTTGATGACATCCTCACAAAACGTATTGTATAAGCTCGGGTTTTCTAAAAGTAAAGCCAAGCAATTGCCTGATTTTCCAGAGCAGCCTTACCATAAGCCAACTGTTAGTCTGGAGCAAATTGCCAGCCTTCCTTTTGAAGATATTGAATAGAACGATTACTTCCCGCGCGGCGTAGACAAATAATAATGCCACAGCAACATGGTAGCTACCGTGCGGTAAGGTTGCCAATGTTGCGACATGGTTAAAAATACTTCACGCGGGGTATCTTTAGGCAAGCCTTTCACTCTTTTAAATGCGTTAACAGCGGCCAAATCGCCAATGGGGAAAACGTCGGCCCGTTGCAGTACAAACATCAGGTAAACATCTACCGTCCAGTTGCCAATGCCTTTAAGGGCAGTCAGCTTTTGGCGGATCTCGTCGTCGGGCAAATGTTCCAGTTCATCAAGTCTTAAATGGCCGCCCAGCAGCGCTTCTGCCAGGTATTTAGTGTATGCCATTTTTTGCCTGCTGAAATAGCAGGCTTTCATTTCCTCGTCGGTTAATAACAGCACCCGTGCAGGCGTAATTTCCTGTATCCGCTCGCGCAGTTTATTCAAAGCTGATAATGCCGAGGCCAGCGACACCTGCTGTTCCAGAATAATGTGCACCAGCGTTTCAAAAGTATTAGGCCTGCGCCACATGGGCGGATAACCGTGTGCCTGGATGATGGCTGCCAGATCTGCATCGCGCGTAGCCAGTTCATCGCAAATGGACGAGAAAGTCTCAGTAGTAAACTTGTAGATCATCTGAAGCTGCTATCCCTCCCCTGGGAGGGGTGTGTAGGTAATGTGCGGTTGCTGGGAGAGGTTTAGACCACTGTATTATCGGTTAAACCTATTCCTCCTTTACCCGTTATCACAAAGATTAAATATTTTGTTTGGTTTTACTAAAAAATTTGGGATTTTAGACTGCTCATAAAAAATGAATAACCTTCCGCCATTAGCAGAGCGCATGCGCCCCCGGTCACTGGGCGATTATGCTGGCCAGCAGCATCTTGTTGGTCCAGGCGCGGTATTGCGCAAGGCTATAGAAAGCGGGTCGTTGCCCTCTATGATTTTCTGGGGGCCGCCGGGGGTGGGTAAAACCACGTTGGCGTATATTATTTCGCAAAGTTTGTTCAGACCGTTTTTTGCGTTGAGCGCCATTAACTCGGGCGTGAAGGATGTGCGCGAGGTAATTGAAAAAGCATCGCTGCTGAAACAACAGGGAGGTTCGTTACCTATTCTTTTTATTGACGAGATTCATCGGTTCTCCAAATCTCAACAAGACTCATTGCTGGGCGCCGTAGAGCGCGGTATTGTTACGCTGATTGGTGCCACAACAGAGAACCCATCGTTTGAGGTCATCTCGGCTTTGCTATCGCGATGCCAGGTTTATATCCTTCAATCGCTGGAAGAAAGCGATTTGCTGCACCTGCTTGACAAAGCCATGCGCGAAGACGAGGTGCTGAAGACCAAAAAGATTGAGATCAGAGAGCATGAAGCACTGCTGCGCCTCTCTGGCGGTGATGCCCGCAAGCTGCTCAATATTTTTGAACTGTTGATCAACGCTTTCAGTACAGATCCTATTGTATTAACCAACGAGGTGGTGCTGGAGCACGTGCAGCAAAACATGGCGCTGTATGACAAAACGGGTGAGCAGCATTATGATATCATTTCGGCCTTTATCAAATCCATGCGCGGCAGCGACCCTAACGGGGCCGTTTACTGGCTGGCGCGAATGATTGTTGGGGGAGAAGACCCGCTGTTTATTGCCCGCCGCATGCTCATCCTGGCGTCAGAAGATATTGGCAATGCTAACCCCAATGCCCTGCTGCTGGCACAAAGCTGCTTTGAAGCAGTACAGGTGATTGGTATGCCCGAGTCGCAGCTGATCCTGTCGCAAACGGCTATTTACCTGGCTAACTCGGCCAAGAGTAATTCGGCTACAACAGCTATTGGTCAGGCTATTGCACTGGTGAAACAATATGGCGATTTACCCGTACCGCTGCACCTGCGCAACGCGCCCACCAAGCTCATGAAGAACATTGGCTACGGCAAAGACTACAAGTACGCCCACAGCTATGAAGGCAACTTTGCCGATCAGGATTTTCTGCCAGATGCACTGAAAGGAGCCCAGATCTATGACCCCGGCACTAACGATGCCGAACAGAAAACCCGCGAAAAACTGCGCAAATTGTGGGGAGAGCGATATAACTATTAGCAGAACCTTTTGGTTCTCAAACAAGCGCAAGCGCCTCCTCGCCACTTTATAAGCTAACCTACCCCATGTCTCCCAAGGAGTCTTTCGCACGAGGAGGATTTACTTCCAGCGGAGAAACCAATAATGGGTTTCATTGTTATGAATCAGTACAGATCCACAAACGAGTGCGATTTCTTCATTCATTTATCCATCTTATTCACATTAATATGCCTGTTTAAACATCAATGGTTGAAAAACGACGCATTTAGGGGGATAGTGGAGTTGTAGCCAATCTTGCAAGTGTATCGTGTATGTTACAAAACCCTATATTTGCTGCTCCCAATAAACCAAATTACGTATGGCAAGATTAAACTTATTGGAGGAAACCCGCTACGAAAAACTGGCCGTTACCGTTTACCCCAATCAAAAGGAAGCAGTTGCTAAAGTTGCCCAACGCATTGCTGGCGTTATTCGCAACAAACAGCAAAACAATCAGAATGCAGTATTAGGTCTCGCTACCGGCGTTACTCCCATCGGCGTTTACAATGAGCTGATCCGTCTGCACAAAGAGGAGGGGTTATCGTTTCAAAACGTCATCACCTTTAACCTCGACGAGTATTATCCCATGCAGCCCGGTGCCGCACAAAGCTATGTGCGTTTTATGAACGAACAATTGTTTGATCATATTGATATTAATCGCAACAATATCCACATCCCCGATGGTACGCTCTCGTTGGACGCTATCCCGGCTTTTTGCCTGGATTACGAAAAGAAGATAACCGCAGCCGGCGGACTGGATCTGCAAATTCTGGGTATCGGTCGTACCGGTCACATCGGTTTTAACGAGCCGGGATCGGCCCCCAACAGTGGTACCCGTTTAGTTACCTTAGACGACCTGACCCGCAGCGACGCCGCGCGAGATTTTGGTGGTAAAGAGAACGTGCCTACCAAAGCCATCACTATGGGTATCGGCACCATCTTCAAGGCGCGTGAGATTATCCTGATGGCCTGGAGTAAAAAGAAGGCGCCGATTATTAAGAAAGCTGTTGAAGGCGAAATATCCGGCGAAGTACCGGCCACTTACCTGCAACTGAGCGATCATGTAGAGTTTGTGCTGGATGAGGATGCCGCATCGCTCTTAACCCGCTTTGATACGCCATGGCTGGTAAAAGACTGCGTGTGGACCAATCAGCTGAAAAAGAAGGCGGTAATCTGGCTGGCATTAGAGGTGGGTAAACCAATTTTGAAGCTGACCGAAGACGATTATAATAACAACGGCATGGCCCAACTGGCGGTAGAGCAGGGGCCGGTATACAACATCAACATTGATATTTTTAACCGGATACAGCATACCATTACCGGTTGGCCAGGCGGCAAACCCAATGCTGACGATAGCCAGCGCCCGGAACGCCGGGAGCCCGCCCGCAAGCGGTCTGTCATTTTTTCGCCGCACCCTGATGATGATGTGATCTCGATGGGCGGCACATTCATCCGCCTCGTTGATCAAGGGCATGAGGTGCATGTTGCCTATCAAACATCTGGCAATACTGCCGTTTGGGATGATGATGTGTTGCGTTACGTAGAGTTTGCCATTGATTTTAACCAAAGCATTGGCGAAGACACTACCCAGCTGAAGAAGCTGTATGGCAACATGCGCGATTTTCTGGAAAAGAAACACCCTAATGAGCTGGATACGAAAGAAATATTGACCGTAAAAGGCTTCATTCGTAAAACTGAAGCCATTAGCGGCGCCCGCTATGCCGGTTTGCCAGATAGCCATATACATTTTATGGCCTTGCCTTTCTATGAAACCGGTAAAACGCAGAAAAACCCGGTTACTGCCGAAGATGTGCGCCTTACCATAGAGCTGCTGCAACAAGTAAAACCCCACCAGATATTTGCTGCCGGCGATTTTGCCGATCCGCATGGAACGCACATTGTATGTTTCAATATTATACTGGCCGCACTGCGCGAGTTAAAGAAAACCGAAGCCTGGGTGGAGGATTGCTGGCTGTGGTTATACCGCGGCGCATGGCAAGAGTTTGATACTTATGAGATTGAAATGGCTGTGCCGCTATCGCCGCAGGAGGTGGTGCGCAAGCGCAACGCTATTTTCAAGCACCAATCGCAAAAGGACCGGCCGGTGTTTCCTGGTGATGATGCCCGGGAGTTCTGGAAGCGTGCCGAAGACCGTAACCGCGAGACGGCTCAGCGTTATGACCAGTTGGGCATGGCCGAGTATGAAGCGATGGAAGCTTTTGTACGATACCAGTTTTAAGGAAATAATAACAAAGAAGCCGGAGGTGATGCCTCCGGCTTCTTTGTTAATGCTGCGGATTGTTTAAACGTTGAGCTCTTCTTCTTTTCCTCCATCTTCTGAATAGCGCCACCAACACTACGCCAATCAACAGTAGCGGCCATACGGCTATCAAACCGAAGAATAAATGCTGAAGCAAAGACCAGCCGTCTTTCAGACTATTCAGTAAGCGGTTACCGGTTTGGTCAATAACAGGTAAGTCCGTCCGTTTGGTATAGAACGTTATTTGCAATGAGCTATAAGCAATTTGCTTGTTTAGGTAATTGAGCTGTCCCTGGGTGGTCTCTATCTCGGTTCGGATCTCGTTCAGTTTATTTTCTACCTGTAAAATATCGGTCATCCGGGTAGACTGATGTAACAGTTCCAGGTAGCGGGCTTCCAGCGCTTTTTTGTTGCGCAGGCGGGTGGTCATATCTATGTAGCGGGTAGTTACATCGGTAGTGGTAATGTTCTTGCTGTCAATCAGTACGGCGGTTTGGGTAACCTTGTTCAAAAATCGATCAAAGTTTTTGGCGGGGATTCGGGCCTCCAGTGTGTAGTTCCTGGTGCTGTCACTTTCGTTGGTAGACTCTTTCTCGCTGGCCAGGTAGCCACCCACAGCTTTGAGTGAAGCCAAAATGGCCGAACGGGTTTGGGTTATGTTTTTTGTTCTGAAAGTAATATCCCCCTCATGAATTTTTTTTTTGGCCGTGTCCTGGACTGTCGTTTGATTGTCGTCTGTTGCCTCTTTTACATCTGCGTTGCCTACCGGTTCATCCAGCCTGACTACCTCTTTTTCGGCTGCCGGTGGTGCGGAATTAACGTGAGCTAGCTCAATGGCTTCGGTTTGATCTGGTGTGGGTTTGCAGGCTGCTAATGCAAGCAGCACAAAAGGAACAATCAGGCGGGTTTTCATATGCTAAGGTTTTAATTTCTCGTTGTTCCGATGCCGGTCTGCATCGCGGATGCTTTTCTTCTGCAGATTTTTCTCCAGCGCATCCGTCAGATCTATACCCGTTTGGTTGGCCAGGCAAATAAGCACAAACAGCACATCGGCCATCTCATCAGCCAGGTTAACCTCGGTATCTGATTTTTTGAACGACTGCTCGCCATATTGCCGCGCCATAATGCGGGCCACTTCGCCAACTTCTTCCATCAGGATGGCCGTGTTGGTCAGTTCGTTAAAATAGCGGATACCGGTAGTATTGATCCAGTTGTCAACCAGCTTTTGTGCTTCTTCGATAGTCATAACTAAAAGTTTTGACACGAATTACACTAAATTTTTGCGAATGACACGAATAAATAGCGTCAACATCGCTGGTCAATTAATTAACTAACGATTTAGTTATATAAAAATTATGGGGGTGTTACTCTTTATTTTTGGTATCGATGCTGATGGTTACGGGGCCATCGTTTACCAAAGCAATTTTCATATCAGCGCCAAAAATACCCGTGGCTATTTTTTTGCCGGTAAGCAGGTGCAGGGCATCTTTCATTTGCTCATAAAGCGGGATGGCCTTATCTGGCCTGGCGGCACGGATAAAGGAGGGACGGTTGCCTTTTTTGGTTTGGGCAAACAGGGTGAACTGAGAGATAAGCAGGATGTCGCCATCAACGTCGGCCAGGCTTTTGTTCATCAGGCCGGCCTCGTCGCTAAAAACGCGCATGCCGGTTATTTTTTGTGCCAGCCACTGCAGGTCTTCGGTGGTATCGGCATCTTCAATACCCAGCAGCACCAGAAAGCCGGTGCCAATTTGCCCGGTAATTTCACCGTCCACTGTGCAAGATGCTGATGATACTCGTTGAAGAATTGCGCGCATAAGAGCTATTTTGCCCGCAAGATAGTAAAAACGTATTTGTTGCTTGATGCCAGGTAGGCTACTCGTAGCGCAAAGCCTCTACCGGATCAAGCTTTGACGCCTTTTTGGCAGGGTAGAAGCCCGATAGCAAACCAATGATGGTGCAAATTAACAGCGCTATCAGCAGCCAGCCCCAGGGCACTATAAAAGAGCCCCCAATACCCATAACAATAAGGTTGCCGACCGCAATGCCCAGCACGATACCACCGGCACCGCCCATCATGCAGATGACAATGGCCTCGATCAAAAATTGCCTGCGGATAACTGACGGAGTAGCGCCAATGGCCTTGCGCACACCAATCTCACGGGTGCGCTCGGTTACCGATACCAGCATAATGTTCATCAAGCCAATGGCAGCGCCAATAAGCGTAATCAGGCCAATGGCTACACCGCCAACCCTGAAACTGTCCATCACTTTTTTTAATTCCTGCTGGATGCTGTCGCTACGGGAGATCTCAAAATTATTTTCCTGACCAATATGCACACCACGGATGTTACGGAACAGCGAAGTTGCCTCGCCTATAGCTGCTTCTTCTTCGGTTGAAGTGCCGGTCATTACGGTTATGGTGTAAGTAGGGCTGGAACTGGTGCTGATTTGCTTGGCCTTGAACAGTGGGATAACACAAAGTTTATCGCCCCCAAAGCCAGAACTTGAACCCTTGGGTTCAAACAAACCAATCACCCTGAATTTATTTGAACCGATGAGGATGGTTTTATTGATCGGATCGCCGGTTTTAAAGAGCTTGAGTTTAATTTCGTCGCCAATCAGTACCACGTTATCACCATGTTCCAGTTCAGACGGCGAAAAGTTTCGGCCCGATGCCAGTTTGAAACCTCCGGTTTGCAAGTAGCTTTCGTCGGCCCCGAGGATGGCAATATTTGGATTGGTTTTCAGCTCTCCGTTTTTAACCGTAGCCTGCGATGAGGCATAAGTATTAACCGAAACTGTAGCCGGAAAGGTAAACCTGGTCTTAAAGCGCTGCGCCTGGTCATACCTGATGGCCGGATAGTTTTTGGCACGCCCCCCGCCACCAAACTGAATGCCTGTACCGCGATTACGCAAGGTAAAAGAGTTGGCCCCCATGCTGGAGAACGTCTCATTAGTGCGCCGCTCCATGCCATCAATAGCCGTACGCATGCCCACCAGTGCGGTAATGCCAATAGCAATAATCAGCGCCGTTAACGATGTGCGCAACCTGTTCCCACTGATAGACTGCAGGGCAATAGCAATATTCTCGCGCAGGGTAGTGTTTACCGGCATGCTATAAAGTTAGTGATTATGACGGTTAGATAGTGAGGATGGTGGTTTGTTACAGCGAACCGGGATTTTTCGGGGGGGTACCCGTTAAAGCAGATAACTCACGAAAAATCCTGCTTCCTTACTCCATCAACCGTCGTATCAACTCCGTACTCTGCGTTTTCCCTTCCTCTAATCGGCCGGCAAAAAACTGTTGTACTTCGTTAAAATGCTTTTTATAGCCTTCCATATCGCCATAACCAATAATGGCCGACCACTCGCGCACAGCCGAGTGAAATTCCAGATCGTCGCCGCGGATGGTTTTGTCGTACAGGGCGGTTTCTATTGATTCTTCCAGCAGCTCGTCGTTTTTGAACAGGTATTCGGCAATGCCGAGACGGAGGCGGAACGGCGGGGTCTGGCAAATCAGGTTATCATAAGGGTTTACACCCAGATGGTACCAGGCATCAACCATACTTAAAATGCTGAGGTGCGAGTTGGGTTTACCCTGATGCGCATGCTCAGAGAGCGAAAACTCACGCATCACCTGCTCATTAAACATGATAGGCTTGCGGCTTTCATGAAAAACAAAGTCGCGGGCACGGTATAATCGTTCACGAAACTCGGCTTCCTCCTCCTTGATCATCAGCTTAAACAATTCTGATTCTGATATAGAGTAGCGCTTAACCTGTTGGCGCGCATACGGATTTAGGATAGCCAAGCCAGCATAAACGTGTGCTTTATAGCTGAAGATACGCAGGGTGGTCAAAATCTTTACATTATCGATACCGCCTAAATATGACGCATTTTCCCAGGGGAAAAAGCCGGCAGATTTCCATGCGGTGCCCATGCTTTCAAAACCTACGTGGGTTACGGCCTGGGTATCGGCAACAATTTTATCGTGCTCGTGGTAGTCGTCAATCTCTACAATATCACAACCAACGGCATCGAAAATGTCATACATACGCTCGTGGGCGTCTTCGTCGGCACGGTAGGGAATCAGGATCAGTTTCTGGCCCGGTGGCTCAAACGCTGGCCCGTGCATGGCATGGAAGGTGATGATCTGCACATCCTCGGGCAGGTATTTTTCAAAAATGGTGATCTCCGGATGTTTAACAGAGGTTTGCCCGGCAACAATGGCGCCCGGACGGGTTGATGCCGCACATTCGGCCACTACCTTCTCCAGGCTTTCGGCCTCTACCGAGTAGATAATCAAATCACAGACGCGCGAAATTTCGCGGCCATTGTCTTTAATTTCAATGCCTGTGTGGGCCAGGTCTGCTTCCAGTTTCTGACGGTTTTCGGGCAGGTCGCAACCGCATACGCTGTAACCAGCTTTGGCAAAGGCTTTTGCGTAAAGGCGGCCCATATCACCCAGACCGATAAATCCGATTTTCATATTGCGAATATAACTATCCTGCTAAAAATCCACAGTAAACCCTATATTCGCTATTAAATACCTGATCAAAACCGTATAAACGGTTGTTTGTTGAAAACCATAGATACTGAACTGTTATGAAGAAGCAGATACTGGTTAAAACGCTCGGCGTTTTATTACTTGCCGCAACATTTAATTTTAGCTACGCGCAAGACAGCGCCAATACTAAACCCGCCAAACAGGTTGCTGTGGGCCAGGCACAGCCATCAAGCTATGCAAAGCCGCCTGCAGCGCCAAATGTTGATTCGATGCGGAAAATGACCGGGCTTAGCCAGCAGTATCAATATGTGATCACTAAATTTTATCATTATCAGCAGCCCATCATTGCCGCCCTGTGGAAGAATGTGACCGACAGTTTGAAAGCAGAACGCAACAAACTAAAAGCGGCCACTGCACAGCTGGCTGAGCAGGGTAAGGCGGTTGATAGCGTTAAAAGTCAACTGAATACCAGCACACAGAACCTTAACCAGGCTAATGAGCGCCAGAATAGTATTAGCTTTTTGGGCATATATCTGTCTAAAGGCACTTATAACAGTGTAATGTGGGGTGCGGTGGGCGCGCTGGCTGTTGCGTTATTGGTAGTGATTCTGCGTACCTCAGGCGCTGGTCGCGAAGCCAAATACCGCACCAAGTTGTACGAAGAGCTGAGCGAAGAGTTTCAGACTTACAAAGTAAAAGCTAACGAGAAAGAAAAGAAACTGGCCCGCGAACTACAAACCGAACGTAACAAGGTTGACGAGTTGATGGGACGGGGATAAAGGCTGGATTTATTAAAAGGAGGGTGTCATCCTGAGCTTGTCGAAGGGCGCGGGAAGGCCCACGCTCGTGTTTCGACAAGCTCAACATGACACTCCTTTGTGCTGTGTCCAAATACAAATACTTGGAACTATCTGTACTTCTTAATCACACCCTTACAGCCGCCCTCAATCAGCTTAAATACTGGCTCGAACATATTGTTGTCGTAATATGGATCGGGCACTTCTTTTTCGCCTAGAAGCAGGTGTATTTTGGCTGTCTCGGCCTCGGTGCGAGCCAGCATTTGCACATCACTGTAGTTGTATCGGTCCATCACCAGTATCAGGTCAAAATCATCAAAATCTTCTACGCGAAATTTGCGGCAGGTTTGCGTGCTGATATCTATGCCATGACTATGTGCCACGCGCACTGAGCGATGGTCTGGATTTTCGCCAACGTGCCAGCCGCCGGTGCCGGCAGAGTCTACTGTCCAGTCAAGCCCTTCTTGTTGAACCAGGTGTTGCATAACCCCCTCCGCCAATGGCGAACGGCAGATATTGCCCAGGCATACCATGAGGATGTTCATTTTTTAAGTAGATTGTGTATTGTGAGTGGTTGAATAGTTGATTAAGAGAGTGGTTGAATACCACTATAAGATAAAACCACTCTCTTAATCAACCCAATCCAACTAAGAACCAAAAATAGCATTCAGCACTCCTGCCAGTCTCACGCCGCCTTTAAGCAGTTGCTCGTTCAGGGTTGCAATGTTGTTAAAATTGTATTTGTAGCTCAGGTTTGAGTCTGGCTTGGCCTCGGCATAAATTTTTTCGGCCAGTTGGTTTGATTCGTATAACCACTGACTGATAGGCGCTTTTTGCCACTCGGCAACCTGGGCTGGTGTAGTATGATTTACAGCCGCCGCATATTCGGTATAGCTTAATTGCTGAAAGTCGATCAGCTCGCTGTCCCACAGGCTGTGCAGGTTGGTCGGTTTGCCAAACCAGCTTAATTTTACATCGTTGCCGCCTTTATCGTCTTTATGGCCAGTGTGCATTGGTTGATGCATATCTTCTACCACGTGGATGATCATGCGCAGGTACAGCAATTTGTTTTCTTTAGTAGTGGTTTTCTTTTTTAGCTCGGCAATCATAAAGTTGAGCTTGGTGTAGGCATCCACATCGGTATCTTTCTCCAGGAAGGCCTTCATCTCCGGCAGGGTGTATGATTTATCGAAATCAATAAAATGCCAGTTATACAGGTAGCGGTAGTTATCGTCAGATTTAATAAAATCGGCCCAGTTGCTGGCCATGGCAATAGATTCATCGCCCAGAATGGCTTTTACCGCTGCTTTGGCTTTGGGCGTGAGGTAATGCGACGCAATTTCGCCACTGATGCGATGGCCGTTGGTACCCCAGGCCATAGCACTGAACGGAGCACAGAACAGGGCTGCCGCACAGATCAATTTACTCAATACTTTCATTTATGTTGTTTGTTTATAGTGCTTTGGGTGTGCAGCCGGTACGCTTTTGCAGGCGCAACCCGATGGGTATAACGCTTGATGTACCAGACAATTGCAGCAGCGAATCACTTTTGTTGCTTACGCTAAAAAGCTCATCATAGTTACCGGCGCGCAGGCAATCCTGCGTTTCTTTAATACGGTAATGATCATCGCAAAACTGACCGCGCAGAAACAGGGTGTCATTGCGCTGGGCGTAGGTGCCGCGTACGTATTCGGTCCACCGGCCTTTGTTCATGCAGGTATCGGCCCCGTAATTCACTTTGCTGAAGGTATTGATTTTCAGGTAAAAAGAATCGCAGGTAAAACGGAAATGATTAGAAGTGTAAGTAACCAGCTTGTGCTGAACGGCGCTGCTATCCTGCTGCCACTCGCCCTGCAAATAGGTTTCGCCTTTGCCCTGCAGGCGTGGATTGAAAGAGCAGGAGGCTAATGAAAGAGTAAAAAGTAGAAGGTAAAACCTCACCCCAAACCCCTCTCCAAAGGAGAGGGACTTAAGGGAAGCGTTTTTTTTGTTAGCAGCTTTTTTCAAACTATCTATTTAAAGCCCTCCCCTTAGGGGAGGGTTGGGAGGGGTGTTTTATTTCATGCTGCCGATCATGTCTTCGGGGCGTACCCACTGGTCAAATTGCTCTGAGGAGAGCAGCTCCAGTTCTACGGCAGCCTCGCGCAGCGATTTGTTTTCTTTCAGCGCTTTTTTTGCAATCTTGGCGGCGTTCTCATAACCAATGTGCGGGTTCAGTGCAGTAACCAGCATCAGCGAGTTTTCCAGGTGTTTTTTGATGCCATCATAGTTTGGCTCGATACCTTTTGCACAATGATCATTAAATGATACACAAGCATCACCAATCAAACGGGCTGATTGCAGGAAGTTAGCAGCCATAACCGGTTTAAACACATTCAGCTCGTAATGGCCGTTTGAACCGCCGATGCTGATAGCCACATCATTACCCATTACCTGTGCAGCAACCATAGTTACAGCCTCGTTTTGGGTTGGGTTAACTTTACCCGGCATGATAGATGAGCCTGGCTCGTTATCCGGAATATGGATCTCGCCGATACCTGAACGCGGACCAGAAGCCAGCATACGGGTATCGTTAGCAATCTTCATTAATGAAACGGCAATCTGTTTCAGCGCGCCGTGGCTTTCTACAATGGCATCGTGAGCGGCCAGGGCCTCAAATTTGTTCTCGGCAGTGATGAATGGCAGGCCGGTGAACTGAGCAATGTACTCGGCCACTTTTACATCATAACCTTTAGGAGTATTGATGCCGGTACCAACAGCAGTACCACCCAGTGCTAACTCGCTCAGGTGATCGAATGTGTTGCGCAGAGCTTTCAGACCGTGATCCAACTGAGAAACGTAGCCTGAGAACTCCTGACCTAAAGTAAGCGGCGTAGCATCCATCAGGTGCGTACGACCAATTTTAACAACGCTTTTGAATGCTTCTGATTTTGCTTTCAGAGTGTCGCGCAGTTTTTCTACACCAGGGATGGTGCAGTCAATCAGTATTTTATAAGCTGCAATGTGCATTGCAGTTGGGTAAGTATCGTTTGATGATTGAGATTTGTTCACGTCATCGTTCGGGTGAACAAAGGTTTTGCCTTCGCCCAGTTTGTTGCCTTGCAGCACGTGTGCGCGGTTGGCAACTACCTCGTTAACGTTCATGTTGCTCTGGGTACCAGAACCGGTTTGCCAGATTACCAGCGGGAACTCGCTGGCCAGTTCGCCGGCCAGAATTTCGTCACATACCTGTGCAATCAGGTCGCGTTTTTCTGCAGCCAGTACGCCCAGATCAGTATTGGTATAAGCGGCAGCCTTTTTCAGGTAGGCAAAAGCCTCGATAATTTCCTTAGGCATAGAAGCCTCCGGGCCAATTTTAAAGTTATTGCGTGAGCGCTCAGTTTGTGCGCCCCAGTATTTATCGGCAGGTACTTTTACCTCGCCCATGGTATCGTGTTCTATTCTGAAACTCATGGTGTTTTGAAATTTGCGGCTAAGTTAGGTTTTTGAGAATAAACTGAACCAGGATTTTGCGAATTTTTAAGATTTATAGGATGTTGTTACAAAAATGACAGTAATAATTATATCAACGGGTTTCAAACCCATCGATATAGTTAAAGAGCATGTTATTTCGATCAAAGGGAGAAATCTTTTCAATCATCTATATTAAGCGCCTCCGCCAAATTGTTCAAGAACATCTTTTGCAACAAGATCAACTTCTTCTTCAATTTCGATTTTGGTTGGATGTTCTGCTATCCTTCTGATAATAGTTAAAAGTTCTGCATCTGGTTTTATAGGAGACCGGCCTATTAAACCGCAGATGATCCACATTTGCCAAAGCGTATCATCTGTATTGAAGATCTTAATCAGGTCATCTTTTATTTCATTGACATGAGGAGCAAGATACACGGCCACATCATAGGCAACAGGCCAGTTCATATCTTGCAGCCATTCTAATAGCTCCCAAACATCATTTCTAACCGCTTCAAAGGGGAGAGATTGAAGACACGCTATAGCCTTTTCGTCAAATTTATTTTGGGGGACATAATCTTTCATAGATCGAAAACTATCAATTCCCCTTCAACCACTCATCCAACTTCCCCATCTCATCGCTATGCGCCGCAATCCACGCCACCGAAGCTTTGTCGCTACTCTGACTAATCAAACGTGCAAACGCCGGCATATTGCCCGATTGCGATAGTTTATAAAACCGCGCCGCCGGCGCTTTGAACAACTCACTGCCATGCTGCTGCTTTTCTGCCAGCGGACCGATAGCCGCAAATATGGCCTGCAACTGCTGCGTAAATTTATCTGCCGCTACAAAATAACGACGTTTGGCTTCGGTCGCTACCGCGCTGCTGATGGCCTGGTTGAGGGCGTTGGTTTCGGCATCAATATGATGTGGCGCAACTTCGCCGGGCTCAGGCTTTAGATCGCCACCCTGAATAATGTGTTGGATATTACTGTATGACTCGGAACTTCGCGGTGTATTCGGTTCCATTAGCAAAAAGCTGCACAAGCCCAGCAGTGCTGGTGCGCGTTTATTTTGATGAAAGGCCACCAGCGCATACAACCGCATACTGGCTGAGTGTTGAGGCGCCAGTTTAAGCGAATTGATGGCACATTGCTCGGCCTCGACATACTGGTGATTGCGAAAAAAGGCCAGGCCCAGGTTGTATTGCAATTGTTGGTCGTCTGGTGTTAAGGTCAACGCCTGTTTGTAGTTTTCAATGGCTTTAGCAGGCTGTTTGGCCTGGTCATAAATGCTGCCCAGTAAGGCATAAGCGCCGCTTTTCATATTGGCTGATGCATCGCCGGTGGTAGCTTTTTGAAGGTAGGGTATAGCATCTGTGCTCTTGCCAGTTTGGTTGAGCGCAAAAGCCAACTGATAGTTGGCCTGGGGGTTATTAGGTTCTATAACTAATGCTGCTTTATATTTTTCAATAGCGGCGGTATATTGTTTAGCGCTGCTTAGATCGGCGCCCTCTTTTATCAGCGAGCGGGCATCCTGTGCATAGGTGATTGCGCAGGCAATAACCAGTAGCAAAATCAAGCTGAAACGTTTCATATCCTCTCAATAGATTGGTGTGGGCGAAAGGTAGCCATTATCGGTCTAAAGCTAAAACTTATGCAGTGTGCTGCGGGTCCAGATATCAAAGGCAGTCAATTCTTTATCATGGTCTTTAAGCCATTGCATGTTTTCTGTAGGGTAAAGGCTCACACTAATAAAGCGGGTAAACGCCGGCATGTTATCAGTTTCTGCCAGGGCTTTAAAGTAATCGCCATAGTATTTAACCACAAAAGGGTCGGCCTTGTCTCCGCCGGCAATGGTGTTGGCAACGTTAAATAAAGAGGTAAGCTGATATTGCAATGAATCAACGGCAGAAAGCTCGCCCTTTTTATCGGTGGCAGCCAGAACACTCATCGACATCATCAAATTGCCCATATCATCGGGCGATACGCTCAGGGTAACGTTTTTAGCATCTTTGCGTTTGATGCCGTAGTTAATAATCTTTTTAACATTATTAACAATCTCCAACGAGCGCTTGGATTGTGGTTCCAGTAGCAGAAAGTTGCAAAAGGCCAGTAATGCCGCTCCGCGTTGATTCAATGCATAAGCGGCCATGCCATATATTCTGTGACTGCTGGCATGTTTCGGGTCTAATTTTATAGCGGCCAAGGCTTCTTGTGCCGATTGCGAGTAAAGTTGTTTGCGATAGTAGGTGATTGATAGATTAAAATGCAGGCGCTGGTAATCGGGATTGGCGGCAACGCCTTTCTTGTAATATTCAATGGCCTGATCCTGCTGCCCCATATCATCATAAATACTCCCCAGCATGTCATACGCGTTGGCAGATTTTGGATCAAGCTTGAGCAGCTTCTCCAGGTAAGTAATGGCATCTTTGCCCTTGCCTGTGGTAAACAGTGTATAGGCATATTCATAATAAGCGGTAGGATAATTGGGGTCGGCCTTCATGGCCTCGGTATACTTGGCCAATGCCTCGTTATACTTACCCTGGTCATGCAGTTCGGTGCCTTGTTTTACTAAAGCTTTAGCGTCTGTAGATTGAGCCAGCGTTGGGGCGGCCATGCAAATGCAGATAAAAGCCACCAATAAAGTTGTTTTAAGGTTTAGGTTTTTCATACCTAAATATACCCTATGAGCGTTAACTAAAAGAAAAATTTGTTTAAAACTTTTCTGTGGTTCATTCGCTTAATTGTTGATTTTTGCCATTTGTTGCTACCCTTATAGCTTATGATATTGATGAATAAGAACGTTCTTACTGCTGTTTCTGCCTTACTAGTTTTGGCCTCGTGCGCTCAAAAACCCAAAACTACCGACGCCCAATACCCTGTTGATACTTCAAAGCCATTTAATACTACCGAGTTTATGAAGTATGACCCCAAACATGCTGATAAACAGATTGATGCTTTTATGCAGCATCTGCACACTGCAGCTGGTTTTAACGGCAATGTGCTGGTAGCAAAAAACGGAAAGATTGTTTACGAAAACGCTTTCGGCTGGGCCAATTACCCGCGTCAGGACAGTCTCAATATCAACTCTCAGTTTGAGCTGGCATCTATCAGTAAAACCATGACGTCTACCGCCATTTTGCAGTTGATGGAGCGCGGCAAACTCCGTTTGGATGATTCGGTGCAGCAATATTATCCAAACTTCCCGTATCATGGTGTTACCATCCGTATGCTGCTCACGCACCGGTCAGGACTGCCTAATTATGTATACGCTATTGATGATGTTTTCCGGAAGGAACACCGCGATCAAAAGAAGGGTGTAACCAATCAACAAATGATGGATCTGCTGGCCCAATACAAACCGGCTCGTTATAATGCGCCCGATAAAGGTTATCATTATAACAACTCAAACTTTATGGTGCTGGGCTCTATTATTGAAAAGGCAGCCAAAATGCCTTATGCCCAATACATGCAGCAAAATATATTTAAGCCGGCTGGCATGAGCCACACTGCGGTGTACTCAAAAGCGGTTTATGATAAGATCCCGACCAACGTATTGGGCCACGATCGTAACAGTTGGAAATACTCGGTAGCGCAAAATTATCTTGATGGCCCGGTAGGCGATAAAGGTATCTACAGCACCGTAGGCGACTTGTTCTTATATGACCGTGCCCTGCGCGCCGGTCGCCTGATTAAAGCCGCCACCCAGGATTCTGCCTATACCAACCGGGTGCCGCTTAAGAACGGACACTTTGGCTATGGTTATGGCTGGCATTTGTTTGAAGCGCCTAACCAGAAAGTGGTTTACCACACAGGCTGGTGGCATGGTTTTCGCCACAACTTTTTGCGCGATATGCATCGCGATGTGGTAATTATATTGCTTGACAATATGACCAACGGCAGCCTGCTGCACCTGGACGATTTATTTAAAATGACCGGTATGCCGGTGGTTCGTGCGGGTGCTTACGGTCGCGGAGGCGAAGAGGAGGAGGATCAGCCGCAAGGGCGCCAGGTGGTTGAAAAGAAGCCAACCGTAGTAAAGAAAAAGGTGGCTGAAAAGAAGCACGTGGCTAAGAAAGCCAGCAAGTCAGCTCATCATAAGGTAGCCGAAAAGAAAAAGACGCATAAAAAACATTAAAAATCCCCAACGGGAGAAAGGAGCTGATATGTTTGATAAATTAATGGAAGCCCAGCAGAAAGCTGGCGAGATGAAAAAAAGACTGGATAACATTACCGTGTCCGGCTCGGCTGAAGGCGGCCTGATCACCGTTATCGCAAATGCCAACAAGGTGGTACAATCTATCACCATCAACGAAGATTTTTATAAAGAAGCCGATAAAGAAGAGCTGGAAGAATTGCTAGCCGTGGCTGTAAACAAGGCCATGGAGCAGGCAGAAAATGTAAGCCAGGCTGAAGCTGCTGCCATGACTCGCGATATGTTTGGCGGAATGGGTGGTTTGGGCAACCTTTTTGGTAAATAGGCGTTGTAACTGATAAAGATGCTTTGCACCTTTGTGAAGCTTACAGATAGCTTAACACACATAAAAAATCTACCATGAAACTTACCTATTACGGACAATCATGCGTTGAACTGGAGTTTGACGGAAAGAAATTGTTGTTTGATCCATTTATTACCGGCAACCCGCTGGCTAAAGACGTGGATGTAAATAGCCTGAAGCCAGACTACATCCTGGTATCACACGGTCATGGCGACCACGTGGCCGACCTGGTAACCGTTGCTAAAAACAGCGGCGCTAAAGTGATCTGCATTGCCGAGATTGCCGGCTGGCTGGGCAAACAAGGGGTAGATAACGTGCACGGCATGAATATTGGCGGCAGCTTTAAATTTGATTTTGGCAAAGTGAAAATGGTAAACGCCGTTCACTCTGCAACACTGCCTGACGGTTCTAACGGCGGCAACCCCGCTGGTTTTGTAGTCTACACCGGCAGCCAGAACGTATACTTTGCCGGTGATACCGCGCTGACTTACGACATGAAACTCCTGGCCGATGAAAATCTGGACTGGGCCATTTTGCCTATCGGCGATAATTATACCATGGGTGTGGATGATGCCATCAAATCAACCGGTTTCTTTAACTGCAAAAACGTGGTAGGTGTGCATTATGACAGCTTCCCGGTAATTAAAATTGATAAAGAAGAGGCCGCGCAGAAATTCCAAAGTGCTGGTATCAACCTCAAATTGCCAGAAGTTGGTCAAACTATCGAGATATAAAATTGTATAAAAGATATGGGTCAGACGTTATCGCTGCCCTGTGATATTTTTCCAAGAACGCCCTTGAATTGATCGGGGGCGTTTTTTTGAACCAGGATTTAACGAATTTATAGGATGAACAGGATTTTCTTAGGTCCGTCTGAATCGGACTGAGGTCAGCAATCTCATTGATCCTGTAAATTCGTTAAATCCTGGTTGTAATTTAATCCTAAAATTATTAGCATTGTGTAAATTATTTACCCATGCCAGATCAACCTACCGATAACAAAAAACGCTGCAGTTGGTGCGGCTCCGACCCGCTGTATATGAAATATCATGATGAGGAATGGGGCAAAGAAGTGCATGATGATAAGGTGCTCTTTGAGTTCCTGATATTAGAAGGTGCACAAGCCGGTCTGAGCTGGATCACCATCCTGCGCCGTCGGGAAAATTATCGTAAGGCTTTTGCCAATTTTGATGCGGAGAAGATTGCTGCGTTTGATGAAACCGATGTGGAGCGATTAATGAATGATGCAGGCATTATCCGCAACCGGGCGAAGATCCAGGCGGCGATTACCAATGCTAAATTGTTCCTGCAAATTCAAAAAGATTTCGACTCGTTTGATGCCTACCTGTATGGTTTTATGCCCGATGGTAAGCCAATCGTTAATCATCCCCAGGCAGGCGGGCTGGTGGCCAGCACGGCCATATCAGACGCCATTAGCAAAGACATGAAAAAACGCGGATTCAAGTTTTTCGGCACCACTATTTGCTACGCCCACATGCAGGCTACCGGCATGGTGAACGATCATGTTGATGGGTGCGATTTTAAGTAGTATCTAACACCCCATGTCATTTCGAAGAAGCGGAGGGAAGAATGCGCGTGGCGCGACTGAGAAATCTTTTCGATGCGATAGTTCTGATGCAATGCGTCTTCGAAAAGATTTCTCCCTGCGGTCGAAATGACATGGGGGTATATTACGACTTCTTCACCATCAACGCAGTAACATCTTTAGTTGCCAGCTCTGCGTGCTTTTTGGTGATGTCCATGTAATCGTCAACCATGGCATTGAAGGCTTTTACCTTGGCGTTGTCTTGCCCGGTCATGATATACTCAAACTTGTGGAAAATGTAAGAGCGTACCAGGCAGGCTTTAAAATCCATGTCCAGGCCATAATTGCTCATAATGGGGTCAATTAGATCCTGGTCCATCAGGTAATCCAGGCCCACATTGCTTTGCAAAAAGGAGATCAGTCTGAATGAGGTGTTTTTGGCAGCAGTATCGGCATACTTATCGGTAGCAGCCTCATAACTTTTAAGCTGTTGAAGGGCTGGCGCAAACTGTGCGGCCAAACGTTCTTTAGAATAAGCAACCATGCCCTCCGGTACATAAATCGGACCGGTTTTGTACAAATCAGTATAAATGCTGACAGTATCTTTTGTGCCCGGTTTTACGGCGCGGAAAATCTCGTAGTTAACACTGTTGATCATTTTGGTGGTATGATCAATGTATTCAACCTTGGCATTATCATTCCACCAAAAGGTATTAAAAAAGCGGTTAAGCAGGCTGTTTACTTTGGCCTGATCGGTCAGATCGGCGTAGGCGCCTACCGTGATAGGGCTGGCTGCACTGAGGCCGTAACCGGCAGGTGCTTGCTGACTGCTTACCGGCAATACGTAACGTTCATAAAAGTCATTGCCAGGCAGCTGCGCTTTGGCGGCAACGGCAAACAGTACAAAAGGGATGAGTAACTTCAGGGTCTTCATAATCAATAAACTACAAATTATATCAAATTTTTTTAACTGGCCAAACGGGCACGCCGGTAATCTTATTTTTTTAGATGATCTTTATCCTCTAAATTGCATACGCCGCAAAGAAACGCGGTAAAGATGAAACTATTGTGAGTACGTGCTGAATTTCAGTGGGTATTTGATTTTCATAAGCTTAAGCAATTAGCTAATCATATAACACCGCCCCCTATGGGGCTGATTTATTATATAGGCTGATTGTTACAAACAGGTCGCTCCCCTGGGGCTCAAAATCCAAAATCCCGTAGGGATGACATGTTTGTAGAATAAAGAATTAGATTATACAGAGCTGCGTAGGGCGGCCTGCTAATTAAACATGTTATTATCCTGGCTAAGCCGGGGTTAATAAAAAGAAAAATTATGTCTGCTAAAAAACTATTCCTGCTGGATGGCATGGCTCTTATTTACAGGGCACACTTTGCATTAAGTAAAACCCCGCGCTTTACGTCGGGCGGGTTAAATACCTCGGCCGTGATGGGTTTTACCAACACCCTGCTGGATGTGTTGAAGAAAGAGAAACCCACCCACATGGCGGTAGTTTTTGATACCGAAGCACCTACTGAGCGCCATACCGAGTTTGAGGCCTACAAAGCCCACCGCGAGGCCATGCCTGAAGATTTGTCTAAAGCCATCCCTTATGTATTTAAACTGATCCTCGGTTTTAATATTCCGCTCATTACCAGTGATGGTTATGAGGCCGATGACATTATTGGCACCCTAGCCAAAAAGGCAGAGCAACAAGGTTACCAGGTTTATTGTATGACGCCTGATAAGGATTTTGCCCAGCTGGTTTCAGACAATATCTTTATCTATAAGCCGGCCCGCATGGGTAACGATATGGAGATTTTGGGTGTGAAAGAAGTGCTGGCCAAATGGGAGGTAGAACGCGTAGAACAAGTAATAGATATTCTGGGTCTTTGGGGCGATGCGGTTGATAATATTCCGGGCATCCCCGGTATTGGCGAGAAAACTGCCAAGTCCCTCATTAAACAATATGGCTCGGTAGAAAATATCATTGCCAATAGCCATGAGCTAAAAGGAAAGCAGCGCGAGAACGTGGAAACGTATGCCGAGCAGGGCCTGCTGTCAAAAAGGCTGGCAACCATCAACCTCAATGCCCCGGTTGAACTGGATGAGGAGGGATTGGAGATCTGTGCGCCTAGTAAAGACCTGCTGGAGCCGTTGTTTGCCGAGCTGGAGTTCCGTACGCTGGGACGCCGTGTGTTTGGTGATGATTTCAGCGTAACCGAGATTAAATCTGTAGGTATTCAGACTGATTTGTTTGGCAACCCTGTTGCCGAGGGCCGCACCACCATGACGGTAGATATTAAGGATATTGTTGAGTCGCCAATTGAAGCAGGCAAGAACATCAATAATACCGAACATACCTACCACCTGTTTGAAACGCCTGAGAAACGTGCCGAACTGATAGCCTTGCTGCAAAGACAAACCTCCATCTGTTTTGATACAGAAACCACCGGTACCGATGCCAATGATTGCGAATTGGTAGGTATGTCGTTTTCCATCAAGGCAGGCGAGGGCTGGTATGTGCCTATCCCGGCAAATCAAACGGAGGCGCAAGCTATTGTGGATGAGTTTAAACCATTGTTGGAAAACCCGGCTATTGCCAAGACAGGCCAGAATATTAAATATGATATCCTGATACTGAAATGGTATAACGTGCAGGTGCAGGGCGCGCTGTTTGACACCATGCTGGCCCACTATATCATCGATCCGGATACCCGCCATAATATGGATATCCTGAGCGAGAACTACCTGGGCTACAAGCCGGTGAGTATTACCGAGCTGATTGGTCCGAAGGGTAAGAATCAGTTGAACATGCGCGATGTGCCGGTAGAAAAGGTAAAAGACTATGCCGCCGAGGATGCTGACGTTACCCTGCAACTACAACAGGTATTTGAGCCCAAACTAAAAGAAGCCGAGGCCGAAAAACTGATTCATGAGATTGAACACCCGCTGGTTTATGTGCTGGCCGATATGGAATTTGAAGGGGTACGCATAGATGAGCAGGCATTGAAGGACTACAGTCGCGAACTGGAGTCGGATATCATTCGCCTGGAGAAAACCGTATATGAGAAAGCGGGTGTGCGGTTCAATATTGCCTCGCCAAAACAATTGGGGGAAGTATTGTTTGAAAAACTACTGCTTGATCCTAAAGCTAAAAAGACAAAAACCGGCCAATATCAGACGGGCGAAGACGTGTTGCTGGCCCTGGCCAACAAGAGCGATATTGTTCGTGATATCCTGGATTTCCGTCAGCTACAGAAGCTGAAATCGACCTATGTAGATGCCTTGCCGACGATGATTAACAGCAAAACCGGTCGTGTGCATACATCCTACAACCAGGCGGTGGCGGCTACTGGTCGGTTGAGTTCGGTGAATCCAAACTTGCAAAATATCCCGATCCGGACAGAGCGCGGGCGCGAGGTAAGGAAGGCATTTATCCCGCGTGATGAAAATCATATCATTCTGTCGGCAGATTACTCGCAGATTGAGCTGCGCATTATAGCCGAGATTAGTAAAGACCCGAACATGTGCGATGCGTTTACTAATAACCTTGATATCCACACCGCCACGGCAGCCAACGTGTATGGCGTAGCGCTCGATCAGGTAGACGGTACCCAGCGCCGCAATGCCAAAGCCGTTAATTTCGGGATTATTTACGGGCAATCGGCTTTCGGGCTATCGCAAAACCTGGGTATCCCGCGTAAAGAAGCAGCCGACATTATTGATCAATATTTTGCGCAGTACCCGGGTATTAAGCAATACATGAGCGATACCATGAATTTTGCGCGCGAGAATGGCTACGTAACCACACTAATGGGCCGTCGCCGTTATCTGCGTGATATCAACTCGGCCAATGCTACCGTACGCGGCTTTGCCGAGCGAAATGCCATCAATGCACCTATACAGGGTTCTGCAGCCGATATGATCAAAATAGCCATGATCAACATCCACCGCGAACTAAAAGCCCAGAAAATGGATACCCGCATGACCATGCAGGTACATGATGAGTTGGTGTTTGATGTGCCGCACCATGAGGTAGATAAACTAAAGCCGATTATTGAGCATCACATGAAGAACGCCATTAAAACCACCGTGCCAATTATGGTAGAGATGGGAACAGGTGTGAATTGGCTGGAAGCGCATTAACGCGGACCTTGTTTGGGGATCAAGTGATTGATGAATGGTCGTGCTTTTCAAGAATTAATCAATTTGCTGGCTGTCAGATGAAATGCCTATTCCTTATCTTGCTCTTTATGGCTGCTGCATGCCAACAGTCAAGACACCAAGCTGTAACAAAAACACAGGCAGGTGCCGAGCCTATTGCAAATAAGGCAGCGGTTGGTTCCCTTCATCGGAAGGGAGAAAATGAAGAAATGTCTGACAGTTTGCGGGAGCTTGCAATTATCCGGAAGATATTGGCGTATGGAACTAAACATATTGGCACTCCGTTTAAAGGACGCGGCTTAGATGCTGTTGATAGTACCATTATTTTAAGTTACGGCCACTTATTTGACGGTGTAAAGAATCATCTTTTGGTTTATAATGAGCCTAACCACTACACCGTATGTCTTCATGTTTTTGAGCAAGTCGATAGTCATTTTAACCAGTTAATCTCTGCGGAAACAGAGAAACTAGGGTTTACTGATTATCATGTTAAAGATATAAATGGAGATGGACTTCTCGATTTTGTATACAACTATTACCCTTCATCCGGATGTTGTGCCAGGGATGTTAATGTTGTTTACTTATATCATTCTTCAGGAGGGTTTTCTGATCCAGTAGAGTTTGTAAATCCTGCCTTTTCACCTAAAGAGAAATTGATACGAGGTGTTGAATATGGTCACTCCGGCGAAGTTCCATTATATAAATTTAGGTGGCATGGTAATAAGATAGATACCATTGAATTAATTTATCCTGCTGATACTTTAAAGAAACGCTTTTATCGCGTTCATCATTATGGAGATGAAATCGATCCGCATAAAAGACAAGTGCTCACAAAAATTCCTTCTGAGTATAAAAAAATAAACGGCTACCAGTGGTTTATTGATTATTAGTGAGTTGCTTCTCCTTGCACTTGGTTTCACCTACCCATCCAGCAGAAACACAAAAATCTCTTTAGGCCCATGAGCACCTAAAACCAGGGTTTTCTCAATATCTGCTGTACGGCTTGGGCCGGTTATGTTGCTGATCATCGTCGGCAGTTCAGTGCCATACTTTTCTTTCAGACGTTTAAAGGCGTCTTTCAGATCCATTACCAGTTGCGAGGTATAGGCAATAACAATATGTACTGGCGGGTAAATGCTTAACCGGCGACCGGCCGCACCGGCATTGCTAACCATAATGCTGCCATTGCGGGCTATCAACGACTCGCATAAGGTGATGCCAGCCTGGGCTTGTTCAAAATCTTTATCGGTCTCGTAAAAAGGGAATTCGTAAGTGTTTAGGAGGGTTTGCAGTTCTGGTTCCCAAACATAGATCTTGTTCCACTTGCGCTCTTCGGCCAGGGTGAGCAGGTTTTCTATCAGGTCTACCTCGTCTTCGCAAAACACAAACTGGCCTGATACGGCGGTGAATGCTTCGGCAAATACAATCTCCAGCATTTCATCGGTTGGGGCATAAAGCGGCAGGTCTTCCAGGTTGGGATAGGGATTGTCGCGCTTTTCCAGCAGTGCCTTGCGCACTTTTTTCAGCAGTTTCTCTTTTGCGGTGGTATTGTCCTTCATCAAATAATTAAAGATAGTCAAACGTTAAACGACGTTTTCCGTCACGTCATTGCGAGGAACGAAGCAATCTCTGCATAGGATATTCGGATGTGCAAATCTGTCTTACATGTACAGAGATCGCTTCGTTCCTCGCAATGACGTTGTGGCTTTATTTAACTCTACTTAAATAAAAAAAGCCGCCATGTACAAACATAACGGCTTTTCATTTAAATATCAGGAAATTTTATTGTGCGTCGCCGGTTTGTCCGTCAATCCTTGATACTTCTGGATTGGTTACGCTGTCCGGGATGGCATTGTTGTCTTTATCGGGGTTCAGCGCCGCTTCGCCGTTTACAAACTTATCATAAGTGGTACGCTCGTCAAACGGACGTTTACCCAGAATCTCTTCCAGATCGCTTTGGAACAGTACTTCTTTCTCCAATAGTTTCTGAGCGATTTTCTCCAGACCCTCGCGTTTAGCGTTCAGCAGGTCTTTGGTGCTTTGGTAAACCTGGTCAACCAGCTTGCGCACCTCGTTGTCAATCATCTCGGCAGTGGTATCAGAGTAAGGCTTGTTAAACTGGTACTCGCCTTGCGGATCATAAAACGATACATTACCCACGCTGCCATTCATGCCATAAATCTTGGTCATGGCATAAGCCAGCTTGGTGATGCGCTCTAAATCGCTCAGTGCACCGGTTGAGATTTTGCCGAAAACGATATCCTCAGCCACGCGGCCACCCATTGATACACTCATTTCATCCAGCAACTGCTCGGTGGTGTATAAGAACTGCTCTTTAGGCAGGTACTGTGCGTAACCCAGCGCAGCCACACCACGCGGAACGATAGATACTTTTACCAGCGGATCTGCATGTTCCAGGAACCAGCCCGCAATGGCGTGACCGGCCTCGTGGTAAGCCACAATGCGTTTCTCTTCTGGCGATATGATTTTGTTTTTCTTTTCCAGACCACCAATCACACGGTCAATGGCATCCTGGAAATCCTGCATATCAACAGCCTCTTTGTTTTTACGGGCAGCAATCAGGGCCGCTTCGTTACAAACGTTGGCAATCTCGGCACCGGCAAAGCCAGGGGTTTGTGCAGAAAGTTTTTTGGCATCAACACCGTCGGCCAGTTTAATAGGTTTCAGGTGCACCCTGAAGATCTGCTCACGACCAATCAGATCGGGTTTATCGATAGAAACTTGTCTGTCAAAACGACCGGGACGCATCAGCGCAGAGTCCAGCACGTCAGGACGGTTGGTGGCAGCCAGAATGATGATACCAGAATCTGTACCGAAGCCATCCATCTCTACCAGTAACTGGTTCAGCGTGTTCTCGCGTTCATCGTTACCACCTACAATATTGTTTTTACCACGGGCACGACCGATAGCATCAATCTCATCAATAAAGATAATACATGGCGCTTTGTCTTTAGCCTGGCGGAACAAATCACGCACACGCGAAGCACCTACACCCACAAACATCTCCACAAAGTCTGAGCCTGAAAGCGAGAAGAACGGTACCTGTGCCTCGCCGGCAACAGCTTTAGCCAAGAGGGTTTTACCGGTACCCGGCGAGCCAACCAGCAGCGCGCCTTTTGGTATTTTACCACCCAGATTGGTGTATTTCTTTGGGTTTTTAAGGAAGTCTACAATCTCCATTACCTCCTGTTTGGCCTCTTCCAGACCGGCAACATCATTGAAGGTAACGTTAACGTGCGATTCTTTATCAAACAGCGTAGCCTTAGACTTGCCGATGTTGAAGATCTGACCGCCCGGGCCGCCGCCTGTGCCACCGCTCATGCGGCGCATAATGAACAGCCAAACACCTGCAAATAACAGCACCATGATAATGCCCTGGAAGAACCAGTTACCCCACAGGCTATCGCGCTGATCAAATTTGAGTTGGGTTTTTTGGTTTTCAGGCACATCTTTTTCTGCATCGGCAATTGATTTTTGCAGGCTCTCATAAGAGGCAGCCTTGAAAGTATATTGCGGGCTCGGTGTGCTGAATCCGTAAGTATGCTGATCGCGAACGGCTTTGTACTGCTCTTTTTTGTTCAAGCTATCGGCCTTAATATAAACTTCTACCTCTACCAGGTCGCCGCTTTTGTAAGCCAGCAAGTGGTCAACATCATGCGGTTTCAGCATGGTCGACTCAAATTTCTGGTAGCTGATCTCTGAACCAGTAGTTCCGTTTAAGATATACGGCACTACCAGCAGTGACAAGATCACCACGGCATAAAGCCACATAATGTTAAACTTAGGTGGTTTGGGCGGTAATTTTTTATTAGGGATTTTGCGAATTGGCTTGGGAGTTTTTTCCACTTTGTCTTCTTTCATTTCCTGTTGGTGCGCAAACTTACATGTGTTTTTTAACGGGAGATACCACGTTGTTTAAGCGCTTTTATAGTTTTTTATCTCGGCATCCCCCCACAAATCTTCTATTCCGTAGTATTGCCGTTTGTCTGTACGGAAAACATGAACCACTACATCTACATAATCCAGTAGTATCCATTCTCCAAACTCAAGGCCTTCTTTTCTCCACGGTTCTTGACCGGTGGCCTTGTAAATTTCATCCTCTACACTGTCGGCAAGGGCTCTTACCTGCGTGCCTGATTCGGCATGGCAAATCACAAAGTAATCGGCAACAGAACTGAATATATTGCGCATATCTAACCGCACTATTTCGTTGCCCTTCTTTTCCTGCATGCCATGTATGGCCAGCTCAGACAAATATGCCGACTCTTTTGAACCTTTACTTTTTACCATTAAAAAGGATTATTTTTGAAACGAACTGATATAACATCTATTATACTTTGCAAAATAACATATTTTCAGGATTATTTGTTGGACAAAATTTAGTTGTACTGAAACAAGTAGATTCTACCAACACGTATCTAAAGAATCTTTTGTCAAATTCTGAGCCAATTGCAGAGGGAACCGTCATTATGGCAGAAGATCAGTATGCCGGGCGCGGTCAGCAACAGAACCGGTGGCATGCCCAGCCGGGTAAAAATTTGACCTTTAGCTTACTTTTAAAGCCAACTTTTTTAAGCCCTACGCGTCAGTTTCAGTTAAATAAGCTGGTGAGCCTGGCCGTGGCCGATGCCGCGCAGAAGGCCTGCGGGCGGGCAATTAACATTAAATGGCCCAATGATATTTATTGGGGCGATAAAAAGTTAGGGGGGATATTGATTGAAAACGCACTTCAGGGTGGCGTCATCAAAAACTCGGTAATTGGCATTGGTCTCAATGTAAATCAGGATGTTTTTCCGCCCGATGCGCCAAACCCGGCTTCTGTCAAACAGATATTACATGCAGATTATGATTTGAATACATTATTATCAGACATTTGCAGCAACATAGAGGCCGGATACCTGCGCCTGAAAGCCGGAAATGAAACCGAGCTGAATGATCGTTATCTGGCCCGCCTGTATCGTTTAAACGAGCAACATACATTTGCCGCAGGCGACGAAGTTTTTGAAGGATCAGTTACAGGCGTTACCGAAGAAGGATTGTTGAAAGTAGCCACCGCCAACGGCGAGCGCACTTTTAATTTTAAAGAGATACAGTTTTTGCAACCCCTTAAATAAATGAAAAAGTTACTGTTAGTTTTTGCTGCCATGGTTTTATGCAGCAGTGCCTTTGCACAAATTGAGAGCCATGTTAAATGGGCTTATGCCTTTAAAAAAATTAATGATAAAGAAGGCGTGGTGCTGCTGCGCGCAACAATAGATGAAGGCTGGCATATCTATTCAACCACGTTGAAAGCCGGCGGTCCTATTAAAACCTCGTTCACTTTTGCCAAATCGCCAGATTATATACTGAATGGCAAGGTGGCAGAACCCAAACCTGTTACCAAGTTTGAAAAGAGCTTCGGTATGAATGTAACCTACTTTGAAAACACTGTAACGTTTCAGCAAAAAGTAAAGCTGAACGCTAAAAAAACAACCATAAAAGGCAAACTGGAGTTTATGACCTGTAACGACCAGAAATGTTTGCCACCCGATGATGTTGACTTTGCCGTGGCTGTAGCCCTGTAACCCCAGAAATTAAGAGATGAAATTTCTGATCAAAAAGGCACTGAAGCCGGCATTGTTAATAGTAGCGCTACTTGCGTTTACCCTGGGTGAGCATGTGTTTGCGCAAAGTAAAGATACGGTATCTACAGGTGATGTGCAGTTTACCGAAATACAAACCCCCGCTCAAAAAATTGCAGCGGCTAAGAAAAAGCAAGATAGCCTGGCCAAAGTGCAAAGCGATAGTTTGGCTAAAAGCGGAGGAGGCATAGCTAAGGGAAACAGTGATAATCAGGGAAAGCCCAAAACGCTTTGGGCCATTTTTATTACCGGTTTTTTGGGGGGATTTGCCGCATTTTTAATGCCATGTATTTATCCTATGCTGCCGTTAACGGTTAGCTTTTTTACCAAACGGGGTGGAAGCCGTACTAAAGGTATACTACAATCATTGCTTTACGGTTTAAGTATCATCTTTATTTACGTTTGCCTGGGGCTTGTTATAACGCTCATTTTTGGGCCGACGGCATTAAACTCATTGGCTACAAATGGCGTATTTAACTTTTTGTTCTTTTTGTTGCTGGTGGTATTCGGTGTGTCGTTTCTCGGTGCATTTGAGATCACGTTACCCAGCTCTTTGGCTAACAAGCTTGACCAAAACTCAGATAAAGGGGGCTTAACCGGTATCTTTTTTATGGCGGCAACGTTGGCGGTGGTATCATTTTCATGTACCGGCCCTATTGTTAGTTCGGTGTTATTAGATGCCGCTTTAAAAGGCGAACGGATTGGTCCGATCATCAGCATGCTGGGTTTTTCAAGTGCATTAGCACTGCCATTTACAATTTTTGCAATGTTCCCATCGGCATTGAAGAGCTTACCAAGCTCTGGCGGATGGCTAAACAGTGTAAAAGTAATTTTGGGTTTTATCGAGCTGGCTTTCTCGCTCAAATTTCTTTCCAACGTTGATTTAGCTTATCATTGGAACTGGTTTGATCGCGAAATATTCCTATCCCTTTGGATAGCGTTGGGTATATTAATGAGTCTGTATCTTATTGGTAAAATCAAGTTCTCGCACGATAGTGATCTGCCGTATCTGTCTGTGCCTCGCACCTTTTTTGCAATAGTGGTATTTGCATTTACAGTTTATATGGTGCCGGGTTTGTGGGGGGCGCCGCTTAAATCTATCAGTGCATTTTTGCCGCCGCTTAGCACGCAGGATTTTGATCTTTCTGCCGGTGTGGGTGGCGGATCTGCAACGCCGATAGCTCAAACCAGTATTAAAACCAAAAAATACGAGGAAATATTTAAACGCATGCCAAAAGTGCGCGGTGTTGATGACTGGTATGACTATGATCAGGCCATCCAGGTTGCAAAAGAACTAAACCGCCCGGTGCTAATAGATTTTACAGGATGGAACTGTGTGAATTGCCGGCAGATGGAAAACAATGTATTGCCAGACCCGCGCGTATTAAAACGTTTGCAAAACGATTTTGTAGTAGTGCAATTGGTTATAGACGATAAAACGCCTTTGCCTTCATCAGAACAAACGGTATCAAAACTAACCGGCGAAAAAATCACAACGCTGGGCGGTAAGTGGTTTGATAAAGAGATATCGCAATACAATTCAAATGCGCAACCTTGGTATGTAATAATTGATGGCAGTGGCAAACCGTTGGTGTCTCCTCAGGGAGCCACTCATGATATTGACGGTTTTGTAAAATATTTGGATAGTGGTATTGCTGCTTATAAGGCTGCACATTAACGCAAAAATTAATCCTGTAGTCCAAAACATTTAATGTCCGGAAGTGAAAACAATCGCTTCCGGACATTATTTTTATATATGGTTGTCAAATGAAAAATAAATGTATTTTAGCGGCGGCAATGCGTAAATAGTACACTAAGTAAAAAAATTGCGTATCTGCCTTAAAACCAAATTAATAAACCTGACACTCAAAACAATTTTTGCAGCGGTAAATCCGTTTATTTTGATACAAAGATGGCTGAGATAAAGAAAATAGGAGTTTTTACATCGGGCGGTGATGCGCCGGGAATGAATGCGGCCATTCGTGCCGTGGTACGTACAGCGCTTTACCACAACCTGGAGGTAGCCGGCATTCGCCGTGGCTATGAGGGAATGATTGCGGGCGATTTTATGGAGATGGATCGTAAGTCTGTAGCCAACATCATTCAGCGTGGCGGCACTATGCTCAAAACCGCCCGTAGCGATCAGTTTCGCACGCCAGAGGGCCGTAAAGTAGCCTATGACAAACTGAAAGCCGAGGGCATTGATGCCCTTGTAGCCATTGGCGGCGATGGTACTTTTACCGGTGCCCGTGTATTTGGCGCCGAATATGATATGCCAATTGTGGGTATGCCCGGCACTATTGATAATGATTTGCAGGGTACTGATTTTACCATCGGTTACGATACCGCTATTAACACCGTAATTGATGCGGTGGATAAAATTAGAGATACGGCAGAATCGCACGATCGTTTGTTTATTGTAGAGGTAATGGGCCGAGACTCTGGCCTTATTGCACTGCGTACCGGTATTGCTGCCGGGGCCGAAGCTATTATCATCCCCGAAACCAAAACAGATATAGAAGCCCTGTGCGCCCGTTTAGAGCACAGCCGGAGAGATAAATCATCAAAAATTGTAATGGTGGCCGAGAGCGGCGAAGCCGGATCAGCCTTTGAGGTTGGCAGGCAGATCAAAGAGCGTTTCCCGCATTATGATACCCGTATCTCTATATTGGGACACATTCAACGTGGTGGCAGGCCAAGTTGTATGGACCGTGTGCTGGCCAGCCGGATGGGCGTGGCTGCGGTAGAAGCGTTGTTAAATAATCACCGTGACGAGATGATCGGCATCATTCATAACGAAATTGCTTACACGCAGTTTGACCACGCCATTAAACATCACCAGGAAATTAACCCCAACTTTCTGAAAATTGTAGAAATATTATCTTTGTAGCCAATAAGATAACATCTACAATTTAAATAATGAAAAACAACCTATTGGCCCTGTTAACAGTGGCCTGCCTTGTCGCTGCTTGCTCTGGAAAAAAAGATGATGTTGCTCCTGATACCGGGAACAACAATAACGGCGGAAACACCACTACAGTAAAAACGCCTAAAAGCGCAACCGTATCTACCTACGCAGGTGGCACTGTTGGGTTTGCCGACAACGTAGGGCTGGCCGCTCAGTTCAATGATATTGAAGGTATTGTGATAGATGGCGCTGGTGCATTATATGTGGCCGATTATAATAATAATAGGGTGCGTAAAATAGTGGCCCAGGCCGATGCCGGTAGTGTTACAACGCTGGCCGGTACAGGTGCGCTTGGCGGAGCCGATGGCGACGCACTCACCGCTGCTACGTTAAGTTCGCCGCAAACGCTTGCCGTAGCTACCGATGGCAGTATCTACGTGTCTGAGAATGGATATGTCAACATTCGCAAAGTAAGCGGTGGTAACGTTAGCACTTTTGCGGGCACAGGTATTGCCGGATTTAAAGATGGTAACGCTGCCGATGCGCAGTTTAACCACGTGGGGGGCATGTGTGTAGATGCTGCAGGCAATATTTATATTGCCGATACCAATAATAACCGTATCCGTAAGATAACTGCGGCTGGTGTTGTAAGCACCTTTGCCGGAAGCGGCACAGCCGGCAGTACTAATGATAAGGGTACGGCAGCAACATTTAACCAGCCTTATGGTATTGTGATAGATAAGTCTGGAAACTTGTATGTTTCTGAGGTTAACAACCACGATATCCGTAAGATTACTGCTGATGGTACCGTGAGTACCTATGTAGGCAACGGCCAGACAGGGCTGGTAAACGGCACAGGCACGGCCGCGCGTTTAAATTTCCCTAAAGGACTGGCTATTGATGGCGATGGTACGCTGTATGTGGCCGATGCTGGCAATAACAGCATCAGACGCATTACAACAGGCGGTGTAACTACCACCCTCGCGGGTATCGGTATTTCCGGTGCAGTAGACGGCGACTCGGACTCTGCTGAGTTTAAATCACCAAATGGTGTTGCTGTTGATGCTGCTGGCAATGTTTATGTAGCCGATAATGGGAATAGTAAGATCAGAAAAATAACTGTGGTTTATTAAGACGCCGTTAGTATAAAAGAAAAGGCTCCGGTTGCAACCGGAGCCTTTTACTTTTAATGGGTTATAACAGCAGGCTTGCTACCTCATCCCAGGTATTTACTCGCTCAAACTCGGTGAGTAGCAGGTTGTGTGGTGATGAATAAAGCAATGTTCTGCCGGCAAAGCCTTTGAAATTCTTGGTGCGGTCGTCTATAATAATATCGGTATTGATGATTTTGTATCCGCAAAAGATGATATTGGTCCACGGGATGAACGGGAAGTGTTCTCCCAGCCAGTGCAGCTTATCTTCCAGCGAGTTGGGAAACTCCATGGCGGCCGATACCACAAATACATCATACTTCTGCGCCAGTTGTTCTACTACCTGCTGGCTGCCCGGCATCACTTCCAGATCTCTGAAGAATCCTTTTTGATTAATGTATTTGCGCACAGAGTCAATCAGTTCAGGCGGCAGGGCATCGCGCAGTTCTTTGCCGTGCAACAGTTCTGGCGTGAGGGTAAGTCCGTGGTCTTTCTGGTATAAGTGTACAAATTTGGCGAGTGTATCGGCAATCACCTCGTCCATATCAATGGCAATGCGTTGTTTCATAGGTTAATTTTATGGTTTTCTGCCGGCAAAGATATTTTTTGTATGATCCAGAGTTTAAGAGGAAGAAAGAAAATTAGATTTAAAAGACACGGATTGCCACTTAAAACGCTGTGGATCAAAAAAATCCTAAAAATGGTGGCACAGATTAAAAAACTTTCTTACCTTTGCAGCCCCGCAGCATACTCCGGGGAAAATGTTGAATACATAACAAAAGATTAATGGCAACTAAAATCAGACTGCAAAGACATGGTAAAAAGGGCAAACCTTTTTACTACATCGTAGTGGCCGACTCTCGTGCTCCGCGCGATGGCCGCTTCATCACCCGTTTAGGTTCTTACAACCCAAACACTAACCCGGCAACTATCGACATCAACTTTGACCAGGCTTTAAACTGGGTTAACAGTGGTGCGCAACCAACCGATACCTGCCGTGCTATTCTGAGCTACAAAGGCGTTCTGTACAAAAAACACCTTCAAGGCGGCGTTAAAAAAGGCGCCCTGACCGAAGAACAGGCTGAAGCAAAATTTGCTGCCTGGGTTGAGCAAAAAGATGGCCAAATCAGCGGTAAAAAAGACAACTTAGCAGCTACTAAAGCTGACGCTAAGAAAGCTGCCCTGGCTGCTGAAGCTAAAAAGAAAGAGGACAAAGCTGCTGCTATTGCTGCTAAAAACACTCCTCCGCCAGCTGAAGAAGAAGTTGTTGCTGAAGAAAATACTGAAGCATCAGCTGAAACCGAAGCACCAGCAGAAAGCGCTGAGTAATCGGCACGCTTTACAAAGCATTAAAAATAGCGAGGCCGCAAGCTTCGCTATTTTTGTTTAACACCTATAATCCCAAACCCCTCTCCGGGGGAAAGGGGTTTCAAATAACAATCATCAAGATCTCCTCCCCTTTGGGGAGGCAGGGAGGGGTAACATGAGTTTCGACAAACATTTTAAAATAGCCAGCGTAGGCAAAACCAAAGGTCTTAAAGGCGAAATGGTTTTGTATGTGGCCATTGACGGACTGGAAGACATAAAGTTTAACGCCGTATTTATTGACATTGCCGGCAAGCTGGTGCCTTACTTTGTGAGTACCTTTAAACCTGCGCCCAAAAACACCGCCTACCTGGTGCTGGAGGATGTGGATACGGTTGAGAAAGCATCGGCTCTGTTAAAAAAAGATATTTACCTGCCCGAGAAGCTAAAGCCTAAAAAGAAGAAAGAAGAGTTTACGCTAAAAGATCTGAAAGGTTTCATTGCCATTGATGAGCGGCACGGCGAACTAGGCGAAATTAGCGATGTAATTGAATATCCGCAGCAAACCATTGCCAGCCTGCACTATCAAAACCGCGAAGTGCTGTTCCCGCTCAATCCACAATTTATTAAAGGTATTGATGTAGAAGGCGGCGAGATTTATGTTGATTTGCCAGATGGATTGATTGATCTGTACCTGGAATAATGTTCATAAGTATTAAAATGTTTGCAAAAACGCAAACATTTTGTCTTTAATCTATGTATATTTACATGGGTTTTGAAAGATAAACTTATTATTGGAGGGCATTATTTGCATCCGACTGGGGCTTTAAGCCCCTTTATTTTCTAGGGAATACCTTAACTCCAGCACCCTCAACAATACCATGTCTTTTATGGATTTTTTCGAGAATTAAATCATAGGCGAAGTTTTTCTGATTGGGATAAATTACATGCCGCAATATTGGATAGGCAAATAAGTCAGCCAATTGAAGTCCATTAATGTTGTCTTTCTTTTTATTAAAAAACACTTTAATATTAAGAGCTAGAAAGTCTTTTGATTTTATATATGTGGTTCCATAGTTGATAGTGCCCTCAATGTGTTTTCGTAGTTTTTTATCTTCTTTTGGATTTCTACTTTCTATAACGATTGTTAGTTGCTTATCAATCTTGCCAAATTGCTGTAAAATATAAAGCACTCTTTCTAAGAGAAATGTAACTGCTAAGTGGTAAATATTACCCCATTCCTCTTGCGGTCTATTAATAACTTCTCCCTTGTCAATTACCGGGCAAATTATTCGATATTGACCATTTTCAATTATGTTGCTTAAGGCGGTTAGGAACTTCTTGTTTATGAAGCTGTCTTTTAGAAAAATAAAGTCTTTGGTTTGATTTCGGATATCTCGTGAATGTAGAACGATATCGGTTGTATCACAAAATTCTCTTTTGAGATCTTTAAGGTCATTGTCTATTTTTCTGTAGGCTGTTACAGATGTCAGGACTCCACAGATCGCTAGAAAGTTATCATTGTGACTATTTACATTTAAGTCAAAATGGCCGCTTTCGTCTATAAATAGTACAAATTTCATTAGGTAATAAAAGAACTTAAAAATAAAAAATAGTGTTATGTTGAACAAGTAAATTTCTTCTGAACAGATCTCCAAAGATGTTTCCGATGCTCAAGATGGCCCGCGTTTTTGGCAAGCCGGTGGAAGCGATATTTGAGTTGGAGGAGGGCGATTAAGCGCAAAGCTGAAAGCCGAAGGCAAAAAGCTTTAACCTTTTACCTTTCAGCTTTCAGCTTTCTCCTATCTTTGCCCCATGCGTTTTGATATCATTACTGTGCTACCGGGTTTGCTGGAAAGTCCGTTTGCTCATTCTATTTTGCAGCGTGCGCAGAAAAAAGGTCTGGCCGAAATTGTGGTGCACAACCTGCGCGATTATGCCAACAATAAACATAAAAGTGTAGACGATTACCCCTACGGCGGCGGCAGCGGTATGGTAATGAGCGTTGAGCCTTTCGCCTTGTGCATAGAAAAACTGAAAAGCGAGCGCGAGTATGACGACGTCATTTTTCTCACGCCAGATGGCGAGACGCTTAATCAGGGTATCGCCAACCAGCTATCTATCAAGCAAAACTTCATCCTGATATGCGGGCATTATAAAGGCATTGATCAGCGCGTGCGCGATCTGTATGTTACCCGTGAGATCTCTATTGGCGATTATGTTCTCTCTGGCGGCGAACTGCCTGCGGCCATTTTAGTAGATGCAGTGGTGCGGTTGATTCCCGGTGTATTGTCTGATGAAACTTCGGCTTTGTCTGATTCTTTCCAAGATGATATGCTGGATGCGCCGGTATATACCCGTCCGGCAGAGTGGCGCGGCCATAAAGTACCCGATATTCTTTTAAGCGGTAATACACGTGAGATAGAGAAATGGCGTTTTGATCAGGCACTGGAACGTACCCGCGAGCGCAGACCTGATTTGTTGGGGGAGTAGATGAACTATAAAATGAGCGCCGGGTGTCATCCTGAGCGCTGTCGAAGGGCGCGTGAAGGCCAGTCGCCGTCATGCCCAGCGCACGTGTTTCGACAGGCTCAACATGACACCCTTATATTTTTCAGTCCTTCACCGTCTTCTCAATATCAATCCCAGTCCCACTGAGATCCTGCAGACTGATATCATCAATATTAGCATTCTCATCTACAAACCTGAACGTTGGCGTTGGTATGCGTGCTGCCAGGAAACCCAGCCAGAACAGCAGCACCGGCATCATCACATCAAATTGACGCGGGTAGGCGCTCAGTGCACCACTCAGTCCTAAGTAAACACCACTGATAAGCAGCAGTAATTTAACCGGGAAAATGAGGCTGCGACGATTGACCCAGGTAGCAATCAACCCCAGTATAGCCGAAAACAGGATTAACGAGCCGCTGATAATGTTGGTAACAATAGCCCCATCCTGGTACGAATAGCTGTAAGGGAAATTAAACAGCATCCGCGAAGCGTTGTAATAGTAGTTTTTAATAAACTTAAACGGATGCTGGCGAATATTCCTGATAGCATATTGTTTAAAGAGGGCATCCTGCTCCAGCTCGTTATGCTTCAGGATAAACTGAATTTCTTTAGCATGGTTTTTCTTCAGTATCGCCACCGTTTCTGCCGACTTGAACAGGATGGGGTATTGATGATTGTTCAGTTGCGGTACTTTCCAGTCGCCGTATTCATGCTCGTAAGGGGTGCTCATCCAGTAAAGGCTCATGCCGCCAGAGTTGCCCCAGTAAAATGGCTTGCCGGTGAGGCGGTAAGTATAGGCCAGGTAGGGCAGGGTAACGCCCAACGCCAGCAGAAAGATGTAGCTTGATTTTAGCGCGTTGGTTTTGTTGCGCTTGAATAATGCAGTGACTGCCGAAATTACTAAGCCCAAAATCAGCACATAACCAAAGATGATTTTTACCAGCGTTAAAAAGCCAAGTAGCAAACCGGCTATAATGAGGTGTTTGTTTTTACGCTTAGCATAAAACAGCGTGATGCTATACACAAAAGCCGATATCAGGAAAACAGTGAGCGCCTCAGTATACAAAATGGGCAGTACCGAAAATGCATTGGGATAAATAGCTAGCAACAAGGCGGCCACCAACGCAATGGTATGGCTAGCCACCAGCCTTACCGATTTGTATAGCATCACTACGGCAAAATATTGGTAGAGGGCATTGAGCAGCGTAATGTACAGCACTGGTACGTGCAATGCGATGAAAGGCCAGATAACCAGCGGAAAACCCGGGCCGTTCCACAAGTTAATGTGTGGGGCGGCGGGAGAGTAGAACCCGTGAATGAGGTTATGTGCAAAATCTACGTAACGGATCTCATCGCCATAAAGCTTTGGCCATTTATGGGCTATGATAAACCAACTGTAAATAAACAGAAACGGCGAAAAAATCAGGAAAGGATTGCGCGTTAATCTTCTGCTCATACTCAGCCATTTTGGGCTTACAAAGGTATAACTAATATTGCGTTTTTCTTTGTTTTTGAAGTTTACAAAGCGCTTGTTAACAATTTTTTAACCCAAAAAGCTTTTGATTAATAAAAATTCTGTTTACGTTTGAATTTTTTGTTGATGTAGCTTCTCTTAATTTTTTACCAGAAGCAAATGTTACGCGTCGACAGCAGCAAGCCATGCCAAATTATTTATGCCGTTGCCAGGCATGAATACCTGTCGTACGTCATCGAGCCACACATCGTTCAGCTCAATCCCAACGGCGAGTTTTCCCTTACCCATCAGCGTTTATTCAGCAACACGGCCAAAGAGTTTTCCAGCTGTTTGGACGAGGTTGATTTAAAGCTGATCAAAATTCTGGAAGACCTGGAGCAGGGTAACATCATCAAAAAATACTACAAAAAGCCCGTTCGTCCGTTCGAGTTTTTTAGCAAGATCTTTAACGAGCAACTGTTCGATGCCATTCGCCCCAAAATGGAGAAAAAGATGGCCGAAGCGCTGGCCCTGCTGCCCGGTAAGCAAATTTACCAGATGAGTAAAGAGGGCTATCCGGCTGGTAAGCAACTGTTTTTGGCAACAGAGGTAGCCACGGTGCTATTCCACTTCCGCAGGGACGAGGAGGAGATCCGTTACTTCCCAACCATCAAATACCAGGGACACCGCATTGAATTCATGTTCAAAAATGCCGAGATCATTTGTAATCACCCGGCCTGGATGATGCTGGATGATACCCTGTATTATTTTGAAAAAGAGATTGAAGGCAAAAAGCTGGTGCCTTTTTTAAATAAGCGTTACATCGCTATCCCGCGGGCTTCAGAGCAATCGTACTTTGAAAAATTTGTGGCCCCGCTGATAGAGAAGCATTCGGTTTATGCCGAAGGTTTTACCATCAATACCGAGAAGTATGATGCATCGCCGGTATTGAAACCTATTTACGTACCGGGCGGTACCTCGCAAATTCAGCTTTGTTTCAGATACGCGGGCTATACTTTCCCTTACGGGGATGGCCGGCATGTATCGGTACGGATTGATAAAAATGGGGATGATTATGTTTTCCATCGCATCAAACGCTCGGTAACGTGGGAAAAAGGTAAGCTGCAAATGCTGGAGGGCATGGGGTTGCACATCACTTCATCGTTGTTTCAGAACCTGGAGGTGGTGGGTAGTGATGCCGAGGCAGATCAATCGTTCAGCGTTTTTGAATGGCTCAATCAGCATCATGATGAGTTGATTGCTGCCGGTTTTGAGATAGATCAGCCCGACGGACAAAAAAAATATCTGTTCGGCAGCAGCAAGATTGATCTGGAAGTAACCGAGCATAACGATTGGTTTGATATTTATGCCGTAGTACACTTCGGCCCATACAAAATACCGTTCCTGGAGCTGCGCAACCACATTCTTAACCGTAAGAAAGAGTTTGTGCTACCATCGGGCGAGATTGCGGTGATACCTGATAAATGGTTCTCGCAATATGGCAACCTGCTGCACTTCTCTGAAAACCACGAGGGACTGAAGCTGAAGAAGCACCACATTGGTTTGGTTACAGACCTGGCCGAAGGCGATCTGGCCAGCATTACCATGAACCGCAAGCTGCAAAAGCTCACGGAGTTTGAGGAAATGGCCGATGTGCCGATGCCGGTTAACTTTAAGGGTAGTCTGCGGCATTACCAGCAGGCCGGTTACAACTGGTTCCACTTTTTAAAGCAATACCATTTTGGCGGCTGCCTGGCTGATGATATGGGTTTGGGTAAAACCATCCAGACACTGGCCCTGCTGCAAAAAAATAAAGAAGATAACGAGGCCGCGGGCGGCAAAAGCACATCGCTTTTGATTATGCCTACCTCGTTGATTTACAACTGGATAAACGAGGCCAGAAAGTTTACGCCCGATATTAAGATGATGGTGCACACCGGTGCCTTCCGCTATAAAAATCCGGAGGTGTTTGCCAATTATGATGTGGTAATTACCACCTATGGCATCAGCAGGATAGATATCGAGTTATTCAAAGCATTCTTTTTTGACTATGTGATTCTGGACGAAAGTCAGAATATTAAAAATCCGTCGTCAAAATCATATCAATCGGTAAAGCAACTCAAATCAAAACATAAGCTGATACTGAGCGGTACCCCGGTAGAAAACTCGGTGAACGATTTGTGGACGCAAATGTCGTTCATCAATCCCGGCTTGCTGGGCAGTCAGCAGTTCTTTATCAATGAGTTTGTGACGCCTATTGAAAAGAAGAAGGACGAGGAGAAAGCCCGCAAGCTACAGGCCATCATCAAACCGTTTGTGCTGCGCCGCACCAAAGAGCAGGTAGCTACCGAGTTGCCGCCAAAAACCGAGCACTTGTTCTACTGCCAGATGAGCGACGAGCAGTCGAGCGTTTATGAGCAGGTAAAGTCTGAATATCGGAACGAATTGTTAAAGAGTCTGGAGGATGGCACCTTTGCTCAAACCCAAATGCAGGTGCTGCAAGGTTTGATCAAGCTGCGCCAGATTGCCAATCACCCGAGTATGATTGACGATGCCTACGAGGGCGATAGCGGCAAGTTTGAGAACGTAACCCACACGCTGACTAACGTGCTGGATGGCGGGCACAAAGTGTTGATCTTCTCGCAGTTTGTAAAGCAATTGCAAATCTATCGCCAGCATTTTGAGGATAACAAGATCACTTATACTTACCTGGACGGCTCTACCCAAAACCGGGGGGAGATAGTAAAACGTTTCCAGGAGGATGAAAAAACCAAAGTGTTCCTCATCTCTATCAAAGCCGGTGGTGTCGGGCTTAACCTTACCGAGGCCGACTATGTTTTCATTCTCGATCCATGGTGGAACCCGGCCGTAGAGCAACAGGCCATAGACCGCACGCACCGCATCGGTCAAACTAAAAACGTATTTATCTACAAGTTCATCACCAAAGACTCGGTAGAAGAAAAGATCCTGGCCCTGCAACAACGCAAACTCAGCGTAGCCCGCGCCCTCATCACCACCGAAGAAAGCTTTATTAAGACGCTGACAGCAGAGGATATCAGGGATATATTGGCGTAAAACCTCTCCTAAATCCTCTCCGAAGGAGAGGACTTGCTAAGCATGGTCTTTAATATAGCAATACTTTGCGTCTCCCTAAAGTGCAAATCAATTCTCCTTCTTCACATCATTTACAAAAACGTTGCTATTAGGCCCCTGCATGGCACACAGTACCGTTACACACGACGGCGTATTGGTAACATCTGAAGAAGTTTCGGTAAAGCTGATCTTATCGCCCGATTGTAAATGGAGGCCGGAGATATAACAGAAGTTTTTAACCGATACGGCATTAGCATGGTTGTTGCCCTCCCGGTCTGTCCACTGCACACCATTGCCGGTGCCGGGCTTGCCGTCAATATCAATGGCTATAGTAGTGCAACCCACAAAGGTAAAGGTGCCCGTATATCTTTTTGAGCCAGAGGTTCCGTCTTTATTGCAGTGGGTAAACAGCAGCATAAGGCAGGTGGCGAACAACGCTATTGGGCTTTTCATAATTGTCGGTTTAATGCATAATACGTGCATAATATTTAGAACGCTACAGAGTTATATAAATCGTTGTTTCAATTGCCGGGGCGCTTCAAACAATAGAATCATTTGCTTGTATAATCATCCTACACATCCTGCTAACACATAAAATGAAAAAACTTTTTACCCTCGTGTTGCTGGCCTTCGCCTCGGTGGCGTTTGGGCAAAGCAAAATGGCTTGCTGCGCCAAACCCAGCGCCAAAACATCGGCCACCCGGCAGTTTGCTATGCTGGCGGCTGATAAAAAATTTGTCCTGTCGCACCCGGTGCCGCTGAAATACCATTTTCAAAGTCATTTAGGTAAGGCTATTACCTATAAAACGCCCGACGGTAAAACGGCTAACGGCTATCTGTTTATGTCATCAAACCCTAAAGCCAACTATTTGCTGGTGATACACGAGTGGTGGGGACTGAACGATTGGGTGAAGAAAGAGTCAGAAAAACTATTTACAGATCTGGGCAACGTTAACGTGCTCGATCTGGATTTGTATGATGGTAAGGTAGCCACCACCCGCGAGGAAGCCGGTGCCCTGATGCAGGCCGTAAAAGATGACCGCGCCCGCGCAATTATTAACGGTGCCATTGCTTATACCGGGGCTAAGGCCCGCATTGCTACCATTGGCTGGTGCTTTGGTGGTGGTTGGAGCCTGCAAGCCAGCTTGCTTGCGGCCGACCGTGCCGACGCCTGCGTAATGTATTATGGCATGCCGGAGCAGGACGTAAAAAAATTGAAAACGCTCCATGCCGATGTATTAGGCAACTTTGCCAACAAAGACCAATGGATTAACCCTAAAACGGTAGCCAAATTTCAGACAGATATGCAGGCCGCGGGTAAAAAACTAACCGTCCACACCTTTGATGCCGACCATGGTTTTGCCAACCCCAGCAACCCTATTTATGATAGTAAAGCCACTAAAGAGGCTTATGGGTATACCATTGCTTTTTTAAAAAGTAAGTTAAAGTAGTTTCAAGTTCACGGTTCATAGACGATGGTTCATGGCACCTTCGGCTTGTTGCGGGTTTGCTTTTTAGTTTATAAAAGGCTCAACTATGATCTATAAACTATGAACCATTAACTTTTCGTAACATTGCACAAATTATCTGCTGTTGAATCCTACCGTTAAACGCGTTGTTTCATATACTCTAAAGGCCGCCATCATTGTGCTGGCTTTTACATTTATTTATCGCAGATTAAACAACAACGCCAACCTTAATAATTTTCAGCACCTGGTTTCGCAAATTAGTCGCGGCCGGGCAGTTTTGGTGATGTCTGCCGTGCTGGGGCTAATGTTGGCCAACTGGTTGCTGGAGGCCGCTAAGTGGCGCTACCTGGCTCAGCGGCTTAGTCACATCACTTTTTGGGGCAGTATTGAGGCCGTCTTTTGCGGACTGACCTGGGCCATCTTCACCCCCAATCGTATTGGGGAGTATGGCGGCCGGGTGATGTTTTTACCACAGCGCAAGCGCGTGCATGGTATGTTTGCTATGGCAGTGGGCTCGTTCGGGCAAAACGTAGTAACTAACGTGCTGGGCTCTATAGCCATTTTATGGTTTGTTGCTAATTATTTGCATGTAGGCGTCTGGGTATACGCTGGTATTTTGGTGCTGGCATTGGCGTTAATGTCTGTAATGATACTCTTCTTTTTTAATATTAAATGGATGGTATCGTTTTTAAACAGCATCAGGTTCTTGCGCAAATACCATCGCTTTTTTGATATCATGGGGCGGTATAAATTTACCGAGCTGATGCGTGTTATGGGGTTTTGCCTGGCGCGTTTTGCGGTGTTTTCATCGCAGTATTATCTGCTTATCCACATGTTTATTCCAGAGCTGCCTTTGTATGAAATACTGCTGCTCATCTTTGTAATGTTCTTCATTCAATCAGCCCTGCCATCGCTTGATCTGTTTGACTTTGGTGTGCGTGCCTACACTGCCGACGCGCTGTTTGGCTACGTAACCGATCAAAAAATTGCCATCATCGCTTCTGTTACAGCGGTATGGTTCATCAACCTAATTTTGCCCGCTATACTGGGCTCTGTATTTGTACTTAAACTCCGCTTCTTTGATAACAACGTATAGTATAATATCGCTCCTTTTTACGGCTTCTTACCAGGCCATATTAGTTTACCTTATTACCGGTTGGGCATCACTTAAACGGGGCAAGCCGGTACCCCGTAGTTTCAAAACCAAGGTTACGGTGATGATTGCCGCCCGGAATGAAGAAGATAACATCGAGAAGACCATCGGTGATCTTTTGGCGCAGGATTATCCCCATGAGCTGACCGAGATCATCATTGTAGACGATCACTCTACCGATGCCACAGCCGCCATCATCTCATCTTATGCAGACCGTGGTGTAAGGTTATTGCAGTTGAACGAAGCCGAACCGCTTAACTCTTATAAAAAGAAAGCTATTGCCGAGGCCATCAAACTATCCTCTGGTGAACTGATGGTTGCCACCGATGCCGATTGCCGGATGGGGCCGGAGTGGTTATCGTCTATCGTTGGTTATTACGAGGCCAATGATTGGTATATGATCTCATCGCCGGTAACATATTTTCAGGAGAAGAACCTGTTTGAGTTACTGCAAACGCTGGAGTTCTCTTACCTTATTGGCATCGGCGCATCGTTTATTGGTAACGGCAGGGCCTCTACCTGTAACGGAGCCAACCTGGCATATCGCAAAGATATTTTTTATGAAGTAGGCGGATTTAAGGGCATTGACGATGTAGCCTCTGGCGACGACGAACTATTGCTGCAAAAGGTAGCCGAGCGTTTCCCCGGCAGCATAGGGTTCTTAAAAAGCAGCAAGGCGGTAGTTTATACCCATGCCAAGCACACGCTGAAAAGCTTTTTGCAGCAACGCCGCCGCTGGGCATCAAAATCAATCAAGTATAAAGATCACAAGGTAACGGCGCTGGCGGTGGTGATCTGGCTATTCAACCTGTTCCTGCTGCTGGATGTGTTGTTGGGTGTCTTCAACCCGGTATTCATTAAGCTGTTTTTATGGCAGATGCTGTTCAAGATCCTGTTCGAGTCGGCGTTCCTGCTGCCTATCATGTCGTTCTTTAGGCGCAGCTGGATGGTGGTTTTGCTGTTGCTGCTATCGCCTATCCATATTTTATATTTTGTGTACGTGGGACTGATGGGTAATACCAGAAAGTATTCATGGAAGGGGAGGATGGTAAAGTAGGTTAATTGCCCTCACTCGTCATACCAAACCGGTTTCGACAACAAGCTCGGGATGACATAAAGTCTTACGGCGGCCAGAGGCCGCGAGATAGTCGTCACTCGCGATGACGCGAGCGACTGCAAGTATGGTAAAACACAAAATGCGGCCAGAAGCCGCATTTTGTGTTTTACATTAAAATTCGAAATTCTCAAATCCCAAATCACTCCCCCTTCAGGGGGCCGGGGGGCTTTATTTCTTCAGTCCAATCTCTCTCAGACGCTCATCCAGGTATTCACCGGCGGTCATATCGCTAAATTGTTTCGGATGCCCGGCATCAATGCATGACTCCAGCGAGGTCAGGTCCATGTCTGATTTTGGGTGCAGGAAGAATGGCACTGAGTAGCGCGAGTTTTTCATCTGTTCGCGTGGTGGGTTAACCACACGATGCGTGGTTGATTTTAGTTTGCCATTAGTGAGGCGTTGCAGCATATCGCCAACGTTTACCACCACGTCTTCACCATGTGCCTTCACCGGGAACCATTCGTTCTCGCGGGTTAACAGTTCCAGGCCGTCGGCGCTGGCGCCAATCAGCAGGGTAATCAGGTTGATATCTTCATGGGCACCGGCGCGCACGGCATCAGCAGGTAAGCTGTCTGGATCCTCAATGCCAAAGTAATGCAGCGTGCGCAAGATAGAGTTGCCATTGTGCACTTTTGGTTCAAAATAATTCTCGTCTAAACCCAGGTAAACGGCAATAGCATGTAGCAGGTGTTTGCCGGCGGTTTCCAGTTTCTGGTAAACCTCGCGGGTTACGGTGTTAAACTCAGGCAGTTCCTCAACCATTACGTTATCCGGGTAATCATTTTTTACCGGGTCGCCGTCGGTAACGGTTTGGCCTATTTGCCAAAACTCTTTCAGGTCGGGTGTTTTAAAACCTTTAGCAGTTTCTTTGCCTTTACCGGTGTAGCCGCGCTGCCCGGCCAGGCCAGGAATTTCATACTTTTGCTTTACAGCGTCAGGCTGGGCAAATAAGGCTTTAACCTGGGTGTATAGGTTATCTATCAGCGCCTTGTCCAGACCGTGGTTGGTAATGGTAACAAACCCGGTTTCGTTAAATGCTTGGCCAATATCGTCAGAAAAGCGTTTGCGCTCTTCTGCACTGCCATTAACGTAGGTGTTAAGGTCAAGGCGGGCAATGTGTACTGTGCTCATATTACTTTGTTGTTTAGTAGAGTAAAAGTATCCAATAAATAAATTAATGGGCCGGGTTGTTTAAAAAAATTTACCTTAACGGCCGGTTGGTATACAGACATATTGGTATGAATTATGGGCAGTTAACTTAATTTTTAGGTAACAAGCACATCATCCAAACAAATGCATTAAACATTTTGTCATATTTAGAGTCAAACAACTAAACCTGATTGAATAATAGGAGATGAAAAAACTTAGCAGAATAATAGGGACGGTGCTGATGGTGTTTACTATTAGCATGGCAGCCCCGCAAAAGTCGCTCGCTCAGTATGGCGGCGATATTACTTTCCAGGACTTTTATGATGAGCTTGCTCCATACGGTACCTGGCTTAATGACCCGAAATATGGCGATGTATGGGTGCCGGATGCCGGTGCAGATTTCAGACCATACGCTACCGATGGCCACTGGGCCGAAACCGCTTACGGTAATACCTGGGTAAGCGATTTTGACTGGGGCTGGGCGCCTTTCCACTACGGCCGATGGTATTTTGACGAATATTATGGCTGGGAATGGGTACCTGGTTACGAATGGGGACCTGCCTGGGTTGACTGGCGCGAAACCAACGACTACTACGGCTGGGCACCAATGGGGCCTGGTGTAGATGTTGATATGGCCTTTGGTGACAATTATTCGGTGCCCGATTTTTATTGGACTTTTGCGCCGCAGGCCTACATCTGTAGCCCATATATCTACAATTACTATGTGCCGCGTACAAGAGTGGTAACCATCATCCGCGGCAGCAGGTGGATCCGTAATGATTATCGTTATAATGATCACCGCTATGTAATTGGTCCGCGTTTGGCTGATGTTCGCCGTGTGTCTCGTGACCGCGTGGTGGTTTACAACATCAATAACACCGGCAGACCAGGCGCAACCCGCATTAATAACGACCGCGCTATTAACTTTTATCGTCCGGCTGTAAGACAAGATGCCGGTGCCCGTCCGCAAAGAGTGGTTGATGCGCGTGCTTACCGTACCGCCAACCCTAACCAGGGGCTGGTATCCCGTGGCAGAACTGCGCAGACCGCCGGTGATAACCGTACCCGTTTTACCAACTTTGCCCGCACCGCGGCACCAGATAACCACATAGTGCGCGAGAACAGGCCAAATGTACCCCGTACAGACAGGCAGCCAACGCCGGTAACCATGCCGGGCCGCCCGCCGGTGAATGAGGATCAGCGTGTGCAGCGTCAGCAGCCAATGCAGCAACAACAGCAGCAGGATCAGCAACGCCAAAACGATCGTAACAATGCCCGCCAGCAAATGGATCAGCGCCGTCAGCAATTTGAGCAACAGCGTCAGCAACGTATGCAGGGTGGCCAGCAGGCACAACCACAACAACAGCCGCAACAGCAACAAGCGCAGCCGCAAAATGATCAGCAGCGCCAGCAGCAGTGGCAACAACGCCGCCAGCAGATGGATCAGCAGCGCTCGCAACAAACGCCGCAACAAAATGATCAGCAACGCCAGCAGGCCGATCAGGCCCGCCAGCAGCAGACGCAGCAACAACAGCAGCAGCGTCAGCAACAGGCAGATCAGGCCCGTCAGCAACAAACGCAACAACAACGCCAGCAGCAACAGCAACAAGCAGATCAAGCCCGTCAGCAACAGATGCAACAGCAACGTACTCAACAGCAGCAACAGGCAGATCAGGCTCGTCAGCAACAGATGCAACAACAACGAGCTCAGCAACAGCAACAGGCAGACCAGGCTCGTCAGCAGCAACAACAGCAGCGCCAGCAGCAAGCCGAGCAACAGCGCCAACAGCAGCAGCAACAGCAACAACAGCGCCAGCAACAAGCGGAGCAACAACGCCAACAGCAGCAGCAACAACAACAGCGTCAGCGCGATCAGCAAGATGATCAACGTGCAAGACCCGCGCAGCAGTAGTTTAAGCAAGAGCCGATTGATTTAAAGGCTCACTGTAATAAAAAAGTGAGTGATAACATACAGACCGCTTCAGTAATGGGGCGGTCTTTTTTTATGCTGATGAGTTGCAGGCAAAAAAAGAGGCCGGAACCCTCTCGCAGTGTTCCGGCCCTACATCTACCTATGAAAAACAAACCCTGTTGGAAGGGCATTTAACTTAATTCAATATTGATGCCAGATGGAAACATTGGGCAAATTTTGCTTAAAAGGCATGTTTGGGGCGTGTGTTTTAACTGTCGATGTTGTAAAAAAGCCCCCATGTGTGGAATTGTTAACCCAAAGGAAATTGTTTTGACTCTGAGAATGATGTTGGAGATGGTGCCGAATGCAAAATTTAAGGGGCTGCGGGAGTTTTATGAAATAAACCAGATTGTTATAAAAAAAGAGGTCGGAACCCTCTCGCAGTGTTCCGACCCTACATCTACCTATGAAAAACAAGCCCATTTGGAAGGGCATTTAATCTAATTCAATAGTGATGCCAATTTGAAAAAGGCGTTATTTTTTGCTTAAAAGGCATCTGGGGTGTAGAATTTTAATTATTAATGTGGGAATAATTGCCCGGGTGGGGAATTGTTAACTCGCAGTAAATTAAATGGATAGAATAAGCCTGCGTAATTGTCTTCTATAAATTATCCTTGTAACATCTCCCCACAAACTGCATCCAATCCATAAAGCGATGATCTTTTTTGTGCCGAATCATTGTCCGCCATGCCAAATAACCAATATCTTAGTGCGTAACTAACGAAACATTGTATATATGATCCCGAAATTTACTAAACTTTTCGCCCTGTGCGCTGCGCTGCTGTGCGCTGTATCTGCCCAGGCCCAGTTAAGATTGCCCGAGGGCTATTTCTGGAAAAAATTACCAAACGGCCTGGAAGTGCTGGTTATTGAAAATAACAAAGTGCCACTGGCCACGGTAGAGATTGCCGTAAAAAATGGTGCCTATACCGAAGGACCGGAGTATAGCGGCCTCTCTCACTTGTTTGAGCACATGTTTTTTAAAGCCAACAAAGATTACCCGACGCAAGAGAAACTGCTGAAGAAAACCCAGGAGCTGGGCGCCATCTGGAACGGCACTACCGGCAACGAGCGGGTAAACTATTTCTTTACTTTCAATGCCGATAGCTTAAGTACCGGTCTGCGGTTTATGAACTCGTGCATCCGTTTCCCGATTTACAGGGTGGAGGATATGCAGAAAGAACGCCCGGTGGTTGACGGCGAGTTTCAGCGTGCCGAAAGCAGCCCCACCTTCCAATTATTTTATGGCATCAGCCAAAACCTTTGGGGCGATCTGATTACCCGCAAAATGTCTATCGGTATTCACGAGGTAATCAATACCGCCACACCCGAGAAGATGATGGTGATCAAAAACAAGTACTACTTCCCTAACAACAGCTTGCTGATTGTTTGCGGCGCCGTTAAACACGAAGACGCCTTTGCCAAAGTAGAAAGCATTTTTGGCGACTGGGCCAGCAGCGGTTTTGACCCGATACAAAAATATCCTATCCCGCCGTTCCCGCCGATGACAAAAAACACGGCCTTTGTAAAAGAGTCTTCTATCGCCAAAACGCCATACATGATGTTCTCATGGCAAGGGCCATCTTACCTGACTGACTCTGCGGCTACCGTGGCTGCCGATGTTTTCTCGACTGTTTTGAGCTTAAACTCATCAAAATTTAGCCAGGCATTGGTAAACAGTGGTTTGGCTGCCAGCGCCAGCCTGCAGTACGGCACCTCACGTTATACCGGCGAGATTGATGCCTTCATCGTACCAAACCCTAACAAAATAAAAGAGTGTTATGACGAGGTCAACAAACAGCTGGCCATGCTTAATGACCCAAACTATTATACCGATGAGCAACTGGCAGATGCCAAAGCCATTTTGCTGCGCGATGATAGCCACGCCAAAGAAAAACCATCATCGCTGCCAAGCCAGGTGAGTTTTAACTGGTGCAGCACATCGCTCAATTATTATACAGACCTAACCAGCAACTACCAGAAAGTTACCCGCGCCGATATCAAAAAGTACCTGGATACTTACATCACCGGCAAGCCAATGACATCGGGCATTATTATTAAGCCCGAGCTGAGCAAACAGTACAATGTACCATCGTTTTTTGTGGCCAAGTAAAACTTAAAGCTATTATCACACATGAAAAAGAACATGTTTCTGCTGTTAGTAACAGCATCAATATTCAGCATAAACGCGGCCCACGCACAAAATGAGCCGTATGAAACCACTGTCGATGGCGTTAAAGTGATTGTGCAGCCCAGCGGTAATGATATTGTAGAGATACAAACCGTAATAAAAGGGGGCGTGCAAAACTACCCGGCTACCAAGGCGGGTATCGAGTCGCTGACCATGTCATCATTAACGGAGTGCGGCACCCTGAAACACGACAAGAACGCGTTTAAAGATCTGTTGGATAAAGTAAGCGCCGATATGTCCGGCTACGCCAATAAAGATTATTCGGTAGTGAGGATGAACTGTATCAAGAGTGATTTTGAAACCGTGTGGCCATTGTATACAGAGGCTATCACCCAACCAAAGTTTGATGCAAAAGATTTCGAAATTGTAAAAGAAAACGCCATTACTGCCCTCAAAGCAGCCGACGGCCAGCCTGATGCTGCCATTGATAACTTTGCCAACAAGGTGGCATTTGTCGGGCGCGATTATGCGGTTAACCCATTAGGTTCGCTGGAAACGGTGCCGGCGCTGACGGTAAATGATGTAAAGGCATATTACCCAACCATCCTTACCCGTTCAAGAATGCTGATTGTGGTAGTGGCCGATTTGCCAAAGGCTGATATTGAGCAGAAAGTAAAAGCCATGCTGGCCGGTGTTAAACAAGGTGCGCCGTTTACCCTGAAAAAATCATTCTTCAGGCCCTACAGCAATCAGTTTAAGTCAGACGCACGCGAGCTGGCTACCAATTACGTTGAAGGCATAACCAGCGGCCCGCAAGCAGGTTCTATAGATTTTGATGCGTTCAATATAGCCATGAACATTTTTTATGATCGCCATTTTTTGGATGTGCGCACCAACAACGGTCTGTCATACGCACCGCAAGCCCGCTTTTCTGTGGGCGCCACATCGGTAGCCAAAATAACCGTGTCAACAACCAAGCCTAATGATTACATTGCTGTATTTGATAAGCTGGTAGATCGCACCAAACACGAGGGTTTTACGGCCGATGAGGTGAAAAATATGAAAGCTACTTACTTAACCAGTTTTTATTACCGTAATGAAACCAACAGAGCCCAGGCCGGAGCCATTGTGAGCAACGAGGTTTTGTTTAACGATTGGAAACGCATTAATACGCTGGTTAGCAAGGTGCAGGCGCTAACCGTTAACCAGGTAAGCGATGCCTTTCGCAAATACATCGGTAACATGATCTGGGTATACCAGGGCGATCCAAAACAGGTTGATCCGCTGCTGTACATTAACGGCACGCTAAAGCATGATAACCCGGTAACACATTAATCCCCCTAGCCCCCGAAGGGAGAGCGATTTCGGAATTGGGAGGTTCAATTTTGGATATATATTTAAACAGGAAATGCGGCTTATGCCGCATTTCCTGTTTAGCGCTATCGCCATTCTGCAGTCGCTCGCGTCTTCGCGAGTGACGACTATCCCGCGGCCTCTGGCCGCCGTTATAGCTATTGCCTGCTCCCTTATATAGATTTATAGGTTTCCCTTTCAAAACCGTTTCTTTGTAACTAATATTACAGCATGAAACATTACGGGCTTATCGGCTTTCCGCTTTCGCATTCTTTTTCAAAAAAATACTTTACAGAAAAATTTGAAAAAGAGGGTGTTACAGACCATCAGTATGATTTGTTTGAGTTGCAGAATCTGAGCGATTTTCCAGACCTGCTGCGTGCGCAGGCAGATCTGTGCGGACTGAATGTTACCGTGCCACATAAGATTGGCGTGTTGCATTATATGGATTGGTTAAGCGAGGAGGCAAAAGCTATTGGTGCCGTAAACTGCATTCGCATCACCGCAGAAAGCCCATTAGAGGCCGCTTTCTCTGGCGAGGTGGGCATCAAAGGGCATAATTTTAGGCTGGAAGGGTTCAATACCGATGTTTATGGCTTTGAGCATTCGCTGAAACCGCACCTGACGCATCACCACAAAAAAGCTTTATTGCTTGGCGATGGTGGCGCTGCCCGTGCGGTAAAATATGTTTTAGATAAACTGGAGATAGAATACCAGGTAGTAACCCGTCGCCCGGCACCGGGTAATATTTTATTCAGCGATCTTACTACAGAAATGATGGACGAATACCTGGTTGTCATCAACACCACGCCGGTAGGCACCTACCCAAAAGTAGACGAATGCCCGCCCATTCCGTATGAATTTATCACAGATCGTCATTTGTTATATGATTTGATCTATAACCCCGAAGAAACGCTGTTTTTGCAAAAGGGAAAAGAAAAAGGCGCTACCATCAAAAATGGTTTTGAAATGCTGGTGCTGCAGGCCGAGCGTTCATGGCAAATTTGGCAATCGCATAAAGTAAATTTATAAAGATGTTGTTGAGGGGATTATTTGCGATGCTGTTAGCGGCCCTGGTGCTGAGCGCTTGTGGCGGAGGTGGTGATTACTCGCCCAAGCCACATGGTTTCTTCCGCATTAAATTTCCTAAGAAAGAGTACCAGGAATACAGCGAGGGCTGTCCGTTTGTCTTTTCTTATCCCAAGTATGCGGTAATAGAACCAGATCGAAAGGCCGGTGCTGGCAACTGCTGGCTCAATATGCAGTTCCCCGAGTTTAAAGCCACGCTGCACATCAGCTATGATCAGATCGCCTCAAAAAAGATGTTCGATGAACTGGTAGAAGACTCGCACAAGCTGGCCTTCAAACATACCGTAAAAGCCAGCGCTATTGACGAGGGCTCTATCAGCAACCCGGCAAAAAAGATTTATGGTATTTATTATACCATTGCCGGCAACGCTGCATCATCGGCCCAATTTTACCTAACCGACAGCACCCGGAATTACCTGCGCGGGGCGCTCTATTTTAACAACGAGCCCCGGTTGGACTCCATCCAACCCGTGCTTGATTTTATTAAGAAGGATGTTAATGTGATGATTAAAAGCTTCCGCTGGAAGTAGCGGGGTGAAACTATAAACCATCATGTCATTTCGACCAACGGGAGAAATCTTTTCGGAGCGGCTTGACGGGATGCAGCTCCGAGAAGATTTCTCAGTCGCCCTTAAGCGCATTCCCATAGCTGCTTCTTCGAAATGACAAATTGTAGATACACAATCAATAAATCATCTGCACATTTGCACAATCACTCATTTAAAACTCACTCATTCACTCATAGAAATGGCCCGAGTAAAAAAACTAACCAACAGCCTCATCGGCGAAAATACCTACATTGTTTACGATAACAGCGGCGCTTGTGCTATTATTGATCCGGGCATGTACACCGCTTTTGATCAAAACCAGCTGAGTCATTTCATCACCAATAATGACCTGAAGCCCACGCTACTGCTCAATACTCATTGCCATTATGACCATGTTTTCGGCAATAAATTTGTGTTTGATAATTACGGATTGAAACCCCAGTTTCACCGTGGCGAACTGGAGCTGTTGCAGGAAGCCCCTGCATGGACACAGCAGATGGGCCTGCATTATGAACTATCGCCACTACCTGATACATTTTTGCCCGAAGAAGGTACCATTACCTTTGGACAGACCACATTTGAACTGATCTTTGCACCTGGCCATTCGCCTGCACATCTTTGCTTTTACTGCCAGAAAGATAATTTCCTGATAGGTGGCGATGTACTGTTCAGAGGCAGTATAGGCCGTACAGATTTCCCGGGAGGTAGTCATGAAATGCTGATCAAAAACATCCGCGAAAAGTTGTTTGCATTACCGGATGATTGCACCGTCTATCCCGGTCACGGGCCAGAAACCACCATTGGGTATGAGAAACGGATGAACCCGTTTTTGAACTGATTAGACCAGGCCTGCAGTCGCTCGGCTGGAGCCGAGCGACTGCCGCGTAAATTCGAAATTGAACATTCGAACTCCGAAATTCTTCCTCCCCCTTTAGGGGGCCGAGGGGTTTGCTATCTTTGCAAACACGTGAACACCTCTGTCTACATAGCCAAGCGTTATCTTTTTTCGCGCAAAAAGATGCACGCCATCAATATCATTTCAGGCATTTCTATGCTGGGGGTATTTGTGGGTGCGGCGGCTTTGTTTATTATTCTGTCGGTGTTTAACGGGTTTGAGAAAGTGATCCTGTCGCTCTACAGTAATTTTACGCCCGAACTGAAGATCGAGCCTAAAGAAGGAAAAACCTTCGACCCCAATACTGCCTACTTTAAAGCGTTGCATAAAGACCCGCGGGTATTCTCATACACCGAGGTGCTGCAAGAAAAGGCCCTCATTCGTTATGGTAACAGCAAGGTGATAGGTACGGTGATGGGCGTAAGCGATGAATTCCTCCGGAGCAAACAGCTGGACAGCACCATACAAGACGGCGCTTTTATGCTGCACACCGGTAATACTGATTTTGCGGTGCTGGGCGCATCGGTGCAGGCCAATCTGGGTATCAATATTAAAGATCCGCTGGCGGCATTACAGATCTATTCGCCAAGGCGAACGGCTACTGAGTCCTCCAATCCGCTTAATGAGTTTGTGGTGCGCAGCATTTACCCATCGGGTGTGTTTGCTGTGCAGCAAGATTTTGATGATATCATAGTTACCCCCATCAGCTTTATGCGCGATTTGCTGGGGCAGCCGGTAGAAGTATCGTCTATCAATATCAACTTTAAAAACGGCACGGATATCAAAAGCGTGGAGGCAGAAGTAAGCGATAAACTCGGGCCGAAATATGAGGTAAAAAACCGCATCATGCAAAATGCGGTGCTTTATAAAACGTTGAATTATGAGCGCTGGTCTATTTATATGATTCTTACGTTTGTGGTGGTTATCGCTATATTTAATATCATCGGTTCATTAACGATGCTGGTAATTGATAAGCAAAAAGACATTGCTATACTTACTGGCCTGGGTGCCGGCAAGCGAATGATCCAGGGCATCTTCTTTTTTGAGGGAATGATGATCTCGATGATTGGCTGTGTGGCCGGATTGATTGCCGGTAGTATTTTCTGTCTTTTACAGGAGCATTTCAAGCTGGTAAAAATGGGTAGCAGCATGACCGTGATGGATGCTTACCCGGTAGATATTAAGTTTTTTGACTATATTATTGTACTTTTAACTGTAACCATTATTGCGGTTATAGCATCTGGCATTAGCGCCCGGCTGAGCGTGAAACGCCTTGACGAGATAAAACAAGATCTGTAAGCCATGAACAATACATTAACCAAAATATTGCTGCTGCTGGCTGCGGTGGCAATAATTGCCGGCTGTGGGGAGGGCAAGAAGAAGGAGCAAAAAAAGCAACCGGTGATCTATCGTGGTTTGTATAGCTTTGGTCCGGAGGCAAAAACATTTAAAGACTATATAAGTGGACATGAATATTGGGTGATTGATAGTTCTGCCAAACTGGAGCTGAGCTACTCGCAGCTTAATTTTGAAAAACCTTACACGCCTGTTTATGTTGAAATAGAAGGCAGCAAAATTAAGTCGGGCAAAGACGCACAGGACGCTGGGATTGATAGCACCATCATAGTGAAAAAGTTGGTTAAAATAACCAAAGAGATCCCGCCAGGCGTTGCCAGCAAGTGGAGCGGAAGGGCAAAGGCTGAAAGCACAAAACGCTAAGCATATTGCCCCTTGATAACCACCCACAATGTAATAAGAGGAAGATTTAAGCCTTGTGCCTTAGACTTTCTGCTTCATCACCTTTAAACCTAAAAAACAATGGAATCTAAAAGACAACAAAAATTTGCCGGTGTTATTCAGGAAGATCTGGCTGCCATATTTCAGCGCGAGGGCATGAGCTTTTTGCCCAATACGCTGGTTACTATTACCAAAGTACGTGTAACACCAGATCTGGCCCTGGCCCGCGTGTTTCTAAGCTTTTTTAATAGCCCAAACCCGCAGCTGGCTGTGCAGACTATCAAAACGCACAGTTCAGAGATCCGTTATAAACTGGGTGCCCGTATTAAAGACCAGGTGCGCGTTATCCCGCAGCTGGAGTTCTTTTTGGATGATACCAACGAGTACGTAGAGCGTATGGACAAGATCTTTGAACGCATCAGTCACGAAGATCGTCAGAAAGACGAAGAGTAATCTGGCTTAATGGACAAGCATCAACTGCTGCAGCAATATCTGGAAAACAATCCCCATAAAAAGGGAAAAGTGGTAGATATTGATCTGCAGCATGATTGTTTTTTACCACTTGATTTTACCGATCAAAACCAGGAACTCACCTTGCAGGATCTGGTAGATACCCGGCTGTTCAGCAATTGGGTTGAAGCCAAGCTGGCCGAGAGCGGCTGTCGCTACGGCATTGGCGGCTACCTGGAGCATCGTACTATTTACGGTCGCAGTAACTTGTTTGGGGCTGGTAAAGAACCCCGTCGCCTGCATTTGGGGATGGACATATGGAGCCCCGCCGGAACGCCCGTTTACGCGCCGCTGCAAGGCACTGTTCACAGTTTTCATGACAATGACCATTTTGGCGATTATGGGCCTACCATTATCCTGCAACACGATCTGGATGGTTTGATCCTTTACTCTCTTTACGGTCATCTAAGTCGCCAAAGTTTGGACGGACTAGCCGTTGGGCAGTCCATCGCTATGGATCAACAGATAGCCAGCTTCGGCACATCGGCCGAAAATGGCCAATGGCCGCCGCACCTGCACTTTCAACTGATGTTTGATATGGAAGGCATGTGGGGCGACTACCCCGGTGTATGCCGCTATTCTGAAATGGAGCGGTACCGGGCCAATGTGCCAGATCCCGCTTTGGTATTGGGGTTTTAAATCTCAGGAGGATGGTGCTGAATTTACATGTCATTGCTAATATGTACTGTAGCCCGCTCATTGCCGCGGAGGCTATTTCTTTTTGCTTGATCAAAAAGAAACAAAAAATCAAGTCAGAACAATCCTTCCGCGCGCCCTGCGATTTTTTATTCTCGCACAGCTCGATAAAAAATTAGCATTCCCGCCAACGCCGGCCCGGTGTTCTGACTGGCCCACGCTCTTTTTTCTTTCTACAATATTGGTTTCCAAAATTCTGAAATAGGGTGCGGTGGCCGACAGCGGTCAGCTTCTGGGTGAAGTCAGGCAGAACATGTTGGGCTGTGCGGTGGCGAGGGCATTCAGATTGGCACAGAAGGGTAAAGGCCCGTGCGTAGCGTGAGCGGGGTGTCAAACTGCGGCCCTGTGGTTCTGAGTGATTTGCAGGGCGGGGCTTGAGCGGCAAAAGAAGCATTCCGTTGTCAATGCGTTTTGGTTACTTTTTCGCCAAAAAGTAACAAGCCCTCCCGCGGCGATTGAGCGGGACGGAAGAACATGTAGTAGAGGCTTGGGCTATGAGCACTACGGCCCCACCCCGAAGAAACCATATCCCAACTCTTTACGTTATCTTTAATAAACAAAGATGCGCCGCTTCACCCTCGTGATATCGTTCCTGGTTATTGCTATAATGGCAAGCGGGCAAGCTATATTTAAAGGCGGCGAGGGTGCGTTGAACACGTTTCTGCAAAAACACATCGTTTATCCTGAGTTTTCCAGCCGGAACTGCATTGGCGGGATTATATACATAAGTTTTAAAGTTCAACAAGATGGCTCATTGAAAGAGATTGCCGTGCAAAAAGGCATGGGGATTGATTTGGATGATGAAGCCTTGCGCGTAGTAAAACTTACGCGTGGTATGTGGTCTATTAGCTCGCCTGGAATAACAGAGGCCCGAATGGTGTTGCCCATCCGTTTTTCGCCTGATAATAACCGGTGTATAAGTGTCAATAATATTACCAGGCAGCAAGCTGTACAAGCCTATCAGAACCGGCAGGAGCTGGAAAATGCGGTGACCAATTACTACAAAAATAAATATGCCGGCAAGGCTGATACCACTAAAGAGCAGGAGATCATCGCACTGAAACAACAACTGGGTTTTGATGATGAACTGATAGGTGAGTTACTACAAAAGGCCGACGCTAAACAAAAGCAGGGCGATACCGACGGCGCCTGCGAAGACTGGAATTTTATCCGCAACATTGGCAGCAATCGCGCCGACGATTTTATAGCGCACTATTGCGGCAAGCAATAGGCGATGGACCAATTGTTTGACCATCGGCAGACACAACACCTGGTCGATTCCCCGAACATCACCGCATCCAGACAAACTAATTGTATATCTTTGGTCCTTATGACACCGGCCGAGATCAATACTAAATGGAAAGAGTTGCAAGCGCGCATTGCCGAAGATTTTGACAGCGACACGCCCGATATTAAGGTGATGCTGTTCCTTATCGGCGTGCAGGAGTTGGGGCAGGGGCCGCGCAAATTCGGCAAAAGGCAAAAAGAAGAGTTGATGCATATTGCCACCTGCAGGTTGTTTAGTCTGATGGGTTTCTATGAACTGGAAGGTCTGGATCAGGACGGCTGGCCGCACTGGAAACTGGTTAAACAAATCCCTAATTACACGCTGCTGGAGCAAGAACTGGTACTCAAATCGCTCATCATCGAGTATTTTGAAAATATGTAAATTACGTTGATGAAACGGCTAAACCTTATCTTGTTACTCGTGCTATGCGCCTTTAGCGCTATGGCTCGTTCGCCTAAAAATCAATACGTGCGCATCAGCACAGCTTATGGGCAGTGCATTATCAGGCTGTACAACCAAACACCAAAACATCGCGATAATTTTATCAAACTCACTAAAAAAGGGTTTTACAACGGCACGCTCTTTCATCGGGTTATCCAGAGTTTTATGATCCAGGGTGGCGATCCGGATTCAAAGAACGCACAACCGGGAGCACAGCTAGGTAATGGCGATGTAGGCTATACCATCCCTGCTGAATTTAATGATAGCTTGTTTCATAAACGCGGTGTGCTGGCTGCAGCCAGAGACGATAACCCCGTCAAAGCATCCAGCGGATGCCAGTTCTACATTGTAGAGGGCAAGCGTTTTACCGATAAGTTGTTGGACACGTTAGAGCAAACGCGTTTAAAAGGTTATAAAATACCCGAGTGGCAGCGCGCCTGGTATCGCTCGGTTGGCGGCACGCCACACTTAGATCATAACTATACTGTTTATGGCGAGGTGGTGATGGGCATTGATATGATAGACCGTATTGCTGCCGTTAAAACAGACGACCGTAACCGGCCATTGGAAGATGTGCCCATGAAGGTAACGCTGCTTAGTAAGCGCGAGTGTAAGCAGATGGATAAGTTGCTTTGGCCGATATAATTATTTCAGATTTCGGATGTTCAATTGCGGATTTGTATTTTTTTCTTGTAAAGATCAGACGCCGTTAAAGTAATTCCGAAATTGAACATCCGAAATTCGAAAATCAGAAAATGAAGATCATTACCTATAACGTTAACGGCATCCGTTCTGCTATCAGTAAAAACTGGTTGGCCTGGCTGCAGGCTACTGATGCCGATGTGGTTTGTTTACAAGAAATAAAGGCGACGCCCGATGTGCTGACCGATCTGTTCCTGGTAGAACAACTGGGTTATCAGCACTATTGGTATCCGGCAGAGAAGAAGGGTTATAGCGGCACCGCCATCTTTACTAAACATACTCCCAAACATGTAGAATACGGTTGTGGCATTGCCGATTATGACCGTGAGGGCCGTAACATCCGGGTTGATTTTGAAGATGTGTCGGTAATGAGTGTTTATTTTCCGTCAGGTTCCAGTGGCGACGAGCGTCAAGGTTTCAAATTTCGTTTCCTCGAAGAATTTGGCGATTACCTGCATCAGCTAAAAGAGAGTGTCCCCAACCTGGTGGTGTCTGGCGATTATAATATCTGTCACAGGGCAATAGATATTCATAACCCTAAATCAAACGCCAACTCATCGGGCTTTTTGCCGGAGGAGCGGGAGTGGATGGAGCAGTTTATCAATAGTGGTTTTATCGATACCTTCCGTCATGTGAACCCAGAACCGCACAACTATACCTGGTGGAGTTTCAGAGCTAATGCGCGCGCTAAGAACCTGGGCTGGCGTATAGATTATAACATGGCGACTGAGCCGCTCAGGGAACGGATCAAGCGGTCGGCCATACTTGCTGAGGCCCGGCATTCAGACCATTGCCCCGTGCTGTTAGAGCTGCATCCGGCAAAGTAGTAACTGTTTCCAGCACAACCATCATTGTACAGGACTGTTATATCGGCAACAATCAGCATCTTTAGATCAACCAATTGTACCCCATTTCATGAAAATCTTAAAACTGATCCCTGCGTTTCTGTTTTTCGCTGTCGTTATTTCGGCATTCAAAATTGTTCAGCAAAAAGAAGAAGGCTTTAAGCCGATGTTTGACGGCAAAACCCTGAAAGGCTGGGATGGCGATCCCAAATATTGGCGCGTAGAGAACGGCGAGATCATAGGTGAGGTTACTCCGGAAACCATTCTGAAACGTAATACTTTTCTGATTTGGCAAGGTGGCAAACCGGCCGATTTTGAACTAAAAGTATCGTACCGCATATCGGCAAAAGGTAACAGCGGCGTTAACTACCGCAGCGAGGTAATTGACAGCCTGCCTTATGCCATGAAAGGTTACCAGCAGGATATTGACGGTAAAGACAAATACAACCTGGGCTATCCCCGCTATAGCGGCCAGAATTATGAAGAACGCGGTCGCCAGTTTTTAGCATTGCGCGGTCAGCGTACCGTAATAGAGAACGGCAAGCCACGCGTGGTTGATTCGACAGGTACCCAACAAGAGTTATTGAAAAGTATTAATTACGATGGCTGGAACGAGTTGCACATCATCGCCAAAGGCAATAAACTACAACATTACCTTAATGGTAAACTGATGAGCGAGGTTGTTGATAACGATGAAGCCAACCGCAAAATGAGTGGCATGATTGGCGTACAGGTACACGTAGGCCCGCCCATGAAGGTTGAATACAAAGATTTCAGGATAAAAATATTGAAATAGTATCCTGGCCAGATCGTAATAGTTCCCCCTTTAGGGGGCTAGGGGGTTACTAACACCACATCCGAATGCGTTACAACCTCGCTTCGCGTCGCGGCATTCAAGAACTTTGGCTTCAGCATGCTGATCCAATACTGATTAAATGTGCTAAGTTGTCGAATTTTCCAGCCCTGTTTCCTCAATCCTTCAATCACCTGATGATCACCATATAAAATGAATGGCTTGGCGGTTGTGGTGTCATGCCCATTAGGATCTATAGTGATGAGCGGTTTGTTGAGATAAAACTCCAGGGGGAAGTTATAATTATCGCCGGTTTGAGCCACAGGCAGATTGTTGGTATTATGCTGATTGATGTAGAATGCCGCTTCGCTACCTGACTGGTAATGCAGTAATGCCGGATAAAACACCAGGTTTAAATACAGGTTAACAAAAAACGCCACGGCAACGGTTTGAAGCATAGTGCGCGTTAATCCGTAAGCTGATGTTTTGCGCACGGCTCTAAACACTATTAGCAGGAGCACCGCAAGGACGGCGAATATGGTCCACGATGACGGTCCCGGTTTAAAGAAATACTGCAGTGCCATAATTACCACCAATAGCAGGGTCATGACGATCCGTTGCGTGATGTTGACCGCTTTCAGGCTTTTTTCTTTTTTTAAGTTCCTGAGGAAATAAGCAAGTTGTATAGCAAACAGCGGGAATACAATGTTAAGATAATAAGGCAGCTGAAATTTAGAGGCCGAGAAGACCAGAAACGTCAGCAACGAGCCGCACAGGCAATGCCATTGATAGCGCTGCGCCTGCTTAACGTTGGCTTTGATTGACCAGAACAGGCAGGCAAACAACAGCAACGACCATGGCAAAAAAGCCCACAGCAGCGTATGCACAAAAAAGAAAGGATCGCCGTTGCCTTTAATGGGGCCATTATTAAAGAAGCGACCGATCTGACTATCCCACAAAAACCATTTAATGCCTGATACGGCATGCTGGCCAAATACAACCTTCTCCGGATGGCTATCAAACTGCACATTGAGGCAGTAAACCTCGGGTAATATCATTACGCTTATCAAAATAATAGCCAGCAGCCAACGCCAATGGAACAGCTGAGGCCAGGCGCGGGTAATGAGCAGGTGTCCGCCAATGGCGCCACCGATGGGGATGAGCGCAAACATACCCTTAGTCATGATAGCCATAGCGGCAAACATCGATGCCAGGAGTAAATGCCCTAAGCGGGTTTTATCTGTGGTGCGGTAAAAATGGTAGATAGAAGCAATGATGAGGCCGGTAAGGTAAGGCTCGGCACGTACATCATTGCTGGAGATGATGATATGCTCTGCAGTAAGTAGTATCAGTACGCTCCACAGTGCTACCTCTTTGCTTTGATAGAGTTTAATGGCAAACCGGTAGGTATATAGGGCGCCCATCAGCATAAATAGAATGCCCGGGAGTTTATAAGCCCAGGTCTTGATGCCAAATAGCTCGTAAGATAGTGCCGTGATCCAGAACGGGAAGTGTGGCTTATCCAGAAAGTCTGTACCCTGTACGTAAAGGTTCACAAAATCATGCCGCCAAACCATGGTTTTGGCAATGCCGGCATAATAGGTGCCATCGGGCCCAATAATGGTAATAAACAGTCCGCTAAAGTTAACGGCCACCGCCAGCGCGATAAAGATGTAAAGCCACTTATAATAAGCCGTGGATTGCAGGTTCATTGCCAGCAAAGATAGTTAATTGCAGCTGCCGTAATGCACATTTTAATTAAGCGGCAATTGGGGTTAATTAACTAATCGGCTACCTTTGCAGCCAAATAAATTAAGCCGTGACCAAAAAACTGGAAGTTTGCCTGAGCCCCGCTTTACTGGGCCTTTATGATGTAAAAGATTATGTAGTGGTGATTATTGATATCTTCAGAGCCACCTCATCTATTTGCTATGGTATTGACAATGGTGCCGAAGCCATTATCCCCGTAGCCGAAGTTGAGGAATGCCTGGCCTACAAAGAATTTAACCCAGATTACCTGTTAGCAGCCGAGCGCAATGGCGAAGTTGTTGAAGGCTTTGATTTTGGTAACTCGCCTTTCTCTTACACTACAGAAAAAGTTTCGGGCAAAACGGTGGTGCTTACCACTACCAACGGCACGCAAGCGCTGCACCTGTCGCGTGCGGCAAAAAAGGTGGCTATAGGTTCTTTCCTGAACCTTACACCGCTTTGCAATTGGCTGAAAAGTTTGAACGAAGATATACTGCTGGTTTGTGCCGGCTGGAAAAACAACTTTAATCTGGAAGATACGCTGTTTGCCGGTGCTGTTGCCGAACAATTAAAAGACTTCGACTACAAAATGGACGATCCGGCCATTGCCGCCAATGATCTTTTTCAGCTGGGTAAAAATGATATTGCCCAGTACCTCAAAAAAACATCGCATAGCGAACGCTTGAAGAAGCTGGGCATAGAGGCCGACATTGCTTTCTGTTTGCAAACAGACATTACTACGGCTATACCCGTTTTAACAGACGAGAAGTTGGTGCGTTTGCGCTAGGGTTAGGAATTTGTAGTTGCTAATGCTTCGTCGCCGTAAACGTAAGTCTTTTTACCGCAGTAATTGCATTTATACCTTTTTAAAGGAAGCCAAAACAATAGCAGTTTCATTAACATCGGGCGTGGAGCGCGGGTGTCTAAAACGCCATTGGCGCATTTCTGGCATTTCCTCTTGTTTTTTATTGTGTTCATGGTGTTTTGCTTAAAAGTTATACAAGTGAGTTGCCCTTAATTATTCGTTATAAAAATACGTTATAATGGGGCTGAAATTGATGTGCAAACGGTGGACAAAACAAGGACAAGAGTGTTTTGGCAAAACATTTTATTTGCCAATGTAACAGGCTTTGTTTTAGTGCGAAAGAGAGGATGTGGTTAATGGCTTTTCTTCAAAAGCAAGCGAATTGCTCCTGTTTTGAACCAGAATGACGGTTTATCTAAGATTATAACGCCCAGAGTGAGTTGCTTGAAGCGAGAGCTACAAAAGATAAAGAGAACTAAGCAGATAATGCCTAAGGAATCAACATAAGATGGACAGAGGGGTGGACATGCCTCAGATATTGGCTATCACTTGTTCCAGCTCGGCTTCGGCAGGTAATTCCATTTTTTTACGCATGCGTTGTTTTGATTTCTTTACCCCTTCAATAGTAACGCCCAGCATGTTTGCCATTTCACGATTGTTCAGCCCCAGTTTTAATAATGATAGTAGGCGCGTATCGGTATCTGTTAAATTAGGGTAGCTTTTGCGTAAGCGGGTAAAAAAGCCGCCATGCACCTTACTGAACAGTTTCTTAAACTCGTCCCAGGTTTCATCGGTCATGATGCGGGCCTGCAACAACTTCTCAAGGTTTTCGGTAGTTTTCCGATCGGTAGAATCGGCTTTAAAGTTGGCTATCTCACTTTTAAATTTCTCTATAATGGCATTGTTCTGTTTCAGGTTCTCGGTATACTGTTTCAGCAGGGTTACTGCGTTTCCCAGTTCTTCATCAACCCGGCGTTTCTCGGCCAATAACAGTTGTTGGTTTTTTCGCGCGTTGGAGCGGTAGCGATTAAATAACAATGATACCACCGCAATGGTTAGCACCAATATCACTATAACTGCATTGCGTTTAAATTTTGATAGCTCACCACGGTTACGCAGTTGTTCCAGTTCTGCTTGATGGCGTTCTGCTACCCACTTTAGCCGTACGTTTTCAACGGCAACAATATTATCGCGTTTGTTCAGGCTGTCTTTTAGTATTTCATATTGCTTGCTGTACTTTATCGCAAAGGCAAGCCTGCCAGATTTTTGATATACTTCTGCCCGTTGCCTGTTCAACTCTACCTGCGATATCAGGTTAATGGCGAACTTTTTATTAACGGTAAGTTTTTCTGCAGTATCCAGTTCAGCCTCGGAAAGTTTCAAATTGCTACGCTCAATGTTGATGCGGCTTAGCCTTAACAGCGCGGTGCCGGCATTAACAGAATCTTTGAAGCGGATAGATGTCTCGTAATCGTTCCTGATCAAGGGCTCTGCCTGTGCGTATTTGTTTTGTCTGAAATATACCGACCCAATATTGCCATTGATGATGCCCAGCCAGGCTGTATCTTTTGAGGCTACGGCATAGTTGCGGGCACTTGAAAAATAGTTTAACGCATCTTTATAATTGCTCTGATTACGGTAGATGAGCCCGAGCGTATTGATGATATTAATGCGTGCCCGTTCTGATTGTAAGGGATAATCCAGCGCTTGTTTTAGGAGGGTGCCGGCACTATCATAATCTTTCAGACTGTAGTAAAAATTAGCTTGTTCTGCCAGGTACTGCGATAAGTTGGGGACGTTTTTAAAACCTATCTGTCTAAATTTTTCATAAGCCTGCAAGAAGCATTGGCAAGCATCGGTATTGCGACTGAAGGTGAAGAGATAGGATGCTTTTTTTTGCAAGGAGATGGCTTCATCAATGGGTAATTCATTGCTAACGGCAAACTCAATAGCCTGCTGATAATAGTCAATACTTTGTTGATTAAAGCCGCGGGTAGCCGAATAATAATCAGCACGAAAGGTCAATACGGCGCATTGTAGTGATAGGTCATTCCACTGTGTTGCCATCTGACGCAAAGTATCCAGCGCACGCATGGCCGCTTGTTCATTGGCTTTGCGGTAGTTGCTTTTATAAAGCCCAAAGGCTTGTGCTGCCCGATCATCGGGTTTAAGGTTTTTTAAGGCTAAGAAGACTTGTGTAGGAGATGAAACAGGAGTTCCAGACCGCGCGGCGGAAGATAAAAAAAACAGTAAAATGCAAAAAGCAGCCCTGATCGCTTTCCATTTGGGCAGCCTTGTGCAAACGTTGAAGACGATCATTGCAGGCAGGCAGGTTGTGTATGCACAAATATAATATCCCTTTTAGGAATATTTAATTAATGAATAACTACTCGGGGTAAAAATTGTAATACCAAGCAGCGAAAGCTCTGGTTGTTAAATATTAGTTAAATTTTATCAACCCTAATCCATTTCATACCTGCTGCTTCTGCCGCCGCAACGCCTGGATTACCATCCTCAAAAACAAGGCATTTCTTCGGATCAACGCCCAGCTTTTCGGCGGCCGCCAAAAATGGATCCGGGAATGGTTTGCCATTGGGGGTTTCGCCGGCACAAACCATTACTTCTACCAGATCTGACACGCCGATAATTTGTAGTGTACGGGTAATAGCCTCACGACTGCCGCCAGACACTACGCCAATCCTCACTTTACCGGCGTTGGCTATCAGATGCTCTACCACGTAATCTATGGGTTGTATTTTTTCGATGTACTCGGCATTGAACAGTTCATATTTCAGGCGATTAAATTCCTCAGGATCAAAGCTGGCATCATACCGGCGATTGATCTCTTTTACCACCTCCACAATAGGCCATCCGGCCAGCTCGTCAATCATGGTGCCGTCAATGTTCACACCGCCATCTGCCGCCACGCGAACGTAGGTTTCGGTATGGGCTGGCATATTATCGGCCAGGGTGCCATCGCAATCATACAGGAAGGCCTCATAGTCGCCCTGGGTCATTTCCTGTAGTTTATGGAATTTTTGATTATCTGTGGCCGTTGTGTTATTGTTCATCTGGAGTAAAATTGATGGTTTTCTGTGGATCAAAAGGTACGTAAGCGCGCTTCCATGGCTCATCGCCCAGCATTTGCCAGGTGTGGCCGCTGCCGGTGGTATCCATAGCAATCAGCACTTCGCCGGGTTTCAGCACAAATTCTTCGCCCGTAAAGGTTTTGAAATGAAGGGTACCTGTAAGGCAGAGCACATATTGCGTAGTAGGCGCGGTGTGCCAGTTATAATGGGTGTGCGGTGCGGTTTCCTGGAAGCGGATGGTAACGCCATCGGTAAGCACACCCTCGGCAACATGCCCGGTCTGCACGTGCGAGTGTCCGTCGGTGCCGGTGGTAAGCAGGTAAGCTCTGATCATCGTGCGCAAAGTTATGCTTTTGATGATAAGCCAGTGTTGCTAAAAGTTCATTTTTTAGCTTGAAACGTTGATTGGAGATAAAGTAACACGTCATTGCTAGGCGCGAAGCAAACTCTGCAAAGGACAGTCCCACATGTTAAGCGGACATGCATGTACAGAGATTGCTTCGTGCCTCGCAACGACGTAATGGCGTATTAGGCTTACGAAGTTTTAAAAACCTCGTAAGTCTATATGAATATCTTATGCGTTAGCCAGCGCCCTATCCAGATGCACATAGCCCCCATCAACGTGGATGATCTGCCCGGTGGTGTGGCTTGAGCGTTCTGACAGCAGGAAGGCTGTGGTGTTGGCAATTTCCTCTGAAGTGGTCATGCGGTGTTCCAGCGGGATGCGGTCTGTAATTTCTTTCAGCATCTCGTCTGGGTTGCTCAGGGTTTTGATCCAGTTGGAGTATTGCGGTGTCCAGCATTCTGCCACTACAATGGCGTTTACACGGATGCCGTATTTTAGTAACTCTACTGCCCATTCGCGGGTTAAGGCGTTACGGCCACCATTAGCAGCAGCATAGCCCGAGGTATGGCCCTGACCGGTCTCGGCTGTTTTAGAAGTAATATTAAGGATAGACCCTTTTGATGCTTTCAGCGCTGGTAAAGCGTGATGAACAATCAGGTAATAATGGATCAAACTGTTATGCAGCGATTGTACAAAACGTTCGTAGCCGCCATCTTCAAGGCCTACACCGTCATTTAAACCTGCGTTGTTTACTACGCCCTCAATGCGGCCATACTCGGCCATTACGGCATCAACAGCTTTTTTACAGTCTTCGGGCTTTGAAAGTTCGGCTTCTACCTGGAAGGCCTGGCCTCCGGCTGCTTTAATGTCATCTACCAATCGTTGATTGTCAACCGCTTTGCGGCCCACCACTACAGGGATAGCACCTTCGGCTGCCAGTACGCGGCAAACTCCCTCGCCAATGCCCTTGGCGCCGCCGGTAACGATGATTACCTTGTTTTTTAATAACAGGTCCATGAAAATGTTTTTATAGGTTATAAAAGGTTATTGCGTTGCCGCCAAAGATAGCATTTTGCTCGCTCGGCGAAAGTGCGGCGCAATAATCGCTTAAAATACCTTTTACCTGCGCATATTGGCCTGCTATAAGGCACACCGGCCAATCTGACCCAAACATCAGTTTGTTGGGGCCGAATGCATTGAACACCACATCAAGGTAGCGTTTAAAGGTATCGTTGGTCCAGTTGTGCCAGTCGGCCTCGGTTACCATGCCCGATACCTTGCACCAAACGTTTTCCTGGCGGGCCAGCAGATCAATCTCTGCCGCCCAGGTATCTATCTTGCCGTCCTTAATATAGGGCTTGGCAATATGATCGAGCACAAATTTCTGATCAGGGAATTGGCGTACCAGTTTTTCGGCATATTTCAACTGATCGGGGAAGATCAGAATGTCATACGTAAAGCCGTATTTGTTGAGCAGACTGATGCCTCGCATAAAATCAGGCTCCAGCATCAGCGCGCGGTTGGCTTCGCCCTGCAACACATGGCGAAAGCCTTTCATCAGCTTGGTATGACTGTAGTATGCCAGCCGGTCTTCAATGTTTTCTGCACGCAGATCAACCCAGCCAACTATGCCTTTAATAAAATCGTTCCCCTCGGTTAGGCCGAGCAGGAAAGAGTTTTGTTCTTCAGACTGATCGGCCTGAACGGCTACGCAGCCGTCCATGCCGTTCTCATGCAGTACGTATTTCAGTTCCTGCGGCAAAAAGTTTTTTTGGATGGCCGACATGTCGTCGGTTATCCAGCTATCGCGCACCGGGTCAAAAACCCAGAAGTGCTGATGTGCATCAATTTTTTGCATATGCCTTTACGGTTTGTTTTGAGGTGCCCAGGCCATCAATACCCAGTTCAACCACATCACCCGCTTTAAGGTATACAGGCGGCTTAAAGCCCAGACCCACACCTGCAGGCGTACCGGTAGATACTACGTCACCCGGCAGCAGGGTCATAAACTGGCTGATGTATGATACCAGGTAAGGCACTTTAAAGATGAAGTTGGCAGTAGTACCATTCTGCATAGGCTCACCATTAACGGTTAACCACAGTTTCAGGTTGTCAACATCGGCAATCTCGTCGGCAGTAGCCAGAAATGGGCCCATTGGCGCAAAGGTATCGCAACCTTTGCCTTTATCCCAGGTGCCGTTACGCTCCAGCTGGAACTCGCGCTCAGAAACGTCATTATGCAGCACGTAACCGGCGATATAGTCGGCAGCTTCAGCCTCTTCAACATAGCTGGCCTTTTTACCAATTACAAAGGCTAATTCTACTTCCCAATCGGTTTTTACCGAGTTTTTTGGGATGATGATGTTATCATTAGGGCCAACCAATGAGGTGGTACTCTTCATAAACATTACCGGCTCTGATGGCAGTGGTGCATTGGTTTCATTCGCGTGATCGGCATAGTTCAAACCAATACAAACAATTTTAGACGGACGGGCAATAGGACTGCCCAAACGCTCGTCATCGCTAACTTTAGCCAGTTTGCCTGTGTTGCTTTCCACAAAAGCAGCTAAACGGGCCAGGCCGTCGTTCTCAAAAAACGCTTCGTTATAATCTTCGCCGAAGGCAGAAGTGTCATACTTTACATCGTCAATAATAACGCCTGTTTTTTCTTTGCCTGGCTGGCCGTAACGTATCAGTTTCATATTTTATAATGAGTGAATGAGAGAGGGAGTGAATGAGTGAAGCCAACAGGTTGTTACCTTTCAGCTTTCACCTTTATCCTTTCACCTCAAAAAATTAGTTATTAAGTTTAATAAATCCGCCGTCAATATGGTAATCGCATCCGGTAATAAATGACGACTCATCGGCACATAAATATAGAATGAGGGTGGCTATCTCGTCAACAGTACCCATCCTGCCTATTGGTTGCGATTTAGAAAGTTTCTCAAAGATCTCTTTCTCCTGGCCCGGATAGTTTTTAGCGATGAAGCCATCAACAAACGGGGTATGCACACGCGCCGGACAAATACAGTTACAACGGATGTTCTCAGCCAGGTAATCTCGGGCTACAGAAAGGGTCATGGCTTGCACGGCGCCTTTGCTCATAGAATAGGCAAATCGGTCTGCAATACCTACCACAGCACCGATAGATGACAGGTTCAAGATTACCCCGCCACCGTTTTGCGACATTACCGGAATAATGGCATGCAAACAGTTGTAAACACCTTTAACGTTGATGCGGAAAACGCGGTCAAAATCTTCCTCGCTGGTGGTATCGGCTTTACCTACGTGGGCAACACCGGCATTGTTTACCAGGATATCGATTTTGCCAATGCTGGCAATTACTTCATTAATAGCCGCCTGGTTGCTTACGTCGACAGCATGTGAGATGGCAACGCCGCCTTCGGCAGCAATTTCGCCTACTACATGTGCGCCTTGCTCGGCACTCAGGTCTAAAATGTGGCATTTGGCGCCTTGTTTGGCAAACAGTTTGGCTGTAGCGCGACCGATGCCGCTGCCGCCGCCTGTAACAACGGCTACTTTTCCGCTTAAATTGAACATGACAGATGTATTTAAAATCAGGCCTTTAGCAGGCTTTGGTTAACAGCGTCAAATTAAGCAAAAGATTACCGGAAATTTTTACTCAGATTTTGTTAAAATCTTATGAAATATTGACATGTTTTTCTGCGCAACAAAAAAGGCGCACCTTTTGGTACGCCTCACTGCTATATAAATGATTAAATTAAGTAATTACATATTATTATAAACCGGATCGGCCTGTGCCTTGCCAGGGTTGTTGCCGCTTGGTTTTTGAGGCGGAGCCGGGGCTGGTGCAGGTGCCGGAGCATTTTGATCGTCGGCCTCTGGAATGCTGGCTATGCGGTAGCTGATCTGGTTGTTGGCATCGGTAAACTCTTCATAATAAATATCGTCTGGCGATACCCAATACTTTTTGCCGTTCAGGGTTACTTTGTGGCAGCCGTCGGGCAGATCGGTAACAATATCACCTACTTGTGGGGCTTGTATTTCGTCCTGCGGCTGGCCGTTTGCGCCATCGGTGTTCAATACACCATCTTTGCCCGATACGATGTAGGCCTTTTTGCCTTTCTCATCTACCGTTTCTTTATAATAAACACCATTCAGCTCGTAATACTGCACGCCGTCTATAGTTATAGGGTGTGCGTTGGATGGTATTTTAGGTATAATGGCGCCGATTGGTGGCGCAGCTACCTGGTAGCCATTATCAGTTTGACGATAGAATGTGCCGCCCCAGTAATAATACATATCGGGCCCATAATAAAACGGATAATAACCATACGGCAGGGTATTAATATAAAAACCTACACGCGGGTAAATGGGGCGGTAGCTAAAGCCTAAGCCAAAACGCGGGCCGCCAAAGCCCAAACGTACACCACCTCTGAAACCGCCGCGCACGCGCTGTGCGTCGGCTTGTGAAAAGGAGAGCAGCAGCAGTCCGGCAAGCGCCATACCGGAGATGCTTTTATACAAAGTTTTCATGACTTGGAGATTTTTTAGGGGTAGAACCTTTTTTTAACACTTTAATTGTGTTTTGGACTGAATATTTTCAGCAAGGTTTAAATGGCCATTATGAAATTCATATTAAATAATTGAAAATGTTAATCGAAGTACTTTTTGTTGTTTCAAAAATTACGTTCTTTGTCGTTTGCTTTTTACACTAAGAGCAACACACAGATCAAATTAAAACAACAAAATTTATGAGTTTTCAAGACCAACTCAGATCTCTGTTTGTTGACGAAGGCCAGATACCCGAAGCTTATCGGATTGAGGAACTTCATCAGCGTGAGTATTTATGCAACGGAGAGATGAAAAAATGGGACGGCCCGATAACTGAAGTGTACTCGCCGGTACTGATCCCTACAGCCGAAGGGTTAAAGCGCAAGCTGATTGGTACTTACCCCATCGGTACCGAACAAGAGGCTAACGAAGCCCTGGAAGCTGCCTTGCAGGCGTATGACCATGGCCGTGGCGAATGGCCAACCATGAGCATTGCCGACCGTATTAAATGCATGGAGCGCTTTGTTTACAAAATGAGCGAACAACGCGACCTGGTGATCAACCTGATTATGTGGGAGATTGGCAAGTCGCTGGCAGACTCTACCAAGGAGTTTGACCGTACTGTAGAATATATCACCGCTACTATCGATGCGCTGAAAGACATCGACCGTCAGTCGTCTCGTTTTGAAATTGCCGAAGGTGTGGTAGCGCAGATCCGCCGCTCGCCGCTGGGTGTGGTGTTGTGTATGGGCCCGTTCAACTACCCGTTGAATGAGACCTTCACTACCCTGATCCCTGCTATCCTGATGGGCAACACCCTGCTCTTCAAACCACCTAAACATGGTACTTTATTGCACTACCCGCTGTTAAAAGCCTTCCAGGAATCATTCCCTAAAGGTGTGGTAAATACCGTTTACGGTCGTGGTGCAAACGTTACGCCTGGTTTGATGAAAACCGGTAAGATTGACGTGCTGGCCTTTATCGGATCGAGCAAGGTTGCTAATGATTTGAAGAAAAGCCACCCGAAAATTAACCGCCTGCGTGCCGTGTTAAGCTTAGATGCAAAGAACGCTGCCATCATCACCAAAAACGCCGACCTGAAGTTGGCTGTTAGCGAGTGTATGCTGGGTGCGCTTTCATTTAACGGACAGCGTTGTACCGCCATCAAGATCATTTTTGTTCACAAAGATGTGGCTGATGAGTTCAACAAACTGTTAGGCGAAGCTATTGCAAAAATGACTCCGGGCCTGCCGTGGACCAAAGGTGTTAACCTTACCCCGGTTACCGAACCTGGCAAACCAGCTTACCTGGCCGAGTGCATTGAAGATGCTAAAGCTCATGGCGCAACCGTAATTAACGAGAACGGCGGTGCAAATGCCGAGTCGTTTGTATTCCCTGCGGTAGTTTACCCGGTTAACGAGAAGATGAAACTGTACCGCGAGGAACAGTTTGGTCCGGTTATCCCGGTTATTCCGTTTGAGTCTATCGAGGAGCCTATTACTTACCAGATTGATTCTCCGCACGGTATGCAGGTAAGTATCTTCAGTAACGATCCGCATGAGATTGCATCGCTGATTGATCCTTTTGTAAACCTGGTGAGCCGTGTTAACATCAACGCACAGTGTCAGCGTGGTCCGGACGTGTTTCCGTTCACCGGCCGTAAAGACAGCGCCGAAGGTACCCTGTCTGTAGCCGATGCCCTGCGTGCGTTCTCTATCCGCTCTTTGGTAACCACCAAAATGAACGATACCAACAAAGCGCTGCTCAACGAGATTGTGAACGAAGCAGAGTCTTCATTCCTGAGCACAAGGTTTATTCTGTAGACCCCTCCCAAACCCTCCCCGAAGGAGAGGGCTTTGATATTCATGAGCAATAAAACAACTTGCCCTGTGGCCCCTCTCCTTTGGAGAGGGGTTGGGGTGAGGTTATGGCGAAAATATGTTCATCCATAATTTCGCCATTTTTTATGACCGATTGTTTGATGATCCCCTGCCGCTCAAAGCCGGCTTTTTCCAGCACCCGCATGGAAGCGACGTTGCCGCCGAAGGTGTTGGCCTGTATAGCAATTACATCCAGCTGGCTAAATGCGTAATTCACTATCAGTTTTACGGCTTGTGGCATTATGCCTCGCCCCCAATAATGTTCGGCCAGCCAGTAGCCCAATAGCGGAGTTTTGCGGTAGATATGGGCACGAAACTCCAATCCAATACCACCAATCACTTCATCATCCGTAGCAATAGCAAAATTGATTACAGGGTCTTGCCCTTGCCAGCGCTGCACCCAGGTTTCCGCATCGGCCATGGTGTAGGGCGATGGAAAGCGGTCTGACACATAGCGCGCAACCATCGGATTATCTGCATTGCGCTGCATAGATCCGGCATCTGTTAAACGCCAGTTTCTGAGTGTAAAGCCATTGCCTTGAAGAATCATTTTTTGCTTGATGGTTGATAAATCCGTTGTATTAAAATCGGGATGATACTGCAAAATACTATATTGCAGATGGTATTTCTACTCAAACAAAGGATTAACTGATGAAAAAACTCTTTACGCTGCTATTGCTGGCTGCGGGTATGCAATGCTTTGCCCAAAAGCCGGATAAACTCACCCTCGAAGGTATTATGCGCGATCCCAAATGGATCGGCACCTCGCCAGCAAACGTGCAATGGAGCGATGATAGCAGAAAGATCTACTTTAATTGGGACCCGGAAAATACCGGTCGCCCGGCATTATATAGCGTTACTCCTGGCAGTTTGAAACCGCAGAAGGCCAGCATAGACGAACGAAAGGCCATGATACCCAGTGAAGGCAGTTGGGACATGAAGCACATCCAAAAAGTTTTTGAAAAGAACGGCGACATTTTTATGTACGATGGTAAAGCCGGCAAGCAATTACAATTAACAGCTACAACAGAACCCGAAAACAATCCGGTTTTTAGCGACGATGGTGCCCGGGTAATATTTAAGCGAGGCGATAACCTTTACGCCATGAGCATTAACGGAGGTATAACGGTGCAGCTTACAAACTTTGTACACGCGGCAGAAACCCCCGATAACAAAGGGGGGGCGTTAACCGGAACGCCCCAAGATCAATGGCTGCGTAATGAGCAAACAGAATTATTTGATGTTATAAAAAAGCGGGCGCAAACCGAGAAACAAGATGCTGCCGACCGGAGCGAAATAACGCCGGAACCAAGAAAAAAGATTAGCATAGCACAAGGGAAAACACTGAATAATCTTCAGGCTAGCCCTAACCTCCATTATGTAAGCTATAACATAACCCTGACCGCAAAGAATGTAAAGAAGGCGGTAGTGCCTAATTACGTTACCGCATCTGGATATACCGAAGATATACTTAACCGTACCAAGGTAGGCACTCCGCTGGCTACGTCTATGACCTTTGTATATGACACGGAACGTGATACCGCTTATAAAATCAATACGGCAAACTTGCCAGGAATAAAAGATATTCCTGCTTATATGCAAGACTATCCGGAGCGCCAGCAGGCATTAAAGGCGCTTAATGCAGACCGTGCGGTAACGGTAGACGCTCTTTTGTGGAGTGATGACAGCAAAACGGCCGTAGTAATTATTTCGGCACAAGACAATAAAGATCGCTGGATTGCAAAACTTAATCCGGCAACCGGAGTGCTGAACGTGCTCGACCGGCAGCATGACGATGCCTGGGTTGCCGGTCCCGGTATCTCAGATAGTGATGCGGGCAACGTGGGGTGGATTGATCGGCGCCACTTTTACTTTCAGAGTGAGGTCAGTGGTTACTCGCACGTTTACGTGGTGGATGTAAATACTGCCGAGAAAAAGCAAATCACCAGCGGTAAATGGGAAGTGCAAACGTTACAACTATCTCAAAATAAACAAACGTTTTACTTTACTGCCAATATGGATCATCCGGGAGTGTCTGATTTTTACCGGGTACCGGTAACAGGTGGCGTACCCGTTAAATTAACGTCGATGAAAGGTGGCAATGAAATAGCGTTGTCGCCAGATGAAAAATGGCTGGCCATTCGCTATTCCTATATCAGCAAACCTTATGAGCTGTATCTGCAACCCAACAAGCCGGGCGCTAAGGCAGTACAGGTAACCAACTCGGTGAGCGATGAATTTAAATCGCATGATTGGCGCGCACCAGAAGTTTTTACTTTCAAAAACCGTTACGGAACAGAGATTTACGGTCGTGTTTATCTGCCTAAGAATCCGGCGCCATCGCACCCTGCCATAGTGTTTGTGCATGGCGCAGGTTACCTGCAGGATGTGATGTATAAATGGAGCACCGCTTATACGCACGAGTATCTATTTAATAACCTGCTGGCAGATGAGGGCTACACGGTATTGGAGATTGATTATACAGGCAGCGCTGGTTATGGCCGGGATATTCGCACGGGCATCTATCGCCACATGGGCGGTAAAGATCTAACCGATCATCTGGACGCAGTGAAACTGCTGACAGAGAAATACGGAGTTAACCCCAAGAACGTGGGCATCTACGGCGGCTCATACGGTGGGTTTATGACGCTGATGGCCATGTTTACTTCGCCCGGTACCTTCGCCGCTGGTGCCGCCCTACGCTCGGTGACAGATTGGGCGCATTATAACCACGGTTATACCTCCAATATCCTGAACCAACCTTATGATGACCCGAAGGCTTATCAACAAAGCTCGCCCATTAATTTTGCTGATGGTTTAAAAGGCCGCCTGTTGATGTGCCACGGCATGGTAGATCTGAATGTAAATTTTCAGGATATTGTTCGCCTCACCCAAAAGCTCATCGAGCTGCATAAAGACAACTGGCAGTTGGCCCCATACCCGGTAGAAGATCACACATTTGTTGAAGCCAGCAGCTGGTTGGATGAGTATAAGCGTATTTACACGCTGTTTAACGAAACGTTGTTGAAGCAGTAACCGGTTGTTAAAACATTTAACCGTAGAGCCACATGTTTGTGGCTCTTTTTGCGTTGCGGCGTTTGCCTATAGCGAGGGGCTGTCATGTTGATTAATAGAATCCCGGTGGCGGGACTATGAAAGTGCAATGATAAACGAGAGGGCTGTCAGTCTGAGCTGTAGCTTGTCCTGAGTTTATCGAAGGGAAGACTCGCGCGGAAAGGCCCGCCCACCATGCTTCGACGGGGCTCAGCATGACATCCTTTTTTACTTGTCATGGGTAGCTCCATCGAAACAAGTTCGGGATGACTTAAAATTAGAATCCTGTCAATCCTAAAAATCTTCCAAATTCTGGTTCAAACACAAAAAAAGCCCCGCTCATGAGATGAAGCGGGGCCCACTATTTGGTTTGTAATTTGGTTTCTTACCAGAAGATGCTGTACAGCGCTACCAGAATCAGGCCAACAATTAAAGCGCCGGCTGTGAAAGCACGTGATGTTTTGAACATGCTGGTATCAACTACCAGGCCATGTGGATCATCAGCATTTTTGTTGCCGCCTTCAAGGGTTGAGATCAACCACATACCGGCAACACACAGAATGAATACGAAGCCCATACGGTCAAGGAATGGAATTTCGTAAACGCCTTCGCCGTTCAGTTTAGAGAAACCGAATGGCGACAGGAACTGCAGGTTCATCATGTTTGGCAGGAACTTGAACAGTACCGAGAAGCCGAAGCCGCCAATGGTGGCAAACAGTGCGGCTCTTGATGTAGCTTTTTTCCAGAAGAAGCCCAGCAGGAACATGGCCAAAATGCCCGGAGATACGAAGCCGGTATACTCCTGAATGTATTGGAAGCCTTGTTTGCCCTCGCCCATCAGCGCATCGCCAATGATGAGTGACATGATTACGCCCAGTGCCATTGCTACAACAACGGTCATTTTACCCAGGTTAACCAGTTTTTTATCTGAAGCCTCTGGGTTGATGGCTTTTTTATAAATATCAAGCGTAAAGATGGTAGCAATACTGTTTGCTTTACCGGCCAGTGATGCTACGATAGCTGCAGTTAAGGCTGCAAATGACAGACCTTTCATGTAAGTTGGCAGCAGGTTAAGCAGGGCAGGGTAAGCTTTGTTTACGTCTTGCACGCCTTTAGAGCTCAGCATTTCGGTGTGGAACATGCCTTTTTGGTACAATACGTAAGTAGCAATACCTGGCAGTACCACAATAACCGGCATTAGCATTTTCAGGAAGGCTGCGAACAACAGACCACCACGGGCAGTTTTCATGTTAGCACCCAAAGCACGCTGGGTGATGTATTGGTTACAGCCCCAGTAGTTCAGGTTCACAATCCACATACCGCCAATCAGTACTGACAGGCCTGGCAGGTCAAGGTAGTTGGCGTTGTCTTTGTGGAAGATCATGTGGAAGTGCTCTGGAGCCTCTTTCAGCATGATGTTAAAGCCGTTTAACAGGCCGTGTGTGCCTTCTTTTTCGCTCAGCAGGGTAAGTGCAAGGTAAGTAGCTACCAGGCCGCCCAGGATAAGTACAAATACCTGGATAACGTCTGTATAACCAATAACCTTCATGCCGCCCAGGGTAATAATTACCGCAAACACAGCCAGGAAGCCGATACACAGGTTCAAGTCATAACCAGAGATACCATGCAGCGCTAACGCACCCAGGTAAAGGATAGACATCAGGTTAACTACAATGTACAGCGCCAGCCAGAAGATAGCCATAACCATGGCCACAGTGCCGTTGTAACGCTCGTGCAGAAACTGCGGCATGGTGAAGATCTTGTTGCGCAGGTACACGGGAATAAAGAAGATGGCTACCACAATAAGGGTAAAGCCGCCCATCCACTCATAAGTAGAAATGGCCAGACCCATTTTGAAGCCTGAACCACTCATACCGATCATCTGCTCGGCAGAGATGTTAGAAGCGATGAGGGAAGCGCCGATTGCCCACCAGGTGAGCGATCCTTCGGCCAGGAAGTAATCTTTTGAAGTGGCATCGGCATTACGCTTGCTGCGATATACCCAAAAACCATACAGGGAGACGATGATAAAATACAGGAGGAATACCAACCAGTCTCCGGATGCTAATGTTTTCATTTCTTGATAACTCAGGTTTAAATTAGTGTATTATTGACAATTATAATGGTTTATTTCAGCTTAAGCAAGTTTTGCGGTCCTAAATCTAAACTATGTTTTGCGCATTTACAAAAAAATGCGTTTTAATCTCAAACAATCGATTGTCTTGGATATAGATAGTGTAAATTTTACACCGCAAGATAATTAATAAGATTTGTTGATTAAAATGTATTGGAACGAAAAAAAACGAGATTTTTTATGATGAATGGTAACGTTTTCGGGACGGGAAAAATTTTGAATTTGTCATTGCGAGCAGGGGCGTGGAAGGGTTGAGTGCGAAGCAATCTCGTCGCACGCTATTAGTCAGGCGACAAGACTGTTTCGTCGATCCAGTCTCCAAGAGACTACCGTTCCTCACAATGACAATTGGGCCTTAGTTGATGTTGAAGGGAGAAAATAAAGGCCTATTTCTTATAATCCGTAATATGCAGCTGATGATTACAGAAGCTGTACTCGTGCTCTTGATTAGAGCAGATGATCAGCAAGCGATTGGTGGCAAATTTTTGCACAAGACTCAGGTACCAGGTGATGCCCTGGTTATCCAGATTGGAGGTAGGTTCATCCAGCATCAGGATGCGCGTATCAGAGCAAAAGGCCAGCGCCAGCTTGAGGCGCTGTTTCATGCCCGATGAGAAGTATTTAACGGCTTTGTTGCGCGATTTTTCCATAGCCAGCAGGTCAATGATCAGCTGGCGGTCAAAACCTGGCAGAAAGGGCTTGAATTTGAAATGAAAGTCGATCATCTCGCTCAGCGTAAACTCTTCGATCACCTCCAGATACGGGGCGGCCAAACTGAGCTGACCGTAAACCTGTTCAATATCCAGCGGCTGATTGTTTAAGCTAAAATCGATTTTACCTTCGGAGGGAGTGAGGCTGCCGTTAACCACCTGCAGCAGGGTAGATTTGCCTGAGCCATTTGGCCCCAGCACTGCATAACTTTCGCCAGAAACAAAATGATAATCCACCCCCCTGAAGATCCACTCGCGGTTAAAGCGACGGCCAATTTTATCGAGGGAGATTTTTAGTTCATTGTTCATAGATCATGGTTCATGGTAGGAAGGAAGATCATTGTTCATAGATCAAAGTAGGCTTTGCCATGCTCCCGTCTATGAACTATGATCCATGAACTATCAACTAATTAATTATTCCCAAACCCTTTCATGATACCGCGTTGTGAGCCCTGGATAAAGTTCAGGATCTCGTCGCGCTCTTCGGTAGGTCGGAAATCGGCTTCGATGATATCGAGCGCCTTGCTGGTGTTATTGTTACGGATAAACAGGGTACGGTAAATATCCTGTATCTCGTTAATTTTTTCTTCGCTGAAACCACGGCGGCGCAAACCCACCGAGTTGATACCGGCGTATGAAAGTGGTTCGCGGGCGGCTTTAACATAAGGCGGCACATCTTTACGCACCAGTGAACCACCGGTAACAAACGCATGCGAGCCAACTTTTACAAACTGGTGAATGGCCACCATGCCTGCCAGTACCACAAAATCGCCAACGGTAATGTGGCCGGCCAGTGTGGTGTTGTTACTGAAAATGCAATTATCGCCCACAATACAATCATGTGCTACGTGGCAATAAGCCATAATCAGGCAGTTTTTGCCAATAACGGTCTTAAAACGATCGTCAGTCCCCTTGTTAATGGTTACACACTCACGGATGGTGGTGTTATCGCCAATGTGCACGTAGGTATTCTCGCCTTTATATTTCAAATCCTGCGGGATGCCTGAAATAACTGACCCTGGGAAGATGCGGCAGTTTTTGCCAATACGGGCACCGTCCATAATGGTAACGTTTGAACCTATCCAGGTACCTTCACCAATCTCTACATCTTTATGGATAGTTACAAAAGGGTCTATCACTACGTTTTCGGCAATTTTTGCCTGCGGGTGTATATATGCTAACGGCTGAATCATGCTATTCGGTCTGTTATTCAGGGAAATATCTTATTTATATCTTACAATCTGGGCCATCAGTTCGGCTTCTACCACAACTCGTTCGCCAACCATGCCTATGCCTTTCATTTGGGCAATACCACGGCGGATAGGGCCAATCAGATCACAACGGAAAATCAGGGTATCGCCCGGCAGCACTTTGTCTTTAAAGCGCGCATTCTCAATCTTCAGGAACAGGGTAAGGTAGTTTTCCGGATCAGGTACGGTGTTCAGTACCAGGATGCCGCCTGTTTGGGCCATGGCCTCAATTTGCAGTACGCCCGGCATAACCGGTGCGCCAGGGAAGTGACCGGCAAAGAAAGGCTCATTCATGGTAACTGATTTTAAACCTACTACGTGGGTTTTGGTCAGTTCCAGAATTTTATCAACCAGCAGCATCGGCGGGCGGTGCGGCAGTATGTTCATAATCTGCACGGTATCATAAACCGGCTTCATGTTGGGGTCGTAAACTTTTACGTGTTTGCGGCTGCGTTCTTTTTTAATCAAAGCTTTGATCTTTTTGGCAAAAGCCACGTTTGCCGCGTGACCGGGGCGTGCAGCCATGATATGACCTTTCAGCGGAACGCCTACCAGGGCCAGATCGCCAATCATATCCAGCAGCTTGTGGCGTGCCGGCTCATTTTGGTGGCGCAGTTCAATGTTATTCAGAATACCTTGTGGCGCAACTTTAATTTCTTCGCGGTTGAAGAGTTTGGCCAGGTGCTGCAATTCTTCGTTGTTTACATCTTTATCAACTACCACAATGGCGTTGTTCAGATCGCCGCCCTTAATCAGGTCGTGCTTCAACAACATTTCCAGCTCATGGAGGAAACAGAAGGTACGGCATGAGGCAATTTCTTTTCTAAACTCGCTGATAGAAGAGATGCTGGCATGCTGGCTACCCAGTACCGGCGAGTTATAGTCTACCATACAGGTAAAACGATAATCGTCCAGCGGCATAGCTACCATTTCAACCTTGCGGTCGCCCTCAGAGTAGTGGATGTTGTAAGGGATGTGGTAATACTCGCGGTCGGCATCCTGCTCAACGGTGCCAACTTCGGTCAGCGCGTCTACAAAAAAGATAGAGCTGCCATCCATAATTGGCGTTTCGGGGCCGTCAATATCAATCAGCACGTTATCAATTTCCAAACCAACCAGTGCAGCCAAAACATGTTCAACCGTGCTTACGCTGGCGCCGTTCTGGGTAATGGTGGTACCGCGGGATGTGTCGGTAACGTTATCGCAATCTGCATCAATTACCGGCGAGCCGGCAACATCTACCCTGCGAAACTTATAACCATGATTCTCTGGCGCCGGGTTAAAGGTCATCGTAGCGCTTGCACCCGTGTGCAAACCAGTACCCGATACCGACACCGGGCTTTTAATAGTTCTTTGTTTTACGTTCATGCTCATAAACCTCTCCCCGGCCCTCTCCAAAGGAGAGGGAGTTTGATGCATATTGTTATTATTATTTTTATTATTCCTGTTAATCTGTTCTATAAATCAGAGAAAGACCAACGGTATGCTTGCTAATTTCTTAACACCCCGCTTATGAAGCCCCCTCCTTTGGAGAGGATTTAGGTGAGGCTTTTAATTTCTTTAATTAGTTTTTCCAACTCCTGCACTTTACGCTCCAGTTCTGGTAACCGTTGATAGGCTACGTTAGAGCGCATATTGCTGCTGTATGCAAAAGCCGGCGAACCAGCCAATTTGCTGTTTTCTTCTTTTATATTCTTGCTGATGCCGGATTGCGCCTGCACCTGTGTGCCTTTAGCTATGCTGATGTGACCAACCACACCAACCTGGCCCCCCAATATTACGTTCTCGCCAATTTTGGTACTGCCGGATACGCCGGTTTGCGCGGCAATAACGGTATTCTCACCAATCTCCACATTATGAGCAATCTGGATCAGGTTATCCAGCTTAACGCCTTTGCGGATGATGGTTGAGCCCATGGTAGCACGGTCTATTGTAGTGTTTGAGCCCACTTCTACGTCATCTTCAATAATTACGTTACCAATCTGACTTATTTTTTGGTAACTGCCATCAGCCTGCGGCGCAAAGCCAAAGCCATCAGCGCCAATAATGGTGCCCGAGTGAACAATTACCCGGTTGCCCAGCACGCAGTCAAAATAAACTTTTACGCCCGAGAACAGGGTTACATCATTGCCTAGCGTAACGCCATCGGCAATGTAAACGCCCGGATATATTTTGCAGTTGTTGCCAATTTTTACGTTCGGGCCAATGTAGGCAAATGCACCGATGTAAGCATCCTCGCCAACAGTGGCTGTAGGGTGCACAAAGCTGGGCTGTTCAACACCGCTTTTGTTAAGCTTAATGGTGTTGTACATATTGAGCAATACGGTGATGGCGCTGTAGGCGTTTTCTACACGGATGAGGGTAGCATCTACCGGGGCGCTCAGTACCTGGTCGTTGTTTACAATAACAATGGTGGCGCCTGTGGTATACAGATAAGGTTCATATTTAGGGTTAGCCAAAAAGCTAAGCGAGCCTTCGGTGGCTTCCTCTATTTTTGCCAAACGCTCAACGGCGGCTGAGGCATCGCCCTCTACGGTTCCGTTAAGTATGGAGCTGATCTGTTGTGCAGTAAATTGCATCCCGCAAATTTAGTTTTTAATTGATTATGATGTTAATAAAAGTTTAAGAGGGTAGAAAGCATTGTCGCCGTGCATTAAACAGGTTGTCATTGCGAGGAACGAAGCAATCTCCTCGGAGGACAGTCGGACTTGCAAATCAGTCAAGCATGCGACGAGATTGCTTCGTTCCTCGCAATGACAATATAGATAAATCAGTGCGATATTCTATTCTACTTCCAGTCCCTTCACATAACAAGTAATATGCTTCTTCACCGTCTTCGTCAGCGTGCTCAGGTTTGAATAGTCGCTGGCCTCGGTAATGTCTTTTACAGTTTTATCTTTCATCAAAATACGGATGCTGCCATCGCCCACGCGGTAGGCGTTGTTGCGTATCTCGTCCTGAAAAGCAAAATAACGGCTTTCATGCTCGCTTAGTCCATATTGTTTCATGGCCGCTTTTTGCAGTTGCTCCAGGTGATGGTGCGATGCCGGCTTGGCGGCAATATCAACCTTATATAACTTGCGACTGATCAGGTTGCTGCACAGCGTAGACAGGATCTTATCAGTACTGGTAGCCCAGCCTTTAATGGCCGACATGATATCCGCATCATCCAGGCATGCAAATATTTCCAGATGCGTATCATCAGCCATAAACTCTTTCTTGGTGATGTTGCTGGCCAGAAAATGCTGCATGGATGGCGTGGCAAACAACGGAAAACCACTGAGTGATAGTTCGCGCGCGCGTTTCAAAATTTTGCCCAGCATCTGCTCGCCCGCTATTACGGTTTTGTGCAGGTAAACCTGCCAGTACATCAAGCGGCGACTGATCAGGAAGTTCTCTATTGAGTAAATGCCTTTCTCTTCCACCACAATATGGTCATCCTTTACGCTCAACATCTTGATCATACGCTCAGAGCTGATCACGCCTTCGGCAACACCTGTAAAGAAGCTATCGCGGTTCAGGTAATCCATGCGGTCCATATCCAACTGACTCGATACCAGCTGATGCAGGAAGCGTTTGGGATAAGTATCGTTGAAAATATCTATAGCCATTTGCAGCCTGCCGCCAAACTCGGTATTGATGCGGTGCATCATGCGGGTGGAGATATCCTCGTGCGAGATGCCCTGTACAATGCTTTCTTCCAGCGCGTGCGAGAAGGGGCCATGACCAATATCATGCAGTAAAATGGCAACTGTAACGGCTTCCTGCTCTGCAGGAGAAATATCGGCGCCTTTGCTGCAGAGGGTTTCAATGGCGGTGCTCATCAGGTGCATGGCGCCCAGGGCATGGTGAAAGCGGGTGTGCAGCGCGCCGGGATATACCAAGTGTGTCATCCCCAGTTGTTTAATGTAGCGCAGGCGCTGAAAGTAGGGATGCTCAATGAGGTCGAACGCCAAATCTGACGGTATGGTGATGAACCCGTAAACCGGGTCGTTGATGATTTTCTTTTTATTCAAGATGCTTGGATTGATTGCAAAAGTGTCAATTTATGGTAAACAACTAAGTAGATTTTTGTTAATTTTTGTTAATTGGTTTGGGTAAGGATAACAAAAGCCGTCCTTTGCGGTTTATACCTGAACCAAAAGGGTAACATCGAATACTATGCAAGATACCACTATACTTTGGGCCGATGACGAGATCGACCTGTTAAAACCCCATGTACTGTTTCTGAACGAGAAAGGATACAAGGTAAAAACCGTTACCAATGGAAATGACGCTGTTGAAGAATTTAAAAACGGCTACTATGACCTGGTATTCCTCGACGAAAATATGCCCGGCCTTACCGGCCTTGAAACCCTTGCCCAGATCAAAAACATTAACGGCGATGTGCCGGTGGTTTTGATTACCAAAAGCGAGGAAGAATACCTGATGGAAGATGCCATTGGCTCTAAGATTGATGACTATCTCATCAAACCGGTGAACCCTAAGCAGGTGCTGCTCACCATTAAGAAACTAACCGAAAACAAACGCCTGGTGAGCGAGAAAACCACCATGGCCTATCAGCAGGATTTTCGTAGCTTGGGTATGACACTGAACGAGAACTTGAGTTTTCAGGAGTGGGCCGATGTTTACAAAAAGATCATCTACTGGGAACTATCGTTAGAAGGATTGGAAGATGCCGGGATGCACGAGATTTTAACCCTGCAAAAAGCCGAGGCCAACTCGCAGTTTTGTAAGTTTATAGAGAAAAACTATCTGAGCTGGCTGAAACGTGATGATAAATGCCCAACGCTTTCGCCAGATTTGTTCAAACGCAAGGTGTTTCCTAAAATGGATGACCGCGGTCCGCTGTTTTTCATCCTGATTGATAACCTGCGTTATGATCAGTTCCGCATCATCAACTCTATTATCTCAGAATATTTCCGTTTGGAGGATGAAGATACTTATTACAGTATCCTGCCAACAGCCACGCAATATGCCCGCAATGCCATTTTTAGCGGATTGATGCCACTGGAGATGGAAAAACGTTTCCCAGGCATGTGGCAGAATGATGAGGATGAAGGCGGTAAGAATCTGTTCGAAGAGCAGTTTCTGGCAGATCAGCTGAAACGTACCCTGCGTAGAGATTGCAAGTTCTCTTATCATAAAATCCTGAATATTGATGAGGGTCGGGCACTGAATGAGTCGGTTAACAACCTGATGCGCAATGAGCTGAACGTGGTGGTTTACAACTTTGTAGACATGCTTTCGCACGCACGTACCGATATGCAGATGATCCGCGAATTGGCCAGCGATGACGCGGCATACCGCTCGCTAACGCTTTCATGGTTTGAGCACTCGCCGCTGATGGACCTGTTGAAGTTTTTAGCCCAGAAACAAATCCGCGTGGTGATTACTACAGATCACGGTACCATCAAGGTGAAAAACCCAAGCAAAATCATCGGCGATCGTAACACCAACACCAACCTGCGTTATAAACAAGGCAAAAACCTCAATTTTATAGCCAAGGATGTGTTCCACATCAAAAATCCGCATGATGCCATGCTGCCCAAACTACATGTAAGCAGCAGCTTTGTGTTTGCCAAGACTGATAATTATTTTGTTTATCCCAACAACTACAACCAGTTTGTGAATTTCTATAATGAAACATTCCAGCACGGCGGTATTTCAATGGAGGAAATGATTATACCGGTGGCTACGTATGGGCCTAAATAAAATTTGACACTATAACCCTGTTGTCATTCTGAACGAAGTGAAGAATCTTTTCGGACTAGCATCCCGTTATGCTGCTCCGAAAGGATTTTTTCACTTCGTCCAAGAGAGTAGTTCTCCTGTTGGAATGACATAACGTATAAAATCCATAAAGAGCCACAAATATGTGGCTCTACGTTTTTATGGTAGAGACGCATATTTGCGTCTCCCCACCATGTGATAACAATCCGAAAAACAATACTTTTGCGTCTCCCATACTAAATAAATGAGTCACACCGCCATCTCCTACCAACTCCCGGATATTGACGCCGTTGCCAGACAACTGCTTCAAATTTCATCGCCCCACAAAATATTTTTGTTTTATGGCGAAATGGGCGCAGGTAAAACTACGCTGATCAAGGCCTTGTGTAAGGCTTTAGGGGTGGAGGGTACAACCTCAAGCCCAACTTTTTCATTGGTAAATGAGTATGTGGGCAAGGACGGAAAAATCTATCACTTTGATTTTTATCGTCTTAAAAAACAGGAAGAAGCGCTGGATATGGGCTGCGAGGAATACTTCTACTCGGGCAGTTACTGCTTTATTGAATGGCCAGAAAAAATCCCTGATCTATTGCCCGAGCATTATACAGAAGTGCGCATTGCTGAGCAGGCTGGCGGACTAAGGCAAATCACCCTGACTCAGGCCTGATTAAACAATTCCAAAAAATTTGTGTAACTTCAAATTCAGGAAACTACATCTTTCATGAGCTCAGGGATCTATAGTGGATTTTCGGATGTTGCCAAGCAGGCAATGATGCAGCCCCAGGAATCAATGCTGGAGGTTAAGGCCAAAAAGGACAAACTTTACATCGGTATACCCAAAGAAACTTCTTTTCAGGAGAACCGCGTAGCGTTGACACCGCTATCGGTAGCCTTGTTAATTAACAACGGGCACGAAGTAATACTGGAAACCAACGCCGGCAAGGCCGCCAATTTTCATGATAAAGATTACAGCGAGCAGGGGGCCAAAATTGTTTATGATACCAAACAGGTTTATGAAGCTGATCTGATACTCAAGGTGGCGCCGCCTACCTTGCAGGAGATTGCGCTGATGAAGCCTAACCAGATACTGATCTCTACGCTGCAGCTCTCTACCATGACCAAAGAGTGCCTGCAGGCCATGATGAATAAAAAGATCACTGCGCTAAGCTATGAGCATTTGCAGGATGAAGGCGGATCGCTCACCGTTATTCGGGCCATGAGCGAAATTGTGGGTGCTACATCCATTCTAATTGCTGCCGAATACCTGAGCAATGTTTTTTCTGGCAAGGGCCTGATGCTGGGCGGCATTACCGGTGTACCGCCAACCGACGTGGTCATTTTAGGGGCCGGTACCGTTGGCGAGTATGCAGCCCGTACGGCCATAGCTCTTGGTGCGCAGGTAAAAGTTTTTGACCCTTCCATTTACAAACTCCGCCGTTTACAGAACAACATCGGCACCAGGATATTTACTTCGGTTGTTCAGCCCATTGTTTTGGAGAAAGCCATTACCACTTGCGATGTAGCCATTGGCGCCCTGAGGGCAGATGATGGCCGCAGCCCGTGTATTGTGTCTGAATCTACCGTGAGCCGTATGAAGCCCAATTCGGTGATTATTGACGTAAGTATTGACCAGGGCGGTTGTTTTGAAACCTCTGAAGTAACCAACCACACCAAACCGGTGTTTCGTAAGTATGATGTTATTCATTACTGTGTGCCCAATATCGCCTCGCGGGTGGCACGTACAGCTACTTACGCGCTAACCAACATCTTTACCCCGATTTTACTGGATATTGGCGAGCAGGGCGGCATCAAGAACGTAATCTGGCAAACACATGGTGTACGCAACGCGGTGTACATTTACCAGGGGCAACTCACCAACAAGTATATTGGCGATCGCTTCAATTTGCCATGTAAGGATCTGGACCTCTTGATAGTGTCGCGCCATTAATTTACTTTTAAAGAAACTTTCATTTTTAAACTATAATTACACCTAAACCGGTATGACAGCCCCTTCGTTTAGAAGAGCAGCATTATCGCTGTTATTCTCTGTTTCATGCGGCAGTTTGTTTGCACAAACAACCATGCCCAAAGCCTGGCAAGCATTTTTTGAAAACAACCGCGACCAGGCCCGCACGCTTTTCACCCAGGAATTAAACCAACCTGCCACCGCAGGCGATGCCCTGTTGGGCCTGAGTATGCTGGCGCAGCTGGATCGCCCATCGGCCGAAGCATTTAGCTATTTTCAGAAGTTTTACGCGCAGAGCAAGGATCCGCAGCCATTTATCTATGCCTTTTGGGATACCCCGTCTATCAATGCAGATTTTCGTAAAAAATCTCCTGCGCAACTGGCGTTTCTGCAAAATGTGGCCCAGAACAAAAACCTGGATGGTACTATTAATGCCATGGCCAATGCCATGATAGGCAACCACTACCAGGCCATTAAGCAATATGAAAAGGCTGACGAAGCCTTTAAAAATATAGGCTCGGTAGATAACTGGACCATCACCGGTGAGTTTGATAATATTTCTACCAGTGGTTTTGATCGTACCTATAATGTGCTAACCCACCCGGAGCCGAGTGCCGAGTTTGTAAACAAGCGCGGTGCAAAAATTGGCTGGCGCAATGTGCCGCCCATCCGTCATGATAAGTGGGTTGATTTTACTTATTACAACAACTCCAGCAACTCTATTGTATTTGGCCAAAGCTTTGTAAAGGCCGATAATGATACCGAGGCGCAGTTGCGCATCGGCGTGTCGGGCTCAGTAAAAGTTTGGGTGAATGATGAACTGTTGCTTGCCGTACCAGAAGAACGTAACAATGATCTGGATACCTACATTCAAAGCATCAAGCTCAATAAAGGTTATAACCGCATATTGGTGCAGGTGGGTGCCAGCTATATAGAGTCATTGAATTTTTTGGTAAGGTTGACAGATCAAAACGGTCATGTATTGCCGCTAACCAGCACCGCCCAGGCACAGCCATATACCAAAGAGGTGAACTATGTAAGCAAAAACACCGAGACGCCGTCTATCGCCTATTTTAAGGCCGAGATGAAAAAAGCGCCGGATAACTTGCTGCCGCAGATCCTGCTGGCGCAATCTTATCTGCGTAACGATCAAACCTTCGAGGCGCGTCATCTGATTGAGGGTATCCGCAAAAAGTATCCTAACAATACCTACCTCAATATTTTGCTCCTCAATGTATTTAACCGCGAAGACAACCGTACCGGCGCAGAAACCATTAAGGAGACGATCAAAAATACAGATCCGAAATGCAGCGAGGCGCTCATGTTGAAATATGCTGAGTTGTATGAGCAGAAAAATTATGACAAAGCTGCAGAAGTGGTGAAAGAGATAGAAGCAACCTATCCGGAGCAGCAAGAGTTTATTTATTCCTGCAAAATTAACCTGGCCAGCGCTAACAAAAATCAGGAAGAGGTAGTGCGTTTGGGAGAAGAGGCTTATCCCAAATTTCCGGATAACAAAACCTTTGTGGGGCTGGAGTATGCTATACAAAAGCAACTGCGCAATGATCAGCCTAAGGCCCTCAGCATCCTCAAAAAATATGTAGAGAATAACGACGACTATCCGTCGGCCAAAGATCTGGCTGATATTTATTTTACCAACGGCGATAACATCTCTGGTAATAAAGTGCTGGTGCAGGAAGTTACCAATGAGCCTTATGCAACCGGCATTTTTGCCAGTTTGGGTAAAAAATATTATGACCAGCAGCAATATGGCAAGGCCGAAGAAGCTTACCTGAAATGTATGGACCTGGCGCCTACCCGTAGCGCTTACTCTGCATCATTAGGCAAAATTGATGAGATGTCTAACAAAAAGGAACAGGCAATTGGTCATTATCAGCGTGCGCTGGAATTGGATCCGAATGATTACGAGAGCATCCACTCGCTACGCAAGCTGCAGAACAAAAAAGACGTTTACAGCTATTTTGAAGAACCGAATATTGATGCGCTGATCCGCAATGCGCCGAAAGCTTCAGACTACCCGGACGATAACTCGGTGATTTTGAATGAAGAGGTGCAGAAAGTGGTTTATGAGCATGGCGGTTCTGAAGAACGGAAATATCTTACCGTAAAAATACTGACCCAAAAAGGTATTGAAAGCTGGAAAGAATACAGCATTGACTATGATAGCTGGCAGGACCTGACCTTTGAAACTGCCGAAGTAATTAAAGCCAATGGCAACAAAGTACCGGCGGAACGCAACGAGAACAACCTGGTATTTACCAACCTGGAAGCCGGCGATGTAATTAACATTCGTTACAAGCTGGATAACTATTCAAAAGCCAAACTTTCAGGCTATTTCTGGGATGATTTCTATTTCTCGCACGGCCGGCCTTACATAACCAGCAAATACTCGCTGCTGATTGCCAAGAACCAGAAGTTTAACTACAAGTTCTCGCAGAAACCTATCGAGCCGGTAAAAACATCGGCAGACGAGTTTGATCTGTACGTTTGGAAAAATACCAAGCAGGAAAGCTTGCAGTATGAGGATAAGATGCCGACAATTGAAGATGTGGCTAATATTTTATACCTCACCAACATCCCCGACTGGAAGTTTATTGCCGATTGGTATAACGACATTGGCGCTTCAAAAGCCCGTACTGATTATGAGGTAAAAGAGGTGGTAGCCGATCTGTTTAAAGGTAAAGCCAACCTAACCCCAATGCAAAAGGTAGAGCAGATTTACAACTATATTACGGGTAATATCTCTTACAGCTCGGTATCGTTCCGTCAGAGTGGTATCATCCCGCAAAACCCGTCGACGGTGCTTAATACCCGCATTGGCGATTGTAAGGACGTATCTACCCTGTTTGTGGCCATGTGTAAAGAAGCCGGTATAAAAGCTAACCTGGTACTGGTTAAAACCCGCGACAATGGTATGCTGAGCATGCCGCTGCCAAGCATCAACTTTAACCACTGTATGGCCAAGGTGAACATGGATAATAAAGATTATTACATCGAGCTCACCTCACAGTACCTGCCGTTCCGTACCATGTATAACGGGCAGATCAATTCTACCATTTTGGATATTGATCCATCTGCTACAGCGGTTACCAAGTATCTGAACCCAACCACCCGCTACGGTAACGATATTAAACGCAGTACCACCATCACCCTGGCCGATAAAAACATGGTGATTAACGAGCGTACTTATCAAACCGGGGCAATGGCCGCCTATCAGCGTGAGAAATATGGCGAACTATCGCAGAAAGACCGGATGAAGAAAATAAAAGAAGCCATCGCCTCATCATATCCTGACGTAGAAGTGAACAAGCTGGACTACCGCAACGTAGAGCGCACTAACCCGAACGATACCGTGTACGTAACGCTGGATTATCAGTTGAACAACGTAGCCAAGGCCATTGGTGGTATGTCTATCTTCAGCCTGCCGTGGTCAAGTAAAATTTCGGCTAATGATTTGCAGGTAAGTATGCCGCGCACGTCGGGCATTAACCTGGATGATATGTTTTACCTTGATAACGAGACCGAGGTGATTACGGTTAACCTGCCTGCCGGCAAAAAACTGGTAGAGGCGGTTGCCCCGGTTGCATTAAGCAACGATGTAATTGAATATAGCCTTACGCCGAAACAGGTAGGCAATAAGCTAATGCTGACGCGTACCTTTAAGCTGAAGAAAGATTATGTGCCGGTAGAAAAGGTGGCTGAGTTTAATACCTTCTTTAAAAAGATGGTAGAGGCCGATAATAAAGAACTGGCAATGCGCTAATCAAAGCGCCGTTAATATTTGCTGCTGGGGATGTGCGGTGTGCTTTTGGGGCATGCGGCACATCCCCAGTGTTTTTATGGTGTTGCTTGGCATTGGCAAAACTGCACCCTGTAGATAGGTTTGCTGTTAATGGAAGAATGTTAGCGAACTTTTTTAATGTGAATTGTTATTAATTAACTCAAGTTGCAGGTTAAACATATACCATCACGTCATTGCGAGGGACGAAGCAATCTCTGCATTTGCAAAGTAGATTTGCATATCTGAGTATCCTTCGCAGAGATTGCTTCGTCCCTCGCAATGACGCTGTGTGTGTTTAAGATCGGTTTGGTGTTACAAAGTTGTTTAATCCGCACTTGAGTTAATCACATATTAATAAAATACAGTTGTCTGGTTATTGGATATGAAAATTTTTAATCGCGACTTTCTACGTCATTGGTGGAAAATACTGGGAGCCACGTTTAGTGGTTTTATTGCCGACAATGGCTTGAAACTAAGTGCTTCGCTGGCTTACTATACCATTTTCTCGCTGGCGCCACTACTTATTCTTGTGCTCTCGGTTATCGGTATTTTTCTGAAAGATCCGCAAACCCGTATTGATTTCTATCATCAGATTCAGCACTATATGGGTCGGCAGGCCACGCTGCAAATCCAGAGCGTTATTAAAACCCAGGACATTATGGGCAAAAGCGGTATGGGTTTGATTATTGGCGTAGTTACGCTGATGTTGGGTGCCAGCAGTATTTTTATAGAGATGCAAGACTCGCTCAACATCATCTGGCGGGTAAAGGCCAAACCCAGGAAGGGCTGGTTGAAGCTGCTCAAAAACAGGTTTTTGTCGTTCTCGCTTATTGTTAGTTTGGGCTTTTTGCTGCTGGCCTCGCTGCTGGTCAACATCATTATCAGTGCCCTGAGCGATCAGATTGATAAATATCTGCCCCGGTTGCTGGGCCCTCGCCTTTCACATCTGATAGGCGAGACGTTCCTGATGATAGTTAACCTTGGCATCACACTGGCGGTAATTTCGGTACTGTTCTCCATCATCTTTAAAGTGTTGCCCGATGTAAAGATCAAATGGCGCGATGTACGCTCGGGCGCCATCTTTACCGCAGTGTTGTTTGTTATCGGTCAGTACCTTATTAGTTTGTACATCAAATACACTGCACAGGGCTCGGCTTATGGTACAGCTGGTTCTATCATCGTTATTTTGGTGTGGATCTATTACACAGCTGCCATCCTCTACATCGGTGCAGAGTTTACCCAGGTATATGCCGAAGCCCGTGGTAGCGATATTGAGCCTGCCGAATACGCCGTACACGTAGAACAAAAAGAAGTGCTGGAAACAGTACGCCGTTTACCCCCGCAGAATCCGGAATTGAAAGGGGAGTTGAACCAGGATTAAACGAATTTTTAGGATTTACAGGATGTTATAGCAGCATAACATTGGTAAATAGAACATATATCCTGTAAATCCTAAAAATTCGTTTAATCCTGGTTCTCCATCACCGCCTCAAACACCTTCACCGCTTCTACCGCTTCTTTCACATCATGTACCCGCAGAATATTAGCGCCGTTCATCAAGGCAATGGTGTTAAGGGCCGTAGTACCATTTAAGGCTTCGGCGGCTGTGCTACCAATGGTGTGGTAGATCATCCGCTTGCGGGAAATGCCGACTAGCATAGGTAATTCCAGTATATCAAACTCACGCAGGCGACGTATCAGTTCGTAGCTGTGGTGGCTTTCTTTTGCAAAACCAAAGCCTGGATCAATAATCACATCGTGTATGCCCAGCGCTTTCAGGGCGTGATATTTAATGGCGAGGTAATCCAGTACTTCGGTAAAAAGATCGGTGTATTGCGCCTGCTGAACCATGTTTTGCGGGGTGCCTTTCATGTGCATCAGTATATATGGCACTTTTAGGCGGGCTACGGTGCTAAACATGGCTTCGTCTAATTGTCCGCCGGAGATATCGTTGATGATATGTGCCCCCGCGTTAACAGCCGCCTCGGCAACAGAGGCGCGAAAGGTATCTATAGACATTATTGCTTCGCCAAAGTTTTTGACAATGGCTTCTATAACAGGTAGCAGGCGGTCGGTTTCTTCCTGTGCTGAAATGTCCACCGCTCCCGGACGAGAGGAATATGCCCCCAGATCAATAAAGGTAGCGCCATCGTTCAGCATCTTCTCAGTTTGCTGCAGGGCGTCATCAATAGCCGGTTTGCGGCTGCCAGCATAAAATGAATCAGGGGTAAGATTGATGATGCCCATCACTTTGGGGCGGGTCAGATCAATCAGTCTTCCGCGGACGTTGATGGTAAGCTTTTTTTGAAAAAAAATTTCTGATGACATTAGGTGAACCGTATCTGTTAGCGGTTGTAAAGTTACTTTATATATTTGCAAACAGAACTCAATATTGATGAGAGACTTCCGTTCTGGGAGAAGCATCGGGCCGAATGGCTGCGCGATTCATCAATGTCTTTCAAAATATATCACATTGAAAAATACATCGTCAGAATACGATGCAGTTATTGCACACTGCAAAAGCCTGTTCATGAAGAAAACACGCGATTATGGCACTGCCTGGCGCATCCTTCGTCCGTCATCTATCACCGATCAGATTTTTATCAAAGCCCAGCGTATTCGTACGCTGGAAGAAAAAAAAGTATCGAAAGTAGGCGATGATATTACCGGCGAGTACATCGGCATCATTAACTACTGCATTATTGCCATGATGCAGCTGGAAAGCACCGACGAAACCCCACTGGAGCTTGACCCTGGCGCAGTGGAAAAAGATTTTGACGGCAAAGCGAACGAGACCAAAGAACTGATGTTTGCCAAAAATCATGATTATGGCGAGGCATGGCGCGATATGCGTATCAGCTCGTTAACCGATCTGATACTGATGAAAATTCTGCGTGTAAAACAGATTGAAGATAATCAGGGCGCAACCCTGGTATCAGAAGGGGTGAAGGCCAATTATCAGGATATGCTCAATTACTCAGTTTTTGCACTGATAAAATTAGGAGTGGCCTGATTTCGGATTTCGGAATTCGGATGTTCGATTTCGAATTTAATGAGTACCATAATAGCATCTACCACAACTATGACAAACAATAAAACAACTGCCACACTGGTTTGGATATGCCGTATTGCGGTAGGGCTGCTCTTTATCTTCTCCGGACTGATCAAGGCTAATGATCCGCTGGGCTTCTCGTATAAACTGGAAGAGTATTTTGAGGTTTTACATCTCACCTTCTTCAGTAACTACTCGGTACTTATTGCGGTTACGCTTTGCGCGTTGGAGATGATATTGGGCTTTGCGCGGCTGATTGGCTATAGCTCGGTGCGAGTGGCCTGGGGTTTGTTGTTGCTCATCATCTTCTTTGCCTTCCTTACCTTTTACTCGGCCTATTTTAAAGTGGTGCAAACCTGTGGCTGTTTTGGTGATGCTATTCCGTTGACGCCATGGCAGTCGTTCAGTAAAGACCTGGTGTTGCTGCTGCTCATTTTGGTGCTGTTTGTTCACCGCAAAGGTATTCAGCCGGTGTTTGCAAAAAAGACGGGTTCACGGTTGTTCCAGGGGGCGGTTATCATATCGTTCGGTGTGGGTTTTATGACGTATAATTTTGGTCCTGTGATTGATTTTCTGCCTTACAAGGTTGGTGCTAATATCCCTGACGAGATGAGAATCCCGCCGGGTGCCATGCCTGATGAATATGAGCTGACCTACAAGCTGGAGAATAAAGCCACGCACGAAAAGAAAACCATGACCAATACCGCTTACCTGAAATCGGGCATTTGGAAAGATAATAACTGGGAAGTAAAAGGCGACCCGGAGAGCCGCCTGGTGAAGAAAGGTTTTACGCCTAAGATCCCTTACCTGCAAATTCAGGATGCGCAAAAGAACGACTACCTGAACGAACTGATGGATAACCCGTTCTATAGCCTGGTAATTGTAGCGTATGATCTGAAGCATACCAACGTTAACGCTATTGGCAGGATCAACGCCCTGGCCGCCAACTTGCATCAGGATTATAACACCCGTGTGGTATTGCTCACCGCCACCACGCCCGAGGATGCCGAGGCTTTTGCCAAAGCCAACCACCTGGTAACAGAACTGTTTTATGTAGATGAGGTGCCGCTGAAAAGCATGGTACGCTCCAATCCCGGCGTGCTGCTGATGAAGAAAGGCACCATAGTAGATAAATGGCACTACCACATGGTACCCAGCTATGATGCGCTGGTGAAAAAGTATTTTAGAAAGTAACCCAATGATACGCTACCTGCTCGGTAAAATCGGGTATGCTGCGGCCGTGATGCTGGGCATAGTGGTAGTGGTGTTTTTTCTTTTTAATATCCTCCCGGCAGATCCTGCCCGCATGACGCTGGGTCAGCGTGCCGATGTGCAATCGCTGCAAGCCGTGCGTCATGAGTTTGGGTTGGACAGGCCCGTGCCGGTACAATTTGCCTTTTATCTGAATGATCTTTCGCCCGTAGGTATTCATGGCGATAATCAGGAAGAGCAGCAACGCTACCGTTATGTGCGCTTGTTCCGGGTGTATAAAGATCATGTGCTGGTACTCAAGTGGCCTTATCTGCGCCGGTCATACCAAACTCATAAGGATGTAACTACACTGCTGATGGAGGTAATCCCCAATACGCTCATTCTGGCAACTACAGCTATGCTGTTTGCCATTGTGATAGGCGTGTTGCTGGGCGTGCTGAGTGCCGTGCATCAAAATACCTGGATTGATAAACTGTCAGTAGGGTTTAGCATCATCGGTATTTCGGCCCCTTCTTTTTTTGCGGGGATTATTATTGCGTGGCTGTTCGGCTTTGTGCTGAGTCGGTATACCGGGCTGGATATGTCGGGCAGCTTATACAGTTATGATCCGTTTAAGGGCGAGGTGCTCAACCTGCGTAACCTGGTGCTGCCCATGCTCACCCTCGGATTGCGCCCGCTGGCTATCATCGTGCAACTGACCCGCAGCGCCATGCTGGAAACTTTGGGTCAGGATTATATCCGTACCGCTCGTGCCAAGGGTTTGGGCCGTAACGTTATCATCTATAAACACGCCCTGCGCAATGCGCTGAACCCGGTGATCACCGCTATTGCCAACTGGTTTGCATCGCTCTTGGCGGGATCTTTCTTTGTAGAATACGTTTTTGGCTATAACGGACTGGGCAAAACTACCGTTGATGCCTTGGCTTCATCAGATTTCCCGGTGGTGATGGGCTCTATTCTGTTTATTGCTTTTATATTTGTAGTTATCAGTATTTTGGTTGATGTGGTTTACCGCTGGGTTGATCCGCGTGTAAAACTGCAGTAACCACCTTTTTTTAATATGACTAACGCTAACGCACCTGACGCATCTGCGCACCGCATTTTCCTGATTGGTTACATGGGTTGCGGCAAAACTACCTGGGGTAAAAAACTGGCCGCGCGCCTTAACTATGCTTTTGTAGATCTGGATACCATCCTGGAAGAAAAAGAGGGCATGACCATCCCCGAGTATTTTACCACCCATGGCGAGGCTGCTTTCAGAAATCTGGAATCAGCGATCCTTAAATCAGGCGATTATCCGCAGCGCGCTGTGATATCAACAGGTGGCGGTTTGCCTTGTTTTTTTGATAACCTGGAATGGATGAATGCCAACGGACAAACCATTTATATGAATTTGCCACCGGCAGTATTGGCCAGCAGACTGGATAACGGCAAAGACGAGCGTCCCATCATCCGCGGCAAACACGGTGATGAATTAATCGCCTTCATTGAAGAAAAACTCGCCGAGCGCGAAGGTTTCTATACCCAGGCACAACACACTATCAACGGCATCAATATGTCTGTTGAGCGTTTGATGGATGAGTTGGGTATTGAGCATCCGGAAGAGAACGTTTAAAAATCTTTATTAAACTTCTTGTCATTTCGAACGGAGCGGAGCGAAGAGAGAAATCTTAGCCCCCATGCTTTGTTTAACGTTTAGCTTATCACCCGTATAAGATTTCTCGTCGCCCCACACTCATTTCCCACCCTTCGCTCGCTCGAAATGACAGGATTGTGTAAGGAGTGGTAAACAGCAAAAACCGGCGAGGCACTCGCTGCCCGCCGGTTTCCCAATTTATTGACTCATAGAAAAATCAATCCTTTTTTAGTTGCCGCCCACACGGCCTTTCTCCTGCTCGGCACCAGTTTGGTGGTCGCGGGCTTTGATTTTGGTGTTGCCAAAATTATAGGTGAAACTGATGCGTGATATGCGGGTTTCGCCCTTTTGCCTGATGGCCAGGTTAACCGACTGGTACATGCTGTTGATATTGTTGGTGCGGGTATTGAAAATATCACTCACCGAGAATTTGATGTTGGCGCGTTTGTTAGCAAATGTGCGACTAACGCCGGCATCGGTACTATATCTCGGGCGGATATCATAAATGCCATAAGTTAGCGGGGATTGGTAATTGGTGAACAACTCCAGTTTCCAATCTTTAATGATACTGAAAGTTTGGGTTAGCTTGCCCTGGAATACAACCCGGCCGTTGTTCAAACGTGCTCCCAGCAGATCTGCCGATTTAAAGCCCAGGTAAAAGGTGTTAAGATTAATATTGCCGGTCCACCATTTGACTATGGTGAAAGGCGAACTAACATTGATGCTGTAGGCGTTTTGCACCTGCAGGTTCATGTTGGTCTGGTAACTGGCCTTGGTAGCGGTATCAGTCAGGATGATCTCGGTAATTACATCTTTAGTACGACTGTAATTCAGGTTAACGTTAATGGCGTTGTTCCAGGTGTAGTGCAGCTCGTAAGAGTCGGTATATTGCGGGTTAAGGAACGGGTTGCCCTTGGAGTAAGTATACCTGTCCAGATAGAACAGAAACGGGTTCAGATTGCCATAGTTAGGGCGGTCAATGCGGCGGCTATAAGAGAACCCGATCTGATTCTTTTTGTCCAGCTTTTGATTGATGAATAAGCTGGGGAACAGGTTAACGTAATTCCTGTCGACCGCATGGCCATCTTTGCCCACCAGATCGCCATTAGAGATGGTCTGCTCAGCGCGCAGGCCAACTTGTGCCGATGTGTTTTTCCAGGTCTGACCCAGATTGATATAGCCCGCGTTTATCTTTTCGGTATAAATAAAGTGGTTGGAGTTGCTGGTAGGACTGTTGTCGTTAACAAAGCCACCGTTGCCGTCAGGCAGTTGTGCAATCAGGTTGTTGTCGGTCTTTACATCACTAAATTTTACGCCGGTTTCCAATTTTAACTCTTTGGTAAGTGGTAAAGTATAGTCGGCTTTTGCAGCTTTGATAGTGATAACAGACGGGGTAACGTTACGGAATGCCGTTTGAGGTATTAATGTCTGCCCGTTGGGTTTATAGGTATTGGTAGTGTAATCGCCTACCTGGTTGTTGTTGTAGCGCGAGTAATCCAGATCAATGCCCAGTTCCTGGCCGGCAGTGTCCAGCTTTAAACGATCATTCAGATTAGCAGAAAAGCTTTTGAACGATTGATCCATCATTGACGAGCTTTTGAGGTAAGAATCAACACCGGTAGGCGTAGTGCCAATGTAAGTGGTTGACGGCGTGTTCAGATTCTGGTTATTAAAATACCCGTTCACTACAAAGCCGATGGTGTGGTTTTTGGTCAAATCGTAGTCGGCGCCAACACGGTAATTGTTGTTATGATCAACCTCGCCCATGTTGTTGTACTGGTTAAAGTAGGTTGATTTATCGGCGCTATCTACCCGGCGCTGGATGTACAGATCACGCTCGCTTTTTCCATCGCCATGGCTAAAATTACCAAATAAGTTTAGCGCACCCTGTTTGTGGTTAAGGGTAAAGCTTTCATTGCCGCGCCAGTTTTTACCATAGTTGGCTGATGCCACCACGCTGCCGCTGGTGCCGATGGTTTTATTCTTTTTCATCACAATGTTGATGATGCCCGAGTTGCCAGCCGCGTCATATTTGGCGGATGGATTGGTAATGATCTCTATAGTAGCAATGTTGCTGCCATCGGTAGAGCGCAACAGGGTAGCCAGCTGGGCCGACGACAAGTAGGTGAGTTTACCATTAAGCATCACGGTTACGCCCTGTTTGCCTTGCAAGCTAATGTTATCGTCTTTATCAATGGTTACCCCAGGTGCGCGTTCCAAAATTTCCATAGCGTTGTTGCCGGCTGCCAGTACGCTGTTTTCTACGTTCATCACCATGCGGTCAAGCTTGCGTTCCAGCAGTGGTTTGGCTGCAGATACTTCTACCGTTTTCAGTGTTTTGCTTCCGCCCTGCATGGTAATAGCCGGGATGTTTACTATTGGTGTGTTATCGCTAACAGTGAACGCTTTGCTCAGCCCTTTCTGAAAACCCACAGCGGTGGTTTTGATAATGTAGGTACCGGCGATAACGCGTTCCAGGTTGTATTTGCCGTTCACATCGCCCAGAGCGCCTTTAACTACTGACGAATCTTTGGCGCGCAACAAACTTACAGTGGCAAACTCAACCGGTTGCTGCTGATTGTTAACCACAGAGCCATGAAGCCGGGCGTGTACCGGAGGTGTTTGGGCCATGGCTGCCGAGCAAAATAGCAGGGCGGTTAACAGCAGGTATATGTAGTGTCTAAGTGTTTTCATTGTATGGTCCGTTAAAAAATGGGCAATAGCTATCCCATTAAAGAGTATTCTTCTTTTTAAAAATTATTAAAGTGAAACCTTATTGATCGCCCGGGTTATAATCGGGGGAGCAGATGTATTTGGTTTGTTTGCTAATAAGATGCAGCAGACACCCCAAAGGTTACAGCTTTTTTAAAAAAAGTTTAAAACGGGGAGTAATTTGGCGGCTACATCACGCACCAAATCAAAACACGGAACAGGGGATTTTCCGTTCGGATGGCAGGGCGTTCGGGCATCTGCTGCCACTATAGCTTTGCCATTAAAACAACAGATAAAACAACAAGGAATAATCAGCCCGCTCCACAGGAGCAGGCTGATATGCTTGATGATGGTTTTCATCTTTTTAGTGATGTTTATGCTTTTGATGCTTTGCCGGATGTTCCGGAGCCTCTGGTTGAACCTCGTTATTAATCGTATCGCGCTTCAACACCGGGTTTATGGCCGGTGCAACGCCACCCAGCGAGTCTATCCAGCAGTGCAGGCCGGTGTCGGTCATTACAAAGGTGGCGCTTTCCGCGTCTTTTTTGTTGTTGTCGGCTTTGCATTCATGAACGTCAACATCGTCTAAAAGGCGGTTCATTTTGCTCTCTATAATTACCTTGGTTTTTAACGGTAGTTTCAACGTCAGGCGTACTTCTGGGTCACGCCATTTATTCTGGGTCAGTGTCATGTGGCGGTCAAACAGTAGTGTGGCGCCCTGTTGTTCAAAATGATAATTGATGTTGGTAGTGTTTTTTAACGCGTCGTCCTCATTTTTGCCACGGGCTTTGAATGATTCTACCAACTGCGGCTGATTGATATCTGCACGTTCAATAACCAGGCTAATGTTGGTAAGGGCATTCATGTCGCCGTCACCCTCGTCATTAATTATCTTGCCTGCAAATTGTTTATTCAGATCCAAACGCTCGCTATCCAGTCGGCTCAGGTATTTTACATCATTTATTTTGAGATGATAAACACTATCTGGCGCAATGTTAATGGTTTGGCTGTATTTGGCAGAGGCACGCATGTCGGCAAAAACGGCAACGGTATAGTAAGTAACCATCATGATAGCTGCTACCCAGATAATGAGGGCGCTTAACCATGACGAACGGCTCATGGTATAACGGTTAAACACCAGTCGCACCATGCCCAGGGCAATAGCCAGCAGTGGCAGGCCCAGCACCAGGTAACCGCCAATCATAAACGGCACGTTATAATCATGATTAATGGTGTTGAACGGAAACACGTGCGATATGTTGGTGTTGCCAAAAGCAAAGAAGGTAAATACAGCGATGGTAAGCGCAATCAAAACCCCGATACTCATTAGCATGATAGCTATGCCAATCAGCTTAATAATGGTTTTACCGGCGGTTCTGATAAATGCTGCCAGGTGATGAAAAAAATCGCTTACAAAATCGCGGGTTTTGTAGGCTAATGGCTGGGCAGTGGTGTTGAGGGCTGCGGCAGTGCCTTGTACGCTGCGTAATTCATATTCAAAGTTGCGTGCAAAGCCCTGCAAGTCCAGTGGTTCGCCTTTCATGGCCATTCTATCGGCGCGACTAACTGCACGGGGTACTACAATCCACAATATCAGATAAATCAATGCCCCGGTAAAGAAAGCGAAGGTAATCAGCACAAACAGGAGGCGAACCCAGACAGCCTTGATGTTAAAATAATTGGCAATGCCCGAGCATACGCCGCCCAGCAAGTGTTTCTCGCTATCGCGGAAGAGGCGGCGGCCGGTAGCCCGGCCCTGAAATGCCTGCGTGTTTGGTATCGGGTCACCATCCTCATCAACCGAGGCAAAATCTTCTATGGTTCCCATTTGTGCAATTACCGCGCGAACGTCCTGATCTACAATAACCTGCTTGCTCTCGCGGGCAAGTATCTCGGTAAACATTTCGGCAATGCGGTTTTCGATGTCTGTAGTGATCTCCAGGCTATCGGCTGAATCCATGAAATGACGTTTTACGTCGGTCATGTAGTTTTTCAGCACATCGTAGGCATCCTCTTCAATGTGAAATACGATACCGTTTATATTGATGATAATTGTTTTGTTCATGATGATTGGATTCTCTTTGTTAGGTGTTAGGGTTTTGGTCTCTGCCTTCGATAGAAGTTTGTACGGCGAAAGCCAATTCTCTCCAGGTGTTATCGAGCTGATTGAGCACCGCCCGGCCCTCTTCAGACAAGGAATAGTACTTGCGCGGCGGGCCCGATGCAGATTCTACCCAGCTGTAATGGAGCAATCCGTTATTCTTTAGACGGGTTAACAGGGGGTATAAGGTACCCTCTACAACGAGCAGTTGGGCTTTCTTCAGTTCGGCAATAATGTCTGAAGCATATATTTCGCCCTTTGCTATAATGGAAAGGATGCAATACTCAAGTATGCCTTTCCGCATTTGGGTTTGGGTGTTTTCGACAATCATAATACAAAGATATATGTAAAAGAATGTATTATGCAATACATAGTACCAAAAATAAATTTATTTTACATACGTATTCGTATGTTTTTTAATTTATTCAAGATTTATTGAATAACTAAAGGCTCAAAAATTTCTCTTTCACCATTCTTAACGCTACTTTTATGATAAATTAACTATTAACTGATCTTATAACTAACAAACATGAAAAAACTTTTACTAGCAAGTTTGTGCTTTCTTATGCTCTGCGCTCAGCAGTTGTATGCACAAAATCGAACAGTAAGCGGGGTAGTGACAGCCAAGGAGGATGGTGCACCACTACCCGGGGTGAGCGTTAAAGTTCGCGGAGCCAACATCGGTACCCAAACCGGCATAGATGGCCATTATACTTTAAGCGTGCCAGCAAGCGCTACTTTTTTAGAATTCTCATTTATCGGCTATAGCGATTTTTCTATGCCCATTGCTGGTCGCGTTGTTAACGCTACATTGACAATTGCCAGCAAACAACTGGGTGAAGTTGTAGTAACTGCGCTTGGTATCAAAAGAGAAGCACGTTCTTTGGGCTACTCAACCAGTACCGTTAGAGGAGAAGATGTTACCAAAGCACGCGATGGTAACGTTTTAGATGCGTTAGCCGGTCAAATGGCTGGTGTACGTGTTAACAATACTTCAGGTACTATCGGCGGTTCTTCAAAAATTGTTATCCGTGGAGTTAACTCATTGAGTGCCAACAATACCTTGTATGTTATTGATGGCTCGCCTGTAAATGAGTCAACTTCTGCTGGTGGTACAATTGTAAGCAACGTTGATTACGGTAACCGTATGGGCGATCTTGCTCCTGATGATATCGAATCTATCACTGTGCTGAAAGGCGCCGCTGCTGCTGCGTTGTACGGTAACCGTGCAAAAGACGGTGCTGTTATCATCACCACCAAAAAAGGTAAAAAAGGTACAATGTCGGTTGATATTAACTCAAGTATCGGTTTTTCAAATCCTTTGGTACTGCCTAAGTTTCAAAATGAATGGGCACAAGGGAATTTTGGTACCTATGCATTGACGTCTCTTAACGGTTGGGGCCCTAATATAGCTAATTCAAACGCACAAAATCTGAAATTTACCAACTTTTTAGGCCAAAACGTGGCTTTACAAGCGTATCCTGACAACGTTAAAGACTTCTTTCAAACTGGTGTGAGAAGCATTGATAACATTGCTATCTCAGGTGCAGATGAAAATGGCGATTACAGGATTAGCTTCTCTAATGACAACGAAAAAGGGTTTATTCCGCAATCAACACTTGCAAAGTATACGCTGTCTATCAATGCGGGCAGAAACTTTAGCAAAAGCTTAACATCACGCTTTACCGGTTCATACACCAGTATTGCTGCTGATGGCCGCCCGGCACAGGCATCTAATAATACCAACGGAATTGTTAATGCGGTTTATGGCATGCCAAGAACGGTTGATATTCATTTGCTGGGTGATAACTATCAGGATCCTGTTACCGGGAACCAGATAACACTGAGCCCTAACCGTAATGGTAATAATCCATTCTGGATTATGAATTACAACAGAAACTCTAACACTGTTGATCACTTTATTGGTACTTATAACTTAACCTATAAGCCTATTGAGTGGTTTAGCCTGAGTAACAACTTTGGTGCTGATGTTTATACTGAAAAGAGAGCCGAGCACATACGTAATGGTACGGTAGGCTATCAGTCTCAATTTTCAACTTACGATCTGTTGAATCAGCAAATTAATGATGACCTGATTGCAACGATTGAGCAGAACATCCTGATTAAGGATTTCAAATTCAAATTGGTTGCGGGTGGTAACATTAACCAGCGTTTTGCTCAAGCTACTAATATTTTGGCAGTAGGTTTAACAGTTGACCAGTTGTACACTTATTCTAATGCTGCAAGTAAAACCCCAACACAGGCTTATTCCAAACAAAGAAGTGAGTCATTATATGGCGATTTGACCATTAACTACAAAGATTATTTGTATTTGGATATAACCGGCAGGAATGATTTTACTTCTACGCTTCCAATCAACAGCCGTTCATTCTTCTATCCATCTTTTAGCGGGTCATTCAATTTTTCTGAACTCTTAAAGTCTAACAGTTCGTTTGACTGGTTGTCTTCAGGTAAACTAAGGGCAAGCTGGGCTTCAGTAGGTAGTGATTTAGGTCCTTATCTTTTAGATTATGCTTACACACCTACTTCAACCGTGTTCTTGCAATATGTATCTTCCACTGCAACAGTATTCCCTGCGGGTCCTATAAGCACAGCATTTACCGCACCTACCACCTTGCCAAATGCTAATTTGGTGCCGCAAAAAGTAAACACTTACGAGTTTGGTACAGATCTGAGCTTTTTGCATGATCGTATAGGTTTAGTGTTTAACTATTATACTGGAAAAACCAGAAACAATTTACTGTCCATTGCAACCCCTCCGTCTTCAGGTTATTCATTTAAGGTAGTAAATGCCGGGGTGGTGCAAAACATAGGCTATGAGGCTGAGGTTAACACAACTCCAATTGTTGCCGGTGGTTTTAAATGGGATTTAGGCTTCAACTTCAATAAGAATAAGCAAAAAGTATTAGATCTGGCACCGGGACTGACACAGCTAACCATAGCTTCCGGCTACAGCGGTCTGTTTATTAAAGCGGAACCGGGACAAGGGTTTGGTCTGTATGGATCTGCCTGGAAAAGATCTCCTGATGGTCAATTTATCATTGATCCGGCTAGCGGCTTAAAAGTAGCGCCTTTGACCAACCAGCGTCTAGGAAATATTTATGCAGATTGGACCGGAGGTATTAAAAACACCTTTAGTTATAAAGGTCTAAGTTTATTTACTTTGGTTGATATTCGTAAGGGCGGTGTATTTTTCTCTGGGACCGTTGCCAACTTGAGAAGTAGCGGCTTGGCTGCAGAAACAGGTGGCGACCGTACACCATTTGTTGATCCTGGTGTTAACCTGGTAAATGGTGCATATGTACCTAATACAACGAAAGTATCGTCAGTGCAAGCTTATTGGGTAAATCAGGCTAGCGTTAGTAATACTGAAGGAGACGTGTTTGATGCGGGCTTTATTAAATTAAGACAAGTATCATTGTCATATGCAATCCCTAAATCGGTGCTTGGTAAATCTTTCATAAAAAAACTCCAGATCGGTGCAGAAGGTACAAATTTATGGTTGATCAAGAGCCATGTGCCTCATGTTGATCCTGAATCTAATTTCTTCGGTGCAGGCAGTGCTGGCGAAGGAGTGGAGTTTAATAGTATTCCGACAGCTAGAGTGATTGGTATTAATTTAAGAGCTACGTTGTAAAAAAAAATGAATAACGTTATGAAATTTAAAAATAAAATCTTCGCTTGTTTACTAGCGCTTCTAGTGATTGGCGATGTATCGTGCAAAAAATATCTCGATATAAATACGAGCCCGTTAACCGCAACCAAAGTTGACCCCAAATTGTTATTTGGTTACGCTGTTACTGCGTGGGACGTAAACAAAAACAGTGGGGACAATTATATCGCCTTAGGTTTTCTTGGACAAAACTTAGCAAATGGAGGCAATTTTTCAGATAACTGGGGCGCATTTAACATATATGTCTTAAGCCCCAATTTTTTGAGCAATACCTGGAATGTTTATTACAGCACCGCCGGTAATAACTTTAAGCAGGCTATTGCTATAGCAGAATCATCAATCCCTAAAAACAATAATGCAGCCGCGCAATGTAAGATTACGTACGCCGAAATGATGTATGAGGCTACAACTTTGTATGGCGACATTCCGTATTCACAAGCCTCGCAGGCAGACCAGTTTCCTTATCCAAAATACGATGCCCAAAAAGATGTATTTGAAAGTCTCTTGAGTTTATTGGATGAGGCCAATGCCCAGATTGATGTGAATAGCCCTTTGAAAATATCGGATTATGATATTTTCTATTCAGGAGATATGAATGCTTGGAAAAGGCTGGCAAACACCATTAAGTTTAAAATCTTAATGACGATGGTTGACAAGGATCCAACAAAAGCAGCCGCTATTGGTACTTTGATCAGTAATCCATCTACTATGATGTCGTCGACAGCGGATACCTGGCAAGTTAAATATAGTGGTGCAACTAATAACGAGAATCCTAAATACAGGTTGTTTTTAGGTCAAAATCCTTTTACTTATGCAAGTAAAGTGGCTACCGACCTGATGGTGCCATCAAACGACCCAAGGTTACCCAAATATTTTGATTTACCGGCAGGCCAAACAACCTATAAGGGCGTGGCAGAAAACGCGGAGGCAGATGCTACAACTTCTTTAATGAGCCTGTACCTCTACAGAAAAAATGCGCCATCGGTAATTATTGGTTATCCACAGATAGAATTGTTAGAAGCAGAAGCCTGGGCAAGAGGTTTGGGTGTAGCTGCTAACCTTGTTACAGCACAAACACTGTACAAAAAAGGCGTTACTGATGCAATGACATTCTACGAAGCTGATCCAACTGCCATCAGCACTTATGTAAATGACCCTGTAAGATTTCCTTTATTGACACCGACCAACGCGTTGACATTGATTCACACTCAACAGTGGTTGGACTTACTGGACAGGTCATTAGATGCATTTACACAATGGAGAAGATCTGGCGTTGACGGTAGCAGCGAAATTCCGGTGTTGACATTGCCTAAAGATGCTACACCAGGACCGCTGTTTAGACGTTACCCTTATCCGGTTACAGAAACTACTGCGAATTCTAACATTCCAAAACCTGTACCTGCTTACAGCGATAAAATGTGGTTTGACTTATAATAGCAAGCCTACTATATACAAAAAGCGGGTTACCTGATTCCAGGTAACCCGCTTTTGCTTTTATAAATAATGATGATCAGCGTTTATCCACACTATACTTACCCGGGCCTACAAATAGCAAGCCGGCAAACATAATGGCATCCTCTATAGGGTGCGCTGCACCTGCCCAGCCGTCGCCTTTATGGAATAGGAAAGATGCCGCCACAATAAGGTTAATGAGGAGTAGTACACACACCGGCCTGAAGCCTAACCCCAATATAAGCAGCACGCCGCCGCCTGCCTCAACCAGTGCAGAGAGGAAGCCCCACAGAACCGGCCAGAAAGTAATGCCTACATTGGCCGCAGCGCCGCCAAGGCCTTTCCACATTTCAGGGCCGCCTTCTAACTTGGGCAAACCGTGATAAATAAACATTGCCCCTAAACCGAGGCGGATAACCAGCAATCCAAAATTTTTGTAGTTACCCAAATTGCTTAACATTGCCATAGGTGTTGTTTTTAAATGTATGATGCGTTTACCTGCTGTTCCTCTACATGCAGGTGGAGAGTTTTGCCAAATAATAAAGCATGATTATCTGCCACGTGGCCGGCGGGGAAATCAAAACAAACGGGGTAATCATATTCGCTTACTAACTCCATTACCATCTCCGCCACGGTAAAGCCAAAGGGGATATCGTTATCCTTCATCTCGGTAAAGGCGCCTACCATCAGTCCGGCCAGTTGGCTTAGTTTGCCTGCACGTTTCAGGGTATGCAGCATACGGTCTATACTGTAGTAGTATTCGCCAATATCTTCTATGAACAGAATTTTGCCGGTATAATCCATATCAGATACCGACCCCAACACAGCTATAAGCAAACTAAGATTACCCCCAATAACCTGCCCGCTGGTCTGCCCGCTCCGGTTGCGCCCAAAAGAGGTAAAGTTGTAAGTGATCGCTTCGCCAAACAGCGCTTTCTTGAGGGTTTGGATAGACATGACCGAGGCGTCGGGAATGTTCACCGGCATTTGTCCGTGTATGGTGGGTATGCCCAGATTGGTGTGTAAATGCGTGTGGAGTAAAGTGATATCGCTAAAGCCCACAATCCATTTGGGGTTGGTTCTCAACCGGTCAAAGTTGATCATATCAATAATGCGGATAGTGCCGTAACCGCCACGGGCAGCAATAATAGCCTTAACGCTGTCATCATCAATAAAACGCTGCATATCGCGCGCGCGCAATTCGTCATCGCCCGCAAACTGGTGGTATGAGGCGGTAAGAGTTTCGCCGATGATCACCTTCAGGCCCCATTCCTGTAAAATTTCTACCGCCTTATCCATTGGCTTGGGCAGTTTTTTGGCTGGGCAGGTAATGGCAATTTTATCGCCGGTATGTAGAAAGGGGATGCTGGTCATGTTTAGTCAGTAAGTCCGAAGTCGGAGATTTTCAAATATAATATTAGAAATCGAAATTGTTTTTAGCGGATAATTATAGCGTAACACGCGGCAAACTTACTTTCGGACTTTCCGGACTTTCGGACTTCCCGACTAAACCCCTATCTTTGCGCCCATGTCGCAACTCGATAATTTTAAACGTTATACCATCACTTCGGCGCTGCCTTATGCCAACGGACCGTTACACATTGGTCACCTGGCCGGCGCCTATATACCTGCCGATATTTTTGTGCGCTACCTGCGCCTGCTCAAAAAAGACGTAGTTTACATCTGCGGATCTGACGAGCACGGAGCAGCCATCACCATCAAAGCCAAAAAAGAAGGCACCACCCCGCAAGCCATTATTGATAAATACCACGCTCAGATTCGCGATAGCTTTGCCGAGTTTGGTATTTCTTTCGATATCTATCACCGTACGTCATCGCCAATTCATCATGACTTATCGCAGGAGTTTTTTCTGAATTTGTATGAGAAAGGGGAGTTTGTAGAGAAATTCTCTGAACAGTATTTTGATGAAGATTTTCAACAGTTTCTGGCCGACCGTTACATTACCGGTACCTGCCCTAACTGTAGCAACCCTAGTGCCTATGGCGATCAGTGCGAGCGCTGCGGGACATCGTTGAACCCAACTGATTTGATCAACCCGGTATCAACCCTGAGTGGTAAAACCCCGGTGTTAAAACCAACCAAACATTGGTACCTGCCGCTAGACAAATACCAGGCCTGGCTGGAGAGCTGGATTGCCACCAAGGAAGATTGGAAAGTGAACGTGTACGGGCAGTGTACCTCATGGCTAAAATCTGGCCTGCAACCACGCTCTATGACCCGCGATTTAGATTGGGGCATTGACGTGCCGTTGGAAGAAGCCAAAGGCAAAAAGCTGTACGTTTGGATGGATGCGCCGATTGGTTACATCTCTGCCACCAAACAATGGGCCGAGGATAACGGGAAAGACTGGCAACTATACTGGAAAAAACAAGCCAACGAGGCTGATGATACCTGCCTGATCCATTTTATTGGTAAGGACAACATTGTTTTCCATTGCATTATCTTCCCGTCAATTCTGCACGCACATGGCGAGTACGTGTTGCCGCAAAACGTACCTGCTAATGAGTTTTTGAATTTGGAGGGCGATAAGCTGTCTACTTCACGCAATCACGCCGTTTGGCTGCATGAGTATCTGCAGGAGTTTCCAAATAAACAGGATGAGCTGCGTTATGTACTCACCTCGATATTGCCAGAAACCAGCGATAGCGAGTTTACCTGGAAAGATTACCAGGCCCGTGTAAATAACGAGCTGGTAGCTATTTTAGGCAACTTTGTGAACCGTGTGATGGTGTTGATGCATAAGTTTTTTGATGGCAAAGTTGTTGGTGGCGCTAAGCTAACCGACGCTGCCTTGAACGATGAGCTGGGCGGTTATTACGACGAGATGAAGTACAGTCTGGAAGCCTACAAGTTCCGTCAGGCTTTGCAGAACGTAATGGATATGGCCCGCCTGGGTAACCGTTACCTGACCGAGCAGGAGCCTTGGAAGACATTTAAGACCGATCCGGAGAAAGCCCGCGAAGCGCTGCATAACTGTTTGGTAATTATTGGTCACATTGCAACCTGCCTTCAGCCTTTCCTGCCGTTTACCGTAAAGAAAACGCTGAGCATGTTGAACTGGCCGACCGATACCATTGGCTTTGATGAAGAACTGGTATTTGCCGATGGGCATCAACTGGGCGCAGCTTCGCTGTTGTTTGAAAAAGTAGAAGATGCTGTGATTGATGCGCAGATTGAAAAACTAAGTGCCAAAAAGCAAGCAGTGGTAGCAGCTGCAGTTGAAGAGGCCGAGGTTGCACCAGCTAAAGAAAACATCAACTACGAAAGCTTTGCCACTATGGATATCCGCGTAGGTACCATCCTGGCGGCAGAGAAAGTAGCCAAAACCAAAAAGCTGCTGAAGTTGACTATTGATACCGGCATTGATCAGCGCACGGTAGTATCTGGCATTGCCGAACACTTCGAGCCCGAAAACATCATTGGTCAGCAAGTGAGCATCCTGGTAAACCTGGAGCCGCGCGATATCAAAGGCATCACCTCACAGGGGATGATTCTGATGGCCGAGAACGCCGAAGGCAAGCTTTACTTTGTATCGCCAGCCGGTCAGGTAGGCAATGGCTCGGTAATCAGATAAGATTTTTGTAAGATAATAATATTAGGAGGCCTGCAGATTTAATTTGCAGGCCTTTTTACTTACCGGCTAAGGGCGATTGATCCGATTACTTAACGGCTTCCAGCTTTACGCACAGCTCAAAGCGTTTTGGGTTTTCAACCATTTTAAACATCTCGTCTTCAGAGTCATTAAACTCCGCCCTGCGAATTTTGGTGAAACCTACTTTTTCTAGCTCGTTAATGGTCGATTCGGTATCCCACAGCCACAGGTGGTTCAGATAACCATAGGCCAGTTTTGATACGGCTTTCAGATCTTTCGGGCGCTCTTCCATTGCCATTAGCGTGCGTTTAATAAAACGTACCGATGCCTCAGGGTCACCTTTTTCTTTGTCGGTAATATAATCGTCAACCAGAACCTTCAGGTCGGGCATAATCAATCGGAAACGGCCACCCGGTTTCAACATCTTATAGCTGTTGGCAATAGCCACCCTAAAATCTGCCAGCGACATGTGTTCAAGTACGTGCGAGCAGTAAACGCCATCGGCAGTGTTTTCTTTTATGCCGGGTAGGCCCTTGGTCACGTCGCCATACTGCACATTTCTATCAAACACCTGGCCCAGGCCTTTTTTTAACAGCCAACCCAACACAGGGGTTTTCTGGATGCGTAGGGTTGGCGAAACATCAAAATTTTTCCACTCTTTGGGGGCACATTGTCCGCAGCCGTAGTGTATGTATAGCTTTTGGTTGTCCATGTTAATAATAGGGGTAGTTTTTGAAATGCCAAGATATAAGTGAAGTCTGAAGTTTTGATTAACTAAACGGCAACCTGTATGCTTAGATAAGAGCGTGATCTAGCGCTATGATTAACCAGCGGACTAGCTTAAGTTTAATTATTTCTAAATTATTCCTGTACGTTTTGTTAAACGTGTATATCTTAGAGGCAATGTTGAAGGGCCGTAATATTATATGCATCAGCAGCACCGAATGGCGCGGCGATTACATCAAAGCAACTGTGGAGCTGATGAAAGAAATGGCGGTACACAACAAATTGCTGTTTATAAACAGTCCATACACTATAAAAGACGTTGCCGATGGCCTGCTCAACAAAAAGGATACAGAACTGAGGCGATCTTTTGGCCTTAAAAGCCGCATAGAGGTACTTAAATTAGAGAATGGCGGCACCGTTTACCTGCTTACCCCTCCGCCAGCCTTTACTATTAACTTTTTACCCGAGGGAGCTCTGTACCAGGCAATGCTGCGCTTTAACTGCTGGCAGGTGCTAATGGTAACTAAAAGAGCACTTAAAAAACTGGGGATGGAGCGGGATCTCATTAATATTGTTGCTTTTAACCAGGGCATGGGAGTAATGACCGGCCGTAAATATGGTGAGAAGACATTGATCTATCACTGTTATGATGAGATAAATGGTGCGCACCCATGGCTGCAAAAGCACGGCGTTGCGTTAGAGAACCGGTTTTTGAAAATGGCAGATGGTGTTATAGTCACTTCGCGCGGCCTGTATGAGGCCAAACGGAAACTTACCAAAGCCTGTTACATTGTAAAGAATGCGGTAAAGCTTGACCTGTTTATTAAAGGTTTCCAGCCAGAGGTTACCGCTAAAAAGGTGGTGGGCTATATCGGTACCATAGATGAGCGCCTGGATTACGACCTGCTAACTCATCTGCTGCAAGAAATGCCCGAGGTAGATTTTGTGTTTGTTGGTCGCGTAACTACCGATTTTCATGAGGAAGATGTATTAAAGAAATTCCCCAACGCTGTCTTTACCGGTGCCAAACGGCCGGAGGAACTGCCCGAATACCTGAAAACCTTCTCGGCCGGTATTATCCCTTTTGCCAAAAGCGATTTTACTAAAGGTATCTACCCCATGAAGATTAATGAATACCTGGCAACAGGCCTGCCTGTGGTAAGTACCAACTTTAGTTACCTTGATGATTTTGAAGGCGTGATTAGCATTGCCGATGATAAATATACTTTCCTGAAAAACCTGCAAACCGAATTGCAGAACGATACACCGGAGTTAAAGCAAATGCGTTTGGAAGTAGCCCAGCAAAACACCTGGGAGGTAAGAGCAGAGGAGCTATCAGACGTAATTGAAAAAATAGAGGCAGGCAAGGCTTAACAGAAGCTTACTTTAACCCACGTCCGTTCGTGGTCGCCAATCATTAAACATTTATACTCCTTTTTGACAAATAAACCCTTCCATAACGGAAGGGCTTATTTGTTTTTGGTGCGCCTGTATTTTATTCAATAAACTGAAAATCAGTTTATTGGATAATTGTCTCCTTCGTTGGTATTCCTTTTGGCATCTCCTGTTCAAAACAATAAATACCATGATCACACTACTGCTTTTATTGGCCATGCTGGTTTTCTGCTGGCTCATGTTTAAATCGATAGACTGGTTCGAAAAAATCTAAAACTATGTTAGCACTATTTATCATCTCCCTTGCGGCTTTCATATACATGGTATATGTGCTGCTTAAACCCGAAAAATTTTAATCAAACGCCATGAACACTGAACTACTCGGAATAATCGCCTCGTTCGCCATCACGCTGCTGATAGCGATCCCTTTAGGGAAATATCTGGCCAAAATGTATGCCGGCGAACGGGTGTGGACCGACTTTCTGAAACCGCTGGAACGCGGCATCTACAAACTATCGGGTATTAACCCCGATGAGCCGATGGACTGGAAACAGTTTCTTAAAGCCATGATGACCATTAACCTGCTCTGGCTGGTGTATGGTTTTTTTGTATTGATGTATCAGGATAAGTTACCCCTTAATCCCGATGGCAACCCGGGGCAAACACCCGATCTGGCTTTCAATACCATCATTAGCTTTGTGGTGAACTGTAACCTGCAGCACTACAGCGGCGAGAGTGGCGCCACTTATCTTACGCAGCATTTTATCTTCATGTTTCTGCAGTTTGTAAGCGCGGCTACAGGTTTGGCTGCCGCGGTTGCTGTTTTCAAGGCCTTCCGCGATAAAACCACCAACAACCTGGGTAACTTCTGGGACTTCTTTGTAAAATCAATTACCCGTTTGCTGCTGCCACTGTCTATCGTAATGGCTATTATACTGGCCTTTAACGGTACGCCATCAAGCTATGCCGGTAAAGACAAGTTTATCTCGCTACAGGGCGATACCGTGCAGGTATCCCGCGGTCCGGCGGCGCAGTTTATTGCCATTAAGCATTTGGGTACCAACGGTGGCGGCTGGTTTGGCGCCAACTCTATCCACCCGTTAGAGAACCCCAACTATCTCACCAACATGACGGAGATTATTGCGCAGGTAATTATCCCCGTAGCTATGGTACTGGCGCTGGGCTTTTACATCCGCCGCAAAAAATTGGGCTGGATCATTTTTGGGGTGATGACGCTGGGCGTGCTGATGCTGATGATTCCTACAATCAGCAGTGAGTTAGGCGGTAACCCGGCCATTGCCAAAATGGGCGTAACACAGGCTACTGGTGCTATGGAGGGCAAAGAGGTGCGCATTGGCCCAATGGCTACTGCCTATTGGAGTACGCTCACCACGGTAATCTCTACTGGTTCTGTAAACGGATTTCATGACAGTACCATGCCGCTCACCGGCCTGTGGCAACTGCTGGCTATGATGATCAACTCATTTTATGGTGGTTGTGGGGTAGGTGTGCTGAACTATTTTGTGTATGTCATCATCGCTGTGTTTATATCGGGACTGATGGTTGGCCGTACGCCAGAGTTTCTGGGACACAAAGTTGAGGCCCGCGAGGTGAAGATAGCCGCGTTGATTACCCTGCTTAGTCCATTCCTGATTATGGCGGGCACAGCATTGGCCACACACGTATTTAACCACTATCCAAATGCCAATTGGTCGGTTAAACCTTCGGGCTGGCTTAACAACCCAAGCTACCATGGCTTTTCCGAAATGCTGTATGAGTACACCTCATCCAACGCCAACAACGGTTCCGGTTTTGAGGGACTGGGCGATAACAATATCTGGTGGAACCTGAGCACAGGCGTGGTATTATTCTTTGGCAGGTTCTTACCAATTATTGGTCCGGTAGCCATTGCTGGTTTGCTGGCCCGGAAGAAATATGTGCCAGAGTCTGCCGGTACATTGAAGGTAGATACGCTCACCTTCGGGATAATGACTTTTGCGGTGATCATTGTACTCAACGCCCTGTCATATTTCCCTGCACTGGTACTGGGACCTATTGCTGAATATTTTTCAATGAAGTAATACCCCTCCCAACCCTCCTCGAGGGGGAGGGCTTTCGATGCAAGGGCACTAAAACAGATAACAAAATAATTGTCAACTCAAAAATCAAGTCTCCTCCTTTGGAGGAGATTTAGAGGAGGTTTATGAAAACTCAATCTAATAAATTATTTGAACCGGCGCTGGTGCAAACCGCACTTAAAGAGTCGTTCATTAAGCTGAACCCTAAGGTGATGCTGCGTAACCCGGTAATGTTTACCGTGGAAGTGGGCACTGCCATTATGCTGTATGTAACTATTTACAGCCTGAATCATCATGATCAGGGTTCATTTGTTTATAACTTTTCCATCTTCATTATTCTGCTGCTCACCGTGTTGTTTGCCAACTTTGCCGAGGCCATTGCCGAAGCCCGCGGTAAAGCCCAGGCCGATAGTTTGCGTAAGACTCGCGAGGAAACACCGGCCAATGTGCTGATGACAGACGGAAGCATCATCGTCAAATCATCAAACGAATTGCGCAAAGGCGATGTGTTTGTGTGCGAAACCGGTGACACCATCCCGACCGATGGCGAGATCATAGAAGGTTTGGCTACTATTGATGAATCGGCCATTACGGGCGAGTCTGCCCCGGTGATCCGTGAGGCGGGTGGCGATAAATCATCGGTTACCGGTGGTACCAAAGTACTGTCAGACCGCATTAAGGTGGAGGTAACCACCCAGCCGGGCGAGAGCTTTCTGGATAAGATGATTGCCCTGGTAGAGGGTGCATCGCGCCAGAAAACACCTAACGAGATAGCCCTCACCATTTTGCTGGCCAGCTTTACGCTCATCTTTATTATTGTGTGCGTTACGCTGAAACCCTTTGGCGATTATGCTAAAACACCCATCACCATTGCGGCCCTCATCTCTCTTTTTGTTTGTTTAATTCCTACCACTATCGGTGGCCTGCTTTCTGCCATTGGTATTGCCGGGATGGACAGGGCGCTGCGTGCCAATGTGATCACCAAATCGGGCAAGGCAGTAGAAACGGCCGGCGATATTGACACCCTGTTGCTGGATAAAACCGGCACCATCACTATTGGTAACCGTAAAGCCACCAATTTCTGGCCGGCCAAAGGTGTTAATGATGATGAGTTGATAAAAGCTTCGGTACTATCATCCCTGGCTGATGAAACGCCTGAAGGTAAGTCTATCATTGAACTAAGCCTCACCCCAACCCTCTCCAGCGGAGAGGGGGCTGTTAATAGCATCAGAAGATTAATAGACCAACATCGTTCCTTCTCCTTTGGAGAGGGTCAGGGTGAGGTTCAGTTTATCAAATTTACTGCCGAGACACGTTCCAGCGGGATCAATACTGCTAACGGCGATCGCATCCGCAAAGGTGCTTTCGATTCGATCCGTAACATGGCGCTGAAAGCTGGCAAGTCAGTACAGATGGAGGTAGAAGAACGTGTACGAATCATTGCATCAAACGGTGGTACTCCGCTGGTGGTGTCTAAAAATGATGAGATTTTGGGTGTGATTGAGTTGCAGGATATCATTAAACCAGGCATTGCCGAACGTTTTGAACGCTTGCGTAAAATGGGCGTGAAAACAGTAATGGTAACGGGCGATAACCCGCTCACTGCCAAGTTTATTGCTAATAAAGCAGGAGTAGATGATTTTATTGCCGAGGCCAAGCCAGAGGATAAGATGAACTACATTAAACATGAGCAAACCGGCGGTAAACTGGTAGCCATGATGGGCGACGGTACTAACGATGCCCCCGCACTGGCCCAGGCCGATGTAGGTGTGGCCATGAACAGTGGCACCCAGGCCGCCAAAGAAGCCGGCAACATGGTGGATTTGGATAACGACCCTACCAAGCTGATTGAGATTGTGGAGATTGGCAAGCAACTGCTCATCACCCGCGGTACACTTACCACATTCTCTATTGCTAATGATGTGGCCAAATACTTTGCCATCGTTCCGGCGCTGTTCATTGCCTCTATACCGGCGTTGCAGGCTATTAATATTATGCATTTGCACAGTCCGGAGAGTGCTATTCTGTCGGCGGTGATCTTTAACGCCATCATCATCCCTATGCTGATTCCATTGGCGCTGAAGGGAGTGGAGTACAAGCCGATAGGCGCCAGCGCGCTGCTGCGCCGCAACCTGCTCATTTATGGGCTGGGTGGTGTTGTAGCGCCGTTTATAGGCATTAAACTGATAGATATTGTAGTGGCACTGTTTATATAATACCCCACCCAACCCTCCCCGAAGGGGAGGGCTTTAGAACAGAGCGACTTTAATTTAAATAATATAAAAAATCTCCTCCGAAGGAGGAGATTTAGAGGAGGTCAAAATGAAAAAATACTTAATACCATCAATTCGCTTAACCCTGGTGTTAACCGTTTTGTTATGCGTTGTTTATCCTGTGCTCATATCATTTGTGGGCAAACTTTCAAAGGGACATGGTGATGGCGAAACCATCAGTGTAAAGGGCAAGGTAGTAGGCTATGCCAAAATTGGACAAAGCTTCACCAAGCCGCAATATTTCTGGGGCAGGCCATCAGCAGTGGGTTATAATGCGGCCGGTTCTGGCGGCTCTAACAAAGGTCCAAGTAACCCAGATTATTTGAAAGACGTGAATAACCGCATCGACACACTTTTAAAATATCACCCATATCTGAAACGCAGCGATATCCCTGCTGATATGATAACCGCCAGTGGTAGTGGTCTGGATCCGGATATCTCGCCGGCTGCTGCCCGCATGCAGGTAAAACGTGTGGCGCAATACCGCAAGCTTGACGAGCAAAAGGTAGCCACCCTGGTAGAGGCACATATTGAAAAACCGCTGATGGGCATGTTCGGTCCGGAGCACGTAAACGTGCTGAAACTGAATGTGGCGTTGGATGAGTTGAAATAGACCTCTCCCCAACCCCTCTCCAAAGGAGAGGGGCTTTAAGAAAGAATGTCACCCTGAGCCTGTCGAAGGGCGCGCGGTGGCCTTACCCATATGCTAAGCTCAACGGCGATGCACGTGGGATGCTGAAACGAGTTCAGCATGACGTAATGGATAACAGAGCTTTGCCCCGTTTGTCATTGCGAGCAGGGCCGCGAGCAAGCGAGAGCGCGAAGCAATCTCGTCGGCAGTTATGAGCGACAAGTAGGCGACGGGATTGCTTCGTCACTCCGACGCTCATGCCCGTTTGTTCCTCGCAATGACAAAATGAAGAATCATCAAAAACAAAGACAATGAAAAAGACACTCTCTATTATAACACTTGCCACCCTGGCGCTGGCATCCCGCGCGCAGGACAAACCTGCTGATCCGCCGCTGGCGATATCGGGTTCGGTAGATACTTATTATAAGTATGATTTTTCGGGACATAACAACATCCCGACCAGTTTTGTATCAGACCAAAACTCGTTCTCTATCGGTATGGTAGATCTGGCACTGAAGAAGAAAGTAAGCAAGGCCTCGTTTGTGGGCGAGCTGTCGTTTGGTCCGCGCGGGGAGGGGCAGTCTATCCCGAACCAGGGCACAAACGGACAATCGTTCCATATTCAGAACTTATATGTGGGGTACGATCTGACCGATAAGCTGAACGTAACCGCCGGTTACATGGCTACCTTTGTAGGGTATGAAGTGGTATCGCCGGCAGGCAATTTCAACTACTCTACCTCGTACCTGTTTACTAACGGTCCGTTCCAGAATGCAGGTGTGAAACTGACCTATGCTTTCTCTGATAAAGTGAGCCTGATGGCCGGTTTGTTTAACGATGCCTGGAATACTTACACCTCGCTGGGACGCATCAACACCGTTGGTGCACAGTTAATGGTGGTTCCGGTAAAAGGCTGGACGGCTTATTTAAATCTGCTGTCGGGCCCTGCATCAGGTACCGAGTATGATCTGACCACCACTTATCAGCTTACCAGCGCATTTAAGCTGGGATTGAATGGAGCCGATTTTACCGGCCCGAAGGTAGCCACTGGCGATAAAGGAGGCTTTTATGGAGCTGCTTTGTACCCCCAACTGGCAGTATCACCGGTTGTAACACTGGGTGTACGCGGCGAATATTTTAAAACTAAGGCAGGTGCGGTTACTACACTGGGGCCTGTTCAGGGTGAGTCGGTAACGTCAGTCACTTTAACAGCCAACATTAAAGGCGGACCGCTTACATTTATACCGGAAGTGAGACTGGATAATGGTTCAAAACAAATGTTTACAGATAACAAACTGGCGCCAACCAAAGCGGCATCGCAATTTGCACTGGCGGCGGTTTATGCGTTTTAATTAACCTCACCCCACCCCTCTCCGAAGGAGAGGGGGCTTTTAAGTCCTCTCCTTTGGAGAGGATTTAGGTGAGGCCACAATATATAAAGAGCTACTAAATTTAGTTTTAGTTGGATTGGGAAATGTGAACGATTAACCAATCGGCTGGCCGGGCGAGCTGGCTGGCCATTTTTTATTTCTCACAACGCTATCGTAGGCGGGGTGCGAAAGAATTTAAATTTAAAAGTAAAGAACTTCCTCTCCTTTAGAGAGGGTTGGGGAGAGGTAAAACCATGACCACTGAAAGCAAAAACGGTTCTGTAAAAGACTTCATCGACCTGGTGAAAAAATCTCGCCGGGGTAAGCTGAAGGTTTATATTGGCATGAGCGCCGGTGTAGGCAAAACCTACCGTATGCTACAGGAGGCGCATGCCCTGCAGAAAAATGGCATCAGCATACAGGTTGGGTACATAGAAACACACAACCGCGCCGAAACACATGCCTTGCTTGACGGGCTTTCTGTTATTCCCCGGCGCACTGTTTTTTACAAGGGTAAGGAGCTGGAAGAGATGGATCTGCAAACCATTCTGAACCGTCACCCTGAAGTGGTGATTGTGGATGAACTGGCGCATACCAATATTGAAGGCAGCAAAAATGCCAAGCGCTGGCAGGATGTGATGGATCTGCTTGAGGCCGGTATCAGTGTCATTACCGCGGTAAACATTCAACACCTGGAGAGTTTGAATGAGGATGTAGAGAACATCACCGGTGTTACTATTACCGAGCGTATCCCCGATAAGATTTTGCAGATAGCCGATGAGATTGTGAACATCGATTTAACTGCTGATGAACTGATTGAGCGCCTGCGTGAGGGTAAGATCTACGATAAGGCCAAGATAGAACGGGCCCTGCAGAACTTTTTCCAGGGAGATAAGATACTGCAGTTACGCGAGCTAGCGCTGAAAGAGGTGGCGCATTACCTGGAGCGTAAGATTGATATGGAGGTGCCCAAGCAGATTAAGCTTCGGCCTGAGAAATTTCTGGCTTGCATCTCATCCAACGCCCATACTTCCAAAGTGGTGATTCGTAAAACGGCGAGGCTGGCATCCTACTATCGCTCGCCGTGGATTGTTCTGTATGTGCAAACCGAAAGTGAGAGCGGTAATCGCATTAAGCTGGACAAGCAGCGTCACCTCATTAATAATTTTAAGCTGGCGACAGAGCTGGGTGCCGAAGTACTGAAGGTAAAAAGCGCAAACATTGCGCAAACAATTATGCAGGTGGCCGAGGAACGCGAGGTCACCACCATTTGTATTGGAAAACCACATTTAAACCTGTTCCAGGTGATATTGAGAACAGCTATTTTTAACCAGCTGTTACGCAAGATTGCCGCGACAGAAACCGATTTAGTTATACTGTCATGAAAGTAAAGAATAAACTCCGCCTCGGATTTGGATTTTTGTTCGTCATCGTATTATTCTTTGGCGCACTGTCCATCTTCTTTGTCAACCAGATTGCCGGCAGCGGCAAGGTGATCTTGAAAGACAATTACGAGTCGCTCACGTTTGCACGCGAGATGCGTACCGTGCTCGACAACAATTCATTGCCGCTAAACAATCAGGCCAAAACCATCTTTGAGCAGCAACTGGTTAAAGAAGAGCACAACATTACCGAGCCTGGTGAGGGCGAAGCGGCCCGCGCCGTACGTGCAGGATTTATGCAATTAATCAACCCGGCTACCACGCCGCAGGCGCGTACCGAAATAGAACGCCAAATTCGCAAACGCCTGCGGGATGTAGAGGAAGTAAACATGCGGGGCATTGTACGTAAGAATGACCAGGCCAATAGATCGGTCGATAAAACGATCATCCTGCTGGGTTTGGCCGGTACCTTTACTTTTTTGGTGCTGTTTAGTTTCAGCGTTAACTTCCCAAGCGCTATTTCTAATCCGCTCAATGCGTTGTTAAGAGGTATCCGGCAGATCAGTCAGCAAAATTATCAAGAGCGTATCCACTTTGAACAGAACGATGAGTTTGCCGAGGTGGCCAATGCCTTTAACGATATGGCGGCGCGTTTGAAAGAGTGGGAAAACAGCAACCTCTCCAAAATAATGAGTGAGAAACAGCGCATCGATACTATTATTGAACAGATGCAGGATGCCATCATCGGTGTGAACGAGCAGCAGCAAGTACTGTTTATCAATACCTCGGCCAAACGTATGCTCAATCTGAGTGATGATAAGTTTGACGGAGAGGATATCACGCAAATTGCCCGACATAATGATCTGCTGAAATCTATCATAGAAAGCGAAAGCGTTCATAAACCATTCCGCGTGGTGGTGAACGGAAAAGACGCTTTCTTTCAACTGGATTCTACCGAAATTACGGTGCCCAATATTAGTCCGGGGTTGAATGATACTATCAGCTTTGCCCGAAAGTCTGCCGGTAGGGTGTATATTCTGCGCAACGTAACTGAGTTTAAAGAACGCGATGAGGCCAAGACTAACTTCATTGCCACCATATCGCACGAGCTGAAAACCCCGATATCAGCCATTAAAATGAGCTTGAAACTACTGCATGATCAGCGTGTAGGCGGCCTCAATAAAGAGCAGGAAGAACTGGTGAACCACATTGGCGATGATGCCGAGCGATTGCTGAAGATTACCTATGAACTGCTCGATCTCTCGCAGGTAGAAACGGGCAATATCCAACTCAATTTCATCCCGGCCAAGCCAGAGCAGATCCTGAACTATGCAGTTAAAGCGGTAAAATCTGAGGCCGGGCAAAAGAAGGTGACCATTGAAGAATTGCTGCCCGCCAGCCTGCCCAATGTGCACGCCGATGTAGAGAAAACGGCCTGGGTAATGATTAATTTCCTTTCCAACGCATTGCGTTATAGTCCAGACAAATCAAAGATCGTGATCAAAGTGATGCCGAAGGGGCAGTTCTTGGAGTTTTCCGTGCAGGATTTTGGTAAAGGAATAGAAGCCCAATACCAGGAGCGTTTGTTCGATAGGTACTTCCAGGTACCAACAGACGGGCAAAATAAATCAGGCTCTGGTTTAGGATTGGCTATATCTAAGGAGTTTATTTTAGCACAAGGCGGACAAATAGGTTTGGAAAGTGAGATGGGAAGTGGTAGTAGGTTCTATTTCACGTTGCCATTGGCCAAGGCGTGATAGCCTGAGCGATTCCCCTCTTGAGAGGGGGCAGGGGTGTGTCATTTCGTCGAAAGGACACACCCCTGCCACTGCACCATCTACCGCGCCCCCTCTCAAGAGGGGAATGGTTATTCGACAACATACCTCGCGCTTTTCTAAAATTAAATGCTGAATTTAGCAGCATCAACAAGCCGATCTATGAGAATAGCCACCTACAACGTTAACAGCGTTAATGCCCGTTTGCCCATCTTGCTGCGCTGGCTGGAAGAAACCCAGCCCGATGTGGTTTGCCTGCAGGAACTCAAAGCCATTCAGGAAAATTTCCCGGAGCAGGCGCTGAAGGATGCCGGTTATAATGCTATTTGGCACGGACAAAAAAGCTGGAACGGTGTGGCTATATTATCAAAAGGATTGGAGATCACAGAGCGTTGCCGTGTGCTGCCCGGTGATCCGGAAGATTTGCACAGCCGCTATATTGAGGCCGAGGTAAACGGTATTATTGTTGGCGGTTTGTATCTGCCTAACGGTAACCCGGCGCCCGGGCCCAAATTTGATTACAAACTGGCCTGGTTTGAGCGCCTGGCCAAACATGCGGCCGATTTGCTGGCCGAAGGTAAACCCACGCTGCTGGCCGGCGACTATAACGTAATGCCAACAGAGATTGACGTGTATAAACCCGAGCGCTGGGTGGATGATGCACTCTTTCGTCCAGAAACCCGCGCGGCCTTCCAAAAGATGATTGATCTGGGGTGGACCGACGCTATCCGCAAACTGTATCCAACTGAGACCATTTATACATTCTGGGATTATTTCCGCAATGCTTATGGCCGCGATGCAGGGCTGCGTATTGACCATTTTCTGTTGAGTCCGGCGTTGTCTGAGCGTTTAACGGGTGCAGGGGTAGATAAACACGTGCGCGGCTGGGAGAAAACCAGCGACCACGCGCCGGTATGGATTGAGCTGAGTTAACTAACGTTATGAAAAGGGTAAAAACGCAACGTTACCCTGCATGCTTAATCTTCATCCTTCGCGAAGCTATAATATGCTCTCTGTGCTGATATCCCCATAAACGCAGGCTGGTAAGCACGCTATTTAATGATTTGCTGTAGTCTGTCAGTTCGTAGCTTACCGTTACGGGTACGGTGGCAAATACCTGGCGGGTTACCAGTTCGTTTAGTTCCAGCTCGCGTAATTCTTTCGAGAGTACTTTAGGGGTGATGCCTTCCAGTGCGTGCTGCAATTCGTTAAAGCGCATGGCTCCATCCATCAGTGCGGCTATCACCGGCAGTTTCCATTTACCGTTTAGTACATACAGCGCGTCTTTTACCGCGCTGATGCTGTTCTGGCAGGCCTCGGCACTGTGTTTTGGTATTTCTTCTTCTGGTAACATAAGTTCAAAGTTAGTTACTATCCTGATTGATAGTGCTATGCTTTTGGATAGTGACCTTGTTTTGCGAACGATACCCGCTAGGTTTGTGTCGTTTAAAAAACAAACCGTATGAAAATATTACACCTGATATCAAGCCCGCGGGGCGAGGCCTCTGCGAGCATTAAACTGGGCCGAGACATTGTAGAGAAACTTAATGCGGCCCACCCCGGCAGCACCATAACCGAACATAACCTCACCCAGTCGGCTTATCCCCACCTGGAAGAAGTGCACTTTCAATCGTTCTTCACCCCGGCCGAGGCACGCACACCAGAACAAGCGGCAGCCGTGGTAAATTCTGATGCTGCGGTAGACGAACTGCTGGCCGCCGACGCTATTGTTATTGGCGTGCCGATGTACAACTTTAGCGTTCCTTCATCACTAAAAACCTGGATCGATCATGTTGCCCGCTCCGGCAAAACATTCGGTTACTCGGCAAATGGTCCGGAAGGGTTGGTGAAGAATAAAAAAGTATATCTGGCCATCACCACCGGCGGTGTTTATACCGAGGGCCCAATGCAAAGTTTTGATTTCACAGAGCAGTACCTGCGTGCCGTGCTGGGCTTTATGGGGATGACTGATATAACCACCTACCGCGCCGAAGGCCTGAGTATGCCGGGCCTGCAGGAAACTGCTTTGAGTAGGGCGATTGAAAGTGTGGCAGTATAGGTTGTATCTCCTCGTTTTGTCATTTCATCTAAAGAGAGAAAGCAGTTATCGGGGCAAATCCATATCTTGCCGGGATGTACGAGATTTGCAGCATAGGACACATTACTAATGATAAGGTAGTTAACAAAGAATCAGTAGTTTACATGCCAGGTGGTACCGCCTGGTATTTCTCGCAGGCGCTGAGCCGCATGCCGCTGAAGTATCTGTTGGTTACTGCGTTGGGTGAGGCCGAGCTGCATTATGCCGAAGAGTTGCGCAAGGCTGGTGTAACCGTAGAGGTACAACCTAGCGAACATACCGTGTTTTTTGAAAACATTTATGGCGATAACAAAGATGAGCGCACCCAAAATGTTTTAGCAAAAGCTGATCCTTTTAAGGCTGATCACTTAGCGGCGACTGATGCAGCAATATTCCATCTGGGCCCATTATTGGCCGATGATATTTCTTTAGACCTGATCAAGACGCTTTCGTGGAAAAGCAAGGTGAGTTTGGATGTGCAGGGTTATCTGCGCCGGGTTGAGAACCAAAAGGTATATGCGCATGAATGGGCCGCGTATGAAGATGCGTTGCCGCACATCCACACCCTCAAAGCAGATGTTGGTGAAGTGCTGGCGTTAACCGGTCAAAAAGAATTGATGGATGGCGTGCGCCATATCGCATCGCTCGGCGTAAAAGAAGTGGTGGTGACCAACGCCAGCAAAGGTTCTTTTATTTATGCTGATGATTACAGGATAGACATCCCGGCCTATATGCCCCATGTGGTAGTTGATACTACTGGTTGCGGCGATACTTACATAGCTGGTTACCTGTTTGCCCGTTCCCAAGGCAGAACCATTGAGGAGGCTGGCCACTTCGGTGCCGCCATGGCTGGGTTAAAGACCAAGCATGCCGGCGCTTTTAATGGTACTGTAGACGAGGTGGAGGAGTTTATGCGGGAACGGGTTTGAATTAGTAACATAACAGAAAAGGGTGTCATGTTGAGCACCGTCGAAACACGTGCGGGGGCTTACCGTTATGCATAACAAGTAATGCAGGCCTTCGCGCGCCCTTCGACGAAGCTCAGGATGACACCCTTCGCTTCATTTTTCTATTACCCTGCCCAGCCCTCTCTGTCCAAACTTCTGAAATGGATGGCTTCAGCCAGGTGCTCCAGTAAAATTTCTTCGCTACCGGCTAGGTCTGCTATGGTGCGGGCCACTTTCAAAATGCGGTCATAAGCGCGTGCACTGAGGCCTAATTTCTCCATAGCTTTTTTCAATAGATTTTGTCCCGCGGCATTGATTTTACAAATATCACGCACCATCTGCGGACTCATCTGTGCATTGGCGTGCAGGTCAGGCTTGGCGCCGAAGCGTTGGATTTGGATCTCTCGGGCGCGAATCACACGTTCGCGGATATCTTCGCTTTTCTCCGCCAGGCGGTCGCTGGCTAGTTCGCTAAAGTTTACAGGGGTAACTTCTACGTGTAGATCAATGCGGTCAAGTAATGGGCCTGATACCTTGCTCAGGTATTTTTGCACCAGTCCGGGCGGACAGCTGCACTCTTTCTCGGGGTGGTTATAGTAACCACACGGACAAGGATTCATACTAGCCACCAGCATAAAACTGGCCGGATAATCAACCGTAAATTTGGCACGGGAGATGGTCACCCGGCGTTCTTCAAGGGGCTGTCGCATTACCTCCAGGGCAGTGCGTTTAAACTCAGGCAGTTCATCCAGAAACAAAACGCCGTTGTGTGATAATGAGATCTCGCCTGGCTGGGGATTGGTACCGCCGCCCACCAGTGCAACATCTGATATGGTATGGTGCGGGCTGCGAAACGGCCTCACCGTCACCAACGCATCGCTGGCCGCCAGCTTGCCGGCTACCGAGTGGATCTTGGTGGTTTCTAAAGATTCGTACAAACTGAGCGGCGGTAATATTGAAGGCAGCCTGCGGGCCAGCATCGTCTTACCCGCTCCCGGTGGACCGATCAGTATTACATTATGGCCGCCTGCTGCTGCAATCTCCAGCGCGCGTTTGATGTTTTCCTGGCCACGCACATCGCTAAAATCGCTGTCGTAATTGCTCAGGCTGTTAAAGAATTCTTCGCGGGTATTTACTACTTCGGGTTTCAGGTCGCCTTCGCCGTTAAAAAAATCGGCTACCTGTTTAATGTTCTCCACACCGTATACGTCCAGATCGTTTACAATGGCCGCTTCGCGGGCGTTTTGTTTGGGGAGGATGAATCCCTTAAAACCTTCTTTGCGAGCCTGTATGGCTATAGACAAGGCACCTTTGATTGGTTGCAGGCCCCCATCCAGTGAAAGCTCGCCAATAATGAGATACTTGCCCAGTTCAGTGTTCTCAATTTGTCCGGATGCTGCCAATACGGCCGAGGCAATGGTCAAATCATAAGAAGAACCTTCCTTGCGGATGTCAGCTGGCGCCATATTTACAATAATGCGCTGGCGTGGCATGCGGTACCCATTGGTGCTGAGTGCCGTTTCAATGCGTTGCAATGACTCGCGCACGGCATTATCGGGCAAGCCCACAATGGCATAGTGCGGGTTGCCGCCGCTAATGTTAACTTCTATGGTGATAGTAATGGCCTCGATGCCATAAACGGCGCTGCCAAAGGTTTTAACTAACAAAACTGATAAGATTTTAAACCGTGAAGATAGCGAATTTATCGGTTGGGTAATGTTGGTTTTTAAATCACGTCATTGCGAGGGACGAAGCAATCTCTGTACTTGCAAATCGGTTATGCGTGTCCACTAGTCCTATGCAGAGATTGCTTCGTTCCTCGCAATGACGTCTGGAAAGTAATACGGTTCCTATTCCCTTATCATTAATCATCCACCTTAAACGCAATCGGCAAATGCAATACCACTGGCACGTTTTTGCCATGCAGCACACCTGGAACCCAGGCATTTTGGATCAGCTTAATGGCTTTGATTGCCGCCTGGTTTAAATCATTGCGGGCACTTTGATAAACCTGGTAATCGCGGGTATTACCGTTTTCATCCACCGTAAAAGAGATGACTACTTTGGCACTGATCTTTCTGCGCTGTGCATCCGACGGGTAGGGCAGGTTGTATTGCAGGTTGCGGTACATCAGGGCATCGCCACCAAGATAGATAGGCGGGCGGTCCAGGCGCACAGATAGTGTGTCCTTACCCCTGGGCACCTGGTAAATGCGCACGCTATCGGCATGGGTGGCACGGTGGTAGGTTAGTATTTTACGGTTAAAATCATATATGTCGCTCAGTCGCCACAGATCATCATAATACTTCCATTCGCCAACTTTTTGGTCGTCTTTATATTCGCCTTCGGCAATTACGCGGTCTTTGTAGTTGTAATCGCGCCAAGTGCCAGTTTTTTTATTGTCGGTATAAAAGCCGGTAGTGAGTATTTTGCCCGTCGGGCGATCGTAGAGCGTATATTTCCCTTGTCTGATGTTTGGATTGCTTTTCAGCACGGTGTACTTTTCCTGCGTATTCAGCGTGTCTTTTACCGCAGTGCGTGTTACCTGTGCAAAGCCGCTTAAACCAAGCAGTGCCAGGCAAAAGGTGGTAATAGGTTTCTTCATGGTTAGTATAAAGTTAATGCAAAAAATCAATATTAAGTATCTGCCACCATGCTGATTGGGTTTGATAGATGAGCGCTGCTGTACCGTGCTCTAAAAAAAATATTTATCCTTTTAACATATATTATTATAAAATATTAATGCTTTGCGCATTACATTTACCTGTGTATTTACAGTACCCCGTTATATATGATTAAACCTTTAGGGCTATACCTGTTTTTATTGGTAATAACTTGTAGCGCAACCACAGCCTTTGCTCAGCAGCAGCTGGTATCTGAAGCGCGCCGGCAGGAGTTGCAGCAGTTATCGGCAGTTTTAAATGATACCTATAATGCTAGTCACCAGGCCGCTATGCAACGCGCATCGGGGCATAACTGGTTTACCCGGTTGCAAAAGCGCAATGGTAGCTTGATTGTGTTGCAGGGGGTAAATAGCCTGGGTTTTCCGCAGTATCTAAAAACTTACAACAACGTTATATCTGCCGCAACCACACAAACCAACGCGGTACAGCCAGGCGGCTCGCTTGGGTTGAACCTGAGCGGATCAAGTACGTTGCTGAATAATAAACTAGCCTTGTGGGATGGTGGTTGGATATTGGCCACACATCAGGAGTTTGCCGGCAAAACTATCACCCCGAAAGATTTTGGCGCCAGCATTATTGAGCATGCCACACACGTGGCGGGTACCCTGATGGCTAAAGGTGTTTATGCACCGGCTAAAGGTATGGCCCCAGGGGCCACTACGCTAAGTGAATATGACTTTAATAATGACGTTGCCGAGATGACGGCGGCCGCAAGTTCGCTGTTGCTTTCCAATCACTCTTACGGCGGTCTTTCCGGGTGGAATTTTAATGACGATGAAAACCGCTGGGAATGGTACGGACTGCCGGGCGATACCGAAGATTACACCTTTGGTTTTTATGATACCCGCGCCCAGGCTTGGGATAAAATTGCTTACAATGCCCCATACTATCTGATTGTAGAGGCGGCAGGCAACGCCAGGGCCGAAACAGGTCCGGCGGTAGGTCAAACCTACTGGGGCTATCGTAGCCGTACCGATCAAACTTTGGTGAACAAAGGTCCGCGCCCCGCAGGCATCAGCAGTAATGATAGTTATGATGTGCTAAATACTACCGCCAACGCCAAGAACGTGCTGACGGTAGCGGCGGTAAATCCGCTGCCGTTTGGTCCGGCTAACTCGCAAGATATATCTGTGGGGTATTTCAGTTCTTTTGGCCCGACGGATGATGGACGCGTAAAGCCGGATATCAGCGGGATGGGCGTTAACGTGCTGTCGACAGATAATGCTACCAATACCTCGTATGTAACGCTCTCGGGCACATCAATGGCTGCGCCAAATGTAACCGGCTCGCTTTATTTGTTGCAAGAGTATTACTCGCAAAAGAATGCGGGCAACTTCATGAAATCGGCCACGCTGAAAGGTTTGGCCTGTCATACGGCTTTTGACGCAGGTAATGCCGGCCCCGATTATATCTTCGGTTGGGGCTTGTTGGATATGAAGAAAGCCGCCCAGGCCATTACCGATAATAACGGCAAAAGCCTGATTAAGGAAGCTCAATTAAACCAGGGACAAACATCAACCTACAACGTAGTAGCATCGGGCAACGGTGTGCTGATGGCTACCATTTGCTGGACAGATCCGCAAGGTACTCCATCGGCAGATGGCACACTGAATGACCGCACCCCTAAACTGGTGAATGACCTGGATATCAGAATCAGCGATGGCACCACCACTTATTTGCCCTGGGTGCTTGATCCAACACAACCGGCTGCGCTGGCCACCAAAGGCGATAACATCCGCGACAATGTAGAGCAGGTGTATGTGCCAAACGCAGTACCGGGGCATACTTATACCATCACCGTATCGCATAAAGGCACATTGCAATCCGGCTCGCAGCCATACTCGTTAATTGCTACTGGCATTGGCGGGGCGGCGTATTGCGCGTCGGCACCGGCATCTAATGCCGATTCGAGGATCAATAACATCACGTTATCAAACTTAAACAATACACCAGCGGCAGGCTGTACTTCTTATGCTGATTACACCGCCACTACTGTATTGCTGGAGCAGGGTAAAACCTATCCCATCTCACTTACATTAGGCACCTGCGGCGGCAACTTTAATAAAATTGCCAAGGTTTTTATTGATTACAATAGTGATGGTACGTTTGACCCAACTACAGAGTTGGCCGTTACTACCGGAACCATCAGCGCTACGGGAATATTTACCGGTAATATTACCGTTCCGGGCAACGTTACTCCGGGCAACTACAGCCTGATGCGCGTAGTGCTTACAGAAACTACAGACCCTGCTGCCGTAACACCTTGCGGCACTTACGGCAAAGGCGAAACGCAGGATTACCGTGTGCAGTTTACCAAAACAGCAACCGATGCTGGCGCAATTGCCATCACCACCAGTAACCCTACAGGGGCCTGCGCCGGTTTAACCAATTTAACCGTGCGCATTAAAAATTATGGTAGTGCGTCTATCAGCAGTGTTCCGGTTACGGTCACTATTACTGCGCCCAATAATGCGGTAACTACCTTTACCGAGACCTACACTGGTGTTATAGCCGCACAGGCAGAGGTTGATTTTAACATGCAGGGTACTTTTACTGCTGTGGCTGGCAGCACCTATGTTGTAACTGCAACCACTAACCTGGCTAATGATCCGGTGACGGGCAACAATAGCTATACCGCTAATATTGTTACCGGTACCGCGCCAACACCAACGGCTTTACAGGCGTTTTTGTGTGCCGAGTCTGGCATGTACCAACTCTCTGGCGTGGCAGATGGCGGCTTGCTGTGGTATAAAAATCAGAATGATGCATTGCCAATTACCGGCGGTACGCCTGCATTGACAGCCCAGGCCCCTGTAAACAGCACTTTCTATGCCGGGGTAAATGATTTCAGCGGAAGCATTGGCCCGACTACTAAAAGCCAGTATACAGATGGGGGTTACAATCAGTTTACGCCAACGGTAACGGTTAATACTAAGGTGCCGGTTATTTTAGAAAGCGCTCGTTTGTATGTGGGCAACTCGGGCAATGTCACTTTTAATGTAACTAACGGTAGCGGACAAATTGTATCTACAACTACCATCAATGCAGTGGCCACCCGCACCACCCCGGCGGCTGGCGCGCAAGCTAATGACCCGGCAGATCAGGGACAGGTTTATAAACTTAATCTGTTGCTGCCTGCAGCGGGTACTTACGGTATTACGGCATCTTATGATAATACGGCAACGCTTTTCCGCAGCAATAGCGGGGTAACGGGTTATCCTTATAGTGTGGGTGGTGTGTTCAGTATTTTGTCAAACAATGCAACGTCAACTACCAATGCAGCTGATACGGCTTACTACAAAGGGTTCTATTACTTTTTTTATGATCTGCATGTAAAAAGCGCGGGCTGTGCGTCAACTGCCCGTGTGCCGGTATCGCTAACTAAGCCTACCATAACTCAAGCTGATACTTTGCTTACGTCAAGCGGGGTTGCCAGTAACCAGTGGTATGAAGATAGTACTGCTATTGCCGGTGCCACTAATAATACGTTTGTACCAAGCCATAGCGGTACCTATCGTGTGGCTACAATCTTAAATGGTGGTTGTACCGTGTTTTCAGATCCGTTTGTATATGCGCGGAAGGCCAAGCATCCAGATGATTCAGATATAGGCCTGGCGGTGTTCCCGGTGCCTACTAATGGCAAACTGAATGTGATATTTACAGCTAAGAATGATGACGCGCTTACGCTGTCATTGGTAAACAATGCAGGGCAAACGGTATACGCCAAACAGCAGCAAATTAAAGCTGGCGGTTTTAGCACGGTAATGGATGTGAGCCGCGAAATAACAGGCACTTACGTGTTGCGCATCAAGTTGGGCAGTAAAGTATACGGACGTAAAATATTCATCGCCACTAAATGATAACTTTTAAACGGATAGACCACATACACGTTTGCGTGCCGCGCGAACGATTAGAAGAAGCCCGGCAGTTTTATGCCGATGTAATTGGTTTGCCAGAAACCTACCGGCCTGATGTTTTTGGTGCGCCCGGTCACTGGTTTAACGTGGCGGGTATTGAGTTGCATATTGGCGTAGAGCCATCGTTGCCGCGCAGTATCAGGCATAGCGCGTTTGAGGTAGCGGATGTGCTGGCTGCAAAGGCTTATTTGCAAAGTAAAGGAGTTGAGGTGAAGGAGGAGCCCGTTATCCCCGGTAGGGAACGCTTCTCGTTTATCGATCCGTTTGGAAACAGAATGGAGTTCTTGCAGTTTATATAACCATGATGGTATTGAAAAATGAGATCAAGATATCGTTAGACAAAGGCAAATTGCGTTTGTTGATGTTTCTTGCGTTTTTGTTTGCTATTGGTGGGGTGTGGGTTATCATCCAGTCTGACCATATGATGAGTCCGGCACGCCCCCGGGCGTTGTTAATACTAGTAGGGAGTGCGGTCATTGTTTTAGCCGGAGTGTGTATGGTGTTTATCTTCAGAAAGTTTGGTGATACAGAACCTGGGCTGATTATTAACGACGATGGTATTACCGATCATTCCAGCGGCACGGCGGCCGGCCTGGTGCCCTGGAGCACCATAGAACGTGTTGATATGGCCCGGGTAAAAAGCCAGCAGTTTATTCTGTTGTTTGTGAAGGATGCCGACGCAATAATTGCCGCCCAGTCCAACGGCATGAAAAGGCAACTGATGAAGATGAACCAACGCCTTTACGGTACGCCGGTATGCATCAACGCCAATACTTTACAATGTGGTTTTGATGAGATTTATCGTTTAATAAGCGATAGCTTTGAAAGACGCAAGGAACTGGACAATATGTAAAAGAGTGGGGCGATTACAAAGCCAGCTCGACGGACGGGGCCCAGTAAACGTTTTTAAAATCAATTACTTTATCGTCTTCTACTTTTACACCTTCGCTGGCCAGCATGTCTTCCATGAGGCTGTTGGGGTGAAAATGAAATTTGCCGGTAAGTAATCCGTTGCGGTTAACCACCCGGTGCGCAGGTACCGGTGGCTCTATGCCCGCACAATTGTTCATGGCATAACCCACCATACGCGAGCCGCTTTTAGCACCCAGATAAGCCGCTATAGCTCCATACGAGGTAACCCGTCCGGCTGGTATCAGCCGAACTACCTGGTAAACCTGATCGTAAAAATCTTTATCGGGCATGTCTTTTACAATTAACAGCAGTTCTGGCTAACCGATGCTCGCGCCTCGCGCCAACCGTCTCGCTAAAAAGAGAACTTAAGGTAGTTAATGTTCTTATTATCCTGCAAGTATTTTTTCTCGTAGTAGGTTTTGATAGACAGCACCTCGTCGGCAAAAGGCGAGTGATACAGGTCTTCAGTTTTAACGTGTAGTTTTAAACCCAACTCCTCAATTTTCTCAGCGGTGTAAGCATGCAATCCGTCGTTGTCGGTCTTTAGGCTCATAAAGCCGCCCGGTTTTAACAACTGCTTGTACATTTCCAGAAAACGGGGAGAGGTAAGACGTTTCTTCTCGCGGCTCAGCTGTGGCTGCGGGTCTGGGAAGGTGATCCAGATCTCGTCAATCTCGCCAGGGGCAAAATAGTCAACCAGGTTCTCAATCTGGATGCGCAAAAAACCGGCGTTGGCTACGCCATCTTCCAGTGCTGTTTTGGCGCCGCGCCAAATGCGGTTGCCTTTATAGTCAATACCCAGAAAGTTTCTTTCGGGGAAGAAGCGTGCAAGGTTAACGGTGTATTCGCCTTTGCCACAGGCCAGTTCCAGCACCAGCGGCTGGTTGTTTTTAAAAAAATCGGCGCTCCAGTTGCCACGGTAAGGTTTACCGTCTTCCATTTGCACCACGTTACTAAAAGTTGACACCTCGGCAAAGCATCTCAGCTTGTCTTTTCCCACTGTATTAAAAAATATGAAGCCGCAAAAATACGGTATCAGCGCGTATTTTTTATCTAGAAAAACAGCGGTGTGGGTCTTTTAAGCTCCGTTTGTTAAATTGGCTAAAAATATGCGGATATTAGTGCTGTAATAATCAACCTTCACCAGGTATCGCAATAACATGAAATTTCGTTTAGTCGCTGGGCTTTCCATCATACTTTTATGTGTTTTTTTAAGTAGTTATGCGCAAACACCGCAGGCTACGCTGATGGCCAGAGCAGAAACCATAGCTCAAACGTCGCGCCTTAAAACATACGGCAATCTCGCTGATGCCAATATTAGCAACGTACTTGTTGCGCCCCCTCAGTTTTCTTATCCTACACCGTTAGTATACGGCATCAATCAGCCTATTGCGCCGCTGAGTCCGCTAAATACCGGAGGGGCTGTGCCGCCGGGTATTTATGGCTCTGTTAACACGTTGTCAGGTACGTTCTCTACGGTTACCGGTGTGGTTGCAGATAAAGCAGGCAATGTTTATGTGGCTGATTATGATGCTAACATTATTTATATGATATCTCCAGCGGGTGCAGTAAGTGTGTTTGCAGGAAAGAACACCGGCGGTTTTGCAAACGGTTATCGTACCAGTGCGTTATTTAGCATGCCGGATGCTCTTGCTATAGATACGGATGGAAATATTTACGTTGCAGATTACGGCAATAATCAGATCAGAAAGATTGATGTGTCTGGCAACGTAACTACTCTGGCCGGAAGCGTGACATCGGGTAACGTTGACGGGGCCGGGACTGCAGCACGTTTTGAAAATCCCAGGGGGCTTACAATAGACAAAGACGGAAATATATTTGTAGCCGATCAGACAAATAACCTGATCAGAAAAATAACGACCGCTGGAGTGGTTAGCACTTATGCCGGCAATGGCACTGCTGGATTTACTAACGGCCCGCGCCTGTCTGCTTCTTTTAACACGCCCACCTCTGTTGAAGTTGACCCTGCCGGTAACTTATATGTATCAGACGCAACCAATAACGTCATCAGAAAAATTGCGGTTGATGGTACGGTAACAACCTTTGCATCCGGGTTTAATTTTCCGCGTGAAGCCCGGTTTGATGCCGCTGGTAATTTGTATGTAAATGATCAAAACTCTTCCAGCGTAAAAAAGATAACCCCAGCGGGTGTTATTAGCACGCTTGCATATGGCTCATTTATAGGCATGGCAACGGACCCTGACGGCAATCTTTTGGTAGGGGGCGGAAGCCGGGTTGTCAGGATTACCCTAACAGGTTATACTATCGATAAACCGTTGCCTGCCGGATTGGTGTTTGATCCCAAGACCGGTACTATCAGCGGTACGCCTACAGTTATTACTCCAGCGCAAAATTATACCATCACCGCTTATAATAGCGGCGGTAGCTATAGTAAAATTATTAATATTGCAGTGGCTACTAATGCTGTTCCTACACTTATTCCGTCGGTTATCACTATGCCTGCCCAATCACCCGGCGGTACTCTAGGAGCAGGTAATATTTACGATCCGCATGCTACCAGTAACAATAATGAAACGCCCATAACCTTTACCAGCAGTGACCCAACGGTGGCCTACATTACACCTGATGGACAAATTAAAGTAATAAAACCGGGGACAATAACGCTTACTGCTAATCAGGCTGCCAGTGAGCACTATAGTGCAGCAACGCCTGCAACACAGCAAGTGATATTTATTGCACAACTGAGAGTGCTGTTGCCAGTCATAAATACAAGAACGGTTTGTGCTGCAGATTTTAATGTTGGCGGTTTGGTGTCCGATAATTTGTTTCCGGCCAAATATACCAGCAGCAACCCGGCTGTGGCTACTGTTGACAATAACGGTAAAATACATATTGTGGGTGTCGGTTCTACGGATATCACTTTGTCAGAGCCGGGCTTGGCACCTTATTATCTGGATGCGGTGCCGCAATCGCAAACATTTAATGTTACGTTACCAGTAATACCTGCAGTGACAATTGCAACGACACAGGTTAATACCTGTCCCGGCACACCGGTTACGTTTACGGCCACTTCGCAAAATGCAGGTGCAGCGCCTAAATATCAATGGCAGGTCAATGGCGCCAATGCTGGCGATAACTCGGCGATATTTGTGTCATCGGTACTGGTAACAGGTGATAAGGTAAGCTGTTCTATCATTAATACAGATGATGCGTGCATCAGTACGTACATGGGCAACTCTAACACCGTTACGGTTACGCGCGATGTAGCCATCAATCCAACAATAGCCATAACATCCTCGGTCAGTTGGGCTTTTGAGGGTACGCCAATAACGTTAACTGCAACAGCGAATAATACAGGCCCTGCCGGTGAGCTAACTTATCAATGGTTTGTAAACGATTTGCCTGCAGGACTAAACAGCCCATCTTTTACCAGCAGCAGTTTTGTAAATAACGATGTGGTAACCTGTATGGTAACGCCGCTGGCGGCTTGTAGCACACCGGCCACCAGTAATCCGGTTAAGCTAACTATAGTTGCGAGGGTGGATGTCCCTAACGCTTTTACCCCTAATGGAGATGGGGTGAATGATAAATGGGTGATTGGTGGTATTAACAGTTTTCCTAATTGTCAGGTTAATATCTATGATCGGTACGGCAAGCTTGTTTATCAATCCAGGGGATATAGTCAACCGTGGGACGGTAGCTTTAATGGACAACCAATTCCGGTGTCAACCTATTATTACGTGATAGATCTGGGGTTTGAAAATCAAAAGACGGCCGGCCATATTACTATAATCCGTTAAATATTAACCGTACTATAGTCCCAATTTGTTAAAAAATGTGAAATTTGCTGCGTATTAGCGCCAAACACAATAAGTTTGCGTTGATTCGGTGAAATTGAATACCCTTATGATGAAAAAGATACACGTCCTGTTATTGTGCGCAGTTGTTTTGGTGGCCCAGGCTTGCAAAAAGAAGAGCGATGACACCACTACCACCACCACAACTACAACATACCTGCTCTCGGCAACTTTTAACAGCACAGCCTGGGATCCTGTTGATACCCTGAGTGCTAATGTTACTTACACCGCAGCTACTAAAACCAAGGTGCTTAACATAACCGGCACCAACGGTAAAAGACAGCTTACTTTTGCCATAACGGTAAATAATGCAACCTCAACCGGCGATTTTCCTCTTGGTACTTACAATGTTGACGCCAATGGCAACCCGTCAATGGTTTATAGTGCCGCCCAAACCGATGCCAACGGCAAGGTAACTTTTGTGCCTGTTGTGGCAGCAACCCAGGGTAATGGTACGATTACCATCAGCAAGGTTGATGCCACTGCCAAAACCATTACCGGCACCTTTAGCATGAACGCACTGCAAACTAATTATGACGGTAACGGCAACATTGTTTCTATTACCAATACCAGTGTTACCGGTGGCGCCATCAATGCCATGCCTTATACGGTAATTAACAAATAGCATTTGTAAAGATCTTGCCCGGAGTTTTGTTACTCCGGGTTACCTGACTGCGCTGTTGACTGCAGATTTTGTGCTGTGATAAAACCTGGCAATGCCTATATTGCCGGCGTAAACCACCAGCATAACTCAGCAAACTACAACTACTCTATGCGCAGTACCTTTTTCAGGCTGGCTTTATTGGCCGTAGCTTTATCTCCCATCGCATTTATTAACGGTGCAACTGCCCAGGCTAAAGATCAGCCAGCGGCCTGGAAACCTATAGCTATTCAGTTGAAAGCAAAGACTGACGCGGTTTTTCCACTCAAGAAGCCGTATTGCCCGTTTTCTGGAAAAAGGAACGGTATCATCCGTGTTGCTGCGCAACTCAGCCGGCTTACTGGTATAAAAACAGCTAGCGGCACATCATCCGTAACTTTTAAAACTAATGGTAGTGGCACGGTATTGCTGGCTGTTGTTCATGGTGCCGAACCCAAAGATAAAAACGCCAGGCTGTTGATTGAAAACGGCTTGACTATTACAGAAATGGCTCCGGTTGATATTTATGGTGTTCCTTGTCATAAAGGCTGGAACACAGTGGCCACCGGGCCTGATACTTTTGTTGCAGGTGTAGTTGAAAATACCGCCGCTGCGTCAAAGCTCAATGCCCAGCTACCTGACGGCCGCGAGTGGCGCGCTTACCTGACCGATAGCCTGACCGACGGTAAACAGCTTTTTGAAGTGCTTGATGCTCCCGCCGACCCGGTAATTAACCAGGGTATGCCCGGTACCGAAACCATACAAGGCGGTTTTGAAGGTGGTACTTGCGTAAAGGTTGGCAACAAATATCACCTGTTCCCTACCGAGCGGGCAGGAGAGATGGGAGTGCCAGCTTATTATGACCGTGTGAAAACCCGCATAGGTCATTGGGAAAGTGAAGACGCCATCCACTGGAAACGTGTGGGCACTATTTACCAGGCCAGTGGCAAATATGCCATTGCCGAGGAAGATAACCCGATGAATGATCGCCGTGCGGCTATATGGTCATACAATGCCGTGTTTAACCAGAAAGAAGACCGTTGGTATGGCTATTACTTAACCTATACGGTTGATAAAAATATTGCGCCTAATCATTCCTTCGGGCGTATCTGGTGTACTAAATCGCAAACCAAAGGGATGAATGGCATTGGCGGTCCGTATGACGATGGTCAATTAATTATGGAGCCGGGACTTGATTCACAACCCTGGGAGGGGCGTCAGGGTGTGGCATCGTTCTATCCTTTTCCGGTGAAAGATGGCTGGCTGGGTTTTTATGCAGGCGCCTATCCGTTTAAAACCTGGGCCGATTATCCAAAAAACTCCGGCAAAGGCTGGTACATCGGCTTGGCTAAAGCGCAAAGTATGGACGGCCCGTGGACACGTCTGGATACCACCGTCAACCCTGTTAAAAGCATGAATCCCGAGTTTCTGGAAAACCCGTTGGTCTATCAGCTGAAGAACGGCGCCTACATTGCCATATTTGATGGCGGCCCGGACGATAACGGGCATCACTTTGTTAACATGTTTGGTTATGCGCTATCAAAAGACGGCCTGCATTGGAACGAGGCGCGTTATCTGCCCATCCAAAACAAGGTAAAGCAATGGTGGAACCTGATGCGCACGCCATTGTGCCTCATCCCGGAAGGCAACAATGTTTATACAGTGCTATATGCAGCCATTAACAACAACCGTTTCCACCCCATTGGTATGGTGCGTTTTAAAATGCATCCGGAGGTTTTGGAGGAGTTGTTGAAGGAGAAGTAGGGAGAACCCGACTAGAGAGTTCTTACTAAATTTTGTCATTGCGAGGAGGGACGACGAAGCAATCTCGTCGCTGGACTATGGCGTGCGACGAGATTGCTTCGCGCTCAATCAACGCCCGCGCCCTGCTCGCAATGACAACTTTAAATAATACGCCCCGTGTTTAGTTTTAATTAATACTCGCCACCACCGGCTTCCTCTCCGCCGGACGGAAATACCACGAAGTTGCCGTTAACACAATTAATAACATCGGCCCGAAAAGATCTTTATCGCCACAGGCCAGGTGCGAAATAACAGCACCAGACATGGTGAAGAAAAAGCCTGCATAAGCCCATTCTTTCAGCACAGGGAAGCGGGGGATGAGTACTGCAATCACGCCCAAAATCTTCCATACACCAATAATGGTTAAGAAGTAATCAGGGTAGCCCAGCAGATGCATCAGCTCGGTTTCTTTCTTCATTCTGATGAGCTGCACAATGCCAGTAGAAAGCATGCCGAGCGATAGCCATGCGGTGGCAATCCAGTAAATGATCTTATTTCTTTTGCTCATGACGGTGTTATTTTTGTTGACCTAAAATTTCCTGAATGCGGTTGTGCGCCATGTTGAGTCCTTGCTTAAACGGCAACTGCAGCAACTGATCGCGTTTGGCGGCCGACTCATAAATGACGTGCATGTGCAGCTTGCTGGTGCCGTCAGTCAGTGCCTCAAATTGGTAGATCTCCAGTTGCACGCCGAAGGGGGCGCCCTCCATTTCAAATGTGCGGGTGATCTTTCGATCGGTCACCAACTCGTGGATCACGCCACTGGCGCGGAAGGCCACGTTACCTTGCGGGTCGCAAGTCTCAAACTGGTAGCTGCCATGTTTCTGGCTCTCCAGTTTTAGTATTTTGGTACCCATCCACTGGGTAATCAGTTCTGGTTCGGTATAGGCTTTGAAAAGCAAGTCTACCGGTAAATCAAATTCGCGGGTGATAACCAGGTCCTGCTGGCCGTCGTTGGCGTTTACTTTTGTCTTCAGTTCCATGATTCGGTATTATTTTTTTGGTTTATACTGTTGCATCAGGCTTTCCAGCTTGTTAAAGCGATCGTCCCACATTTTAGCGAAGGGTTCAACAAAATCGGCTACCTCTTTCATTTTATTGGGGTTAAAGTGATAGTATATCTCGCGACCTGTTTGTTCCTGTTTCAACAGTTCACACTCGGTCAGTATCTGTAAATGTTTGGAAACGGTAGGGCGGGCGGTATCAAAATTGGCGGCAATGGCTCCGGCTGTCATTGATTGCGTGGCCACCAGCACCAGTATGGCCCGGCGGGTAGGATCTGCAATGGCCTGGAAAACGTCTCTGCGTAAATTCATTTATGTAGCTATTTGACTACAAATATATATGTAGTTATTTGACTACGCAAATTTTTATAAAAAAAGCCTCTGGGGTTTGTCCATGGGCTTTTTTTATAAGAGTAGTATAGATTTAAAACTTTGTCATTGCGAGCAGGGCTGAGGGAACGGGTTTGTGCGCGAAGCAATCTCGTCACAGAACGACAGCATGCGACGAGATTGCTTCGTCATCCCAGCTCACTGCCTCAGCCATTCCTCGCAATGACAAGATCCTATATATAATAATATCAATCCCAAACGCCGTTTTGTGCAGTAAATATCACCGGTTCGGCACTGGTTACCATAATGGTATGCTCGTGCTGGGCAACAAAACCACCTTTGTTGCCGGTAAGCGTCCAGCCATCGGCCTGTTGTTCGGCAATGGTGGATCGGGTGGATATGAAGGTTTCTATAGCTACTACCGAGTTCTTTTTAAAGCGTGTAGTGTTTTCACGGTCGCAATAGTTGGCAATTTCGTGCGGGTCTTCGTGCAGGCTGCGACCAACCCCATGGCCCGTCAGGTTTTTGATGACCGTATAGCCGGCTTTTTTTGCTTCCGTTTCAATCAGTTTGCCAATGTCTGAGATTTTGACGCCGCCCTTAATATTGCTGATGGCCTTTTTCAAAATCTCTTTTGATGCGGCAACCAGCTTGCCATGACCGTGGATGTCTTCACCTAAAATAAAAGACCCGCCGTTATCGGCCCAAAAACCATTGAGCTCTGCCGATACATCGATATTGATCAGATCGCCTTCTTTTAAAATCTTATCTGCCGATGGTACCCCGTGTGCAACCTCCTCATTAACACAGATGCAGGTATAACCCGGGAAATTGTAAGCCAATTTTGGGGCAGATTGCGCACCCATTTCTGCCAGTAACTGACCGCCATACTCGTCCAGCTCTTTGGTAGAGATGCCCGCTTTGGCATAGGCACGCATTTTGTTTAAGGTAATAGCTACGGCATCACTGGCCAGTTGCATGCCAGTTTTTTCTTCATCGGTAGATATATACATTTCTGAAATTTTAGTGGGCTGCAAAGTTAATGATTAATATATTTTGAAGGATGCGGTGTTAAGACTGATCAGTTTTCGCGGTGATATTTTTTAGCTGAGGAGCACTAATACAAAAACACCCTTATAATTCATGGATAAAGAACAGCTAATCAGGCAGGCTTATACTGCCTTTAACGCCAGAAATATTGATGCCGTACTTAGTGTGATGTCTCCGGATGTTAGATGGCCCAAAGCCTGGGAGGGCGATTACGCGCACGGACACACCGAAGTGAGAGCCTACTGGGAAAGGCAATGGCAAGAGATTGACCCGATAGTAACCCCGGTTTATTTCCGCGAAAGAACAGACGGGACAATAGCCGTTGAGGTTGATCAACTGGTGAAAGATCTGGAAGGTAACGCTGTGTTTAACGGGAAGGTGTTACATGTGTATACCATCGCGGGTGGATTGTTGCAGCAGATGGAAATCGAGATAGGATAATATTGTAATGGAGTCGATTTCGATGAGTGCAGAACAAATGGGGGAAAATCTGTATACTTGAATTGCCAGAGCTTTTTGCCTTAACCTAAACGTTTATGACTCGTCAACATACAGAACAAATAATCAAGTTTCTAATAAATAATGTCGAGCCTTTAGACGATAGTATTAACGGGCCAGGGTACAGAGCGGCTGTTTATTTAACAGATGGAACATTCTTGCCTTGCGTAGTTTTTCGTAACCCAGAAAAGGTTGTAAACTTAGCAATCAGACGATTTAAAGAGAAACAATCAGTTAACGTATTTAGTCGGTCTTCAGGACTAGGTTATGCCGATATCGTTAAATCTTTCGTTACAAAAGGTAATTGTATAAACGATTACGATATTGAAAGAGTTGAAAAAAGTAAATATGCGTTTCCGTTTAATATTCAACAGCAAATTCGTGGTGAAACGACAATGGGTTGGACTGGCTTTGCTGCCAAAATGAAAGACGGAAAGTATTTCGGTTTCGGAACCAGTTTTCACTGGGAGTTCTTTCAAATGCCTGAAGGATATGCGGTCGATGATATTGCTGAAATTATTAACCATAGCTATGTGTTAAATACGGGGGAGTTAAAGAATCATAAAGTACCTTTTTTTGAGCGGCCTTCAGATTATAAGGATGCTATCATTTTCAGAGAGCGGCCATTTTTTGAATGCTATATTGACGATTTATAGCAGTATCTGGTGGTTGAAACCATCGGCCTATACCTAGGTTTTTAGGTGCTAAAAATTTCTAACGCCCAACTCCTCCCTGCACCGGCAACACCACCGGCAGCCCCTGCACCTGCAAAGTTTGCTTAGCCCAGGCCGGCCAGGTATAGTCATCGCGGTGGGCTTCCCACTCGGCCATCGGTACTACCTGCAGCTGATCTGGCGTAAGTGCCGGGAAGCCTGTTCCTACAGCCCGGATGCCGCCTTCGCGTTCTTCTACCTCATATCCTTTATTAATGTGTGCGCCGGTAGTGGCAGCCCATTCGGCAATGTGCGTGGTGCCGCCCGCCAGCAAGGCATCGCCATTGGGGAAATGTAGTTGGGCATGCAGCCAGGTAAACGCATCGGTATTTACCCAACTGGGGCGGTGGGCTACGCCGGGGTAAAAGCGGTAGTCTATTAAGGGCGCTTTTGGTCCGGCCAGCGCGGCTGCCCGTGTGCGCAGATCATTAAAGAATGGATCGAGATGGTTGGGTTTGGTGATCAGGCCGTCTTCCAATCCGTTTAAAATTAAGGTTGTGCCGCTGCGCTGATGCAGGGCATAAAGGATGGCGCCTTTATCAGGCAGAAAGCTGAGCGCCTGGTAGGGACCGCCCTGGCACATGGTTTTGGTGCTCGAATCCCATGCCCCTCCGTTGCCGTCCAGATCGCCGCCGCCCGAAAGCACCAGCGCACGGATGCGCGGATCAAGCGCGGCGGCCAATGCTGCATGGAAGCTGCCCATAGAGTAGCCCAGCACGGCAATCCGTTTGGGGTCGACATCGGGCCGACTAATGGCATAACTCACGGCTTGTATCACATCGCCTATCATCAAGCCGCCCATCCGTGCGGGCGATTGTGCGCCCGGCAGGGCAATATCATGTTCGCGTGCTTCGTGCTGGTGGGTGCTGGCGCGTTCGTTCTCTCCAATCGGGTCATAAGTAATCACCACAGCGCCGGCTTTGGCATAGAGCATACCAGCATAGACTTCGTACCAGGTGGCTTTATCGCCGCCATGACCGGCGACTATGATCACTGCCGGTATCTTTCCTTTGGGTTTTGTTGGCGCATATACCACCGCAGGCACCCGCATGCCATATTGTGTGCCATAAGTAACGTGTTGCACCAAAATCCCCGGCATTGGCGAAAGGTTGCCGAAAACATGTGGCTTCACGGCAGGTGCGGGCGAGGGGATAAACAAGGCTTTACGGGCCTCAGCGCGCCATCGGTTTAATTGTACCATAGTTGCAGGCTTGCTAACCTTTACGGTATCGGCAGCCAAAGCAGCCTGACACAGGCAACTAAATAACAAGATTTTAACGGACAGCCATTTCATGCCGGTTCAAATTGGGTGATGATCAAATATAGTCAATTAGCTTTTGGTATGTCGGCAGTTTGGCGGCTGGTCCGGGTCATAATAACCATGATTCTAGTCAGCAGATTAAAACAACCGGGAGTTGTGATTAAAATTTAGCCCAAATTTGGCTGTATTGTATCTTAGTGCCTAAAAGCTACCGTATGAATACAAGCGAAAGTCAATCTGCTCTTTCTGCTGAAGAATTGTTGCAGCAGAATCAGGAACAATATGTTGCCTATTTTGAAGGAAGTTCTGACACCATTCTGGTGCATGATGACCAGGGAAGCATAACAGACGCCAATACCGAAGCCAGCCGGGTGTTGGGCTATTCCAAAGAAGAACTGCTGGATATGAACATTGCCGATCTGGAAGTAGGCCTGGAAATAATTGCCACACAAAAAGACTGGGCCAGCTTTCTGAAAGCCAACTCGCTGATCTTGCAGCGCGATTTCAGGAAGAAAGATGGTACTACCTTCCCGGTAGAGATCCATTACCGGAGCTTTGATAAAAACGGAGAATCTTTTTACGAGTGTACCATAAAAGACGTAACCGAACGCAATTTGCTGCGCATAAGGGAGCGTAATCGTGCTAAAATTTTGGAGCAGCTGGCTGGTGATATGGATATATTTACCATTATGCGTTCTATCGTACGGTCAATTGAAGAAGAAGATGCTACGTCTATCTGTACCATTTTGTTGTACGATAAAGAAACGCATACACTGGGTTGCGGTACCGGTCCGGGTATGCCCGATTTTTATAACGAGGCTATTGACGGCATTTCGGTAGGCGAGGGCATTGGCTCTTGTGGCACCGCGGCAGCTACCAAACAACTGGTTTGTGTTGATAATATTGGCACCCACCCATATTGGTCGGCCTTTAAAGAGCTGGCTTTCAGGGCGGGTGTGCAGTCGTGCTGGTCGCAGCCCATCTTGTCAAGCAGTAATGAAATGGTAGGTACGTTTGCTATTTACCATCGCGAACCCAGAACCCCTCAAAAGATAGATCTGGAAAGGATAGCTTACGGTGCCCGTTTTGCCAACCTGGCTATTGAAAACAGACGCATCAGGGCCGAGATTCTGGAGCATAAAAATCACCTTGAAAAATTGGTGGCCGAGCGTACCGAAGCGCTGGTTCATGCCAACGAAGAGCTGGAGGCATTTTCTTATTCTGTAAGTCATGACTTGCGGGCACCTTTGCGTGCCATAGCCGGTTTCAGCAATATTATGATGGAAGATTACGGTGATAAGCTGGATGCTGAGGGTCAGAAAACGCTGAACACCATTGTTAACAACGCCCTGCGAATGGGTAATCTGATCGACGATATCCTGTCGTTCTCCAAATTGAGCCGTGCCAAGAAGATCAACTCATCATTAGACATGAAGGCCATCTTCAGGGCTGTGTTTGAGGAGCTAATGCGACAAGAGCCTGCCGGCCACAAGGTGGTTTTTGAGTTAGGAGAGCTTGCACCAGCCGTTGGCGACCAGGCGATGATTACCCAGGTGGTAACTAACTTTGTTTCTAACGCGTTAAAATATTCCCGAAATACCCCGGAAACGAGGATTGTTGTCTACTCAAAAATCACGGGAGACAGCATAACCTATACCGTGAAAGACAATGGTGCGGGTTTTGATGAGAAGTATAAAAACAAGCTGTTCAAAATATTTTCGCGCCTGCATAATGATAAAGATTTTGAAGGTACGGGTATTGGTCCGAGCATTGTGAAAAAAGTGATTGACCGTCATGGCGGGGTAGTAAGTGCAGAAGGTGCCTTGGGCGAGGGGGCCACTTTTAGTTTTAGCCTGCCTATTGTATAAGCAGGCAGTTTTTATCATAATTCTATTTTTCATTGTATGAACATTAAAGAATATCCTGAAGTGCTGCTGGTGGAAGACCGTGAAGAAGATGCAACGCTAACCATCCGCGCACTAAAGAAATATAACCTGATTAATGATATTAAATGGCTGGAAGACGGCCAGTATGCGCTTGATTACCTTTTTGGTACCGGTCCTGAGAAAGTTCCGCAGGCCATCCCTAAGCTGATTTTGCTAGACCTGAAGCTGCCACGCGTTAACGGTCTGGAAGTACTGGAGCAGATCAAGGCGTCGGAAGTGCTGAGATCAATACCGGTAATTATGATGACGTCTTCAAAAGAAGATGTGGATATTAAGAAAGCATACGAGCTGGGGGTTAACAGCTACATTGTTAAACCTATTGACTTCATGAACTTTGCCGATGCCGTAAAGCAACTGGGCATGTACTGGTTAATGCTGAACCAACCGCCCAAGCCATCGCAAGAGTAACCTTGCCTGATTAAGAACATTTACCGAATACCTTTTTACCGCAATAGCTCATGATGAATAATCTGAGAATAACCGTAATTGCCAATCAACAAGAGCAAATATTAATTAATAACGAGCTTAACGCTGCATTTCAACAGCCACAAATAACCTACTACGCCAGTCAGGACGAGTTTGAAAAATCTGTTAAGCTCTACAACAATGATTTCTTAATAGCCCAGGATGCGCTGGTTAACCGGGGCTTTTATACCCAGTTTTCGCCTTTTCTGGAGCTGACCAAAATTCCGCTGCTGATATTGAAGGATGCGGATTCACAATCGTTCAAAAATCATGTGGTTAGAGAACTGGTTAAAGATCCTGATGGTGACTATCTAAAGCAACTGCCGATCCATGTTTCACAACTAATTAATGAGCAGCTAACCTTAAGTGGTCAAAACAAGATCTTGTTCCTGGAAGATGAGGAGATCGATATCACCTTCATCAAACGTAAGTTCATCAAACTCAATCCGCAGTATGAATGCGATGTGGTATCCAGTATTGAAGAGCTGAGGGCGCAGGTGGGTAAGAAAAAATATGACCTGATTGTTTCTGACTTTAACCTGCCCGATGGCACTGCGTTTGACTCGATTGCCATTGCAAAGGCCGCCGATATCCCGATTGTAATAGCCACGGGCCAGGGCTCAGAAAAAACAGCGGTTGAACTGATGAAAGCCGGCGCCGCTGATTATCTGATCAAGGATAAAAACATGGGTGAGCACATGCTCATTTTGCCTAGTATCGTTAAATCTGTACTCAACTACAAAAAGCTGGAAGCTTACAACAGCGGCCTCTTGGAGATGCTGCGTTTAAAAAATCAGGATCTGGAGCGTTTTGCCCACATCATTGCGCATGACCTACGCTCGCCCATTGCTTCTTGTGTGCTATTGATCAATACGCTGCAAATGCTGGGTGAGGACCTGTCGGAAGATTTGCAGGAAACTATGCAGATGCTGACTCAGGTATCTTACAACATGACCAACACCATTGAGGGCATTTACCAGTATACCGTTACTGACTCGCAGACGGACGCTTTTGTGAAGGTAGATATGAAAAAGGCAGCCGAAGAGGCGCTGGGAAATCTGCAAAACAAAGTAAACGAATGCGGCGCCGTAGTGACTATTGAAGGCATGCCTGAGATTGACGCCAACTACGTGCAAATGGTGCAGCTGTTCCAGAACCTGATGGGCAACGGCATTAAATACCGCGGCAACAAAACGCCCGAACTAACCGTACGCAGCTTTGAACAAGGCAATGAGCAGATTTTTGCCGTAAGCGATAACGGCATCGGTATTGCCAAAGAGAACCATAAAAAGATCTTCGAGATTTTTAGTCGCCTGCATAACAGCAGCGGTCAATACGAGGGTGTGGGTATGGGCCTCACCATTGTAAAAAGAATATTGGAACGTCACCAGGGCCGTATCTGGGTAGAATCTGATCTGGGTGAGGGAACTACATTCTTCTTTGCGCTGAAGGCGGCGTAACGCAGGTTGTTACTTTATTAAGGGTAAAAAAGCTAATTGAAGCGGTTTTGCCCTTAATAGGCAAATTAGTTTTTCCACTCGTCACTCAGCGAATATATTTTAGGAAACTTACTGCTGTAAATTATTTTGATGGTGTCGCCAATTGGGTGAATGTTCAGTTCATCATCGTGGAATTTTGTTTCGTAGGTACGATTGTTTACCACATACTTGCATGCTATTGCCCAATGCTGGAACCCTCCTCCATGCTCACTTACCTGCTTCCTATTGATAACAATAGCGTTGGTCCAGGTTCCATATTTCTTTAATTCCACCCTTGCGCGATGATTCTGAAACAATTCGAACGTGGGGCCAATTATCATCGGCAATACTAGCGCTATACAAATACTAGCCTTAGTTACTTTATGAGTAAACCCCCATAAAGTAGCTAAGGCTAGTATTGGGATTATAAAAAAGATGCATAGGAAAACGAGCCACTCAATGATTGCGTAATCGGGGTACATAATTGCCCGAGGGATAAAATAGATAAACAGGAGACCGATAATTAACAGGATCAACGAAATCCATTTAAATAGAGTTAGTTTAGGTTTGTTGTCCTTCATGTATCAAATATAAAATTTGAAATACAAAGTGAGGTCGACTTAAAGTGCCTGATTGCTATTAAATATACTTCCCATTGTCACTTAATTTTTACCCACCAGCCCCCATTAAACCGGGCTCCAGCATCTTGACCAATCCATATTAGTTGTAATTTGCAATAACCAATTGTAACCCAATACCACTAACATGAGATTATCAAGCCTGCGTCCGTATGTGATGCTTATGTTGTTATTTGTTATGCCAACGGCATTGATTGCCCAGGGCAACAAGTCCGGCGCAACAGCACCCGCAACATCCATCAAATACCAGGGTAAAACCATTCAGCTGAATGAGCATGCCTTGTATGTAAATGCCAAACTGAAAAAGGAGAGCCGCGGACCATACACTTTTGGTAGCCTGCAGGAGCTGGCGGCCAATGCCAAAAGCGGGACAGAGGCCACGCCAACTGTTGTTTATCTGGAGCCCGACGTTTACTGGACAGACGATCCTAAAAGCGACAACGCCGAAAACCATCTGATAGGTTTGTTATTGCCACAGGCTAACATCACGATGATCGGCCTGTCAGACAATCCTGAACATACCATTATTGCGGGCAACAGAGGGCAAATGGCCGGATCTCGGGGCAACTGGAACGTGATCGGGTTGGGTAATGCATTCCATGCATATAATATCACCTTTGGCAATTATTGTAATGTCGACCTGGTTTATGGTCCTGACCCGAGCAAGAGTTATCCGAAAAGACAAACCACCATTACCCAGGCGCAAACCATCACTAACGCCGGTACCGAAAGGGCTGATAAATGGTTGTTTGAAAACTGCCGTTTCGTGAGTTTTCTGAACCTGCTTGCAGGGCGGGCTCACCGTGAATTTTTTGACAAGTGTTTTTTTCAATGTACTGATGATGCTATAGGCAGTGGCGATGTAACCGTTTATCGCAATTGTACTTTTAACTATTATGCCAATCACCCTTCGCCGGGCGGGTCTACCATTATTCAGGCTTACCTGGGCTGCCGGTTTGTTGGGATGTTGCGCGATGCCGGGGCCAATGCCACCGTGTATTATGCCAAAAGAAATGCCGCCTTCCCTACTATTGACGGTGTGTTTGAGGGTAATATTGGCCGGTTAGAGTGGACCAATGTTTTAAACGACGATGTAAGGCAATATGTATATCATAACACGTTGCATGGCAAGCCGGTGGCCGTTAGTGCAGCCCGGCCAGACCTGTCTGTAACCTTAACACCTGAAACACTTAAGCCTTATAAAGTTGGCGCCGAATATAATATTTACAACCTGTTGCGCGAGAATGACGACTGGGACCCTGCCGGCCAAAAATTAAAAATGGCGGCCTACGGTAATCTTGCCTTTCGCCTGAACCTGCGCGCGGCTAAGCCAAAATTGAAGGCAGGGGAATCAACTCCGGTTTCATACATCATCTACCCGGAAAGGGTAAAGACAACCACGCCGGTTAAATGGAGTGTAAGTGATGCTAAAATACTATCGCTTACTGACAATGGCGACGGCGCCGTAACCGTAACAGGGCACAACGCTACCGAGCAAACGCAACGGGCCTATGTGCAGGGTATAACCGCCGGCGGAATTGTTGGTGTGGCTTATATTGATGTTGTAGCCAATCCGTTGCCGGCCCCGGCACTTGCCAGTGCATTTAAAGTTAACGAACCTGCAAATGGCAGTATCAGCGTTGACTATGCCTTGAGCAACATAGGCAAACGGGCCGATGTGTCGCTCATCAGTTGGTACCGCGCTACATCTGCACAAGGAACGGACACCATCCCGGTAGCGGTGAGCCGGTTAAATAAACCGTTAAAAACGTATCCGTTAACAACCGGTGATGTGGGATATTACCTGGTGGCCAAAATAGAGCCCAAACATGCAACAAGTTTAGCCGGCAGTGGTGTAATGGCCATCAGCAGGAAGATAACGGCGAAAGATGTATCAACTAAAAACATCCATACCGATTTCCAAAACATTGCGGTGCAAAGAAGCGTGGCCGTCCGCAATGGATGGTGGACGCTGGATACCTACCGCCCTGCAGATATAGGCGCCGAATTTGAATGGCAGCCAGGTACAGGCAGCGCCTGGACCTACGGCCCCGGCGACGACGGCACTGCCGACCGGATAGGCCTGGTCACCGTTGCACGCGGAGCCCGGTTGCTGTATGCGCAAGACGGTACTTATGGCGATATGGCGGTTACGGTAAAACTAAGTCCGCATAAAGTATCAGGGCAAGGCTTTGGCAGTGCGACCGGGCAATATGCCGATGTGTATATTAAATTTGATGCCAAAACGCTGACCGGCTATGGCCTGCGCATTCAACGTACGCCAGCCTATGGCGAAGGCGTTAAGTTTACGCTTTACAAGTTTGTGAATGGCGCAAGCACGCCAATTGGTAAAGAGGTTTATTCATCTGCATTTGTACCTGGCTGCGTTGTGAAGCTGAATGTTAAAGGTAACTTGCTCAGCGCCAACGTAACCAGCACTACCCCGCAACAGCAAATTCAAAAAGATGAAGGCTTGGTGCACGAGGTAAATCTATCAGCTACAATTGATCCAAATACCTTTGGTGGTGCTGGCTTGCAGCATACGGGCACGGTGTCGCCTGGAAACCGGTTGATGCTGCAGGGATTTGATATTGATTACTAAGGTGTTGTTGGTTAGAAACCGGATTCATTAGAATATAAATCCGGTTTCTAACAATACCCTGCTCTGCATGGCGTCGTTACCCTCGGGGCCGAAAGCCATTCCGCTGGTGATATTTCCGGCCCGCACGTAAGAAAACTCCGAGCGCACAAATACGCGTTTGTATTGATAGGTGGGCGTAACCGTGGCAGACCATGCGTTGCTGCCCACGCCATACATCAGGTTGGGTGCTCCCTGCGCTGCGCTTCCTGTTGTTTTAACATACTCTACCCGGACCGGCAAACTAAACCCAGTGTGAGGTACCGAATAGTTAACCAATAGGGCAGCAGAATATGTTTTAGCAGTTTGCGCTGTGTTGAGCAAAGCCGACTTGGGCACCACTGTGTATTGTAAATATGGCAGAATAGTGAAGGAGCCAGCAGTATGGGTGTAAATTAAATTGTAGCCCTGCCCGTTATTCTGATACAGCGGCGTTGCCGAGGTGGAAATATTGGTTCGGCTTAAACTACCGCCGCCCATCAGCACAAAGGTATTGGCTTTATCAAGCGCATAGGTAAGCGTGCCCGAGAGCCAGTTGTATTTGTTGGAATAGAAACCGTCATTATAGGAGAGCGCGATGGCGATTGGTCCGGCCGAGTAATTGACCTGGATGCCCCGGTTAACTGAGTTGCTCTGATCCCACAACAAACCGCGCTGAATATTCATGTTCTGGAACGAAAACGTAGGCTCGGCACCCATAAACGCAGCCAGCTTGCCAATCATAAAAGAGAAGTTATCCGATGGGGCAATCTCCAGATACCCCTGTGGGATGATGCCATAAAATGCGGCTTCATTCAATCCCGACCGTAAATAAGGAACCCCCAAATCGGGCTGAGAATAGGCGCCGGCCTCAATAAAAAACTGAATCAGTCCCGTGTTTTTCTGAATGAAGATTTGGGCGTTGCTGATGTCTGTTTGCAGTGCCTTATCGCCTCTGGCTACATTGTTCTGGGCTTGCGCTAATCCGCTCACCACGCCCGAGATATAGATCTTGTCAAATTTAAAAGGAGTAGGGTTTGGGGTAAGTGGCCCTGTGGTACTAGGAAAGGAGAGCGCATTAGCTGTTGTATCAGCAGTATTTTGTGCGAAGCATTTTAGTGTGAAAAGACAGGTGATAATTATGAGGATTGATTTCTTACGCATCTGGCAGAGTCAGTGTTTTTATGATGGCTGCAAAGGTGCGTGTGTTTGGTGAAATAGGGGATAGGGTTATGGTAACTTTTTGGTTATGGGATTAAAACTATAGCCTTACTTTTTCTCATCGAATATTTCATGATATTCAACCGTGTTTTGGTTTCCGTAGGGATATTCTCCAAAACGTCTTACAATATCATGGGTAGCGATATCTAAAAACTGATTGATTGCCATCTTGTTTTTAGGGTCGGCGGCAATGGTATTAAGAATAATTAGTGCAGTTTTTTCCCGTAGCTCGTTGTATAGATCGTTTGGAATGTCCGACGATTTTGACAGGCCGTTAGTTTGCTGCAAAACACATCGCCATTTTACCCAGCTTTCAAATAGATAGATGGAATATTTGCCCTTGTCTAAAATAGCTTTGTATTTGTTAATCGCAATATTTTGAGCATCGTCATCCAATATATCGGAATGTTTCACATATTGATCGGCGATCTCTATTTCATAGATCGAGTGCTCCTGGAAATTAGCAGTATGGTTTGCAATGGTCGTTAACAGAGCTATTCCGGCTTTGACGTTGGTCTTCTTTAAGCTTTTATAGGACGTATACTCTGCCGATTTAATGTAGTTGTCTTTATTTACAGTCCCCCAATATTCCTTTTCTGTCAAATCAACAAAATGGTTCATTGGATATGATTTTATTAAATAAGACATGTACTTGTTAGATTCAGAGCTGCATCTTTTAGCATCCTTCTTAAATGCAGCAGAACCGATGCCATATTGTATTCCGACCCTGTAATTTTGTATGGTAGATGCTAAATAGCTGCCGACTTGAGCACTCAATGAGTTATCAAAAAAATGAACGTGCTTTAAACTATCGCAAGTTTTGATATAATCTCTTAATAACCTAGAGTTGTATGCTTTCGCTTCATCCACAGAGAGTTCAATAAATTCTTGCTGGTCGGCAATGATATTCTTAATATTAAATGCCCGGTAAACGTCTTTTAAGTCATTTAGCTGTTTTGTTTTTTCTTTAACACTATCAAGCAAGTCGGCCTTGGCACCTATAGAGGTAATAAGCAACAGGAATGTTAGTTTGAAAAATAAAGCAGGTGTTTGTGGCATGATAAAGGGTTTAGAGAAAGATTTAACGTGAATCCGAAAATAGCAAATCTAATGACAGAATGGAAACCCTGCTCCTTGGTATGGAGTGATCAACGGCTTTATAATCAGCACATGGCTGGATATAAACCAACAATTGTAAATAGTTTTATCAACTATGAAAAATAAAATAACGGCAATATTACTTTTAATGTGTTTGGGGTGTAGATATTCAAATAAGAATATAACAACGTCAGCACTTCAAGAGGATTCATTTAAAAAAATTTATAATAAGGATACCCTCAAAACGGATCAAAATTTAGCTCTAAGGGTTAAGAAAAGCGATGCGGTTAATCTTGATTATGGTAAACTTACTTGCGATAGTTTAATGATTTTATTAATCAAGTCGAGTTCAATAGATAAAAGAGCGTTAAAATATAGAGTTGGTATTGATAGTATAAAAAGCAAGATTGTCTACTTATCATTCTCTTTCATCGACCATGACAATGGTTCGACTCGTAATGGATATTTTCTACAGGTAGATTTAAACAAGAAACTAATGACAGGAGGCCCGGAGGAAGTATCTTCATTAACATTTGATAGTAAAATAATGAACTACCTTATTGATAAGAAATGTTACAATAGTGATGCCGATTATGTCACCGCGCCTCAGTAAAAGATTTCACAGATGCAACGGATTCATGACCTTTATTCTGCACATAAAAATTTAATCGGCACCGCCTATTTTTGAAACAGCAAACAAAAAACTAACTTTACATCGTGAAACGTACCGCATTACTCATTTTAACGCTGCTTTATACGCTATCCAGTTTAGGGATGAGCGTAGAGCGTTTTTATTGCTGCGGTAAACTGGCTAATACCACCTACGCCATAGGCGATAGCGGTAACAAGGAAGTTAAAGCCGCTAAGGCTGATAATTGCTGCAAGACCGTTAAGACTACGTTTAAAGTAAAGGATAATCATTTTTCGGCCAAAACGGTATTGGATTTCAAAAATTCAGTTGCTGTTATAGCTCCCGTATTTTTTGTTCCGGTTGCTCCTGAACGGGCCGAATCGCCGGTGATGAACGTTTACGACAGCCAGGCCCCACCTGTCCATCGAAACCCGCTTTATCTCCTTTACGCCAATTTCAGAATCTGATAGTTTCCGGTAATCTTCCCTTCCGGTTTTTAATGCTGCTCCGGCATTAAAGACACTCCATTATTTATCTTATTTTTTATTGTTCAGTTCATTGCCTCTTTAGCAGGCCTTGATCTGCTTAAATGTTTCGAAAATGGAAACTACCAATATACGGTTTGCCCTGCTTTTTCAGCAGGATTGGTGCAAGCCCGCCGGGCCATACAGGATACAAATTAATCATCCAACATATAATCTTTAAAACCATGAAAAAAGTAATGCTTATGGCAGCAGCCATCCTGTTTTCTGCTGTAACTGTTTTTGCCGCAAACCCAACCACCGGTAAAGTTGCCGTCGATACGACCAAAAAAGCAAAGCCGGTTAAAGTGCAGTACACCTGTACCATGCACCCGGAAGTGCTCTCAGACAAACCCGGCAAATGCCCGAAATGTGGTATGACGCTGGTGAAAAAAGCCGACACCAAAAAGAAACCGGCTGAAAAAATGAAAATGTAAGCAGTAACAGCACCGGCAGGTTTCGGCCTGCCGGTTTATTCTTTTATTACGATGATTAATCAACTTATAAGCCTGGCTTTAAAACACAGGTATATTGTGCTGCTGCTGGCGGCCGGTCTGTTTGGCTGGGGCGTCTGGTCGATCACCCAAAACCCGGTGGATGCCATTCCAGACTTGTCAGACAACCAGGTGATCGTGTTTACCGAATGGGCGGGGCGCAGCCCACAGCTGATGGAAGACCAGGTAACTTACCCGTTGGTGAGTAACTTACAGGGCATCCCCAAGGTTAAAGCCATTCGCGCAACATCCATGTTTGGGATGAGCTTTGTGTATATCGTTTTTGACGATAAAGCCGATGTGTACTGGGCGCGCAGCCGTGTACTGGAGCGCTTGAACTATGCGCAGCGGCTATTGCCGCAAGGAGTAACGCCTACGCTCGGGCCGGATGGTACGGGGGTAGGCCACATTCTCTGGTACACGCTGGATGCCAAAGGCATGGATCTGGGCGAGCAGCGTGCTTTGCAGGATTGGTATGTTAAACTCGGTTTGCAAACCGTTCCCGGCGTGAGCGAAGTGGCTTCATTCGGTGGTTTTGAGAAACAATACCAGGTCAATATCGATCCCAATAAACTAAACTATTACCGCATACAGCTGTCTCAGGTACTGCGTTCCATCAAGAGTAACAATAACGATGTGGGCGGCCGCAAGTTCGAAATGAACGGTACGGGCTACATCGTTCGGGGGTTGGGTTATATCAAAACCCTGGCCGATGTAGAAAATATTCCGGTAGGTGTTAATAATACGGTTCCGGTGACGTTGAAAGATATTGCCAGTGTGCAGATGGGGGGAGACGAGCGTCTGGGTATCTTTGACCGTAATGGCGATGGCGAAGCCGTTGGGGGTATAGTGGTGATGCGCTACGGCGAAAATGCCGATGAGGTGATCCATAATGTGAAGGCTAAAATGGCTGACCTGCAAAAAGGTTTGCCGGACGGCGTTAAATTTCACATCGCTTATGACCGTAGCGAATTGATCGAAAACGCGGTCAGTTCGGTTAAACATACACTGATCGAGGAAATGGTCACCGTATCGCTGATCGTGATCTTGTTTCTTTTCAGCTGGCGTAGCGCGCTGAGCATTATTATCCAGATACCCATCACTGTTGCGGTAAGTTTTATCCTCCTCAATGCGTTCGGTATCAGTTCCAATATCATGTCATTAACGGGTATTGCATTGGCTATCGGGGTGATCGTGGACAATGGCATTGTGATGGTCGAAAACTCCCACCGTAATCTCTCGCTGGCGGGTAAACCTAACGTATTAGACAGAATAGGCATTATTGAACGCTCCTGCAAGCAGGTGGGGCGCGGTGTGTTCTTTTCCACACTCATCATCGTTACTTCTTTTCTACCGGTTTTTCTGCTACATGGGCAGGAAGGAAAACTGTTCGGCCCGCTTGCCTGGACAAAAACATTCATTCTCGCCATTGACGCTATTCTCGCCGTTACGCTGACACCTGTGCTGATCTCCTTTTTTCTGAAAGGAAAGCTGAGAAGCGATGAACGCAATCCACTTAATCGTGGACTTGAAAAGCTTTACCGGCCTATTTTGGATTGGTGCATGCGCTGGCGTAAAACTACATTAGCCATTAATATCATTGCGCTTATCGTTAGCATACCGCTATTAGTTTCATTAGGTAGCGAGTTTATGCCGCCGCTGGACGAGGGTACCATTCTGTTTATGCCGGTTACCCAACCTGATGTTTCCAATGCACAAGCCAAGCAGCTATTGCAAGTGCAGGATAAGATCATCAAAAGTGTGCCCGAGGTAGCCGATGTACTGGGAAAAGCAGGTCGTGCAAGTACCGCAACAGATAATTCGCCCATCAGCATGACCGAAACGATCATTCTGCTCAAACCGCGTGATCAATGGCGTAAGGGGATTGACAAAGCGGGTATCATCAATGAGCTCAACAATAAACTGCAAATTCCTGGCGTAGTGAACGGTTGGACACAGCCCATCATTAACCGAATCAATATGCTTTCTACCGGTATTCGTACCGATGTGGGGCTGAAAGTGTACGGGCAAAACCTGGATACCATCAATGTGCTGGCTAACCGTATGAAACAGGCGCTTGCCGGTATTGATGGGGTGAAAGATTTATATGTAGACCCGATAGCCGGTGGTAAATACCTGGATATTACCATCGATAAAGCCGCGATCGGTCGCTATGGATTAAATGTAGACGATGTGAACGAGGTAGTGGAAAGCGCACTCGGCGGCATGAACCTGACTACCACTGTAGAAGGGCGGCAGCGTTTTGCCATCAACGCCCGTTTGGCTCAGCAATATCGCGATAACCTGGACGATATTAAACGCACGCTGGTGCAAACGCCAGGGTTCGGCCCAGTACCCTTATCATCAGTAGCCGATATCCGTTTTAGCGATGGACCGGCCATGATCCAGTCGGAAAATGCCCTGCTCAGGGGGACTGTTTTGTTCAACGTGCGCGGCCGCGACTTGGGTAGTACGGTGAAAGATGCGCAGGATAAGTTGAATACGATGTTGCAAAGCCTGCCCAAAGGCTATTATATCGAATGGAGCGGACAGTACGAGAACCTGATCCGCGCAGAAGGTACGCTAAAACTGATCTTGCCGATTGTGCTGGTCATCATCTTCGCTTGTTTGTATTTCGCCTTTAAATCAGCAAGGGAGGCTTTTTTTAGCCTCATCAGTATCCCATTTGCGCTCATCGGCGGGGCTTATATGGTATGGGCCTTCGGGGTACATCTTTCTGTTGCGGTAGCAGTGGGCTTTATCGCCCTGTTCGGTATTGCGGTAGAAACGGGCATTGTGATGGTAATCTATCTAAACGATGCCATGCAGCAATTGGTGGCCGCTAAAGGCAATAGCCGGGAAACCATCACCCGAGAAGATCTGCGGTATTATGTGATGAACGGAGCAGTGAAACGGCTGCGGCCCAAGCTGATGACGGTTTGCGTAGCGCTGTTTGGTTTAGTACCGGTGCTATGGGCAACGGGCACGGGTAGTGATGTGATGCGGCCGATTGTACTGCCGATGATCGGTGGGGTACTTACCTCATCTACACATATCCTACTGGTAACGCCACTCATCTTTTTAATGGTGAAAGAATACGAATTGCGAAAGCACGGTAAACTGGATATACTGGAAGTAAAGGAATAAACAAATGAAAACGAAAGTAACCGCATTATATATTTTGCTTATCTCGCTGCTGTTGGGTAGTAAGGTTAATGCACAGGTATTGCCGCTGGACAGCGTATTGGCCAAAGTGGGGCGAAACCCGGCTTTGCTGGCCTACGATGCCAAAGCAGGTGCGCAGGATGCTTATGCTACCGGGGCAACCAGCCTTGATGCGCCGAAGATCAGCGCCGGGCAGTATCAAACGCCGTATTCACTTAGCCCCAATATGGGTTCTTTTATGGTGCAGGCAGAGCAGATGTTCACCAACCCAGCCAAGCTTAAAGCTAAAGCCGCTTATCAGCAGGGGGTGTCTAAAGTCACCGTTGAAGATAAAAACTATCTCAAAAATCAGCTCTTTGCACAAGCTCGGCAGTATTACCTGGAGCGCGTGCTGCTGGAAAAAAAACTCGCGCTATTACAGAGCACCAGGCAACTGCTGGACTATATGCTGAAAGATGCAAACATCCGCCTCACTTATGGTAAAGAAAAACTGAGCAATATTTACAAAGCCAAAGCGCAATTGTATGAGCTGGATAACACGGGTGAACAGTTGAATAACGAGATCAGCCAGCGCAATGTGATGCTCAACACCCTGATGAACCAGGATAAGCAGGCATTATTTAGCGTGGATACCAATTTGGTAATTAACACAGTACTTACACCCGCAGACACTACAGGTTTGGCGACATCGCGCAGCGACATCCGCAGTATAGATCGTAGTATTCAACTGAACGCGCTCAATGCGCAGGTAGCATACAGCCAACGCAAACCAGATTTCGGTATACAGGCCGGACACATGCTCAGCTACGGCGGTTATCCCAACCAGTATATCCTCATGGCTTCGATCACCATACCCATTGTACCCTGGGCATCCAAAGAATATAAGGCCAACCTGAAAGGCATCCGCCTGGAAACCGAAGAATTGCAACAAAGGCGGCTCGATGTGCTCAATCAGGCTGCCGGGCAACTGGCGTCGCTCAAAGTACAACTGGTCAGCCAGCAAAGGCAACTGTCCAATTACCAACTGAACATTATCCCAGCCTTACAGAACGGCTACAAAACGGCGCTTTTAGCTTATGACCAGAATACAGGCGATATGCCATCGGTGCTGAACAGTATCAATGATCTGCAAGCTGCACGCATGGCCGCTTTAGACCGTCAACAAGACATCATCAAATTACAGGTAGCTTATGAAAAGGAACTGGAAAAGTATTAGTCTGCTATTGATCACACTGTTTTTGGCTGCCTGTAAAGAACGTCCTAAACAGGCAGCGGTTCAACAAGAGCAGCCGCAGGCTATCTACACCTGCCCAATGCACCCACAGGTACATGAAGATCATCCGGGCAATTGCCCCATCTGCGGGATGACCCTCGTTAAAAAAACGGCTTCACCCAGCGAACAGGCGGGTATAAGCTTGCAAACCGTTTTACAGCCGGTTAACGGCGCGGTGGTATCGGATATTCAAGCGGTAATGCCTACAGAAAAAACGATAATAGACACGGTGTCAGCGTCGGGTTACCTGGCTTTTGATACCCGTACCTATAATAATATCGCCGCGCGTTTTTCAGGACGTATCGAAAAACTGTATATCAAATACGCCTTTCAGGAAATTCATAAAGGGCAGCGTATCATGGATGTGTATAGCCCGGAGATGGTGACGGCGCAACAAGACCTGCTGTTTCTGCAAAGAAATTCGCCCGGCGAAACCGCCTTGATCGATGCCGCTAGGCAAAAACTATCACTGTTAGGAATGACTGGTACGCAACTGCGGGAATTGAGCAGAACCGGTAAAGCTTTTTACAGCCTGCCGGTCTACAGTCCTTACGAGGGGCATGTACACGATGTGGCGCACAGCCAGATGGCCGGCGCAGCAGTAAACGAGGCAAACGATTATGCGCAAAATATGCCATTGGCAGTTAAAGAGGGCATGTTCGTTCAGCAAGGGCAAACACTGTTTAACGTGGTCGATCCGCATAGCCTCTGGGCGGAATTGAAGATCAAGCAGACGGATGCTGAGAAAATAAAGCTCCTTCAAAGCGTCAGCCTGAACATTCCAGATCAGCAAATGACGATGGAAGGCAAGGTAGATTTTATCGAACCCGTGCAGCAGAACGATGACCGCTCCACCAGCATCCGCGTTTACCTGAACAATCACCAGCATGAGATGAAAGTGGGCAGCTTGGTCAGGGCTGAAATTGCTGCCGGATCAAAAGCCGGTTTATGGTTGCCACGCACAGCGGTGATCAGCCTGGGGCAAAGCCATATCGTCTGGCTGAAAGACGGGCGTATTTATCGCGCACACGTCGTGCAAACGGGTACACAGAACGGGGAACAGGTGCAGGTCCTCAGCGGCTTAACTGCTCAGGATAGCGTGGCCCAAAACGCGCAATATTTAGCAGATAGTGACAGCTTTATTAAAACCGAAGATCATGAATAAATATAAAAGATATCAAACAGCCGGTTTATTGTTACTAATAGTAATCGTTGCACTATCGGCCTGCAAGCAACGGGAACAAAAGGCGGCAACCCAAACGGTTGCGAAAAGCCGGTTTTATTATACCTGTTCAATGCATCCGCAGGTCCACGAGGATCATCCTGGTAATTGCCCGGTCTGCGGTATGAAGCTGATCAAAGCCGAAGCGGGCGGCGATAGTCAGGATAACCGCATCAAGCTTACAGCAGCACAACAGCAACTGGCCGGCATCCAAACCGATACCGTCAGGGAACAAAATACCGGCGACGAGAAACTGATCACAGGTACCGTAACCGCCGATGAAAATGCCAGTGGTGAGCAAAGCGCAAGACTTGCAGGCCGCATTCAACATCTTTATGTACGTACCGTTGGCGAAACAATCAAGATCGGCCAACCGGTTTATAGTTTATACAGTGAAGATTTGCAGGAAGCTCAAAAGGAATACCTGCTCGCTAAAGAGCAACAGCAAAAACTGCATAACCCGGATGTAGATTATCCGGCTTTGATCAGTGCGGCGGAAAGTAAACTCAAACTATGGGGGTTAACCGCAGGGCAAATCGCCGCGCTTGCCCGATCTGGTAAAGTAAGCGCATCAGCTATCATTGTCAGCACGGTAAACGGCACTGTCAGCGAATTAAATGTGCACGAAGGTGATTACGTGAGCGAGGGTATGACCATACTAAAAACGCAGGGCCTGGGCAGCTTATGGGTAGAAGCGCAATTATACGTCGGGGAAGCAGGCACTTTGCAACCGGGCCAGGTTGTTGATGTGGTATTTCCTGATTTGGGTGGACAGTTGGTTAAAGGTAAAGTTACTTTTATGAATCCCGAGCTGTCGGATGGGTCGAAGATCGATCTGGTACGGATCAGCGTGATTAATCCAAAGGGAGAGCTCAGGCCGGGTATGCAGGCTAATGTGGCGCTTGGCGGTAAGGGTATTAACCTGGCAGTACCGGTTACGGCAGTTCTCACCGACGGTAAAGGCAGCCATGTGTGGGTAAAAAATACAGATGGCAGTTTTTCACCACGCATGGTAGAAATCGGGAAACAAAACCACACTTATGCGGAAGTAACTTCAGGGCTGAATAGCGGAGAGGTTATTGTGAGTAGCGGAGCCTATTTGCTGAACAGCGAATCTGTTTTTAAAAATGGCAGCGATATGGTTGGAATGGAGATGCGGTAAATGCCCTTTTTATATTTAAGATGCGTAAAGTTGTACCCCAATTTGCACCCTATTTACAATCAAAAATTTAAAAGCCCCTAATATATACTATTTAGAGGCTTTTAAATTTTAGTGTTGGGGATCACGAGCGTAGGATTGAATAACTTTCCGCAAAAGTTGGCAATAATTAAGAATGTTTTTAAATACAAAAGTAGAATTGGTGTTTTAAACGTAAATTATTGTCAATCCTAAAAATAAAAAAGAAGCTCATAAAGTGTCCGATGCTCCTATTTTGACAATCCAACAAATAAGCTTTAGTTTTGCATCCATGAAATGGTTCACCATCCTGATTGGTTTATATATGACCATCCTTGCTATCTTACCTTGCAGGGATAAGGATGATTTTGCAATCACTATTCATCACACTACGGTTAGTAAGGGTCAGCAAACCGACCAAAGTTCATGCCGAGAAGCTTGTTCTCCATTTTGTATCTGTAGTTGCTGTTCCGTCACTCGTAGTGTACCCCGTACCTTTACTTCCGTAGTCGTTTTTGAGCAATCAATTGCTCAAGGCTATTCTGAATTGCGCGTAGAACCGTTACGCGATCAAGTACTTCCCATCTGGCAACCGCCGCAATTAAGCTAATACACTTTTCTTTTTGAATTCAACAGGCTTGCGTCCGCATGCCCTGTATGGTCGTATTATTTTATTGCAAATTCATGTTTGACAGAATTATCTCGTTCTCTGTACGGAACAAGGTAACGGTCGGCATCCTGACGCTTTTACTGGTGATCGCAGGCATCTGGTCTGCGGCCAACCTGCCCTTAGATGCGCAGCCCGACATTACCAATAATCAGGTACAGATCATTACACAGGCGCCTACATTAGGCGCGCAGGAAGTGGAGCAATATATTACCGCTCCCGTAGAACTGGCGATGGCTAATATCGCCGGTATCATTGAAAAACGGTCGATCTCCCGTTCCGGCATCTCCGTTATTACATTGGTTTTTAAAGACAATGTAGATATTTACTGGGCGCGACAACAGGTTGCCGCGCAGCTCAAAGAAGCCGAAGACAATATCCCGCAGGGTGTCGGCGAGCCATCTCTGGCCCCGATCACTACCGGACTCGGCGAGATCTACCAGTATAGCATCCACACCAAGAAAGGTTACGAAAACAAGTATACCGCTACCGACTTGCGTACCATTCAAGATTGGCTGGTGCGCACCCAACTGGCCGGAACGCTTGGTGTGGCCGAGGTGAGTGGCTGGGGCGGCTATGTAAAGGAATATGAGATCGCACTCGATAACGATAAACTCAATTCTTTTGGTGTTACCATACCTGAAGTATATAGTGCCTTGCAGAAAAACAACGAAAACACCGGCGGCTCCTATATCGAGCAGCAAAGCAACGCCTATTTTATTCGTGGCTTGGGCCAGGTTAAATCGCTGGATGATATTAGCAAGATCGTTATCAAGAACAGCGGCGGTACGCCGATCTTGGTGCGAGATGTGGCAGCGGTGCAATTAGGCACGGCCACCCGCTATGGTGCCGTGACCCGCAACGGCGAGGGCGAAGTAGTTGCCGGGGTAACGCTAATGCTCAAAGGCGAGAACTTTAGCCAGGTGATCAAAAATGTAAAAGCCCGCATGGTGCAGATACAAAAGTCGTTACCCGAAGGCGTGGTGATCGAGCCGTTCATCGACCGTACCGAACTGGTGGGTCGGGCCATTGGCACAGTAGAGCGCAACCTGCTCGAAGGCGCACTTATTGTGATCTTCGTGCTCGTATTATTGCTGGGCAACTGGCGCGCCGGTTTGGTGGTGGCATCGGTGATCCCACTGGCCATGCTGTTCGCTTTTATGCTGATGAAGCTGTTCGGCGTATCCGGTAATTTGATGAGCCTGGGCGCAATAGATTTTGGTTTGATCGTAGATGGTGCCGTAATTATTGTTGAAAGCGTAGTGCATCATATCACTGCCGGGCGCTATGCCAAAGAAAACATCAAAGAGCTTTCGCGTGATCAGATGAACGAGGAAGTGCACAGCAGCGCGGGCAAACTGATGCAGTCGGCGGCATTTGGGCAGATCATTATCCTGATCGTTTACCTGCCTTTACTATCATTGGTGGGCATCGAGGGTAAGATGTTCCGACCAATGGCAGAAACGGTGGCCTTTGCCATTTTGGGTGCGTTTATTTTGTCCCTGACTTATGTACCGATGGCCAGCGCTTTGTTCCTCAGCCGTAAGACCGAACACAAACCCAATATTTCCGACCATATCATCGGTTTTTGCCAGCGTGTTTATCAAAAAGCCCTAATCGGCGTGTTACGTTTCAAAGTGCTGACGATAGCCTTGGTATTCGCTATTTTCGGTATCGCGATCTGGGCTTTCAGTCGGATGGGCGGCGAGTTTATCCCTACATTGGAAGAGGGCGACCTCACGGTGGAAATATCGATGATGCAGGGCACTTCACTTACCGAAGTGGTCAAATCTTTTAGTAAAGCGGAAAAACTATTAAAAGATAAATTTCCCGAGATCAAGCAAGCCGTTACCCGTATCGGCAGTTCCGAGATACCTACCGACCCGATGCCGATGGAGCGCGGTGATATGATGCTGGCCATGAAACCCAAATCGGAATGGAAGAACGCCAAGACCCGAGAGGAAATGATGGCGAAGATGGAAGAAACGCTGAACGAATTGCCGGGCATTCATGCTTCGATCTCGCAACCCATGCAAATGCGTTTTAATGAACTGATGACCGGCATCCGCCAGGATGTGGCCATTAAAATTTACGGTGATGACCTGGACGAATTGGCATCGCAGGCAAATAAGATCGCTGCGGACATTAAGCCTATCAATGGCGTGTCAGACATTTTCGTCGAAAAAGTAAGCGGACTGCCGCAGATACAAGTGAATTATAATCGCGATAAAATGGCGCAGTACGGCCTGAATATCAGCGATGTGAATATGATCCTGAAAACGGCCTTTGCAGGCAGTGTGGCCGGTGTGGTATTCGAGGGAGAAAAACGTTTTAATATGGTAGTGCGCCTGAACCGCGACTTGCGCGAAAACATCAGCAGCGTGCAAAACTTGCTCGTCCCGCTGCCTTCGGGTAATAAAGTGCCACTGAACCAGGTCGCCGATATTGATTTTCAGGAAGCGCCCTCGCAGATCTCCCGCGAGGACGGCAAGCGCCGTATTTACGTCGGTTTTAATGTGACCGCCCGCGACGTGCAATCCACGGTGACCGAAATACAACAGAAACTGGATAAAGCGTTGAAGCTGCCATCTGGCTACTACTTGTCCTATGGCGGGCAGTTCCAGAATTTACAAGCGGCCAGGGCCAGGTTATCCATTGCCGTACCCGCAGCATTGCTATTTATCCTGGTATTGCTGTATGTTACTTTCCGCTCGGTTAAAGAAAGCCTGCTCATTTTTACGGCAGTGCCATTGGCTTCTATCGGGGGGATCGCGGCGCTGCTTATTCGGGGTATGCCTTTCAGCATTTCTGCTGGCGTGGGCTTCATCGCCCTGTTCGGAGTTGCGGTACTCAATGGTATCGTGCTCATTGGCTATTTCAACCAGCTCAAAGATGAGGGCATAAATGATATTTACCAGCGGGTTTTAGAGGGAACCAAAATCCGGTTACGCCCAGTATTGATGACAGCAGCCGTAGCTTCGTTAGGTTTCCTGCCGATGGCATTATCATCCAGTGCAGGTGCCGAGGTGCAAAAACCATTGGCTACTGTGGTGATTGGCGGTTTGATCACAGCCACGTTCCTCACGCTTTTTGTACTGCCTTGTCTTTACCTTTTGTTCAACCGTAAAACGGTTGCTATAAGTAAAGCGAGTAAAGTCTTAGCGGTGTTGATTGCCGGGTTTAGTTTCTTTGCCGGCAGTGCAAATGCACAGACCAGACCGGCCTTAACGCTGGACAGCGCCATCAGCCGGGCGTTGCAAAACAATCTCGAAGTGCGTGCGGCTAATTTATTGGTGGAGCAATCCAGATCACTAAAAGGCGCGGCCACAGATCTGCCGAAAACCGAACTGATGCTCACGCAAGACCCGACCAGCGGCGGCAACATTGATAATGGTTTGAGCGTGTCGCAAAATATTGCCTGGCCTGGACTTTATAGTAATCAACGCAAACTGGCCGATCAGCAGATCAAGCTGGCGGAACATTCCGGGCGGGCAACTAAAGCCGAGATCACCCGGCAAGTGCGCAACGCCTGGTATGCTTACCTGCTGAGCCGCGAAACCTTGCGGGTGCTGAATTTTCAGGACAGCATCTATAACGGTTTCGTACAACGGGCTACCGTTCGCGTAAAAACCGGCGAGGCATCTAACTTGGAACTGATCTCGGCCAAAAACAAGTACCAGGAAGTGCAGTCGCTCAAAATCAGCGCGCAAGCAGATTTGGCTACTAATGAACTCGCCTTACGCCGTTTACTCAATAGTACTGAGCCGATGGTTATAGCTGAAAGCGATTTGGCTTTAGCTTTGCCTGGTTTATCCGATACGGTGAATACCGCGGCTAACCCGCAAACGCTGTTGGGCCTACAGCAGATTGAGGTAGCCAACGCTAAGGTTGCAGTAGAACGCGCTAAACTGATGCCCGACATTACATTGGGCTATACGCAGCAATTGTTGATCGGCGCTTTTAACCCCGCTAATATCGACCGCAATTATTCACCCGGCACCCGAATCGGCGGTTTTCAGTTGGGTTTGGCTTTGCCGGTGTTCAGTGGATCGTACCGTTCCCGGATTAAATCGGAGAAGATCGGTGCGCAGATCGCGGAAGCGAACCTGCAACAGAACCGCTTGCTGTTGAGCACGCAATACCAGCAGGAACTGCAACAATACCGCAAATACCAGCAGGCGGCAGGTTACTATACGACTGCCGGGCTGAAACAGGCGGACGAGCAATTGCGCATCGCTCAGGTGTCTTTCAAATTAGGTGAGATTGGTTATATCGAGTATATCCAGAACATTTCAGCGGCGATACAAACCCACCTGAGCTATCTCGAAACTTTAGGCAGGCTGGATCAGTCGGCTATTCAATTACAATTTTATCAGGGACAATAATCATGAAGATCAAAATATATACAGCGGTGGTTATCGCCGCGATCATGCTGACAAGCTGCTCTGGCTCATCTGGCGACATAGAAAAAAACAATAAGGAAGAAGCCTCAAAAGAGGCGAAGCCATCTAAACCGGGCGGATTGGAACTTACCGCGCAGCAAATGAAAAATGTGGGTATCGAGGTCGGGGCTATCCCGCAAAAGAACCTCGATGCAGTGATCAAAGCCAGCGGACAACTGGCTGTTCCGCCGCAAAATAAAGCGGATGTGAGTTTACTGTCGGGCGGCCTCATTAGTCACATCAGCGTGCTTGAAGGCCAGCAGGTGCATAAAGGCCAGATATTAGCCACTGTGAATAATCAGGAACTGATCAAGATCGAGCAGGATTACCTGGCTGCCAAAAATAATTTTACTTATGTGGCCGCCGAATATGACCGGCAGAACCAGTTGCAGGCAGCCGGTGCGGGTACGGGCAAATCCTATCAGTCGGCAGCTGCTACTTATAAGGCTGAACAGGCACGTTTGAAAGCTTACGAAAGCCAGTTAAAACAATTGGGCATCTCACCCGAAAAGATCAGCAGCGGCAGCATTGTTTCCAGTTTCCCGGTAATATCGCCCATCAGTGGCACCGTTGGGAAGATTACTGCGAACACGGGGACGTATGTGCAGCCAGGTACCTCTATCATGGAAGTGGTGGACAACTCCAAAATTCACTGTGATCTGATCGTGTTTGAGAAAGATCTGATGGCGGTGAAGATGGGGCAGAAAGTGGATTTTCAGCTCACCAATCAGCAGAATATGGTAATCACAGGCCGTATTAACGGTATCAACAAATCTTTCGAGAATGAAAGCAAAGGTGTTATTGTACATGCCGAGATCGATAACCGAGAACACCAAAATCTCATTCCCGGTATGTATGTAACCGCACTGATCAGCATAGGCAGCAAAATGACCGCTGCATTGCCTACCGAAGCGGTAATACGCACCGCCGGAAAGCAATACATCTTCGTGGTAACAGGGCAGAACGGTGACCGCTATGTATTTAAAAAAATAGAGGTGGCGACCGGCACCAGCGAGTTAGGCTATATCGCAGTAAGCCCGATGACCGACCTGCCGGCTGGTGTGAAAGCCGTTACTAAAGGCGCATTCTATCTGGAATCCAAACAATCGGGCAGCGACGATGAAGATTAAATATGTCCATAAAAAAACAACATAAACAATCGGCATACAAGGAACAACCCAGGGTTGATATTTCTACTGCAAAAGATAAAGAAGAAAAGCCCAGTTACCAGGAAAATGAGGCGGGACACGAGCATGAGCACGGGGGCTTCTTTCGGAGTATTTAGGGATATCCCCAAGAGAGGAATTCGAACCTTGTGTTTTTTACTTAAACTTGCTTTACCTCGGTTGAGTAAAAATTACTATTTAAGTTTATTTAACAACAGAGACTTTATGTAAGCCAAGAGCGATCAACACTTTGATAAACCGTTCGCACCAAAAACAAAAAGCGGTGTAAATTTTTGATTTACACCGCTTTGTCTTGTTAAGTTGTAGCCGATAAGCTATCTAACTTGAACACTTTTGAAGATGATCTATTACATATTTCAAAAATGAACAGCGACATATGATTTATCCTGTAAGTTTAACGACGATTTATAAAATCGGGTAAGTGATTTAGCGAATCTTTTAAAATTGTCGATCTTAACGGTTCGGCAACATAAAGCAGCATAGTCTCAAGTCCGTTGGTTGCTGAAAAGCAAAAAGCCAATTTGCCATTATTTGCTTCTTTTTTACAAAGTTTTGTTGCAGTTAAAGTTTGACCAGTATTTGGCGTTCCTGCAATTCCAACCCAAAAACACCCAGCAAAAATTGATCTCAAATCTATTCTGTTAGCATCGCAAACAATTACAATGGAACCTCTTGTTCTTCGTTGTGCGTTCCACAAATATTCATGTCCTTTAATACATTCTTTACTTGTGTCAAATTTGAATTTTCCTTTGTCTTTGATTAGAATATTAGAATTATTCAGATATAATTCAGAATCTGTATTTAATTCGTACACATAAGCGTTTTCGCTGTTGTACAATATTGGCCTTATTACTAATTCATGATTATCAAGAGGTGAGTACTGATCATAATAATGTCGCACATCCTTGGAAGTTAGTCCAAACCCTAAAGGCATATAGTATTCTAAACTCATAAATACTTTAAAAATAAAAAGCCTTCGGATATTTATCCAAAGGCTTCCATAATAATTTTTAAGAAATTCTTTCCCACCTTATTCCCAAGGTGGGTGATCAAGTAGCCCCGACGGGAATCGAACCCATATCTAAAGTTTAGGAAACTTCTATTCTATCCGTTGAACTACAGGGCCGGCTATTGGTTGTCCGGCAAATATAGGTAAAATTTGGTTTGTGTAAATAGCCTGTGGCGGCACTTGTTAGGTGTTGTAAAAAGTGTTATTATCGTGCTGCATTTTTCAACGCACACCTTATTGCCATGTTTGTTAAAATACCCCTCCATTATCTCAGATTATCTGTTGTTGCTTTGTTTGTTGTCGCCCTGCAGTCATGCGGTCCGGGTAAGCCTGGTATTTATAAAGGCGCGCAGATCCCTGGCGGTATGCAAAGCAAGATGCACGGTTTGGATAATGACCTGCTGGAGGCACTCAAAGCCAATAACAACGATAAACTGGAAGGCATGATGTCTAGCGAGTTGATTGCTGCCGGTCATGAGCGGATGCGCACTGCCGAGCAGATCAGCTACCACATGCAGACCGGCGATTATGTGCTGAGCAAAGAGTATTACATTGTTAACCAAACCCGCGGATTGGATACCCTGCGTGAACGTAACGAGGGCGTCAATAATTTCGACCTGATTTATGAGCGCACCGCGCCCGAGATGTACTATGTATTCTTTACGCCTAAAACGCCGCAAAAATGGCAGGTCACCGCGTTGTTCTGCAAACTGAGCTATGGCTGGAAACTGTGCGATCTGGAGCTAAACCTAAGCGCCGACAACGGTCTGACCGCCCCCCAACTGATGGCCCAGGCCAAAAAACAGTTTGACCAGGGCGAGTGGCTGGAAGGGCTGAACAGCGCCGGTATGGCCGAAGATTGCCTGCGCCCCTACACCAAAATGAAATACCTGAGCGAAGACGAGATTACCAACTATTATAATCAAACGGCATTCAAAACATTTGTAAAGAACCAGCACATGCCGGTTACCGTGGGGCAGGTGAATACCAGGCCGTTAATTATCCGTGTGTTGTTGGAGCGTAATGCAGAGGGCGCTTTCCCTAACATCAACTATCTAACTAAGCTGGATCTGAACGATACCAAGGCGCTGGCCAAAGAGAACGAGGAAGTAGGCAAAGTAATAGGCAGTGTATTTAAAGGGGTAGATAAAAACCGGAAGTATATCTATTATACCATTTATCACGATAAAGGGAACGGTCATGCCAATCCTAAAGAGCATACGGATATGCGCCAGGTGCTGAAATCATAAAAGTTTCCGGGATGCAGATAGATGAGGGAGGTATTAAAAAAAGAGACCGGAACCCTCTCGCAGCGTCCCGGCCCTACATCTACCTATGAAAAACAACCCTTTTGGAAGGGTATTAAATCTAATCCAATATTGGTGCCAATTAATGAAACGTGTGCCAATTGCCAGAAAACAGCGGTTTCTTGTGGAAGCCTTAATTTTTAATGCGGGAAAAAATACCCATTTGGGGAATTAATTAACCATAAAGGGTAAGTGGTGTTAATTTTTAGGAAAATTAATGACTATTTGGCAATAGTCGGGGCGTGGTATTTAACACATCGTTAAACCGTAAATAATTTAAACTATCGTATGTATGCTTTGTTAAGATTTGTAAATGGAGCATAACGTATATCTGCTGGCTACTGACCCTAAAAACCCTTGTCGTGACGTAATTCACTCGCGCGATACCGGTTTGAAGGTGAACGTGTTTTGTGTGGATGATGAAAAATTCAGCGCCAATCCAAACGAGATACAGTTGTATGCCTATGCCAACAACAAGCTCTACGCTTTTGAAACCATCAACGTAACTCCAGACGACGCACTCGATGTAATTGACGCCATACAATGGTATGCCGAGTACATTGATTTTCCAGATATGGAAATACTACCTGAAGATCCGCGCATGGGCCAAAACGTAGCCATGTAATTTCTTTTTTCGGGGTCGATGGGTTTTACCCTAAATTGCCTGCAAAAATCTATCTCAATATTTTATGGATCTGAAACTGAAAGACAAGGTGGCCGTAGTATTAGCCGCTAGTAAGGGTTTGGGCAAGGCATCAGCATTGGCACTATCGGCCGAAGGCGCAAGGGTAATTATTGGCTCGCGCGATAGGGAAGAGCTGGAGAAAGCCGCCGCTGAGATCAGCTCCCAGACAGGTAATGAGGTTACGGCCATCCCGGTAGATGTTTCAGACAGCGCACAACTGCACGCCTTTATACAAGAGGCTGGCGAAAAATATGGCCGGATAGACATTCTGCTTAATAATGCCGGCGGCCCGCCGTTTGACAAGTTCGAGAACTTTGACGACGAGCAATGGCAAAAAGCTTTCGAGCTAAACCTGCTCAGCTTTGCGCGTACAGGTAAAGCGGTATTGCCGTTTATGAAGCCTACGGGCAGTGGTCGTATCATTAACATCATTAGCGGCTCGGTAAAGGCGGTGCTGGCAAACTCTATACTCTCTACCAGTATGCGCATGGGCGTGGTGGGTATGGCTAAATTGATGGCCGATGAACTGGGTCCCTACAACATTACCGTAAACAATGTAGCCCCGGGCCTGATCCTGACCGATCGTATCAAGCATACCCTGCCTGCAAACGTTGATCCGGAGCAGGCCATTGCCGAGAAAACTAAAAACATTCCTTTGCGCCGCATCGGTCAGCCCGAAGAACTGGCTGCGTTGGTTGCCTTCCTGGCTTCAGAGCAGGCGGCTTATATCAGTGGTACTACTATTCAGGTTGATGGGGGGGCTAACAGAGCGATTTTTTAGTTTTCTGCTCTGTCATTCTGAGTGATAGCGAAGAATCTCTGAGGACAAGCAAACAGGACTATCCTTAGAGATGCTTCGTTCCTCAGCATGACATCGCGGTAAAGAATTTACATTGCTTTGTACTAACGGGAATGACTGCGCCAGCCCTATCAATTCCCGCTCTGGCGGCTCTTATCACCAGCTGTAATCTGGTTAATGAGGGTGCCCCAGGCTACTGGGTTGAGCAGTGGGTTAGGGGTTAGCGAGTGCGAGTTAAGGATGCTGGTGTGCATAGATTGCGCCGTAGCCGATTGTATTTCATCAGCACTGCGGGCCAGCGTTTTTGACATCTCGGCCAGCGAGCCTTTGCTCAGGTTTTTGCGGGCAACTTCCAGGTCGTCATCCGCTAGTTTCATCGAAATGAAATCTTTCCTGAACTCATCTGTCGTAGCCCAGGGGAAAACCTTGAACGTAGGCAGGTTGATAATATCAGGCTTCAAAAATACCTGTACCGAGTAGTTTTTATTGACGTTTTTTGGGATGACGATGATTTGGGCATCATACCCTACACTGGTAAAACGCAGGGTATCCTGCTCATGCGCCACAAAAGAAAAATAGCCTTTGTAGTTGGCCACCGTGGCCGTTTTGCCGAACGATTCATTAGTAATGGTTACGTACGGGACGGTAATCTTGGTCGAGTCGGCATTATAAATAACGCCGGTAAACTGTACCAGTGGCCTGTCGGCTTTTTGTGCAAAGGCCGATACACTGAACAGTAAACAAATAACTACCAATAAACGCTTCATTCTTGAGTAACCGTGAAAAACAATACAACGCAAAATTAATGCTAATGCATTTACAGCGCCGCCGGTTTAACAAACATTAACAATTAACGCATGTTCTCGGGCAGTACCGCGTTCGGGTCGTCAATATCGGTCAGGTTAATAGCCTCAACAGCGGTTACTTCGGGCACAGCTTTTTTAATAGCCTGCTCAATGCCGGCTTTCAGTGTCATGATGCTCATTGGGCACGAGCCGCATGAACCCAGCAGTTTCAGCCTCACCACGTTGTCTGGTGTAATCTCCTCAATCGATACATTCCCCCCGTCGGCTTCCAGATACGGACGAATAGTGTCTAACGCCGACTCTACCTGCTCTATTAAACTCATTTTAATCTATTTAAGATGTAAAGTTATTAAAAAATATATACCTCTCCTAAATCCTCTCCGAAGGAGAGGACTTTGAATTACATTGTGACATTAGCATTAAAGCCCGCCTCCTTTGGAGTGGATTTAGGTGAGGCTTCTTTTGGCATTCACTATTGCCACCTGTTGTGCCACACGCTCGGCAATGCGTACAAATTCTGTGGCGGCGGGGCCATGCTGCTCTTCCTGCACCACGGGCGTACCGGCATCGCCAGACTCGCTGATGCCTTTTACCAATGGTATTTCGCCCAAAAATGGTGCCGATATCAGGTCAGCCAGCTTTCTGCCACCGTTCTGGCCAAAAATGTAATATTTATTCTCCGGCAGTTCGGCAGGGGTAAAGTAAGCCATGTTTTCTACCACACCCAGGATAGGCACATTGATGCTTTCCATCATAAACATGCCAATACCTTTTTTAGCATCGGCCAGGGCCACGTTTTGCGGCGTGGTCACAATAACCGCACCCGTTACCGGGAAAGTTTGGGTTACGGTGATATGGATATCGCCGGTGCCAGGTGGCAGGTCTACCACCAGGTAATCCAGCTCGCCCCAGTCGGCATCGTTAAATAATTGTTTGATGGCGGTTGATACCATTGGCCCGCGCCATGGCACTGGCTGGTTTGGGTCTGTAAAGAAACCTATCGACAGCAGTTTGATGCCGTATTTCTCAATAGGCTCAATGCGGGTTTTGCCGTCAACCTGGCTGGCCAGGGGGCGTGCACCCTCCAGGCCAAACATAATAGGTACAGACGGCCCGTAGATATCGGCATCAATCAAGCCCACCTGCGCACCGCTTTGGGCCAGCGCCAGGGCAAGGTTAGCCGCCACGGTAGATTTGCCCACACCGCCTTTGCCAGATGCCACCGCAATAATGTTTTTAACGCCCGGTACACCGGTGTTTTTCTGCGTGGTAACGCGCGATGTCATGTTAATATCAACGTGTATCTCTTTGCTGATAAAATGCGCAATGGCGTTGCGGCAGGCATTCTCAATCAGGCCTTTCAGAGGGCAGGCCGGAGTGGTTAAAATAACAGAAAATGAAAGCTTATCGCCATCAATATTTATGTCCTGAATCATGTTCAGCGTTACCAGATCTTTCTTCAGATCGGGCTCTTCTACGTGGCTCAGGGCTTGTAGAACTTGGTCTTTGGTAATGGTCATGCTAATAAAATCGCTGCAATTTATAAAAACAGGGCGGCAAAGCTTTTGTTATCTGAAATATTTGACTTGCCGAACCGTTTTATTCGGTACTTATTTGCTTAGTTTTGATCAAAATTTTTCAATGCATCGCCTCAGTTCTAAACATATCCGCATAGGCCTTATTATAATTTCTGCCCTGTTAATGGTCTTTATTATCGGGGGATTTGTTGCGTATTCAAAGCGCGAGGTCCTGCTACAAGAAGTTATCAGCAAAGCTAAAGCTAAAGCCAAGAGCGAATATAATTTAGATGTAAAAATAGAGAACCCCCGTTTTACCGGTTTGTCTACCGTTGCCTTTAGCGGTATTACCGTTGTGCCGCATGATCGCGATACATTGCTGGTGATACGCAACTTTGAAGTGGGGGTGAAGCTGATGCCGTTAATTATAGGCCAGGTAAAGCTGTCTGAAGTGCATTTAGATGATGCCAAACTTACCCTTACCGATCTTAAAGGCATCAAGAACTTCGATTTCCTTTTCCATAAAAAGAAAGATTCTACATCTACTGATAAAAAAGGTGATTTGTCCACCCTGGCTCATAACCTGGTTAACCAGATCTTGTACAAGATTCCTGATGACCTGGATATGAAACGATTTAATATCAGTTTCACTAATGATAGCAACCATGTTACTATCCTTTCATCGGCGCAGATCAGGGATGGTGAGCTGAAATCAAACATCAAGGTAAACAATAGCGATACGTTGTGGCATTTTGCCGGGCGCATGCATCCGTCAGACAGGGATATTGATATCAGCCTGTTTGCAGATAAGGGCAAGATTACCATGCCGTACGTACAGAGCCGCTACCACGCTACTGTAAGCTTTGATACGTTGACCACCCGCTTAAATAAAGTAGAACGCAGCAATGGCGAAACGCAGATCTACAGCACATTAGCGGTACGCAACCTGTTGATTAACCAGGCGGCACTGGCCGCAAATGATATTGTGGTGCCACAAGGCTCTATTGACGCCAATATTTTTGTGGGACCCAATTATGTATCGATTGATAGCTCGTCTACCATCCATCTCAAACGCCTTACCGCGCATCCGTTTATTAAGTACACGCTAAAACCGGTTAAGATTTACGAGTTGAAGATCAATACCGGCTGGCTGCCTGCGCAGGATATTTTTGATTCGTTCCCGCAAGGCACATTTGAGAGTTTGCAGGGCATTAAAGTGGCCGGTAAGCTCAATTACAAACTCAACTTTAAGCTGGATACCTCCAACCCGAAAGATGTAGAGTTTGACTCGCGCCTGGATAAAGACGATTTCAAGATCCTGCAATACGGCAAAACTAACCTGGGGATGCTCAACGGCTCGTTTACTCACGTGTCATACGTAAAAAATAAAGCCATGCCACCGCGTATTATCGGTCCGGAAAACCCGGATTATACGCCGCTGCACGACATATCTCCCGAGTTGCGCAACGCGGTGATGACCGCAGAAGATCCGACTTTTTACAACAACAATGGTTTTGTGGAAGAAGCCTTCCGTAAATCTATAGCTACAGATTACATCCGTCATAAGTTCTCTCGCGGCGGAAGTACCATTTCTATGCAGCTGGTTAAAAATGCCTTTCTGGTGCAGGAAAAGACGGTTTTTAGAAAGATAGAGGAGATGATGATTGTGTGGGTGCTGGTAAACAACCACATCATGACCAAAGACCGCATGCTGGAAGTGTATTTTAACATGATTGAGTGGGGCAACAACGTTTACGGCATTGGCGAAGCCGCCCGCTATTACTTCGGCAAAACGCCCGATCAGTTAAATTTGGGCGAGAGCATTTACCTGGCCAGCATTGTACCGCGCCCGCGTGCCGGTTTGTATGCCTTTATGCCTGACGGCTCGCTCAATCCGCGCCTAACTTACTACTTCAACGCATTAGGCAACCTGATGGTGGGCCACGGCCTCACCGTGCATCGTGATAGCAGCTTTTACGGCTTCTACAATGTGCGGTTGAAAGAAAGCCTGCGCCGTCAGCTGCATCCGTCAGACTCGTCGGATATAGCTTCGTTGATGAAGGCTGATGATGACGATGCCGGTGTGCAAAACATCCCGGTTGCGCCCCCAACCGCCGGGCCTCAGCAAGAGGAGAAAAAACCAGGCTTCTTCCAGCGTTTATTCGGTAAAAAAGATACTACCCGTAAAGAAGACGAGCCTAAGATTGACACCGCCGGCAAAACCAAAAAGCAGATCCGCCAGGAAAAACGCGAACAAAAGCGGCTGGACAAGCAACGCCGCAAAGAGATGGAAGAGCGGGGGATAAATCCGTAAATTCTAAACATATTTCTTATTTGTCATTGCGAGGAGAAACGACGAAGCAATCTCGTCGCATGCTTTGCTGTGCGATATGCTCAGCGGCCAATCTTCCGACGAGATTGCTTCGTCACTCCAACACTCGTTCCCCTTTGGTTTCTCGCAATGACACCTATTTTAGAGGTTATTTAATAAATTAAATGTTTAAACATCTAATTACTTTGACATGACGATAAATAAATGTTTAAACATGTAACTTTGTTTTAACAAAATCACAAAGTCATGTCACTTATAGAAAAACTACAGTGGAGATCAGCCATTAAAAATTTCGACAATACCCAAAAAGTAAGTCCAGAAAAGATAAATGAATTGTTGGATGCCGTGCAATTGTCGCCATCATCTGCAGGTTTACAGCCATACCGGGTTTTGGTGGTAGAAGATGCCGAAACCCGCGCTAAATTGCTGGGACACGCCTATAACCAGGCACAAATTACAGATGCATCAGCAGTAATTGTGTTTGCTGCCGAAACACAGGTAGATGCCGACCTGGTGAAGAAATATATAGATCTGATTGCTAGTGTGCGTCAGATTGATCGATCAACTCTTGAGGGGTTCGAAAATGTAATTAACGGCGGTATCAACTCGCGCACCGCCGAAGAAAATATTACCTGGGCGCACAAACAGGCATACATTGCCCTGGGCGTGTTGCTTACCGCCGCTGCCGATTTGCAGATAGATGCTTGTCCGATGGAAGGTTTTAGTCCGGCCGCCTTTGACGAGGTATTAGGGCTGAAAGAAAAAGGCCTCACTACCAGTGTAATTGCAGCCGTTGGTTACCGTGCCGATGCCGATGTTTACAGCAAAGTTGCTAAAGTGCGTAAGCCTGTAGAAGATTTTCTGATCCATATTTAATGCTTCAGACAGATGGTGTTGTGTTGAAAGCGGCCACAAAGGCCGCTTTTTTTGTTAATCATTGGCTTAGTTTACTCATTCAGGTCAAACTAATTTTAATTAGAAGTTAAGATTTGTAAATTATTCCGACTTTGTGCGTATTTATTTGATTTTTATACTGTTATTTGGTTTTTTGGCCAAACAAATTAAATATGCGGTGCGTATAAAATAATGGAGCTGTTAAAATTAAGAAGCTAAAACGGCCTCTTGATAAATACATCATATTATTTAAGTATTATTGAAGTAAATTAAACCGTATTGATCTATCTGTGTTAAAACATGCGCGTTACGCATCAATATGCTGCTAATGATTAAATTAAAAATTAATGAAAATTTTTGTTGGAAGTCTTCCCTACAAGGTAGAGGAAGCTGATTTAAAAGAACTTTTTGAAGCTTACGGTGAAGTTAGCTCTGTGAAGATCATCATGGACCGCGAGACCGGAAGAAGCAAAGGTTATGGTTTTGTTGAGATGCCAGACGATGAGATGGGACAGAAAGCTATTGATGGACTGAACGGTACAGAAATTACAGGTCGTAACATTGCAGTTAGCCAGGCCGAAGAAAGAAAACCAAGTGGCGGCGGTGGCCGTGGTGGTTTTGGCGGCGGTAACCGCGGTGGTGGTTACGGTGGCGGCGGCAACCGTGGTGGTGGCTACGGTGGCGGTGGCAATCGTGGTGGCGGCGGCGGTTACGGTGGCGGCGGCGACCGTGGCGGTTACCAAAAACGCGATGATCGTTGGAGCTAATCTCAATCAACTATAACAAAACATCAACTAAAAAAATTGCGCCCGCTTTGCAAAGAGCGGGCTTTTTTGTTGTGGTATTTTTCATTAAAAATTACCGCAACAGCCGTAAATAATACCATTGTTTGAACTTGTTTAAGCAGAAATTTGTGGAGTAGTTTAATTATTTGAAAAAAATGTCAGCACAAGCACCACGTTATCCGTTGCCGCCGTTTACCGCACAAACCGCCGCACAAAAAGTACAAGCCGCAGAAGATGCCTGGAACACCCGCGACCCAGAAAAAGTATCAATGGCCTACACCATCGATACAGAATGGCGCAACCGCTCAGAATTTGTTAACGGTCGCCAGGAAGTACAGCAGTTTCTGCAGCACAAATGGGAAAAAGAGCTGGATTACAAACTGAAAAAAGAGCTTTGGAGCTTTACGGATAACCGTATTGCCGTGCGCTTTGAGTATGAGTGGCACGATGCCGCCGGCCAATGGTACCGCAGCTATGGCAACGAGATGTGGGAGTTTGATGCCGATGGTTATATGCAACGCCGCTACGCCAGCATTAACGATGCCTCTATTGCCGAGACCGACAGACGGCTGTAAATGATGCAACCGTCTTTTATCTTTGCAAGCAACTAACCGGCCACATGATTCATCAGTATCAAGACCCGCAAACCGGCGCACAGCTACGATTGGTTTATGACGAACCAACGTTCGATCGCGTATTTTATGGCAAAGACCGTAAAGACAAGCTGCTTACCATTGCCTGGAACCGTGGAGCGGCCCAGCACGTGACTATTGATAATGTGGCCTACATTTTTCCGGCCAATGCCTTGTTGTGCCTGATGGTGAATGAGACCTTTCATTTTGAAACCCCATCTACCATTGTAGCCTGGCAATTTAACCGCGATTTTTATTGCATTGTAGATCACGATCAGGAGGTGAGCTGTGTAGGCTTTTTGTTTTATGGCACATCTCAGAGGTTCTTTATCAACCTGAACGATGCACTGCTGCACAAATTTCAATTGCTGTTGGAGGTTTTTAAAGACGAGTTTCAAACGGCAGACCATGTGCAGGGTGAGATGATGCGGGTGATCCTCAAGCGCCTCATCATCATTGCTACCCGCCTGGCTCGCGAGCAGTATGTCACAGAAGAAGAGCTGCCGGGAGAAAAGCTGGAGATTGTGCGCAAATTTAACCTGCTGGTAGAAAACCATTATAAAACGGAGCACCAGGTAAAGTTTTACGCCGGCAAGCTATTTAAATCGCCCAAAACGCTCTCTAATTTGTTTGCCCTATACAATCATAAAACGCCGCAACTGGTAATACACGAACGGGTGATGATGGAAGCCAAACGACTCATGTATTATACCGACAAAACCTCCAAAGAAATAGCTTACGATCTGGGCTTTGAAGACGCCAATCATTTCGGCAAGTTTTTCAAGAAACACGCAGGATATACCACATCTGATTTTAAGAAGCTGCTTCCAACTATGACGCCGTATCAACAGACGGCCTGATAATACAATCAAAATCTTTTACACACCTGTCATACTGAGCGATAGCGAAGTATCTCTGAAGCCAAGCCGAAAAGGACCGTCCTCAGAGATGCTTCGACGGGGCTCGGCATGACATGTTAAAAAAGGATGTCATGCTGAGCCCCGTCGAAGCATGGTGGGTGGGCCTCTCCGCGCGAGTCTTCGACAAGCTCAGACTGACAGCCCTCTCGTTTGTTATTTCACCTTCATAGTCCCACCGCCGGGATTCTACTACTCAGCATGGCCTTTTATAGTTATTTGATGCCACAGAACCATCAATAACCCACCATCGGGAAATTCATCCTCTTCTTCGGGAAATCCTGCCATTCTCCGGCGTTCGTTTTCAGCGCAACTTTGTATCGTTAAATCAATCAGACATAAATAAAACATACAAAAATGAAAACCTTCCCAATCCCTACCAAAGAACAAGTTTCACCTGCTAACCAGGCTATATTCGATAATCTGACCAAAGCTGTCGGTCGCGTGCCAAACCTGTATGCTGCGTTTGCCAACTCAGAAACCGGTTTAGCTAATTACCTCACTTTCTCAAGCGGTAAATCATCACTTCGTGCTAAAGAGCGCGAAGCAGTAAACCTGATAGTGAGCCAGGTGAACGAATGTTTGTACTGTTTGAGCGCTCACACCGCCATTGCTAAACTGCAAGGCTTTACCGATGAGCAGATTATTGAGATACGCAGAGGCGGTGCCTCTTTTGACGATAAACTGGATGCGCTGGTAAAATTTGTAAAAAGCGCTACCGAAAATAAAGGTCATGCTGATGCCCAGACATTAGAAAACTTTTACGCCGCAGGCTATAACGAAGGTAACCTGGTAGATGTGGTAAACGCCATTGGTGATAAAATGATTACCAACTACCTGTATGCCCTGAGTGATGTACCGGTAGACTGGCCTGCAATTCCACAGATTTAATATTGGTGGTTGATAGATGATGATGATGCCTGCTCTGCCAAGAGCGGGCTTTTGTGTTTAATATACTTTATCAAGGTAAAGTGTGTCGTTCTTAGGTTCTAGGCTTTCTTCGACCAGTATCAGTTGTTTTTTTTGCCGATCAAAATGTGGCTTAAACGAATACGCTTCAAAAGAAGGTGAGTGATTGATATGCGGATCGCAGATGGTTCGGGCAGGTACACTACGTGCAGATGGGGCTATATACTCTTTGCTGAATATTTCCCGCTCGAAAAATAGAGCATGTATTTTACTCACTTCAACTCTAACTCCCCCAGAGGTAGTTGCAAATCCCATCGGGTACTCGCGATAAATAAAACGGCTGTCAATTTTTAATATGGTTTTTGGTGACTCATCAAAAATGAACCAAAATGGGCCCATCAGATAGCTGGCCGCTACAGCTACGATCATTGCCAGTATGCCAAATGCTTTTATCCATGGGGTCTTGATCAACACCCAGATCCACAAAACAAACCATATACCGAGATATAGAATAGCCGCCAACGCATAATTTAGGATCTGCCATCTGGTGCAAATACCAAGACTCCAAAACAAAGCAATGGCGGAAGCAAGGCCGATAACGGTGCGGAAGATACTGTTCTTTAGTTGGCGATCTTTTTCTGTGATTCTGATAGCGATGATCGACAGAATTGGGAAAGTCCATAAAGCTATAATGGGTAGCCAATACATAAAAGCGATATAAAGTTTAGATACCTAAAGATAAACAGGCTGAGACGATTTAACAAACGCCATGCCCCCTCTCAAAACAAACTCGTCTGCCTCCCGCTCTTCGGTATAAATAATGAGTGATCCAGGTCGGGCATTTCCCGGTCGCCCATAAAGCGGGTTACTGCCATGCGGAACAGTTGGTGGATGGATTGGGCCACCTGCCCCTCGCCACTCATCCGGCGACCGTATTGGCTATCATTCAGGTTGCCATCATGCACAGACCGGATCTGGTTCAGGATTTTCTCGGCTCTATCGGGGAAGGCTTTGTGCACCCAGTCGGTAAAAATTTCGGCTATACTGCCGTTCAGGCGCACCATGGTAAAGCCAGCGCCGCGTGCACCGCGGTCTGCAGCGGCTTTGATAATGTCGGGCACCTCGTTGCTGTTTAGTCCGGGGATGATGGGGGCGGCCATTACCCGCACGGGTACGCCAATGTCTGATAGCTTTTGGATAACGCTCAACCTACCGCCTGCCGTAACCGTACGGGGTTCCAGCTTGTGCCGTATCTGCTCATTAAGCGAAGTAATAGAAACATTAACGTTGATGAGGTTGAGGCGGGCCAGCTCGCCAATAACGTCCACATCGCGCAGGATGAGGTTGTTTTTGGTGATGATGCTTACCGGGTTGCGGTATTTTAAAAACACTTGCAGCAGGTTGCGGGTAATTTGCAGTTTGCGCTCAATGGGTTGATAACAATCGGTATTGCCAGAAAGGAGGATGGTAACCGGTCGATAGTTCTTCCTGTTAAAATATTGTTCCAGCAGCTCGGGCGCGTTACGTTTTACAATGATCTTACGCTCAAAATCAAGCCCGGCACTAAAGCCATAATACTCATGACTGTTGCGGGCATAGCAGTAAATACAGCCATGCTCGCAGCCCTGGTAGGGATTAATGGAGTACATGTGGCTCAGATCCGGACTGTTGCTTTCGCTTACAATCTTTTTAGGCGTTTCCTCAAACAGCTGCGTAGCCGAATTTTCCAGCATGGGCTCGTCTAAACCCTCTATGTGGTCAAGCACATATTTTTGCTGTAAAAACTTGTTATGGGTATTAACCTGCGCCCCGCGTCCCTTAAAAAAATCAGGATTATCCTCATGCGACATGAAGACAAATTTGCTAAATTATTTAGCAAATCACAAACTGATCAGCTTATTTTTTATGGCGTACAAAACCAACCCTACGCGGCTTTTGATCTGCAGTTTTTCAAACAGCTGATCGCGGTAGCCATCAACCGTACGGGCGCTGATGCACATCTCGTCGGCAATTTCCTTGTAGGTCATTTCGGTGCCGGCCAGTTTTAAAAATTCTAATTCGCGAGCGTTTAGCTTGATTAATTCAGGCTCGCGGTTATAGTTGTTAATGAGGGCGCGGGTAACAAACTCGGGGTAGTAAACTTCATCTTGCGACACCTTTTGCAGTGCCTGCTCAAACTCGTGTGGCTCGGCATCTTTCAGCAGATAACCTTTTACACCCATCTTTACCATCTCTAAAACCTTCTCGGCATCACCAAACATAGAAAGGATGATAACGGCAATATCCGGATGTTTATCCTGTAGCCAGCGGGCGGTGGCCATACCGTCCATCACGGGCATGTTAATGTCAAGCAAAATAATTCGCGGGCGCACTTTGGGGGTGAGCTTGTTTTGTAGCTCTTCGCCATTGCCGGCCTCAAACAGCACGGAAAAACCGTTAAAATCATTAATGAGCGAGGCTATGCCGCTGCGAAAAAGGCGATGGTCATCAACCAGCGCTATGGGAATATTGGCCATTTGCAATCAGTTCTTTATTGGGGTCTATTTCAACGCTTATGGTACTACCGTTGCCGGGAACGCTGTTCAGTTCAAAGGTGGCGCCAATCAAGGCAGCGCGACTTTCCATATTTTTTAGTCCGGAGCCATGCTGGTTCTTCGTGGTATCGGTAGAAAAGCCCACACCGTCGTCAGCAATCGTTAAATTAAATAGTTCGGGCGCGTACATCAGCCTGATTGAGAGTTTACGCGCATGTGCATATTTCAAGGTATTGTTTAACCCTTCCTGAAAGATGCGGAATAATACCAGCTCGCGCTGTTCGCCTAATGAGTAGGGCTCGCCGCTTGCCTGGATGTCTATAGTGAGCAGGCCGCTTTTATTAACGCGGTCAACCTCGGTATTGATGGCTTTGAGCAGGCCATGCTCCACAATTTGCTGAAAGCTGAGGCTTTTGGCCAGGCTGCGCAGATCTGCAATTACCTGTGAGAGTAGATCGCGGCTTTCGTCAATCTTTTTCTGTTTAACTTTTTCTTCCAAACTACCGGTTGTACCCAGATTTAGTTTGATGAAAGAGAGTACCTGGCCAATATTATCATGCAGCTCCTGGCTAATGTGGTTAAGTGTTTGCTCCTGCACCTCCAGGCGGGTAGTAAGCATTTCCTGACTGTAAGCGGCCCTGAGCTGTTCCTGTTCGGCAATGTGCAGGTTATGCTTATTTTGATAAAAAAACAAAAAGCTGATGATAAAAATACCCAGCAGCAGCAGCATAATAGTGCCGGCAATTACTATGATAATAACTTCGTCGTCCGCCTGAAACATAAAAAGGAAACTGCTAAGCAGGAATACAATATTACGATAGAAACGCCTAAAATTACATTAGATAAGAGCGAGAAATGATGTATTTTTTTATAGGCCATGGTTGTAAACGCCGCAAAGAACAAAAACTGGCATAAAAAGTAGAACAACAACCCGGTATGTGCCCAAAAATCAGGCTGGCGTGCCAACGATACATCTGATTGAAATTGCTGCATTTTGCGGAAAAAGAATTGGCATACCAACACAATAAGCCACAGATATTGCAACAGTATGGCATAGGTACAAAGCTTATTAACGCCTTGTATCCAGTAAATATCAATAACGGTAAAGACAAATATGGCTGCAGATATCAGTGTAAATAAGCGCCGCTGGGGTACATTAGCATTACCGGATATGATGAAATAGCTAAAAAAGACAAACTCGAACGAAACCTCGATACAAACATCAAATAAATTATTGCCGTTAGTGAACCCCCAATTAAAGATGGAGGCCAGTTCATAAGTAACGATAATAGTAAGGTATAGCAAAAACGCCCGGTAACGCATACTATTAAACTTGGGTATGCACAAGGCGCAAGCTATCAGTGCTAAAGCTTCAAACCAGAAATAAGCGTATTTAATGGTAAATAATAGACCCATGCTGCCTTAAATATAAGTAAATGCCTGCCACCCACTAAAGAGTAACAGGCATTGCTGGTATATTTTTATTAATTGATGCCGCTGCCACAATCCGTATCTGGCGGGCAAAGTTTGCCATGGTTGCGGCCGGTGCCAGAACCGTCATCCGGCAATGGATCCATATCGCCTTTACCATCTGCGCCCAGGGCATCCTCGTCGTTATGTAGAATATCCTTATCCATAATGCGGCCGTTCTGACGGGTAGCAACCAGCACTGCAGTTTGCTGGTTATGGTACCTGTCTGGTACACCATCCAGTATGCCGTGGCCATACACGCCAAAGTATATGCGCAGGCCAAACTCATCATTGTTTTCTGCCGTACAGTTATGGTCTGCAAACAGTTTGTCGATATCAGATTTTTTGAACCAGATGGCGCGCGCATCTTTCTCGCGGTCCAGGTCGCGCACGTTGCCGTCTACGTCAACCTTTTTCATGGTTTTGTAATAGTTATCTACTAGTTTTTGCAGCTGGCTGCGTTTAACGTGATTGTTCGTCCGGCCGTTAGTTGAGGGTTGAGACATGGGTTTTAAAAGGTTTTTTTAGGGTTAATAATTGCAATAAAAATAATATTCTGTATTGATATTGAACACCCCGTTTTTTCACGGTAAATATTATGGTGATTAGCCTGCCTTTCAGCACTTTCTGTATGCCGATTTTTGTAGAGGTGCAGAAGCGCTGAGCCTCATACAGCTGCCACGCACTTTAAATAGGGTTAACTAGCAGATAAACACTTTTCTGCCTTTTAAATGTTTGACTAATATGCGCAAACTGCTGCAACGCTTATTGAAGAAGACCATCATAAGGTTGTCTGAAAAATATTCGGCAAGGCCAGACCGTGTCCGGGTTTTCAGTTCGCTCACCTCGTTATATCACTCTATATTGGAAGAGCCCGGTAAACGTGGCTGTGTGATGGATATTGATCTGGCTAAACAAAAATTTGTGATCCTGTCTGATCAGCATAAAGGGGCCCGCAATGATGCCGATGATTTTGCCGGAGCCGAAAGCAACTACCTGGCGGCGCTTACTTATTACAACAAAAATCAGTTTCATTACATTAACCTGGGCGATAGTGAAGAGCTATGGGAAAACACCCTGGCGCAAGTGCAAAAACACAACAAGGCTACGTTTGATAAAGAGCGCACTTTTTTAAACCGACATGCCTTTACCAAAGTGTTTGGCAACCATGACCTGTATTGGGATAACAGCCCGCTGGCGACGATGAACCTACAGCAGATCTACCAGCAGAAGATAAAGATATATGAAGGCGTTTTGTTGCGTGCCAATGTTAGCGGAAAAAAGCTGGATATCTACATGACGCACGGCCACCAGGGCGATCAGCAAAGTGATGGCAACTGGTTCAGCAAGTGGTTCGTGTCAAACATCTGGGGGCCGGTGCAGGCTTACCTCCGCATTAACCCGAACACGCCGGCTAATAACTTTGAGTTGAAAACTGCCCATAACCAGATGATGTATGAGTGGAGCCGCAAACAAAATGATTTGTTGTTGATTACCGGGCACACGCATCAGCCGGTATTTAAATCGCTCACGCATATTGAAAAGTTGTATGCCGAGCTGGACCGTGCCAAGATGACCGACGATACCAAACGCGTAGAAGAGATTGAGCGCCTGATAGCCAAACGCCACGCTGCCGGTGATAGCGTAATGGCTTTTAAAGATTACAAGCCCTGCTACTTTAACACCGGCTGCTGCTGTTTTGATGATGGCGACATTACCGGTATGGAACTGGAGGCGGGTTATATACGCCTGATCAGGTGGAAATATGTTAAACACCGTTTGCCCGAGCGAAAGGTGTTAGAAGAGTGCAGACTGGAAGATTTGATGCAGGCCACACCAGAATCACTATATCAACCGTTCTAATTATAAAAATTACCCTTTTCACCCCTGGGCAAACGGGAGGGGTCTTTTCGAAGCGATAAGCCACCATGCAATGCCGGGACGCATGATCGGAAAGATACCTCATGTTATTAGGGGTAACATCAATAAAAAAGCGCCGGTGCTGCTGCATCGGCGCTTTTTTTGTATCTCTACCGCAGTTAAATTAAATCTTCTTCAGTACCACAACTCCATTGTGTCCGCCAAAGCCAAACGTGTTGCTCATGGCTGCATTAACCGGATGCTCCAGTGCATCGCCGGTAACAATTTGTAAGCCGGCGGGGATATTCGGGTCGATGGTATGGGTGTTGATGGTAGGCGGAATCACGCCATCGGTAATGGTTTTAACCGCAATAATGGCTTCAATAGCACCGGCGGCGCCTAACAGGTGCCCAGTAATTGATTTGCTGGCACTTACAAACAAGTGCTTGCTATCGCCATATACTGCGTGGATGCCTTTAGCTTCGCTCAAATCGCCCACAGGGGTTGAGGTAGCGTGCGCATTAAGGAAGCCAATATCTTCTTTATTCAAGCCGGCATCATGCAGGGCTGATTTCATAGCGTGGATAGCGCCCAAACCTTCAGGGTGTGTAGCGGTAATGTGGTAAGCATCAGATGTCATGGCGGCGCCAGCTACCTCGGCATAAATTTTTGCGCCGCGTGCACGGGCGTGTTCGTACTCTTCTAACACCAAAACACCGGCACCTTCGCCCATCACAAAACCATCGCGATCTACATCAAACGGACGCGAAGCCGCTGTTGGGTCATCGTTGCGGGTAGAAAGAGCTTTCAGTGCATTGTAGCCACCAATAGAGGCTTCGGTTACCGGTGCATCAGAACCGCCTGTTATAATCACCTTGGCTTTGCCGAAGCGGATATAGTTCAAGGCCTCCATAATAGCTGTGTTAGAGCTGGCGCAGGCGGTAACCGTAGTAAAGTTAACGCCCATAAAACCATATTTTATGGAGATAAGACCCGACGCCATGTTAATGAGCGTTTTGGGGATAAAAAACGGATTGAAGTGCGGCGCATGGTCTGTAGCATCATACTCCCGCAGTTGCTGCTCAAAGGTTTCCATGCCACCTTGTGCCGAGCCGAAGATAACACCCACATCAAAAGGCGACATGCTGCTCAGGTCAAAACCAGAATCGGCAATGGCCTGGCCGGCGGCTACCAGCGCATACTGGGTATACAAGTCGCCGCGCTTAATATCATTACGTTCCAGGTGCAGGGTAGGATCAAAATTGCTGATCTGCGATGCAAAACGGGTTTTAAAATGCTCGGCATTGAAACGAACGATAGGCGCCGCTGCACTGCGACCGTTTACCACGTTGTCCCAGAAGTCGATGATATTGTTTCCGTTTGGCGCAACCACGCCCATACCTGTAATAACAACTCTTTTCATTCTAAAAAATTTGCGCAAAGGTAGGGATGTTCATGGTTGATGGTTCATAGTTCATATAAAAAATTTGACACACATGACTTTAAGTAGACAAAATCATGACCAACGCACTGTTGTCCACTATCGGCCGTGATCCATCAACTATGAACCATCACCTAAAATCCCTACCTTCATTTTATGGCTAAACGCAAAATACCATCGCCTATCACTATTCTGGTTATCATTATTATCCTGGCGGCCATTTGCACCTGGGTACTACCGTCAGGCGAGTATAATAAACTCAGTTATGCCGATAATGCGTTTAGCATGACCACCCCAAAGGGTGCCAAAATCTTGCCGTTTACTCAGCATACGTTGGATAGCCTGCATATCCGCATCCCGCTGCAAAAGTTTAAGAACGATATCCGTAAGCCCGTGGCTGTGCCTGGTACTTACCACCATTTGCCGGCCAATCATCAGGGGCTGGTGAGTGTGGCGCAATCGCCGGTGAAGGGCATTTATGATACCATTGATATTGTGCTGTTTGTGCTGTTCATTGGTGGCTTTATGCAGGTGTTTCAGCTCACGGGGGCAATGGAGCAGGGCATCCGCAGCCTGTCGCATACCATGAAAGGGCGAGAAGCCTGGTTGCTGGTTATTCTAGGATTTCTATTCTCCTGCGGAGGCGCATCTTATGGCATGGCCGAGGAAGGCGTGATGTTCTACCCGGTGCTGGTGCCGCTGTTCCTGGCCGCAGGGTATGATCTGCTGGTGCCCGTGGCGGTGATTTATGGCGGTACGAGTATCGGTAATATCGCGTCGTTCTCCAATCCGTTCGCAACCATCATCGCATCAAATGCAGCCGGAATCAGTTGGACAGATGGTATTACTGCCCGTATTGCATTGTTCGTTATCCTGTCCACTGTATTGATCATCTATATTGTTCGCTACGCACAGAAAGTAAAAAAAGATCCAGCCGCTTCGCTGGTTTACCAGTTGCAGGGCAAGGTAGAATCTTTATACCCCATGATTGATGTAGACGAGGCTGGGAGCTTGACTATTAAGCAACGCTTGTTGCTTGGCTTGTTCGCCCTCACATTCGGCGTGATGATCTACGGGGTGATTTTTGCCGGTTGGTGGCTGGCCGAGATGTCGGCCCTGTTCATGGTCTCGGCCGTTTTAGTGGCGATCATCTGGCGTATTAAAGAAGGTGTTTTTATAAAAGAATTTATCAAGGGTGCTGAGGGGATGCTGTCGGTTTGCTTTATCATCGGTGTGGCGCGTGCCGTCACATTGGTTTTGAACGATGGACAGATTAGCGATACCATACTTTACTACGCCGCCGGAGCGGTGGGCCATATGTCGCCGGTGGTGTTTATTGTGGTGATGTTTGTGATGTTCAACGTGTTTACGCTGTTCATTCCGTCGTCATCGGGTATGGCGGTTTTGACCATGCCGATCTTTGGTTCGCTGGCGGTAATTGTGGGCGTGCCCTCGCGCGAGATTGTGAATGCCTACCTCTACGGCATGGGGGTGATGAGTTTTATTACGCCAACCGGCCTGATGCTGCCCAGTCTGGCAATGGCCAACGTTAACGTAAAGGTGTGGTTGCGTTTTGTGTGGCCACTGATGTTAATTATCTCGGTAATCTGCCTGGTGTTTTTGATAGGCGGGGTAGCGATGGGGTAATTTCCACGCTGCTTTTTTTTAAACCGGATGTCATCCCGAATGATAGTGTGGGAACTTTCCAGACATGCGGCATTTCGCATCGAGGTTTATCGCTTCGAAAAGATCCCTCCCGATGGTCGGGATGACATCAAGAAGGTGTAATGTATTTCGCATCTTTGCGCTATGACTTCCCTCAACGATAGCGGTGCCCTTTTTGCTTATCACCGGGCCATGATTGAAAAACACGGCAATAAAGGCACCGGTGCACTTGGCTGGCGCGAGCCTGAACATCAATTGCTGCGCTTTAAAGAGCTGGCCGCGATTGCCGACCTGAACGGCTGCACGGTGATAGATGCAGGTTGCGGCCATGCAGATCTGTTGCCGTTTCTGCTGGAAAAATACCCCCAAATGAAGCATTATTACGGTATTGAGATGATGCCCGAGTTGCTGGATAAAGCTACCGAGCGCTACGGCGATTTGCCCAATACCACTTTTTTTTCGGCCAACTTTATGACGCGGGCCTTGCCTGAAGCCCATTATATTCTGGTATGTGGCTCGCTCAACTACAGCAGCGGAAATCCCGGTTATATTTTTGAGGCGATAGAGAAACTGTACAAGTCGGCCGGTCGTGGACTGGCATTTAACCTGCTGCGCAGTGTATCGGCCGAGGGCGTTTTGCGTGCCTATAACCCAGCTGTTATTGCGCGGTTTTGCCGCACGTTAAGCAAAAACGTTGTTTTAAAAGATGACTATGCCGACGAAGATTTTACTGTGCTGATGCGCCGGTAAGCATCTGTCTCAGAATTTGTATTTGGTAATGTCGCAGCGAAGGCACACATAATGCTTTAACGGCAACCAGGGAAGCAATATTTTTACAACAATACCGCGGGGTATGCGGCTGTCAAACTCTTTTTTGCATTTAGAACACGTAGGCAATGCGCGATGCTGTTTATGCTGCGCAACACCAGATGTGGTTGAAACACTCATGGGGCAATAGTTTATTAGGGTATAACAAATATATACGCCTAGTGTAACATATGCAATACAGTTGCCTGATTTCTTATTAGTTAACAGGTTGGAAAATAGCATGTAGGCATTAACGGGTAATTAAGCCCAACCCGGCAGCATCACTCAATATCCATTTTCCATCTTTAAATTCCGGGTCTTGAAACGGGTTGTTGGCAGTAAGAAATGGTCCGTCCAGATCGGCCCAATCACATAAGGGGGCCAGGGCGGCGGCGGCCAGGGTGGCACAGCTGGTTTCGCTCATGCAGCCAATCAGTATTTTCATGTCCAGGGCGCGGGCTTTTTGTATCATCAGCAAGGCCTCGTGCATCCCGGCAGATTTCATCAGTTTTACGTTAATGCCGTTGTAGATCCCGGCGGCTTTATCAACATCGCCCAGGCGTTGTACGGCCTCATCACCCAGAATGGGGATAGGGCTGCGGGCAGAGAGCCAGGCGTTACTGTCGCGGTCATCACGTTTAAAAGGCTGTTCTATCAGTTCAACGCCTTGCCCGTGCAGCCAGTGGGTAAGATCAAGCGCCTGTTGCCGGTCTGTCCAGCCTTGGTTAGCATCGGCATACAGCGGTTTGTTGGTCATGCTGCGTACGGTGTTGATCAATTCCTGATCGTTGGCGCTGCCTAGTTTTACTTTGATCACTTTGCAGGCATCGGCTTCCTGTACTTTTTGGCGCAGTACTTCTGGCGTGTCAATGCCAATGGTGATACTGGTGACAGGCATCAGCAATGGGTTTGCCCCGATTAACTGCCAGCAGGGCTTGTTTTGCAGCTTGCCATCCAGATCATGCAGGGCAATATCTATAGCCGCCTTAATAGCAGGATTGCCGGGGGCAATGTTATCAAGGTATTGGGTAATAGCCGCATAATCAAACGGAAACTCCAGTTGAGCAACATTCACTTGTTTTAGGAATGCTTCGGCGCTGGCGTGGCTTTCGCCCATGTAGGGCACCATGCTGGCCTCGCCATAGCCTGTCTGCCCTTCATGCTCCAGTTCAATAAACATAAGTGGGGTAGAGGTGCGCGAGAACCCCGATATGGTGAAGCGGTGCTTCAACTCCAGCTGATATGGGCGATACGTCAGTTTCATGTTAAAATTCAAAGCTAAAATTTTCAGCCAAAATCAATGCTTATCTTTGCCGACTATGCCGGTAAACACATACAATCCGTTCAATGTTTTTAATTTTAGCAATCGCTTTTGTTTTTTAACAGGGCAGGAACTCAGCTCGACCGAAGAGCGCATCCAGGTTTTCCCTCAATGGTTCATGACGGAGTTTGATCTGGAAGAGAAGCCGTTTAAGCTGCTTGACGAAAGCATTGTTACTTATAAAGACTTGAAGCTGCCTTGTGCGGCGGCCATCAATAATCAGTTTCTGGCACCATTGGAGGCCGAAGTTTCTGCGGCTTTTAAAAGTGGCTATGAAGCTGTTAAGCAACTGGACGAGCTGAAAATATTTCAGTGGGCCGGACGCTTCTTGTACGGATTGATCTTTAACGAACTGCAGGCCGGTATTAAAATGCAACATGCGCAGGGCGAGCAATTCAGCATGTCGCAATCTATCATCCACAAGTTCAGTACGCTGCATTTGATGCTGCAGAGCATCAATCAACCTATCAGTTTTGATGAGTTTAAACCATACAGTTTGTTCCTGTTTCCGGTAAATAATGCAGAGAATGATTTTGTGTATCGCGATGAGATCAATACGCTGGTGTTCTCCATCCGCATGCGCGATTTTGGCCTGATGATCTGTCTGCAGGATAACGGCGCTAACGCACGCTATCATCAAAATATCACAGAGCGCATAGGCGCTTCAACACTGCACCCTATTCAGTTTGAAGAGTTCTGTGCCCGTGTTTTTTACTCGGCCTATCTGTTTAACCGTCTGCCGGAGTATAACCAGCTGCCGGTAAATGATCACCTGTACCTGGAGGCCATGCCTCTGCGCGGTACCAGCGGTAAACCCCTGTTTGACGAGTGGCAGAATAAAATTTACGGTCAGGTTCTGGAAAACTTCTGGAAACGCTGGGGTTTTCTGTTGCTGGAGATCATTAAAAACCCGGAAAAACCAATGAGCTATTTGCAGGATATAAATGGTGATTTTGTGCCGGCAGCGCAGATTGAGTTGGAAAGGTAAACTAGACCCGCCTGAATTAAAACTTTGTCATTGCGAGGAGTAGCGAGGAAATGAGGGGGCACGACGAAGCAATCTCGTCGCTAGTTTAAGCGAGCGACGAGATTGCTTCGTCACTCTCACGCACAGCCCGCGCTGTTCCTCGCAATGACAGAAATTATAAATCTCACCTTTAAATAAATTCTCCCCCCCCCCCCACCCAACGTTTCGCGTTCATTTTTAGAAGTAGGAGTATAATTCCAATTGCTAAACCATGAACATCGCACTGCATTTAAACCTCAACCCACGCTTAAAGCGCTATCAACAATTATTCTGTCGCCACAGCTGGCCGCAGTTAAACTTTGCCGTTGGTGAGTATAGAACCACTTGTACCTGCGGGCGTTGTGGTAAAACAAAGCATGTTTTTATTGCCGATCAGCCCGGGTTTGCCACTGTGCTGCCTACAGATTATTACGGGAACAGTTTTAGACAGCAATAATGCAGGCCCTGATAGAAGCCTGCCTAAACGGTAGCTGCATTTATGGCGACGATTTTACGCCTCAGCAAATACAACATTGGTACGATGCCGAGCGCGAGGCTTATGCTGATCTGGGCAGTAAAGACGCCTCCACATACCGTTACACCTACCACGCACTCAATTGCATGTATGGCTATCGGTACCTGGGTGGCCAACGGTTTAAAAATGTGCTGGGTTTGGGCGCAGCCTGGGGGCACGAGTTCCATCCGATTATTGACCGCATTGATAGCCTGTATATCATCGAACCATCTGGAAATTTGCGGTCGGCACAAATTGGCACATTAAAGCCGGTGTACAGTGCCCCGGCTGTTTCAGGCAAAATAGATTATCCCGATGGTTATTTTGATCTGGTTACCTGCTTTGGTACGCTGCACCACATCCCCAATGTGTCTTTTGTATTGGCAGAGCTTTGCAGGGTAACTAAACCAGGCGGCTTTATACTGCTGCGCGAGCCGGTGGTTTCTATGGGCGATTGGCGGCAGCCGCGAGCCGGACTAACCCCGAACGAGCGTGGTATTCCCTTGTCGCTTTTTCGTAATATGATTAGTGATTTGAACCTGAAAGTGCTCAACGAAGGCCTGTGCTTTACCATGACAGCCTTTGTGCAACGTGCCTGGGGTAGGGTATTTAAATTGCCCATTTATACGTTTAAGGTTTATTTACAGGCTGATCGTTTGCTGTCTAAACTATCGGCCTGGAATTTACAGTATCATGCCACCCGCCGCTTAAAGCGCATTGCGCCGCATAGTGTGTATTATGTTTTAAGAAAATGAGATAGTATCGGCCTGGCTCCTTTCCTGATCTGTCTGCTTGATCTGCAATTGTTTTGCGGGCTAATTTTTTTTTGTTTCTACCCAACGTTTGTTCTGCTTTCTGCGAAGTGCGGTTTTCAGGGTATCTTTACAGAGCCTTATCTAACGAATGAACATTTCCGGAAAGCGCCTCGAGAAGCTGGTAAAAGGATGTATCGACAACGATCGCAAAGCACAGGAAGAGCTGTACAAACTCTTCTATGCCGATATGCTGCGCGTATGTTTGAACTACCTGCCCGATGATGGCCTGGCCCGTGAGGCCTTCAATGCCGGTTTTTTGAAGGTGTTTCAATCTATCCGCAGCTTTGATATCCGGAAAGGTGAACTGGGCGGCTGGATCCGCAAGATTATGATCTATACAGCCATAGACCTGTTTAGACAGGAGCTGAAGTTTGAACGGATAGACGACCAGCCGCTGGATACCGACGATTTTTTTATCCCTCCTGAAGCATTAGAACGGTTGCAATTTGCAGATATACTGACGCAGGTCCGTACGCTGCCCTATGCCACGCAAACCGTTTTTAACCTATCTGTAATTGACGGGTTTAGTCATAAAGAGATTAGCGAACAACTTAATATTAGCGAAGGAACATCAAGGTGGCACTTAGCCGAAGCAAAAAGTAAACTACGGGTGCTGCTCCAAAAAGCAGATCAAAACGCCGGTAAGCCAAAAGAAAGGAGTGAGAAATGAAAAGCTTAACGCAATACCTTAAACTTTGGCAAAAGAAACGCGATGAGCTGCCGGTAAACACCGACGCTGCGGCCGACTGGGTACAGATGCAGCAGATGCTGAATCAGCACCTGCCGGTAACACATCCGCCGTCATCTGCTCTCAAATTTTTAAAAGGAACAGGCTTTAAAACTATTACTGCTGCTTTGCTAACGCCGGGCGTGGCTGCGCTGGTTTATGTTGCGGTGCATCATGCTTCGCCTAAGCTAAAAGATAAGAAACAGCACGATAGTGTTAAAGTGATTGAGCCGATGACCAATCAGCGTCAGCTTGACTCTGTACAAACAGCCCAGATACAGAATCCGGACAATAGTGTATCAGCGCATACAGATACTGCTAACGTCAATGTGAATACCGCTTCGGCGAATGGTTCAACAGGGCAGGTTAATGCGGTGATGGTTGCTGGCGGTAAGCGTCTTGTTGTAACCAATAGTGTTGGCCAAACTAATGCTTCAAGCGCGGGGCAAACATCTGTTTTGGTTGGGGGCCCATCATCGGTACATCAAGCCGGCATACAGGCATCGCCGGGTGGACATCACCGTCAGGTAAATGGAATAAACTATATGCAGCCTGGCGGGCAGATAGCCGGTTATCAATCTGCAGCTTACGGTACTAAAGACAATGATAGGCAAGGCAAAGCAGCCGATGGATCGGGAGGGGCAACAGCAAACAGTAATGGTGTACAAGGTGGCTTACTTAATGATCCGTCTGCTGCATGGCAACCATTGGTTGCTCAACCGGATGATTGGCGTACAGTAAGTTCGTCGTTTATGGGTTGGAGAGATGTACCGATATCCGGTGCCGCGCCTAACTTAATTTTGACAACAAGGCCATTGGGCCGGTTAAGTAAGCTAAAGGTTTCAAAAATAAAAGAGCCCAAAGTGAAGTCAATTAAAACCCCAGGCTCGGGACAATCAACACCCACAAATGTTGATTGGGGCCTGTTGATTGGCACAGGCTTACCGGGAGCATCTGGCCTGGGCGATATTTCACCAGGCGCTTTTGTGAGTTTTGATGTGCGGAGCAGGTGGGCTATCAACGCGCAGGTGCGCTTGTTTAATCCGCAGAAATTGAATGGTAGTTATACCCACAAAAACGAGAGTAAGAAAGATACCTTGCCCAAAATACTTACCATTAATGATTCGCGAACGGTATATAGTGCCCAGATACCGGTTTACCTTGAATATAAGGCTACGGAAAATCTGCGGATCAAGGCCGGGGGTGTGGTCAGTTTGCCTATCAGGCAAGCCAGGGGTAGCAGCAAGCTTAGTCCGGACACTATTCGTAAAGACAGCGCCTATTTTGCCAAAACCATGAACACGTTGGGAGGTACTAAATATGAGGCTAAAATTAATTTCGGAATCTCGGCCGGGGTGGCGCTACATTATAATCGCTTTTTGTTTGAAGCGACCTACCTGCATCCTTTGAAGCCACAGAAAGTAAGCTCTGATTTGGGGAGCTATACATCGGGTGGCAATCAATTGCAGTTGACTATAGGGTTTAAATTGAATAAGCGAAGGGAAGAGGGCGATTAGAAACGATTTAAATTAAAGTTTAGCCCGGTATTCTAAGTGCAGGAGTTTTTTGGTGTAGTATACAAACAAAACGGGTGTCATGTTGAGCCTGTCTAAACATGTGCGCAGGCCCAGCTTCGTGTCTTGTTTTACGCTCAGGCCTTCACGCGCCCTTCGACAGGCTCAGGGTGACACCCCTTTTTCAAATTCTTCAGCAGTTGTCACTCACTCCGCTACCCAAACCGCGTCAATAAACCACTCTTTGCTATCGGTAAAATTCAATAACGGCTCAAAGCCAGACTGGGTGGCAAAATCTGCCGCTTGTGCCAGTGTGTATTTCTGAGAGATTTCCATGGAGATATACTCGTTCTCGTCAAAGCTGATGGTTGGTCCATCGGGAATGCGCACGGTTTGTTCTTTCAGGCTGATGAGGTAGCTTTTACAGGCGCCGCTTTCCGGATCGTAAGTGGCGTAGTGTTTAAAGCAATTCAGATTGAAATCGGCACCTAGTTCGCGGTTAATGCGGGTAAGCAGGTTGAGGTTGAAACGTTTGGTGATGCCACTTTTATCATTATAAGCAGCCAAGACTGTTTCCGGATTTTTTTTCAGGTCGAAGCCAATCACCACCATGTCTCCGGGCGAGAGGTGTTTGCGCATTTCCTGGCAAAAGTGCAGCGCACTTGCGGGAGGCATATTGCCTATGTTGGCACCCATAAACAGCACCACCTTGCGGCGGTTTGATATTTTAGCCGCCTTACTGAGCATGTGGAAATACTCGCCATTCAGTCCTTTTATTTTCAGACCAGGCAACGAGAGCGGCAGCGTGGCGTTCAAATGAGAAATGATATGACTCGAGATATCTATGGGCATGTAGGTAAACTCTGCCTGCTGGCGCAGTAACTCACGCAGCAGGTGACTGCTTTTGGTGGCATCGCCGGCGCCCAATTCAATCAGATCGAACGCGCTGCCATCCATCACCACATTGGCCAGCGTTTCTGTTTGCTGGGTAAAGATCTCCATTTCGCAGTTGGTGAGGTAATACTCGTCACAATCCATAATCTGCTGAAAGAGCTTGTCGCCCTCTGCATCATAAAAATATTTAGAGTCGAGATGCTTGGGCACAGACTGCAAGCCATTGACGGTGTCGTCAAAAAACTGCGTTCTGTCGGTATGTTCAACTCTGCGGGTTCTCATTAATACTTCCATAAGTTTGATGGTGGTGTGTGTTTATTTGGCTAGTCTGATTCCCGTAAACTGCCATCGCAAATGCGGGTGGAAAAAGTTGCGGTAGGTGATGCGTTCGTGTCCCGGCGGTGTAACTTCTGATGCGCCGCGCAGCACTTTTTGGTTCACCATAAATTTGCCGTTATACTCGCCAATGGCGCCGGGCGCTTTTACAAAACCGGGGTAGGGCAGGTACGCGCTTTCGGTCCACTCCCAGGCCTTGCCCCATTTAAATTGCGTTGCTGCCACTTCCCACTCAAACTCGGTAGGCAGGCGCAGGCCGCGCCATTGGGCATAGGCGTAAGCCTCGTAATAGCTGATATGGCAAACCGGCTCATGCGGGCGTACGGGTTCCAGGCCGTGATAGGTGTAGTGGTGCCACTCGCCATCAATCTGGTACCAGTACATGGGGGCTTCAACCTTCTGGTCATTTACCCAGGCCCAGCCTTCCATGTGCCAGTGACGGAAATCCTGGTAGCCGCCTGCGTTGACAAACTCCAGATACTCGGCATTGGTAACCAGGTTCGGACTGATCTCAAAAGCGTTCAGATACACCTTGTGGCGGTTCAATTCGTTGTCAAAACAAAAGCCTTCGCCCTGATGGCCTACTTCATAAATGCCTTCGTTGGTCTTGATCCACGCACCGTCTATATGATCTGCCTTTGGTGATAGATATTGTCTATCATAAGCAGGAAACAGCGGGTTGTTGCCCAGGATATATTTGATATCGGTATACAACAACTCCTGGTGTTGCTGCTCATGGTTAAAGCCAAGGATGAGTAGCTCTTTTACTTCGGCAGATGGCTCTGCGCAAAGGAAGCTTTCCATGGCTTTATCTACATGCTCGCGATAGCGGTAAATGTCTTGTACAGAGGGTCGGCTCAGATTTCCTCGATCTGTGCGGATTACCCGCGCGCCGACCGATTCATAATAACTGTTGAAAACGAAGTTATAATCAGCATCATACTCCTGGTAGCCCATCAGGTATGGCTTCAAAATAAAGGTCTCAAAAAACCAGGTGGTATGGCCCAGATGCCATTTAGGTGGGCTCACATCTGCCACGGGCTGCACAACGTAGTCCTCGGTTTGCAGGTGACTGCAAATGCTTTCAGTATGACGGCGCACCGCCCTGTAACAGTCAATCAGGTCCATTTATTTCCTATCCAGGTAGTTCTTTAGTTCTGTAATTGTTTTAACACGCAAATCATCGCTCTGTTTTTGGCGCATCATTAATGCATACGAATTATTGAACCCAATGGGTTTTAACCAACTGATGTGATAGCGTTTTTCAAACTCGGTTTTCACGAAGTTATAAGTCGAATCTTTATTTGTTGTCAGCCGAGTGACAGTTTTCGCATCCGGCTGCAGAATGGCCAGCAAGCCGGTGCCGGTATATTCAGGGTAAAAATCAATCTGGTTGTTATTGATGGCATTGAAGCAAATGAGCGTGCCGCCCAATCCGCTTTTTACCGATACGTCATAATCGGTATTGCCCTTAATCAGCATGCTGTACATATTGGCCAGGATGTATTGCTCGCCAAAAATTTTGGAGCCGATGCGTACCGTGCCGCTATGTCCGTTGCGCGAAGGTTTGTAAAGTCCCTGTGCTGCCAGGAAATCTTTAGCCACACGTTCGGGTGTTTGGTGCAGGTAATCGGTACGGTAATTTAATTCGGTCATTACCGAATCATTGATGTGGCCCGATAGTAGATTGAGTGTTTTTTCTAATTGATGAAAATGTTTCAATGCATCATCGCGCACAATGGGCGCAGCATAGTATGGTGGAAAAATGTTTTTATCATCTTTCAACACGATAAGATTAAAAGCCTTCAGGCGACCGTCGGTAGAGTACCCGCTAATTACATCCAGCGCCTTTTGATAGGCCGCTTTGTACATCACGGCATCGCTGATGACAATGGTGTGGAGTTTTAGTCCATAAACCGAATGAAGGCCTAAGTTGCCGTCTTGTCGCCCCATAAACTCCGGTGTAAAACCGGCGGTAAGTTTGCCGCCATAGGCAGAGGGGATGAAGTAGAACGATGCAAAAAGCAGTAGCAAGGCGGAGGTGGCAGTAGCGGTTTTAATTTTCTTCAGGTTGATCTTTTGCAGTCGCGATAGCAGGAAATCAAAAATAATAGCCAGTAGCGCGGCCGGAATGGCTCCTGCCAGAATCATATTGGTGTTGTTGAGCGAGATGCCTCCGAAGATAAACTCGCCTAAACCACCGGCGGCAATGTAGGAGGCCAGCGTAGCAACGCCCACGTTAATAACCGTGGCGGTACGGATGCCGGCTAATATGACCGGCATAGCCAGCGGTAACTCTACTTTTAATAGTCTTTGGCGCTTACTCATGCCCATGGCCGTGGCGGCCTCTGCAATAGCTGCATCGACCCCTAAAATGCCCGTATAGGTATTGCGGATGATGGGTAGCAGCGCATAAATAAACAACGCCGCAATGGCAGGTTTTGGGCCGATACCCAGCACCGGGATCATAAAGCCCAGCAGGGCAATACTGGGGATGGTTTGCAAGATGCCCGCCACGCCCAGCACCGGGCCCGACAGACGCTGCCTGCGCGCAATTAAAATACCCAGAGGCAAGCCAATCAGCACGGCGATGAGGAGTGAGATAAACGTGAGGCCGATATGTTCCAGCGTTTGGCTGAGCAGCTTATCGCTTTGCTCGCTCATAAAGCCCCACAGGGTTTGTTGCTGCTCATTCATGGCTATAGCCTCCTTTGCGGTACTGATAGAACGCGCTCATGAGCTGCTCAAAGTTGATGGTTTTAACCTGCTTGTTTTTTTGAAAGCTGATAGCCGGTTGATTTTTCAGAATCTCCATCAGTGCCCAAACTGTAGTGCTTTTGGGCATAAACGCTGCGGAGAGGGCAGGTACATCTGGCAATAGCTCCCATAGGTTATTGATGTTGGTGGTCCTTAATTCCAGTTGCATTTGCTGGCCGGCCAGAAACTCTTTTACAAACGTGTTGGCTGGTTTAAAAAGCAGATCGGCAGGGGCGCCCAGTTGTACAATACGGCCCTTGTCCATCAGGCAAATGCGGTCGGCCAGGTCAAAAGCCTCCTGCACATCGTGCGTTACCATGATGATGGTTTTGCGGGTCAGCTCGTCCAGCTGTTTAAACTCAGCCTGAATTTTGGTGCGCGTAACGTTGTCCAGCGCGCCGAAAGGTTCGTCCATCAGTAAAATCGGTGGATCAGCAGCCAGGGCGCGGGCCAGCCCCACGCGTTGTTGTTGCCCGCCACTCAGTTGACGAGGATAGGCCGAAAGCAGATCTGGGGAGAGGTGTAGTTTCTCCATCAGCTCGCGGGCGCGGGCATCGGTTTTTGTTTTGTCCCAGCCCTGCAGTTGGGGTACAACGGCAATGTTTTCTGCAATAGTATAGTGCGGGAATAACCCGGTGTTTTGCAAAACGTAGCCCATGCTGCGGCGCAGGGTTTCGGGCTGTTGTTGCAGTATATTTTGTCCGGCAATTTCAATGGTGCCTGCCGATGGTTCTATCAGCCGGTTCAGCGTTTTAAGCGTGGTGGTTTTGCCGCAGCCGCTGGTGCCCAGCAGGGCCAGGGTTTCGCCTTCGCGAACCTCAAAACTAATATCATCCACCGCCTTAACCGTCCCGAAATGTTTGCTCAGCTGGCTAACTTTAATCATCGTGTGCGGTTAATCCTTAATAGCCATAAACAAGTTATTGAGCGACTCTGCATATAGCGGGTGCGCAAACACGCAATAGCGGATGCGATCATACGTTATGCCGCCCATCATGGCCATTTGCAGCACGGTCATAATTTCGCCGCCCTGCTCGCCTATGATGGCTGCACCCAATATTTGCTTGGTTTTGGCGTCAACAACGGCTTTCATCAGACCGCGGGTTTCGCCGGTTTCAATGCCACGGGCCACGTATGCCATAGGTATCTTGGCTATTTTAATGTCCATGCCTTGTTTTCTGGCTTCCTGTTCACTCAAACCAATGCGGCCTAGTTGCGGGTCGGTAAACATGCAATAGGGCACTGGGCGGTCGTTAATGTCATAATCCGTCCCTTCAAAAAGGTTGCGGTAAACAATGGTATAGTCGTTATAGCTGATGTGGGTAAACGCAGGGCCACCGCGTACATCGCCCAAAGCATAGATGCCGGGCGCTGTAGTTTCCAGGTGATCGTTAGTTTTGATATGGCCTTTATCATCAGTCTCCACACCGGCTTTGTCTAACCCAAGGTTTTCAGTCACCGGTTTGCGACCGGTAGCAATTAGCACATGCGAACAAGTGATCTGCTGACTAATCCCCCCGGCAGATACCGTAGCGGCAATCTGTCCTGAACTATCTTTTACAAATTTTTGGACGGTAGCGTTGATCAGCACTTTCACGCCATCTTCTTCAATAATGTTTTTAATGCAGTCGGCCACGTCTTCATCCTCGCGCGGCATCATCCGTTCAGAACGCTCTATGATGGTTACCTCGGCCCCGAAACGACGAAACATCTGCCCAAACTCCAGACCGATGTAATTACCACCAATGATAAGCAAGTGCGATGGAACGCTGTCCAGTTCGAGGATACTAGTGTTGGTCAAATAATCAATATCAAGGATGCCCTCAACGTCTGGAATAATGGGCGTGGCGCCGGTGTTCAGGAAATACTGATCGGCAGTTAATTCCTGCGTGCCGCCATCGTTCAGGTTGATGCTGATAGATTTTGGCCCGGTAAAAGTAGCCTCGCCAAAAATCACATCAAGGTTTTGGGTTTTCTTCAGTCCCTCCAGGCTGCCGTTGCGAAAGCGAAGCACAATCTCGTCTTTACGTTGCTTGATGCGCGGCATGTCAATACGGTAGCCGTCAATATGCACACCCAGGTCATTGCATCGCCCGGCCAGATACGCCGCCCTGGCCGATGCTACCATGGCCTTGGTTGGCGTGCAGCCGTCATTAACGCAGGTGCCGCCAATGTAACGTTTTTCAATCAGCGCTGTTTTTTTGCCGGCCTGTGCTAGTTTTTTTGCCAGTGGTGTGCCGGCTTGTCCGGCACCAATAACAATACAATCGTAATGTGTGTTCATGCGATTACCTGTGTTCCTTTCAAAAAGGGTTGATGTTTTATTGGGCGAGCGGCAGATTTAGCGTGACGTGAATCCGCATTGAAGGCGGTTTTAATGTAGCTGATATTATCGCTTTTGGCAATCAAATGATTGTTCCAGGCCGCTTTCATAGGTTGAGGGGTAGTTTTGGGTGAAGTAAAGTTAAGGATTATCTGTTAACTGAATTTAAAGAAATAATACAGCGATTTGTTTGTGTAAATAATTAATTGCCCTGATTTTTAATGAGATGTAACTTTTTTTTAAAAAAAATTTTAAAAAGTGTTTTTGGTGACTATCTTTGCAGTCCCAAAACAAAGGGAGATTTGTTCTGAAGAGAGCGAATCTAAAATGACATCATGGTCTATTCGTCTAGGGGTTAGGACGCCAGATTTTCATTCTGGAAACAGGGGTTCGATTCCCCTATGGACTACGGAATTAAAGCCGGTTAACGAAAGTTGATCGGCTTTTGTGTTATGCGGTGTTTTGTGGTGGCGCCATAAAGCATGTAACATAGAGCACAAGTACGCCGCGTTTTGCCCCGGCTGCATACTTGCGCTAGTTTAGGGTTTAGGGGGCATGCCGCGAGCGAATGCAACAACAGATATCGAATGCTTACTTTGTTTGATCTTGGCCTACAGCATCTTTAATTTCTTTATACATCGACAACTGCTGACTTCTGGCTGCAAATGCTATTACGGAAAGTCCCAAAGTAGTTGGTAAGCTTATTAAGGATTGCGTTGTCATTCCGTAGATCAAATGAGCTATAATATTGATAGCTACAGATATAACAAGAACTATTACAAGTCCGGTTCCCCACTTCGTCGCAAAAAAAGGTTTAGCTGGGCTAATATTAGGATTAGTCTTGCGTAACTGGTCAAATATTTCAAATGCCAAGGTTTTTTTTAGTTCTGTGGATAGCTCTTTTTCTGAGCACAGCACCCATCTGAATTTGCGCCCATCGATAAGATTGATTCCGATGCTGCATGACTCTTTAGTTGCAACATCAAATAGAAACGATTTTATTTCAGCATAATTAAATTCATGAGCTTTTTCCCATGAATTTTTCCGCGAGTTATAAATATGGATAAGAAGAAGATCTTCAAAACTAAAAACGATTCGCGTTCGCTTTCTTGTAAAGTAAATTTGCCACCCAATGTATCCGAAAATAGCAACCATGCATGAAATAAATGTATACGTGTGTTTTTCGGTTGATGTAAGAACAAACCATGCGAAAGCTAATATTGCTAATAAGCCGCCTAATGTTAAAAAGAGATATTTGTAATTAATTCGAACCTGAGTTTCTACGGTGTACATCTTTAGGTGTTGATATTTGCAAATATCAATCAAATATGTTCGAATCAGGGATGAAAAGGATTGTTTTGGGTTTCGCTTTTTTTAGAAATATTAATTTTTGAAAACTCTGGCGGGAATAAAAACTACCCTTATCTTATATTGAGTTTTTATTTAAAATAAATGATCCAATGGCTCTAGTATTAATCTTCTTGGTGTTTTTGATAATTGTAGGATGTTTTATTTTGATAGCTCGCGTTTCAATTAGCAGGCCCAGGGATAAAGCGCAGATTCAAAATGGGATAGCTGCGATTGGAGAGGTTATTTGTATAGAGAATACTTTTGTGGAGTATGGAACAGGACTTGATGCACGGCGCGTATTGAATATATTATTAAAAATAATTGATGAGGGTGGGGGAACGAGAGAAGTAAATGTTGAACAGGCATATCGATATTGGTCTACGCCACAGGAGGGTGAAAAATTCAATATTTTGATTGATGTAAATAACCCTGATAAAATAGTAATCCTGGAAAAGATTGAAGAGTGATTGTTCTCTCTATAGACTTCGATAAAAAGGCCGGTTAACCACAGCTAGCCGGCTTTTTTATTGAAAGGGATTCTAAAGTTTATCCGTTAACGCCAGGGTCAAATTCCACAATCCATTCAATGCCATATTTATCTCTAAACATGCCGGCATAGGTGCCCCATGGGCTATCGCCAATGGGGCCTTCAACATCTCCGCCTGTTGATAGGCCGTTAAATATTTTGTCCGCCTCTTCACGGCTTTCGGTAACAACATATATTTTAGACCTGTTTTCGCTTTCGTTTACCCGGCCCATAAACTCGGGAACGTCATTGGATATTAATACGTTGTTATTGCCGATAGGTAAGCCTATGTACATGAGCTTGTTGGCGTCATTATCGGCCACCGGGAATTCGGCGCTCGATAGGTCTTTGAAACGGATAACCTTGGTGAACTCGCCGCCAAAAACTGATTGGTAGAAAGTGAATGCCTCTTCGGCATTTCCATTGAAATTGATCCAGGGATTAATTGCTCTCATTATAGTTGTTTTTAACGCTGTTGATATAGATGGATCGGTAGGTCTTAATAGAGGGCTTGATATTACTTATATAACTCTCTTAGCCATTTCTCCAGCTCCTCAGTCCACTCGCGTTTATAAATAAAACTATCATTATAACCCCAGCCGTGGCCGCCTACAGGGTAAACGTGCAGCGCAGCCGGTACCTTGTTGGCAGTAAGCGCACTGAAATATTTGATGGCATTATCTACAGGTGGCACACTATGGTCATCAGCAGAACAGGCTATGAAAGCTGGTGGCGTTTGAGCCGTTACTTGTTGGTCATTAGAAAATTTCTTCATCAGCTCGGCCGAGGGTTGTTTGCCCAGTAACATCTGTCCGCTTCCTGATTTCATCTCAATCACGGGATAAAATAAGATCTGGAAGTTTGGACGATCTTTATCAGATGTAAAATGCGTGGCCGCGCTTGATGCCAGATGTCCTCCTGCAGAATTACCCATAATGCCCACTTTGTTCGGGTCTACGCCCCACTCGGCAGCGTGTTGGCGCATCAGTTTAATGGCTTGCTGCGCGTCGTCCAGCGGAACTTCTGGGTGCCCGTTAGGCATGCGGTATTTCAATACCGCGTAGGTAATGCCTTGCGCATTGAACCAGTCGGCCATATCATAGCCTTCATGGTTCATGGCTAAACGGATGTATGCGCCACCCGGACAGGTAATAATAGCCATGCCGTTGCCTTTTTTTGCCGGATAAACGGTTAACGTCGGGTCGGTAATGTTGCCTACGCGGCCGTTCTCCAGTTGTTGCTCCGGACCGGTCAGCCCACTGTTGGTTGGAGCGCCGTTTGGCCAAAGCTTTATAATAATTTTTTGTTGCTGTTGCGCAAATACAGACATGGCCAGCATAGCTAACGTAATAGTGGTTAAAATTTTCTTCATGATACTACCCAGGTTGGTTTAATTGGTAATATCAATATTAATCAATCTCTACAAAAAAGCTGCTGGCAACATTGTAAGATAATTGAGACAGAGGTGTTAACCGCTTGAAATGGTGTTTTAATTAAGCCGCTTTAATAGATTGCGTTGAATCTGGATGCCCGGCTTTTTTGTGAAAATTTGCCTTTCGGTCGGCTTTTAATTTCTTTAGATACCGATGGGTGTTGCGGCGTACAATACAAAGGGTAACAATGAGTGCCGTTATCAGCATCAATAAAAAGGTCAAAAAAAAGCAGACCGGCAAAAAGGCGTTCTCCATAGTTTAGCAATAAGTATGTTCTTCGATGTAGGTTTATCCAGGCGGATCAGCAAATGTATACGCCTTACAGGGTGAGAGAGTTATAAATTAATGGTAAAAATCGCATTCTTAAAAGGAATATAATTTTGCCCTTTAGTAAATAACTGGAATCGGATTTAACTCAACGATTGTTTGCGATGGCAAAACTGCCATATTGCCCATGATGAGCTATGGATATGGGATGTGTTTGGGCATCAACCATTAGCGAAGGCACGTTGTCGGCATTCTTTTCTATTCTTATTGCTTTGCCTGGGTATAGTTGCGCGGCTTGCTGTAATAATTGCGCGTGGGTTTGTGCTGATGCTTTGGTAGGGTCTACAATAAAGGCTTTGGCAATGATTTGGCTAAGGTCTGTCGCAACATTGACAATAGTATGGATGTAAGTTGCCGTGTGCGATGATTGAAAATACACGGTAGAAAACCCGTTTGAGCACGTTCCCTCATAGTGGTTCCCATCATCGGCATTTTGACACACTGATAGGTCTAAGATAACGGTGCGGGGAGGAGAGAACAGCAACTGCGGATGTAGTCGCTTACTGTATTTGTAGGAGGCTTCCTTTATCGTCCAGCAAAGCCATACAAAATGCTCAAAAGCTAAAAAAGCGCCGAGCGGCTCATATAAATCAAGCTCATCCGGCGCTAGTATTTTTGAATAAAAACGGGCCTGTCTACTTCTGTCGGCGTCAATTAAACGCAGATCAACGATGTCATTCCCGATGCTTGGCAATGTGTTAAATTATTGGGCCATTCTCTCCTGTATCACGTCGATACAATTGGCCACGGTGGTCATTTTTTCTGCCGCATCATAATCAATCTCAATGTTGTATTTAGATTCGGCATCAATAATAATATCAACCAGGTTGGCAGAGTTTATTTTCAGATCTTTTAAAAGATCGGTTTGCTCATTCACACCCTCAAGCAGGGTTTTATCATTAGTATAAGGGGCCAACACCTTCTTTAACTCGTCTAAAATATCTTGTCTGGTCATTATCATTTATATTTCGAAAACAGTAAACATGCGTTTACATCGCCAAAACCAAAATTGGCTTTTGCTACAATATTAATATCTTTTTTTAAAGTTGTTACAGGTATTTTTTCAATACCGGCAATCTCGGTAACGCCCGGGTCAATATCTTCCAGGTTGATGTTGGGGTGTATAAACTGCTCTTTTAGCTGCAACACCGCCGCTACCGATTCTATAGAACCCGCCGCACTGAGGCAATGCCCGATCATTGATTTTAACGAGTTAACGTAAGGGTAATTATCACCCCGTCTGTTCAGCGCCGTTGCCCAGTAATTCAGCTCGGCCTTATCAGCATAAGTTGCGGTAAGGTGCCCGCTGATCAGGTCAACCTGATCAGCCTGTACGTTTGACGAGGTTAAGGCATCATTAATACACCTGATCACGCCCTGCGGGTTAGCGGCCGTCATGGTGCCACCCTGACGCTGACCGCCGTTATTGGTGGCGCCGCCCAAAACCTCGGCATAAATAGTAGCACCGCGCGCCAGAGCTGTTTCCAGTTCTTCCAGTACCATGGCACCAGCGCCAGAGCCAGGTACAAAACCGCCGGCGGTCAAACTCATGGGTCTTGATGCTCGCTCCGGCTCATTATTAAACTTGCGCGATAATACCCGCATGGAGTCAAAAGCGCCGTAAACGTAAGTGTCTACATGCTCGCAGCTGCCGGTAAGCATGGTGGTGGCGTAGCCGTTTTTAATATATTCATAAGCCATTAAAATGGCTTGTGAGCCGGTTGCACAGGCAGATGAGTTAGTGATGATGCGATTGCCCAGCCCTAACCTGCCCGAAATATAGGCGCTCACACCGCTGTTCATGGTTTGCTCGACCACGCGCGAGCCTAGTTTTTTGGCTTCCTTGTTATCAACCCGGGTAATTACGTTGCGCATGGCTTCGGTATCGGCGGTGCTGTTGCCAAATACAAGGCCGGCGTGCCATAGGGGCTCATCGTTATCGGTGCTCAGGCCGGCATCTCGCCAGGCATCCAGCGCGGCGCGGATGCCGTAGCCAATGTTGGTGCCTTTTAGGCCGTAGAAAGTAACGTCTGATATGTAATTGCCCTGCAACTCCTCCCAAACAAAATCAGGGCGACCGGCTACGTGACAGCTAAACTTTAGCTCCTCATAAAGCGGCACAAATTCTATTCCGGATTTGCCCGCTTGCAGTGCCTCCAAAAATGCCGGAATGCCAACGCCGTTTGGAGATACAACTCCCATGCCGGTTATAACAACACGTTTATTCATTATTTGGCACCCCTCATATTTTGTATAATACCGGCAAAAACGCCAATGGCTATTGTTTCTTTATTTTCGTCCAGCATTTCAACTTTGCATTTTAGTTTACCAAAACGAAAATATTCTCGTTTTGATATAACTGTTACTTTCTGGCCAGGCAGTACCATCTTATAAAATGATACTTCTGCAGACGTAAGCAACGGAAAAACGGGCTTGTTGTTTTCAGTTTCTTTGTTAGTGTTCAGTTCTGGTAATATAAGGTATATTCCTAACACCACCAAGCCTATCTGGGCCATGGTTTCGGTAACAATGGCGCCGGGGGTAACCGGGTTGCCCGGAAAATGATCTTCGTAAAAAAAAGAATCGTGTTTGTAGGTGTAGTGGCCGGTACAGCCTTCTTCATCGAGATGCTCAATTTCATCTACAAACCTGAAACTTGACTTATAAGGCAGCTGGTCTAATACCTGCTGATACAGCGTATTCATTAGCGGCAATGCTCGCCTCCGTCGGCATAAATTATGGAGCCGTTTATCCAGGCTGCCTCAGGGGTACAAAGCAGGTAGATCACGTTGGCCACATCCTCAGGAGTGGTCATTCGGCCAAGCGGGTTGCGTGCGGTAGCGTGGTTGAGTAGCTGGTCGCTATCGGGTATTTTTAGCAACGATGGCGTGGCGGTAATGCCGGCCTGGATCACGTTGGTTTTAATACCAAAGCGGGCGGTTTCAACTGCTAAGTAGGTAGCTAAACTTTCCAAAGATGATTTAGCCAATGATACTGCTGCGTAGCTGTTCCAGTATTTATGAGCGCCCTCGCTGGTCAGGCCAATTACGCGGGCATCGGCATCAAACAGTTGGTGGTTGAGCAGCAAGCGTACCCAATCTAACAGGCTGTTAGACATGGCGTAGGTAGTGAGCTGGATATCTTCCATACTCAACTCGCCGCCTGCCTCTGATGAATCGCAGATCAGCGGTTTAACATTGCCGCGGGCTATGGAGTGCAGCAGCAGTTTTACCTTGCCGCCGTTATTGTGCTCTTTAAAATCATTGATAAAACGCTCGCGGTCTGCCGCATCAAGCGCATTCAGATTGTAGGCCCGGATTACATTGCTGTTCTCGGCCTCTAATTCCTTGAAAGTATGGAGTGCGGCCTTGTGACCGATGGACGTTTCGCGATATAATACGGCAACGTTCATTCCGTGACGAGATAGTTTCTTGACGGTTGCTAACCCAAAACCACTTGATCCACCTAAAACAACCGCCCAGCACCCTGAAAATTGTGTTGGATGCGTCACTTTTTAATAATTAAACTTTTCATAACATCTCTTGTCTACCCCTAAACAACAGGTATTTGTTTATAAGCCTCACCCCGCCCTCTCCAAAGGAGAGGGTTCTGATAAAAGTTGAGCTTAAAGTCCTCTCCTTTGGAGAGGATTATTCGAAATAATATCTTTAAATGTACTCATGAAGGCTGCGCCATTTAGGTGAGGCTTGTAAGCCTCACTTCAACTAAACAACAGCTTTGGTAAATGCAAAAATTGAGATCAAAATAAATAAAAGTATTTGATAATATGGCACGCAGCATAAAAAAGGTAAGGGGTAAAACGCAGAGGTGTGCCGCCGCCGATAAAGTTTCTCTATATTTGGATTGTCTGCCCAATGTCATGAAAATAGGAAAACTAATACTTTGCCCCTTGTTCTTGTTGCTGATTGTCAGCCTGCAAGTGGCGTATAGCCAACCGGCCGCCAGTCGTGCCAGAGTTTATGAATTGCTGAAAGCCGGCGATGCCGATGCTATTACTGCAGAACTGGGCACGTTGAAAGACAGTCAGTGGAAGCAAAAAGAAGGTTATCAGGGCGCTTTGCTGATGAAGAAAGCCGGCTTGTTAAAAAAAGCCAAAGAAAAACTCAATACTTTTAAAGAGGGCCGTATAAAACTCGAAACCGCTATTGCCAATAATGCCGGCGATGCGGAACTGCATTTTCTGCGTCTGATTATTGAAGAGAACGCTCCGAAAGTGGTGAAATACAAAGCCGATCTGGCTGCCGATGCGGCAATCATAATCAAGCACCACAAAGAAATGCCGGCTGCCGCACAAGAGGCCTTGGCCGACTATGTGAAAACCTCAAAAATTCTGCATCCGTCAGACCTTTAAGCCCGATGAATAAGAAAGTTCTAGCAATTTATTATAGCCAGTCGGGGCAGATGGTACAGGTCATAGATCAGTTCATTACGCCGTTACGGGCCGCCGGTGCCGAGGTTGATGTGGTGAGGATTGAAACGGCTAAAGAGTTTACCTTTCCGTGGACGGGCAAGCGCTTTTTTGGTGTAATGCCCGATTGTGTGCTGGGTAATCCAACAGACCTCAAACCTTTCACCATTCCGCATCAAAAATATGATCTGATTGTGCTGGGGTATCAGCCCTGGTTTCTGTCGCCAAGCATTCCGTCAAACTCGCTGCTGCATCATCCAGATTTTCTGGCGGTGCTGAAAGATACACCGGTCATCACCATATCGGCCGCCCGTAACATGTGGTTAAGCGCGTATGACCGGGTTAGAAAAATGCTGCTTGATGCCGGTGCAGACCACGTGGGTAACGTGGCGCTGTTTGATCAACATCATAACCTGGTGAGCTTTGTTACCATCTTTTACTGGATGCTTACGGGAAAAAAAGACCGCTATCTAAACATTTTCCCGCCTCCGGGTGTTGCAGAGGAGGATATTTTAAAAACTGCCGATTTTGGCCAGATAGCCGCGGCGCACCTGGATAAAAATGATTACACCGGCATGCAGCAAACGCTGGTTGACAGCGGCGCCGTAAAAATTATATACAAACTGATGCTGGCCGAGGGCAAAGCACGAATCATATTCAGGGTTTGGGCCAGGTTCATTGCCAGGCGCCGTAATAAGACGGCCTGGCTCAGCGTTTTTAAATATTATCTTTTTGTGGCGCTTTTTTTTGGTGTCCCGCTTTTATTTATTTTAGACGCCATACTGGTGCGCCCCTTTACGGGTAGGCGCATAAAGGCTAAAACAAAACACTACCAACTGTTAGCTTAACATATACTTATGTCTTTAAAACAAGTTTATATTAATAAAACCTCGCATTACTTTCCCAACAGCCCTGTTTCAAACGATGAGATGGAGGAGTACCTGGGGTATATTAATAATAAGCCTTCTAAATCTAAAAAGATTGTGCTGCGCAATAATGGTATTCATACCCGTTATTACGCACTTGAAAAAGGTGGAAAATCTACCCATACCAATGCGCAAATGACGGCTTTTGCAGTGCGCAACCTGTTTAATGATGATCAGGCTAAACTGAAGGAGATTGATCTGCTGTCATGCGGTACCTCATCGCCAGACCAGGTGATGCCCAGCCACGGCGTAATGACGCACGGCTGGCTGCCCGAGGCCGGTGGTATTGAAGTGGTATCACCTGCGGGTGTTTGCTGTGCGGGGATGCATGCGCTGAAATATGCCTACATGGCCGTAAAATCCGGCGAAGCCGAAAAAGCGGTAGCTACGGGCTCTGAGCGTTTTTCGGGCCTGCTGGTATCTAACGTTTTTGAGGAGGAGGTAGAGCAACTGAAAGCCATGGACGCTAACCCGTACATCGCTTTTTCAAAAGATTTTTTACGTTGGATGTTGTCTGACGGTGCGGCGGCTTTCTTACTGGAAGATCAGCCGAACCCGGATGGTTTGAGCCTGCGTATTGATTGGATAGAAGGCGTATCATACGCCCACCAGATGGATACCTGCATGTATATGGGCGGCGAAAAGCAACCCGACGGCACGCTGAAAGGTTTCATGGACTATACGCCAGACGAGATCATGAATCACTCTATCTTCAGCGTAAAGCAGGATATTGGTTTGTTGAGCGATAACATTGTTCCGCTGGGTGGCGCCAAAATCAAAGAGATCTTTGAGCGTAAAGGCCTTAAGGCTGATGATATCGATCATTTCCTGCCGCACATTTCCAGCGACTTTTTCCGCAGCAAGATTGCGGATATGATTGATGAGTACGGCGGCGGCATTCCGGCCGAGAAATGGTTTATTAATCTGTACAGCGTTGGCAACGTGGGCGCGGCATCCATCTACCTAATGATTGACGAACTGTTTAACAGCGGCAAACTGAAAAAAGGTGAACGCATACTGTTACTGGTACCTGAGAGCGCGCGTTTCTCTTATATGTACGCTATGCTTACAGTTTGCTAAATTTGTACCCAAAGCCATGAAGAAGGAAGAAGTACCACAGGATGACGGCGCATTGGGAAAAGTTACCAAAGAGATTTGTTACGCAACCGATAAAGACGGCCATTACACTACCGAGCTGAGCAACGGCTGGGATGTGAAAAAGAGCGCCCTTGATGCGGCCTGGAACGATATTGACAAACGTGTAGATGCGGCCCGCCAGAAGGTGATGAACGGGGAGGCTAGCCCGATCCTGTTTTTTATGGAATACCGCCTGATGGATCTGAGCCTGCTGGCCGACTATACCGGCTATTGGAAATGGCAGATTAAACGCCACATGACCCCACAATCATTTAATAAATTATCAGCTAAACAGTTAGACAAATATGCCGGTGCTTTTAATGTATCCGTTAGCGATTTGAAAAGCCTCACCGTGCATGAAAGTTGATTTTGAACACCGCCAGTCCGCACATTGCGAGTCGGGGGTAATTACCAGTCTTTTAAAAAACAGTGGCGTAGAGCAAATTACCGAGCCATTGGCTTTCGGCATCGGCGCCGGGCTGTTTTATGTTTATATCCCGTTTATTAAGATCAATAACGGACCGGCAATAGCTTTTCGCACCTTTCCGGGGCTGATCTTTAAGCGTACCTGCAAAGCGCTGGGTATTCCCATCGTTCGCAAAAAATTCAGCTCGAAAGAAAAGGCTGAGGCTTTTTTACAGGAGACACTCAACGCAGGCAAACCCGCAGGTTGCCAGGTGGGGGTTTATTACCTGTCGTACTTCCCGCGCGAGTATCGGTTTCACTTCAATGCTCATAACCTCATTGTTTTTGGCAAGGAGGGCGACGATTACCTGATTAGCGACCCCATTATGGAGCATCCCACCAAACTCACTAGTTATGAACTGGAGCGGGTACGCTTTGCAAAAGGGGCACTGGCGCCAAAGGGACAAATTTATTTCCCGGCAGATGGCGATCATCGTATTGATGATGAGCGCATGCGCAAGGCCATCATCAGCGGTATCAAAATGAATGTCAATCAGATGCTGCGCATCCCGGGTTGGTTTGCGGGTACTAAGGGGATTGACTATACCGCCAAACACATCCGCAAATGGCGCGATAAGTTGGGGCAGGAGAAAGCCGGTCTTTACCTGGCTCAACTGGTGCGTATGCAGGAGGAAATTGGTACAGGCGGCGGCGGGTTTCGTTATATTTATGCTGCCTTTTTGCAGCAGGCTCATGAGTACGTAAAGCGCGATGAAGTGCTGGCACTATCTGAGAAATTTACGGAGGCGGGCGACTTATGGCGCACATCTGCCGTACAGGCGGCGGGCATCTATAAAGGCAGACTGGGCAGCCAGGCTGATTTTGACCAGATGGCCGATTACCTGGTAGAAATTGCACAGATAGAAACCGCTGCATTTAAGGCGCTCAACAATATTAAGTGGTAATTATTGAAAGCGCCCGCCGTACATATTTCGCAACTCAGTTTTGGGTACCCGGGTAACGATAATTACACGTTCAATAACCTTGCGCTTACTATTGGTGCTGGCGATCGCTTTGGTCTGTTTGGTCCAAACGGCGCCGGCAAAACCACATTGATGAGCGTGATGACAGGTTTGCTCAAGCCTAAATCGGGCAAGATTGAGCTCTTCGGCCAGCCACTCGTTAACAGTTGTGAGATAAAAAAACTATTCGGCCTCGTTCCGCAGGATTTTTCTTTTTATCACGAGCTTACCCCCATAGAAAACCTGGAATTTTTTGGAGCCTGGGCTGGATTAGGTAAGGCCGAGATCCGTAGCCGAAGCACAGAGCTGTTAGAGGTGCTGGGTCTTGCCGATGTTCGTTGTAAACAAGTGAAACTCTTCTCAGGCGGGATGAAACGGCGGGTTAACCTGGCCATCGGCGTCATTCATCAGCCCAAAATTCTTTTCCTGGACGAACCGACGGTGGGCGTAGATGTACAAACCCGCAACGCTATTATTGAATACTTGCTACAGCTAAACAACCAGGGCACCACGCTGGTGTACACTTCGCACCAATTAAATGAGGCGCAAGAACTGTGCAACAACCTGGCCATGATAGACGGCGGCGCAATCATTGCTAACGGCACCATGGACGAGCTGCTAGCGAAACACCAGCAGACAGACCTGGAGAACCTGTTCCTGCATTTAACCGGTCACCATTATCGCGATTAAATCATGTATAAACTAAGGGCCGCTATCATAAAAGACTTACGCGTTTTGCTACGCGATAAAATCGGTCTGGCCTTTATGTTCCTGATGCCGGTGGTGCTGGTTATTGTGGTTACTAATATTCAGAGCAGCACTTTCCAACTGCTCAATAAAAATAAACTGACGGTGTTGTTGCTGAACCGTGATACCGGCAGGCTAAGCCAGGAGTTTTTGCAAACGCTGGATAAAACCGGGTTGTTCCGCATTAAACAACTCCCTGGCAAAACTACCGACGGGCAACTGCGTGAAGGTCTGCATCAAAAAGATGCATTACTGGCCATTACCATCCCTGCATCGTTTACCGGCGATGTGCTGTACAAAGCCCAAAGCACCGCAGGCAAGGCGATGAAAAGCTTTGGCCTTGAGGGGGATAGCGCCAGGCATATTGCCGGCAATTTACCGCTGGATGTCTACTATCAGCCGTCGCTGCCAGAATCCTACCACCTCTCGGTACAAGGCGCCGTGCGTAGTGCCGTGCAGATTGTAGAAAGCAAAGAAACCCTTCGCCAACTTTATCTGGCCATTAACGATAAGCCGCTACCGGCTAAAATGGAGGACGAACTGCTGCAAAATCAAACGCAGATTCGCGAGCGTGCGGTAGCAGGGGGGCAGGATGTTAAAACGCCAGATGCCACCCAGCACAACGTACCGGCGTGGACCATCTTCGCTATGTTCTTCGTCATCATATCGCTGGCGGGTAGCATCATCCGCGAGAAGCGGAGCGGCAGCTTTGTGCGTTTAAAAACCTTGCCAACCAGTTATGCGCTGGCTCTGTTTGCGCGGCAGCTTACTTACTTGGCCGTTACTGTTTTGCAAGCACTGGTGGTTTTTGCTATTGGTATTTGGTTGTTCCCGGTAATTGGGTTGCCTGGCTTGCAAGTGCCGCATGATGTGGTGGGCTTTTTTGTGGTTACACTAATTATTGGCTGGGCCGCGGTAAGTTATGCCGTTTGTGCCGGTGTGTTTTTTAATACCGAGGAGCAAGCTAATAGCTTCGGCGCGATATCTATTGTAATACTGGCGGCCATTGGCGGCCTGATGGTCCCCAGCTTTGCCATGCCGTCATCATTCAGTGTGGCTCTAAATTTATCGCCGTTGCACTGGTGCCTTGAAGCATATAATATCTTATTTTTGGAAAATGGCAAACTGCCGGATGCCGTAAATTACCTCATACCATTGCTCATAATGATTGTGGTAATGCAGGCCGCCGCCTTTGCCGGATTGAAAAGAAAAAACCTGATCTAGATGGAAAACAAAGAATTAAAAGAGCAACTGAAAAGCCAGGTAATTCAATTTTTGAACCTGACCGACCTGACACCTGCCGACATTGCAGATGATACGCCATTTTTCGGAGACGGTTTGGGCCTGGATTCTATCGACTCGCTGGAACTGATCGTACTGCTGAAACGCGAGTACGGCATCACTATAAACGACCCGAAAGACGGGCGTAAAGCATTTACCGATATTAACGCACTGGCTGCCTATGTGGAGCAGCACCGTGCCAAATAAAATCATTTGAATCGTATTGCAGTTACCGGGATGGGCATTATCAGCGCCATCGGCACTTCTGTGGCCGATTGCCGCGCTGCGCTTGTAAGTGGCCGTTCCGGTATTGTGCAGCCTAACGGTTTACTATCCCGCTACACTCATCTGCCTGCGGGCCGGGTTTCGCTGACGGATAATCAGCTGAAAGAGCAGCTTGGCATTACCGATGCGAGTGTTAATCGCACCACTTTACTCGCATTGCACGCCTTAAATCAGGCGGTAGCGCAGGCAGACTTGACAAGCACAGACTTAGCGGAACCTGGTTCTGCTTTAATCGTAGCCTCTACCATCGGTGGGGTGTCATTAACCGACGAGATCTATCAAAACGGTCACGGCGATGGAGCGGACGCCACTTTTCTTAACGCTTACGGTTATTCATCAGTTGCCGATTATTTGCAGCGCAAGCTGAATATCGGGGGCGTTACCGATACCATTAACACAGCCTGTTCATCATCGGCCAACGCCATTATTTATGGCTACCGGTTACTCAAAAACGGCTTTGCCCGCCGCGCCATAGTTGGCGGGGCAGACTGCTTGTCAAAATTTACTGTCAACGGGTTTAATGCATTGCGCATCTTGTCTGACGAGCCTTGTCGGTCGTTCGACGCCAACCGCAAGGGATTGAACTTGGGAGAAGGGGCTGCATTTTTAATACTAGAACGCGAAGAAGATCTGGCTGGTAAGCCTGTGTTGGCATGGGTAAGCGGTTATGGCAACGCTAACGATGCTTTCCATCCGTCGTCTTTATCAGCTGAAGGCAATGGCCCGTTTATGGCGATGCAAACTGCATTGAATGTGGCAGGTTTGCAACCAGAAGATATTGGCTATATCAACGCCCACGGCACCGGTACCGAGAATAACGACGAGGCCGAAAGTCAGGCCATGCTGCGTCTTTTCGGTCGGCCACCAGCCTTTGCGTCAACAAAAACATTTACCGGGCATACCCTGGGGGCGGCAAACGCTATTGAAACAGCGTTTAGTATTCTAAGCCTGCAACATGGCGAGGTTTATGCCAACCTGAATTTCAGTACCCCTGCCGAGCCTGCCCAACTAACACCGGTAACAGAATATTATCAGACCGATTTACAGCACGTCATGTCAAACTCGTTTGGTTTTGGGGGCAATTGTACATCCGTCATCGTATCACGCGCTTAGCTTATGTTTTACATTCATCAAGCCAGTTGTATATCGCCCCAACACACGTTTGCCCCGGTAAACCTGGAGAGTTTGTTGACGCCGGTAAACAATCAACTGCGGGTAATAGAGCCTGATGTAATACCCCTGCCGGGAAATGTACTGCGCCGGATGGGCCGGGGTGTACGCATGAGCGTAATTGCCGGGATGCCGCTACTTAAAGAACAGTCATCACCGCAAGGCATCATCATCGGCACGGCCAATGCGGGTATGCAGGAGAGTGGCAAGTTTCTCGATCAGATCATCGAGTATGATGAGGATACGTTAAGCCCGGCAAATTTTGTGCAAAGTACTTCAAACAGCGTTGCCGCGCAGATCAGCATGATGTTTGGCCTGCATTGCTATGCCAATACCCACGTGCACGGCGGACTGGCATTTGAGAACGCCCTGCTTGATGCAGCCATGCTGGTATCAGAACAACCAGAAGGCACTTTTCTATTAGGCGGAGCCGACGAAATTACCAACTACAATTATTCCATAGATCAACTGGCCGGATGGTATAAAGCAGAGCAAATTGACCCAGGCGATTTTTACGCTCCAACTCCCGGTACCATAGCCGGTGAAGGCGCTGCGCTTTTCAATATTTCCGGAAAAGCCGATGGGGCAAAAGCCAGATTGGTGGCAGCAGAAATGTTGAATACGGCAGATGAAACTAAGGTAGCTGAACGCTTGGCTGCATTTCTACAAAAGCATTTGTCCGGCAAACAACCATCACTACTGTTAAGCGGGGAGAACGGCGATATCCGGTCGTTAAAATGCTATAATACTTGTGAGGGTGTGTTAGTTGAGAATGTGCCTGTAGCACGGTTTAAGCATCTCTGCGGAGAATATCCAACAGCATCGGCTTTCGCTTTGTGGCTGGCCGTGGCTTTAGCCTCTGGTGAGGTTACTGCACCCGCCCATCTAATGAAACGGGGTGAGCTTTCTGCTGCGCCCGATAGCATTTTAGTTTATAACAGCTATAAGAACTATCAGCACAGTTTTATGCTGATGGAGAAAGCTTGATAAAGATTTAGCCAAAAAAGGGTGTCATGTTGAGCTTTGTCGAAACACGCGCGGTGGCCTAACCGAGCAAACAGGCCTTTGCGCGCCCTTCGACGATGCTCAGGATGGCACCCCGGCCGCAAATTACTACAACGCCGCTTTCAATCACCCAATATCAAAAACGCCATCCATCTTCATGTAAGGGCTTTCGCCGCTTAATGTCGCTTTGATTTTTATTCCGTTGGTTACGGGCTGATGGGTAATGTTGAGTTGTAGTTTACCTGAAACAAGCGGATCTACCGGCGTAATAAATTTCAGATTATCCGCCTTTACCAATCTCAGCTGCTGTCCAAGAGCCACCGAGGTAATGGCCTTCACCATATCCAGCATACAAGCTCCCGGCAATACCGGCTGGCCCGGGAAATGACCTTCAAAAATAGGGTGCGCAGCGTTGAGCACAACGGTTGCTGTAATACTGCCGTCGGCAACTTGCAGATTTTCTATGGTATAAAGCTGGGTTGAAGACATGGGTTAAACGGCCGATAACAGCATCAGCGAAAAATACTTGTTTTTATATTGATTGATGAGGAGCAGTTTGTTTAACGGTGCGTTTGTGCTTGCCGCCAAGGCATCTGGAACAGCCTGTTTCTTCAGCACCTCCGCGCCCAACCAAAGCGCCGGTCCTGATACTGTTGGGTACTCGCCGAATAAATGTTTGTAAGCGCAAAGCTGCGAACCGTCAAAAATGCCGTTGGTATATTGATCGATGAACTGATCAGTTTTCTCATCTCCATTTTTGCCGGTTAATACCACATTAATATCGGCAGATGTTAAAGATTGTGCTGCCAGGAAAGCAGTTATTTTTTGCTGCACATCTGCCGCACTTTCAGGATTATAGAAAATCTCCATCGCGTCCAGTACGCACATATCACCATCTTTTGGTGTCGAACCCAGCACAAAGAACGCTGAGCCTTCCCCGGCAATAGTCCCGGCAGATGGGTTTGCGTAGAGAACTGCTGTGTTGATGTCTCCGTTTTTATAGAGATCAAAGCGGTTCAGAATATTAAAACTGTCGTCGGTCAGTTCATCTATCGCACCTGCCAGCACTTGTTGCGCATCGCCTTCAGCCATTAACAGCAGGGCATCTATCAGCGCGTTTTCAAACGAAAAACCTTTATGTACAAAAGTGTTGTTATAGCGATGACTCTTAAGATTGAGCGCAATCTGTGCGCCCACCGTATTGTGTGTCGACTGGATAAATGCCGTTGGCGACAGATCTTGTTCCTGTTGACCGATCATCCCTCTCAGAAATACCCCAGTATCTTCCAGGCAACCATAAGCAGTGCCGGTTACAATAGCGTCAGGTTGGTCTACCGCGGCTTGTTGCAGAGCGTCTTTAGCTGTGGTTAAGCCCATCTTTACAATCCGGCTCATGCGGCGGATGGCCTTTGGATCCAGGTATTGCTTATAATCGGGCTCAACGGCTTTTAATCGCGCTGTGTCATAATTGATCACGTCGCTCAATAGCTGCTCCTGTTCAAAAGTATTTTGTGCCGTTATAGCCGATGCCGATCTGATATATGCCCTCATGATACTTTTGAAAACAATAAGGATGTACAATTACCGCCAAACCCGAAAGAGTTTGACAATACGTGATTCAATTGCTGGCCGGTTAACAACCCCCTTTCAGGAGAAAAATCAAAGCCTTGCATAGCGTCCTGCAAACGCAGGTTGGGGAATACCAATCCGTTGGCTATAGCCAGAACTGAAAACACGGCCTCTATGCCACCGCTGGCACCTAGTGTATGTCCCGTAAATGATTTGGTAGAACTTACCGGCGGGAAATGCGGGTGAAACAGACGCTGAATTGCTGTAGCTTCAGACTGATCATTATTATTGGTACCCGTACCATGCAGGTTAATATAGCTAACATCGCCTGGCTGCAAACCTGCCCGATCCAGTGCGTTTGACATGGACAGGTAGGAACCCGTACCCTCCGGCGATGAAGCCGTTTGGTGATAGGCATCGTTAGCGTTGGCATAGCCACTTAGTTGTGCGTATGGTTGTTTCTTTAGCGTAGCGGCTATTTTTTCTGATGCCAAAAGCACGTAACCCGCACCTTCGCCCAGATTCAACCCGCGACGGTTCTCATCAAAAGGCTGGCAATGCTGACGGTCAAGTATCATCAGCGTATTAAAACCGTTCAGCGTAAAACGAGTGAGCGCATCGGTGCCACCTGCAATGGCCACATCCAGTATCCCGGCTTTAATTAGTCGAGCTGCATGTGCAATCGCGTTAGCAGAAGAAGAACAGGCTGTGCTGATGGTGGTCACGTAGTTCTTAATTCCCAACTGATCGGCCACTAATTCGGTTACACTTCCGCACTCGTGGTTGCGAACCATAGCCAGATCGCCTGCTTGTTCATCGGTCATGAAATCGGCAAAGAAATCTTCGCTTTTATCCATCCCGCCAACTGTGTTGGCAGAGATAAAGCCGGTGCGTAGGGGAGACAGGTCTAAACCAGCATCCGCTATAGCAGCTTTTGCGGCTACCATGCTCAACAATGCTGTGCGACTGGTATGTGTCGGCATCCCGGTCATTTCAGCCAGTTGGGTGTTACTCAATTTTACCTCGGCTACCGGGATCTCACCGGCATGCGCCGTGCGCAGATAGCTTGGTTCGCCAATGCCATCCTGCCCTTTTTTTAAAGAGGTCAGGCATTCATCGGCCGTATTGCCAATGGCGCAAATGGCACCTAAACCTGCTATGTAAATCTTGTCGCTCATTTCTAAATAGCAGTAAATAAACGATTCATGTTTTCGGCATTGAAGGGTTGGCCTCCGTTGCTTTGTTCAACCAAGAACAAACCAGCTTTATAATGGGCGCCCAGCACGTCAGCCCAACCGCAAACGCAGGCTGTGAGTTTTTGCTCGCGTAGCAGGTAATCTACCTGTGTGGCGATGGCTTCGGCATCAAATTCAGGCTGAATAAAAAATAAATTTTCGCCCTTGAATTTATGCCTGATGCAAATCTCGCCAATCACAATATTGGGCAGCGTGTACACAAACAACGCCGGACTGGCAAACTCCTTAATGCTCTCTATATAACGCATATCCGCATCCAGGCTGGAGTTGGCATTGGCCAAAACCACACCAATCTCAAAGGGCTGATATTGGGCGCTGTCAAAACTGTCTTTCAACAACACTTCTGCAGCCAACCAACCCAGTTTGCTCAGATTATCCATCTTATAAAATTTAGGATAATTGCCTTCAAGGTGATGATAGGCCGCCGTCAAAAACGCGTCGATACCCTCAGTACTGCTCAACAACGTTTCGCCATTTTTGCTGATGGTACCGCCGGAGATGATACAGCTGGCCGATATTTGATATTCGCTTTTCAAATTATTGTTTGGTAAAAATCAGGGCGGCATTGCAACCGCCAAAGCCCGAGGCCGTTTTTAATACCCGGTTAACCGGCTGATATAACAATTGACTGGCCACATTAACCGGCTTTGTCCCCAGGTTACTAAAGCCCGGTGTTGGGATGATAATGCCCTGCTGCATACTTTGCATCGATATCACCGCCTCAACCAATCCGGCAGCGCCGAGTGTGTGGCCATAATAGCCTTTCAAACTATTCAGCGGCACATCAGCCAGACCGGCGTAGTTAATGGCCGATGCTTCCATTTCATCATTGAAAACGGTGGCCGTGCCGTGGGCCGAGATCATGTCTATATCTCCCGGTTGTAAAACAGCTTCTTGCAGCGCTTGTTTGATGGCCGTACCCAGTTCCTCGCCCGTACGCGACGGACCGGAGATGTGGTTGGCATCGTCACTTAAACTGCCGCCAGCAACTTTAATATCAGTTGTTGATTTACTTTCTGCCGAAAGGATAACAGTTGCTGCGCCTTCGCCCAGGTTAATGCCGGTACGATCACGATCAAACGGGCGACATTGTGCAGCGCTTAACGCCTGGAACGATTGAAAGCCCGTCACCACGAAGCGCGACACCACATCGGCCCCGGCAACTACTGCATTTTTATAACGCCCGGCATTGATTAATCTTGCCCCCGTCAGGATAGCCGACAGGCCCGAGATACAGGCGCTGGAGATAAATATAGGCTGATGCACAAAGCCAAAATGAGCCTTGATCAACGCCGCCGAATGATGGAGCGATGCCCGTTTCAATCGTTCAGGGCTGTAGTCGCCATCCTGCAACAGGGTGATATTTCCCTTGGTACTGGATAAAATCAGTATGGTATCGGTACGCTTTGGGTCGATACCGGTATGGTTCAGCGCATCGCTAATAGAAGCGATAAGCAGTTGTTCAAACTTGGTGTATTGTTGATTATCGGCATAAGCATCAGCCGGAAACATTGACGCTGCAAATGTTTGGGCAGAAATGCCGGCATCGTTATAAACTTTAACGCCGGTTGCGCCATTTTTTAGCTGCTCAAAATTTCCGGCGGTTGTTGCGCCAAGCGGGGTGAGCAGGTTGTCGCCAATTACAAAAACGTCTTTCATCCTGCGGTCTCCTCTTTCAGCATAATTCGTAATTCGCATTGAGCAAGTAGTTCTTCGCCTTTAGTCACTCTGCCCGAAATGATGTTCATCCCGCCCAGGCTTTCCAGCATCGTTACCTCGGTTATCAGGGTGTCGCCAACTTTGGGCAGGCTAAAAACTTCAAAATTCTTTGCTGCCGCGATGTAGCCTTCCTGCACAGCTCGTCCTGAATTGATAGCGATGAAACCGGCACTGGCGGCTGCGGTCTGTGCAATGTTTTCTAGTAATCCGCCTTCGGTTAGTTGGCCGTTAGTGACCATTACATGTCCTTTGGGGATGGTAAAACTCGTTCGAGTTAACTGTTCGTCGGCATATAGTAACTCGCTGATGAGCACAAAAGGTTGCTTTTGCGGAATTAACGGGGCAATATCTGTTACAGGTAACTGCATCATCATTGTTAGGTATATAAGCCGCCGTTTACAGACAGCACCTGCCCTGTAATATAGCTGGCCTTCGGCGATGCCAGAAAGGCCACGGCATGTGCCACTTCTTCGGCCTGGCCGAAACGTTTTATGGGGATCAGTTTTTGGAGTTCTTTCTCGTCCAGGTCGGCCGTCATATCGGTTTTGATAAAGCCCGGCGCAACGGCGTTAACCGTAATGCCTTGTCGGCCTACTTCCTGCGCTAATGACTTAGTTGCCCCAATAACCCCGGCCTTTGCTGCCGAGTAATTGGCCTGTCCGGCGTGTCCCTTTAATCCGGATAACGAAACCACGTTGACAATGCGGCCGTAGCGGTTGGTGAGCATGTGGCCCAGCACCAATTGGGTGGTATAAAAAAAACTATCCAGGTTGGTATTGATCACCCGGTGCCATTGCTCCGCCTCCATCCAAGCCAGCAGACTGTCTTCGCGGATACCTGCGTTGTTTACCAGAATGGCTATTTGTTTATCGGCGTTGGCGGTCAGCCAATCGCCTAATATGGTTTTTACCTGAGCTGCGTCGGCAATATCAAAAGGGATCAGCTCACCTGCGCCACCTGCTTCGGTTAATTGTGCAAGCGTTTCTTCGGCCGCCTGGGCGTTGCTTTTATAGTTAATGAGGACGTAATAGCCCTCGCGCGCCAGTTCCAAACAAATGGCTCGGCCTATGCCTCTTGAACCGCCGGTTACCAGTGCACACTTCATGCCTCAAATGCTTTTAAAGGTGCATGGGCTTCCATGTATTCCCGCACGAGGCGTTGCTCTTTGTAGCGCGGCTGATCTTCTTTAAACGCAGGGAAGATAGCGCGAACTTCATGATAAACTTTGGCTGATAACGGCGAAAGCGATGTTTGGCACTCCAGGTAATCAACTGCCTGTACAATGGTCATCAGTTGAATGGCCAGTACTTCAAAGCTATTGTCAATCACCTTTTTGGTTAACAACGCGCCGTTGGTGCCCATGCTCACAATGTCCTGATTGTCGTTATTGTTCGGGATGCTATGTACATACATCGGGAATGACAGGGTCTGGTTCTCGGCCACGGTAGATACCGCGGTAAACTGGATGCCCTGCATGCCAAAGTTTAAGCCCAGTACGCCCATGTTAACGAACGGTGGGAATTTCTGGTTCAGCTTGTTATTAAGCAGGTAGTTCAGCTGACGCTCGGCCAGCATAGATACGCGGGTGATGGCAATTTTAAGTTTATCCATCTCCAGCGATACATAATCGCCGTGGAAGTTGCCGCCGTGGAACACGTTATGGTTCACGTGGTCAACCACCGGATTGTCGTTTACCGAGTTCAGTTCCTCAGTCAGTATTTTTTCGGCGTGGGCAATGGTGTCATAAACAGGGCCCAATATTTGGGTTACGCAGCGCAGCGAGTAGTACTCCTGCACTTTGTCTTCAAACACATCATGACCGATATTGTCCGGATTATATAAGTGCTCAGATCTGTCGCGGATCATTTGGCTGCCTTCCAGCGCATGTTGCATCAGCGCGGCTACTTTTAGTTGGCCTGTGTGATGTTTCACCACGTTTAGTTCGGTAGAGAAATGATCGTTATAAGCTTCAACCACTTCGTTGGTCAATGCCGATAGCATGATGCCCCAGCTAATTAGAGTCTGAGATTTGGCAATGTTCAAACAGCCAATACCCGTCATGGCCGATGTGCCGTTCAGGATAGCCAGACCTTCGCGCACGTGGATGCTCAATGGTTTGATGTTGTTCTCTGCAAACACTTCGGCCGCTGGGCGGATAGCGTTTTGATAGTGCACTTCGCCTTCGCCTATCAGCATCAAGCCCAGGTGAGCCAGCTGCACCAGGTCGCCGCTGGCGCCAACGCCACCATGTTCAAAAATGCAAGGCAAAATATTTTTGTTGATGAGCAGGGCAATCAGTTCAATAATCTCAGGATGAACACCTGAACGCGCCTGAATCAGGCTGCCTAAACGGGCTACCATTAAAGCGCGGCAAAGCGCGGGCTCTATTAATTTGCCACTGCCGGATGAGTGGCTGCGGATGAGGTTATACTGCAGCTGCATCAGGCTATCCTGACTTACCTTGTATTGTGCCATTGGCCCAAAACCGGTATTGATGCCGTAAATAAGCTTATTTTGAGAAAATTTTTGAAGAAACTGGTGATTAACATCAACCTCGTTTAACACATCCTCGTCAATGACGATCTCTTCATTTTCAAACACTATACGGGCGAGTTGCGAAACCGAAAGCGGACTGCGGCCGATATTGATCATAGATACTTTAAGTTGATTTTATCCGGGTAAATGTATAAAAATATGCAGAGCTTACCGCACTTGGTGCGGCATTTACCAGGGAAATCACTTTTTAACCTAAAAGTCATGCTGAACTTGTTTCAGCACCCCACATGCAAGCAGACCGTCTTGGTTGCCAGGCTTGATGGGTTCCCGAAACAAGTTCGGGATGACCTGTTTTGATTACAAAAAAGTTAAAAACGATTTCCCTGCATTATTTACTACCTGCGGTCTATAAACTTCAAAGCCTTGCGGGATGTTTCAGGAAACATGATTTTTTGTAGCTCGTCTGCCGCCACATACTTAATATGCGGACTAACACGCAACCTTGCCTGTAAATAAGCGCGAATGCGATGATCGCATTCCTCGCTATCATCAATAGGCACAATGTAGAGCGATACCTCATCCAGGCCAACATCGTTTGCGTACACTTCTACCACGTAATCCAGGATCTCCTCGCGCTCGTTCAGCAGATCGAACAAGGCTGGCGGGTACAGCGTAGTTCCCTTAAACTTGATCATCTGTTTCTTACGACCCAGAATAGGCGACAAGCGCGGCGATTTTAGTCCGCAGGCGCAAGGCTCATCAGTATATGTGCAGATATCGCCGGTTTTATAGCGCAGCAGCGGCATGCCTTCCACACCCAGGGTAGTGATGGTCAGTTCGCCAGGGGTATTGGCACCGACAGGCTGATCGTTGTCGTCTAAAAGCTCAATAATCAGCAGGTCTGGCTGCAAGTGGCCGCCGTTGCCGTGGCTGCACTCTGTAAAAGCCGTCTGCATTTCGGTAGAGGCATAAGTAGAATACAGTTGAATGTTCCAGGCATCGGTTATTTTGCGCCCAAGAATGTTGTAAGAAAAATCGGCATTGCGAATGTTCTCGCCAATGCAAAGGGCCTTTTTAACCGATGTTGAGTTGATATCGATGTTATTGGCCGCCGCATAATTAATCAGCTTGAGGATGAACGATGGCACAGCTACAATACCCGTTGGCTTCAGTCTTTTAATCATCTCTAGCTGTAACGACGGAACGCCCGGTCCCAGCCTGATCACGCCTGCACCCATTTGCCGCAAGCCTGCGTAGTAGGCCATGCCCGCCATAAACTGCCTGTCCAGCGTTAGCATCAGTTGCCAGGTGTCGACGGCGGTGCTTTCAGTTTGGAGGAATGAGCGGTATTCGTTGTCGGCCAGGCGTTGCAAGTCGTTCTCGGTCAGCGCGATGGTCACCGGGCTGCCCAGTGTGCCCGAGGTGGTGCTATATTCAATCACCTGCTCGGGGGCAACACACAAAAAGTCCATGTTATGGCGCTGCAGATCATCCTTGGTAGTAAGGGGCAGTAATGGCAGATCGCTCAGTTGCTGAATGCGGGAGATATCTACTCCCTGTTCAGCAAAGATCCTTTTATAATAGGGCGAGTTTGCAGCAAGATATTGCAGCAGCTCTTTTAGTCTATTTTCCTGCACGGCCGCAATTTCGGGTGGCAGGAGGGATGTGGTCCCGGTTGTGATCATCTTGTTTCCAGTATTACAGTAGCCGTCGCCACCGTTTTGGTGTGCGATAGCGATACATGTATATTAAATTCACCAATTGCGGCAATGGTTGCTTTAGTCTCGGCGCTCAGTTCCAAAGCGGGCCTGCCATCGGTGTTATGTGTTATTTGTATTTGATTAAAAGCCGTGCCGCTTAGCCAGCCGGTGCCCAGCGCTTTAAAAAAAGCTTCTTTGGCGGCAAAGCGTGCGGCGTAGTGCTCAAACCGGTGCGTCTTGGCTTCGCAGTAATCAATCTCGGCGGCAGAAAATATGAGTTCTTTAAAGCCTTCCGATCTTTTTATCTTTTCTGCTATGCGCTCAACGTCAACCAGATCTGTGCCCAGGCCGTATATCATTTTTATTTTTCAGGTAAACTCAAAACTAATAAAAATCCGCTTGAGGCACCAATGTCGTAATTAAACAATAATAACACCCAGATGTTGTGATCTGGATATAATAATGATGCAAAAACAATTCATAATTCTATTTTTTGCAATGATGGTGGGCACTGTAACCATGGCTCAGGGCAAGCGATACAAGGATCTGCTATTTGATAAGGCCGATGTGCTGACCGATCAACCTTATGCCGCAGATACCACGAGTGCCGCAAACCGGAAAGCCAATCTATTTGACCTTTATACCCCTCATAACGATGAAGTACGCAATCGCCCACTGATTATCTGGATGCACGGTGGTGGGTTTGTTTTCGGCTCGAAACGGGACGATAACATCAGGCTATGGAGTGAAACCTTTGCCCGTCGCGGATATGTTTGTGCTGCGATTGATTATCGTATGGGTAAAAAATCAACGCTTTTTAGTTTTGGTAAACTGATCCAGGCCGCCTATCCGGCGGTGCTGGATGCGCGGCAAGCCGTGCGGTACTTTAAAGAGCATGCCGCTAAATTTGGTATAGACCCGAATCGGATTATTCTGGCCGGGAACTCTGCCGGGGCCATGATGGCGTTGCAAGCGGCTTTTAGCAATAACCGGGAGCTGGCCGATTCGCTCCGCATAAAAAATCCGGCAGGATTTGGCACTGTAAACGATGGGCCCACCAAAGTAATGGCGGTGGTGAACTTTTGGGGTGGGATTTATAACATCAACTGGCTCAAAAATGAACCGACGCCGGTGGTAAGTGTATATGGTTCAAAAGACAAAATTGTCCATCCGGGTGTGAACAAAGGCACCTACGGCGGACAGGCCATATACGAGAAAGCCAAAGCCCTGAAGCGCCCTGATGATGTAAAGGTTTTTGAAGGATACGGGCACGAGCTATACCGGCATTTTAACCCCTTGCCGCTGCACCCGGGTAAGGCGGGCATTCGCAGGCGCTGGCTGGAGGCCGGGCAGTTTGCGGCAGACTTTTTAGCCAAGTTAATATAATAAAAAAGGAGCCCGTTAAAGCTCCTTTAGTTTTTTATGGACGCGGCGGATGCGGCGGCGCAGGTGGCAAATGAATGCGCAGATGCGGCCCTGGTGGCCGGCGCGGATGACGTATTTGCGGCCGCGGATGACGCGGCAAACGCACGTTAAGGTGCAACTTTGGTGGTGGCGGATGATGCGGCGGTGGCGGTAGTTGCAATGCTGACGTTGTTGCCTTCGCACCAGCTAATGATGTTGCTTTGGCGGTACCAATCATCACCATCATTAAAACTGCCAGCGCAATGGATGTTATCTTGTTCATTGTTTTGTTGTTAATTGATAATAGTGCTTAACAGTCTATTGCAGCTATTTGTTTGTTACCGGCCCACATTCACAATAATCCTGGCATACCTGGTCAACGCCGGTTTGCCATTGTCTGTAACGGCGCAAATGAGGTGTAAGCTGCCTTTTCCTTTTGGTACCATGATAGATGCGATGGCTTTATCGGCATCGTTAACTTGTACAGCTTCTTTGCTTACCGGGCCATCGGCTATAAAAGTGCTGGGCTCTGTGTATACATACCAATGGTAGGTGAGGGCGTTGCCGTCAGGATCTGTAGATCCGGCAACGCTAAGTTTTACGCGGGTGCCAGGTTTGGCGTTTACGTCTTTAGCTTGCACCACTACCGGTGGGTGGTTGGCATCTTTGTAGGCTTTTACGCACCAATCTGCACGGGCGGCAAAATCATTTTGCAGGGCATCGCTCCAGCGGGTCATTTGTTTAAAATAATCCAGTATCTGCTCATGCGTTGCAGGCGGGGTTTGTTTTACGCTTTGCCTGCCCCAACTGCTGCCGCTAAACCAGCGGCCTTCAGGATATTTGTAGCCGGGAATGAGTACCGAATCCAGCCAGGTGTTGGCGCGCACCTTAACAAAGCGCCCGCCCCAGCCACCGTATGACGGCGACTCCAAACTGCGCAAGCCCGTAGGAATAAGATGGATAAATGATGGCGAATCTCCTTCTGAGCGAAAATCGCCATTTGTTAATGCCTGGTAAATGGCAGTGAGCGGTCCGTGGTTTTCCAGGATGTGCTCCTTCATCCAGGGGCCTTCAAAATAGACGTGCATGTTATCTGGCTGGGTTTCGGGCCAGCGGTAGGCAATGGCCTCAAACTGATCGGCAATAATGGTTGGGATATTAAACTTGCCCCAATGCGGTTTGATGTAGGTTTGATAGGTGCTGTCTTGCTCCCAGATAAAATAGAAACGCATTTTATTGGCTACAGCTGCCATTTTTTGTGGCTGCGTTTCCTCAATGGTTTTCAGCGCGCGGGCAATAGTATTGGTGCCGCCCCAGGCCAGCAGCCAAACAGGTCGTTTATCGGTATCATCCAGCAGAACCTTGGTAATCAGCGCGGCACCCGGACTTATAGTGGCCATGTCGCCTTGAGTTTCTACGTTGCCCAGCAAGGTGCGCTGGCGCAAATAAGCAGGAGAGGGGTAACGTTTATCGTGCTTGATCAGGTTAGGGTATACCCTGGTGTAAGCTTCCATATAAGGGTCAATCCAATTATCTCCCGGCCATTTGCGCCCATGCCAATGGTACATGGAGCTGGAGGTGACAATGCCCTCTACATCCCACTCGTTGGTGTAAAGTAAGAACCGGATGATGGAGCATTGGTCGTCTATCTCGCCATCCGACGTGGCAATAACCCGTGTTTTGGTTGACAGAGCTTTTTGCTGGGCGTGCATTGGTGCAGTAGAGCTGAGCAGTACGCCCGCCAGTGCCATAGCGGCAAACAAAGTTTTCATAAAATAGCCGGTTAATTGGTTGTTGCGTCAAGGTAATAACATTGCCGCATATACGCAAGATGAGCGGCTTTGTGGGTAATGGTGTCGGGCGGGGAAATATGTTAAATTATTCAGTGTAAACGGGCCGATCCAAACTTGTAGAACAAGGGCAACGTAATAAACGGTAGCAGGAACGATAGGAACAGAAACACAAATGTTACAACCACGCCGGTATTTTTACTGATCTTGAAGCCCCCGCCTGATGCGAGTGCCGCGTAGCGCCCCTTGTCAATATAAATGTATTGCAACAGATACATAATTGCCAGGCCGACGGCCAGAAAAGTAATGCGACTAACATTTGCCTCGAGAACATGCTTTGAGACCAGATAACTATCCAAAACCCAGCCCCAGCAAAGTATCACCAGGCCCAGCGCGTAAGCTGCCCTTTGTTGTGGGGTACTCCAGGTTAGTTTTTCAGGATGTTGCTCAAACCAGTAGGTGATATGGTAATAGAGAAAGTCGAGCGGATACATGGAAGGGTTTAAATTGTATCCTAAACATAACTATTCAAGATGATTAAAGTATGAAGATGCAATTTAAAAGTTTTGTCATTGCGAGCAGGGTTGTGCGATCGGTTTGGCGCGAAGCGATCTTGTCGAAGGACTCATAACGTGCGACGGGATTGCTTCGTCGTGCCTCCTCGCAATGACAAATAGTTATTTTAAGCCACCGACTTACTAACAGCCACAGAAAGCTTAGCCAGTGTATAAGCGCCAATAGCCATCACCAGATCGCGCACGGCTACGTCAAAATAGTTGCCGCCAGAGATTAGCGTGAGGGCGATTACGGTAAGCCATGCGGCTACAATCCAGGCACCAATTTGGGGTTTGGCCAATACAATGATGCCTGCCACAATTTCTATCACGCCAACAATCATCATAAAAACATGACCGTTGAAGGGCAGCAAGGCTTTAAGCCATGGCGCCAGGTATTTTTCCCAGTCGGTTAAAAGGTTCAAAAACTTATCGGCACCGGCCACCACGGGTACCAGTCCGTAGGTGAATTTCAGTAAGGTTTGCAATTGCCTGATGTTCGTATCCATAATATTTTTTCTTTTGTTTACCTGTTAGAGAATTGCCGGCAAAGAAGGGTTACAATATTTATTTTCAACTATTTTGTAACCCTTTGGTTGTTTAGATACTCTACCATACAAAGTGCTAGTTTATACAATGGATCAATTAAGCGATGAAGCAATTGTAGGCCGGATATTGCAGGGCGAGGCTCACCTGTTTGAAAACCTGATGCGGAAGTATAATGAGCGGCTGTACCGCATCAGCCTGTCAATTGTGGAAGACGATCAGGAGGCCGAAGATGTGATGCAGATTGCCTATATCAACGCATTCAGGCAACTGGAAAACTTCAGACAGCAGTGTGCTTTTGGCACCTGGCTTACCCGCATACTGATTAATGAGAGTTTACTGCACAAAAAACGGAACCAACGAACAGAGCAATTGCGTATGGAAACAACTTTTGCCGAGGCCAATAATGAAACCCCGCTAAGCGGGCTCCTCAATAAAGAACTAAAGCTGATATTGGAACGCGCCGTTGCCGCTCTGCCCGAAAAATACCGCCTGGTTTTTGTAATGCGCGAAGTGCAGGGCATGAGCACCAATGAAACCATGGAGGCGCTGAACCTGGGCGAATCAAACGTGAAAATCCGGCTTAATCGCGCCAAAGAAATGCTGCGCGCCGAGTTGCAGCAGCTCTGGCAGCCACAAGAGATTTTTGAGTTTAACTTGGTGCGTTGCGGCCGGATTGTAAATAACGTGATGCAGGCCGTGCTGGCGGGGGAGTGAGGTGAGGCGTTCTAATTGCGCTTGAACAATCCCGTTAACTTATCCTTTAGGCTGCTTTTATTATTACAGTGCTGTTCTATCCGTTCAACTGCATAATCGGCGCCTAATTCGTGCGCTTTATGCCAATCGGCGCAAGCTCCTTTGGTGTCCTTAAGATTTAATTTTGAATTGCCTCTGTTAAAATAGGCCATCTCATTTTGTGGTTCTAGATTTATTACGAATGTGTAATCATCAATAGCAGCCTGATACTCGCCGGCTTCGTCTTTATTAGCGGCACGGTTTAGAATGGCATCGGTAAAATCAGGGGCAAGTTCTATTGCTTTATCATAATCGCGCCGGGCAGCTTTCCAGGTATGTAGTTCATCTTTTACAATAGCCCTTGAATACCAGGAGTTGGGATCGTTTGGATTGATTTTAATG